>JABCZZ010000001.1 GCA_013289445.1 Alphaproteobacteria bacterium
GTGTCATCGGCTCACACGTGATTATTCACCGCGGCGTACATATCGGACAAGACGGGTTTGGCTTTGCGCTCGGGCGGGAAAAACACGTCAAAGTGCCCCAACTGGGCCGTGTGCTCATCGAGGACGATGTGGAAATAGGCTCCGGCACCTGCATCGACCGCGGAACCGGCCCCGACACGGTAGTAAGTCATGGCTGCAAGATTGATAATCTTGTGCAAATTGGCCATAACGTGCATATTGGCAAGCAGTCGATTATTGTGGCCCAGACGGGTATCGCTGGCAGTTCCAGAATCGGTGACGGGGTCATGCTGGGTGGACAGGCCGGCATCGCGGGGCATCTTAAAATCGGCCATGGAGTACGCCTTGCCGCACAAAGCGGGGTGATGAGTGATATTCCGCCGGGAGAATCCTACGGTGGCTCTCCAGCGGTTCCCGTGAAAGACTGGCATCGCCAGACAATTGCCATCGCCAGGCTGATAAAGAAAAAGGAGGCAGGAGATGAATGAGGAAGTAATGGATAAAATAAAATACGGCGCAGGACACCATAAAGGCCTAACGCTTGAAATCGATCGCATCATGCAGATGATTCCGCATCGCTACCCTTTCCTGCTGGTCGATCGTGTTATCAATGTGGTGCCTCCTGAATCGGCGGTGGGCATTAAGAATGTCACCATCAATGAGCCGCATTTCGTCGGCCATTTCCCGCAAAAACCTATTATGCCGGGTGTACTAATCATCGAAGCCATGGCGCAGACGTCCGCCCTGCTCGTCGTCCATACGCTGGGCGGCAATGCAGAAGGTAAGCTGGTATATTTTATGTCGATCGAAGAAGCTAAATTCAGAAAGCCGGTGGTGCCGGGCGACACGCTTGAGATTCATGTGCAAAAAATGAAAAGCCGCGGCAACGTCTGGAAATTCCTGTGCGAGGCGCATACGGCTGGCGGCAAAACCGCAGAAGCACAAATTTGCGCTATGATTGTGGACTAGAATGAGCAAAGCCAGCATACATTCCAGCGCAGTTATCGAAAAGGGCGCAAGCATTGCCGATAATGTCGAGGTTGGGCCGTTCTGCGTCGTAGGCAGCGAAGTCACACTCGCAGCGGGCGTAAAGCTGGTGTCGCATGTTGCCATTGGCGGCAATACCATCATAGGTGAAAATACCAAAATATTCCCCTTTGCAAGTCTCGGGCATGCACCGCAGGATCTTAAATTTAAAGGTGAGAAGTCAAAGCTTAGCATTGGAAAAAACAATGTTATCCGCGAACATGTAACTATGAATCCTGGCACCGAAGGCGGTGGGATGCTGACCAGCATCGGGGATAATTGCCTGTTCATGGTAGGCGCTCACGTTGCCCATGACTGCAAACTGGGCAATCACATCATCATGGCCAATAATGCCACCCTCGGCGGCCATGTTTCTATCGACGATTTCGCCATCATCGGCGGCCTTGCCGCCATTCACCAGTTCGTTCGCATCGGCAAGCATGCCATCATCGGCGGCATGTCGGGTGTCGAGCACGACGTAATCCCTTATGGCTCGGTACTGGGCGAGCGCGCTTCACTTGCAGGTCTTAATCTGGTCGGGCTCAAGCGCCGCGGCTTTGATCGCGAAACCATTCACGCGCTCAGGAACGCCTATAAAATGCTCTTTGAAGCAGAAAACGGCACCTTGTTCGAGCGCACCGGAAAAGTGCAGGAAGCTTTCCAGAAATTCTCCCCGGTGCAGGAAATCATTGAGTTCATGGAGGACAAGGGTAACCGATCTATCTGCATCCCGCGTGTACGGGGCAGCGCATTGGCACTTGCCGAATCATGAACGCCATGGCCGCCGCCGCAGAAAATCCGGCTACACCTCTTGGCATCATCGCCGGCAGCGGACATTTGCCACGCCAGCTCACCGCCAGCTGCCTGAAAGCCGGACGCAGCGTTTTTATCGTGGCGATTGAAAATGAAACCGCGCCAGAAACGGTTGAAAACGTGCCTCATGCCTGGATTCGCCTGGGCGCTATTGGGCTTGCGTTTGATCACTTAAAACGTGCGGGCGTGGAAGAACTCGTGCTCGCCGGAAAAATCAACCGTCCCTCTATGGCAAGCATCCGGCCGGACATGACCGGCGCCAGGCTACTTTCTCGCCTGGGCCTTTCACTGCTGGGCGGTGATGCGGCTATTTTTAAAACCATCATCGCTTTTCTTGAAGAAGAAGGATTCCGTGTGGTCGGCATCGATCAGCTCTTGCAGGATTTTGTTGCCGATGCGGGACCTCTTGGCCAGAACATTCCTGATAAGCAGGCACAAAAAGATATTGAGATGGGCGCACGCATCATTCGCGCCATCGGTACTTTCGACATCGGTCAGGGCGTCATCGTCAAAAATGGCCTTGTGCTGGGCATTGAAGCCGCCGAAGGCACTGACGCGCTCATCGAGCGTTGTGCGGCGCTGCGGGGTGAAGGCAAAGGTGGAGTGCTGGTGAAAGCGCGCAAACCCATACAGGAAGATCGCGTCGACCTGCCCACCATCGGCACGCAGACACTCGAACTTGTGCACCGGGCAGGATTTGCCGGTATTGCGGTGGAAGCGCGCCATTCACTGATAGTGAACCGTCGCGAGGTCACACGCATGGCTGACCAGCTCGGACTTTTCGTCATCGGCTTTTCACTGCAGGAATGAAAGCGCCACTCCTTTATATTGTTGCCGGCGAAGCATCCGCGGATGCTTTGGGCGGTGGCCTGATGCGCGAAATCAAAAAAATATTTCCCACTATCCGCATTTGCGGTGTGGGCGGAGACGCAATGCAGCGCGAAGGGCTGCGAAGCCTTTTTCCCTACGGCGAGCTTTCCATCATGGGCTTTGCTGAGGTATTGCCCCATATTCCGCGCGTGCTGGCAAGACTGCGTGAAACCGCCATCGATATTCATAATCAACAACCAGACGTTGTTGTAACCATCGACTCGCCCGGCTTCAATTTTCGCCTCGCCCGCGCGTTAAAAAATAATGCCGTTACGTCGCATATCACACGCATTCATTATGTCGCGCCCAGCGTCTGGGCCTATAAGCCGCAGCGCGCGCGCAAGACTGCCGAATTATTCAATGCATTGCTGGCGCTGCTGCCATGGGAGCCGCCTTATTTTGAAAAAGAAGGCCTGCCCACTACCTATATCGGCCATCCCGTGCTTTGGCAGGAACATAACGGCAATAAGATAGGTTTTTATGCCAAGCACCAGATTGCTCAGGACACCAAACTTTTGCTGCTCTTGCCCGGCAGCCGCCCTGGAGAAATAAAGCACCAGTTACCGGTATTCCTTGAAGCAGCAAAGGCCATGCCAGAGTATAAAGTGATGGTGCTCGCTGGACCGCAAGTGCAGACCACCATACGCAATATGGTCCCACCGGGCACACTTGTTGTGGATATTCATGAAAAACAGGATGCGTTTGCCAGCGCCGCGCTTGCGCTTAGCAAATCCGGCACGGTGACACTCGAACTCGCGGCCGCCGGAGTGCCTACGGTGGTAGCACACAGGGTCAGCGCCTTTTCCGCGTGGCTGCTCCGCCGTATGGTATTGGTGCCGTATGTCAGCCTCGTGAATCTTGCTGCAAAAAAGGAGATCATTCCTGAACTCTTGCAGGAACGTTGCAACGTATCTACTATTACCCAAACGCTACAGGCACTGGCATCGCCACAAGCCACGCAGCAACAGCGTGATGAATACAAAGCCGCTATCGCCATGCTGCGTGGGGCCACCCAAACCCATCCCGACACTGCCGCAGCGCAGGCCGTTGCCCGTCTTATTCAAAAATAGGAAAATATATGGCTAAGATTTCTTCCAGAAAACCATCGGCAGCGATTGCCATCAGCCTTATTCGCAGCAGTGAATGGGAAGTGTGGATCAAAAAACAGGACAGCATCACTCAAAGCTGGGCGCGCACCACCGGGTTCAGCGCTGCTGCTGGCAGCCATTGCCTTATCGCCGCAAAAACCGGTGAGCTTATGCGCATACTTGCGGGCGTAAACGATACGCTTGATATCTGGTCGATTGCCGATTTACCCGCCGTTCTGCCTGCCGGTCATTACCGCCTGGAAGCACAGTTTGACGCGAAGACGAGTGAAGCGCTGATGCTGGGCTGGCTGCTCGGTTCCTATCACTTCGATCGTTATAAAAAGAAAAGTAAGGCCTTTGCGACATTAGCCGCACCTTCAGGCTGCGACAGTGTTTTTGTTCAGCGCATGGCAGAAGCGATTTGCGAAACGCGTGATCTGATCAACACGCCTGCTAACGATATGGGCCCAGCCGAACTTGCACGCGCCTGCAAGGGTGTCGCGATGACTTACGGCGCCGAATATCGTGAAATTGTTGGCGAAGCATTGCTCAAACAGAATTATCCGGCGATCTATGAAGTTGGCAAAGCCAGCACGCGCGCGCCCCGCCTTGTCGACATACGCTGGGGCAGTTCTCAGCATCCAAAGGTGACGCTGGTTGGCAAAGGTGTGTGTTTTGATTCCGGCGGTTTGGATATCAAGCCTTCTTCGGGCATGAAACTGATGAAAAAGGACATGGGGGGCGCGGCCTGCATTCTTGCGCTGGCCCACATGATCATGGAGCGTAAACTTCCGGTACGGCTGCGCGTGCTGATCCCGGCAGTGGAAAACAGCATATCAGGCAATGCTTACCGGCCGATGGATATCATCAAGACCCGCAAAGGACTCTCTGTCGAGATCGGCAATACCGATGCGGAAGGGCGCATCATCCTGTGCGACGCGCTTTATGAAGCCGACACGGAAAATCCCGATCTTCTGGTGGACTTCGCCACACTCACCGGAGCGGCTCGCACGGCGCTGGGTACCGACATTCCCGCATTTTTTACACCGGATGATGCCATCGCCAGCAAACTTCTTGCCCATAGCCAACAGCAAAAAGACCCGCTGTGGCGTCTGCCATTATGGCAAGAATACCGCTCCATGCTGAACAGTGCCTCAGCGGATATCAACAGCGCGCCGGATGGCCCCTATGCCGGCGCCATCACTGCCGCGCTTTACCTCAAAGAATTTGTGCAGAAAACATCCGCCTGGATACATGTCGATATGATGGCATGGAACCTGAGCAAACGCCCAGGCCGCCCCATCGGTGCCGAAGCGATGGCCGTACGCGCACTCTTTGCCTTTATAGAGGAGCGCTTCCGGCCAAAGCAAAAGACTGGATCGGCACGAAAAACTTGAGTATGATGCGCCGCGATAAGCATCCTAAAAGCAAAAGAATTAACCCATGACTCAAGACTATTACATTCTCTCCGGCAAACAGCGTAAGGGACCCTACGATCTCGTCATGCTGGTGCGCAAAATGCGCAACGGTTCGCTTACTTCTGCCACGATGGTGCAACTGGGCGAAGATCCCGCAAAACCTGCCGCAGAATGGCCGGGCCTGAAGGATTTTTTCAATGAAAAGAAGGACGAATCCACAGAATCCGCTGATGCAACCAAGCACCGTCAGCGCCACTTAATCCCCACCCTGCAAAGCGGCTGGCGTTTTCTGCAGCGCAACCACATCTCTACCGTACTTGCAGCGGTGTATATACTTACCATCATCGTCATGGCCAGCATGGTGCACATGGGATTGCCGCCATACATGCATATCACCGCCTACCTGATTGTGTTTATATTTTCCAATTTTCTCCTGTCGTTTTATCTGCTCGCACTACTGCGCATGGTACGCGGGCAACCGGTGGATATTGGATATATATTCTCTAAAATCGGCCCCGTCAGTAGGCCGCTGCTGACATCTTCCACTCTGGTCTCATGCCCGGCCATTGCGGGATTGGTGCTGCTTGTTATTTCCAGCACCTGGATGTTTTCGCTGGTAGGCTTGTTTATCGTTGCCATTCCCGGCCTGTTTATTCTTGCGCTCTATTCCTTCACCCCGCTGGTGATTATCGACCAAGGCTATGATTTCTGGGATGCCATGGAAATGAGCCGCAAAACCGTGCTCAAGGGAGGCCTGGAAACGCTGGGTGTCATTTTCGCCCTGTTCGTCATCAACTTCCTGGGAGGGCTTTTGGCAATACTGCCCATGGCCATCACTTTACCCATCACCATGGGTGCGCTCACCGAAATTTACGACGAGTCTTTTTAGGCCGTATTTTGCGTTGATCTCGGCCGTTTCCCTCATTATAGTCGCTTTCTTTATATGAGGATTCAGTGCCTGTTGCCGACAGTAAAACGACCGCCCGCCTCTATCATTCCATGCTGCTTATCCGCCGCGTGGAAGAGTATATCTGCGAAGTCTACTCAAGCGATGCGATTAAAAGCCCGGTACATCTTTCCATCGGCCAGGAATCGGTAGCGACCGGTATTTGTGATTCGCTTAACGCGGATGATATCGTGTCGAATACGTATCGTTGCCATGCCACCTACATTGCTAAAGGCGGCGACCTGAAACAGATGATGGCCGAGCTTTACGGCAAATCCGGAGGGTGCGCGGGCGGCAAAGCCGGCTCGATGCATCTGGTAGATATGTCCCACGGCATCATGGGTGCTTCCGCCGTGGTGGGCACTACTGTTCCCGTCGCAGCAGGCTACGCGCAGGCCATGCAGTGGGACGCCAAAAAAACCGGCAAGCAACGCGCAGTCGTGGCCGTCTGCGGTGACGGCGCCGTCGAAGAAGGCGGATACAGCGAAACCCTCAATTACGCCGCACTCAAAAAATTGCCGATGCTGTTTGTCGTCGAAAATAACGGTTTTGCCATTCATACCCCCATCAGCCGCCGCCAGCCTAACTGGAACCTGCGCGCGCGCATCGAGACTTACGGCATTCCTACGCAATTCGTAGGCGACGGCGATGTTTTTGCCATACGGGAAGCCACCGGCAAAGCGCTTGCCGCTATCCGTGCCGGCAAAGGCCCGCAGTTCCTTGAATGCACCACCTATCGCTGGATGGAACATGTCGGCCCCACAGACGATCATGATCACGGCCCCTACCGCAGTGCAGCAGATTATGCGCGCTGGAAGGCCAATGATCAGATAGCGCTGCTTGCAAAGACACTCGGCGCAGAAGCCACGAAAATCCAGCAGCAGGTGGAGGCCGAACTCAGGGAAGCCATCGCATTTGCTGAACAATCTCCCTATCCGGATTCCAATCAGTTACTGGCAAACGTATATGCCGCATAATCTTGCAGTCAAACCCATGACAGATGAACATAGTGACAGCAAACGCCTCATTCGCTACGTCGATGCTATCTCCGAAGCCTGCGCACAGGAAATGCAGCGCGATGAAAAAGTGTTCGTCTTTGGGCTTGATGTAGACGATCACAAAGCCATTCAGGGATCCACTGCCGGACTGGTGGAAAAATTTGGCCCTGACCGTTGTTTTGGCACACCGCTTTCTGAAGATGCGATGACCGGAATGGCTATCGGTGCCGCCATGGCGGGATATCGTCCCGTGCATGTGCATATCCGCATGGACTTCATGATGCTGGCAATGAACCAGCTCGTCAATATTGCCTCCAAGGCACATTACATGTACGGCAAACAGGTCAAGGTGCCGCTCGTCGTGCGAACCATGGTAGGCCGCAGCTGGGGGCAAGGCGCGCAGCATAGCCAGGCGCTGCATTCCATGTTCATGCATGTGCCGGGCCTTAAGGTGGTTGCGCCTTCTAATGCGCACGATGCCAAAGGCCTGATGATTGCCGCCATTCGCGATGACAATCCGGTGATCTATATGGAGCATCGCCTGCTGTGCAATATGCAGTCGTATGTGGCAAGCGAACCTTACGTCACGCCACTTGGCAAAGCGCGTATCATGCGAGAAGGCAAGGATATTACCATCATCGGCATCTCGCACATGGTCATTGAGTCGCTACGCGCCAGTCATTATCTGGAGAAAGCCGGAATTGACGCCGAGATTATCGATCCCATCTCATTGCAGCCTCTGGATATGGATGCCATCGTCGCTTCAGTAAAAAAGACCGGCAGGTTGCTCGTCGTGGATAACGGCTGGCTTACCTGCGGCGCAAGTGCGGAGATTCTTACGCAGGTCATGGAAGCACTTCCGCAGGGCATTGGCGGCAAGCATATCGCCATGGCGCGCATGGGTTTTGCCGACACACCCTGCCCTACCACCAAGCCGCTGGAAAATCTTTTCTATCCAAACGGCAAGACCATTGCTGAAAAAGCCTTCCGCCTCATCGATCCTAAAGGCAAAATCGATCTTCCTTCTGACCACGAAATCAAGGAAGTAGATGAATTCAAAGGGCCTTTCTAATGTCTGCACAGGCTTCGATTCTCAGCGATCGCAAGACTGCCCTGGAGCACTATCAGGAGAATGGCTTTCACATCGAATATAATGCACTTACTGCGCAGGAATGCGACGCGCTCATTGCCGCAGGCAAAGATCTCGAAAACGCAAAGAACGGCACCTTCCGTCCGCAAATGATGCCGCACCGTTCTGATCCGCGATTTTTGCAAGCCCTGAAAATTCCTAAAATAAAAAACATTATTGAAATGCTCGTCGGCGGCACACCCGCGGGATTGCAGACCGAGTTTTTCTTCTGCAAGCCTGGGACACGCGGCTTCTCAATGCATCAGGATAATTTCTACGTCGAGGCACCTTATGGTGTTTTCGCCTCTGCCTGGATTGCATTAACCGACACCTATAAGGAAAAAGGCGGGCTTATCGTCTATCCCGGTACGCACAAAGAAGGTCAGCTTGCCACACGCAAGCTTAGTCTGCCACCCGATGCCGGTCAGGACCCCAACGCCAATAACGAAGAAACCATCATTCCGGAAAAATATAAACCCATCTATCCGTCTGTTCCCAAGGGCGCCGCACTCTTCATTCACGGCCATCTTGTGCATTCATCGGGTGCCAACACCACCAGCGAATTCCGCTATGTGCTGCTTAACACTTATATTCGTGCGGGCGAGCCATTCCGCCCCGGCCGTCACGCCCAACGCGCAGAAGTGGCGCTCTAAACCATGGGATTTCTGCGCCTTAGCTTAGCTGCGATTGTGCTTTTGGGGCATTTAGGCAGACCGTTCTTCTTCGCCACCGGCGGCATCGCAGTCTGTTGCTTCTACATTATCTCCGGCTTTTACATTCAGCTTCTACTCAGTCAACCAGATCTAAAAGTCCGCAATTTCTATCTTAGCCGCGCGTTTCGCATTTACCCGCTATATTGGCTTTTCTTCGTCATTCGCTCGCCGTTTCTTAAATCGCTCTTTGCATTGCTGCACGCAGGGCAATTTAAACTCACTTTGATCTATGCCTTCAACAATCTTTTTCTCTTTGGCCAGGATGTCTTGCGTCTGACACAATATAACCAGCAGAGCGGCGATATCGCTCCCATCCTCTACTCCGCCCAGCTCAAAGAGGGGTATGTACTTGGCCAGCATCTGACGATTTTCGGGCAGTCCTGGACACTGGCTATCGAGCTGATGTTTTATCTCATTGCACCCCTGCTACTGAGCCTTAGCACGCGGACGCTCTCATTACTTCTGTGTATTTTTATCCTGACAAAAGCGTATTTGATAGAGGCGGGATTATTCGCAAGTCCATGGTTCAGCAATTTTTTTCCCATCGAGCTTGGCTTCTTTATTGCCGGTGCGCTGGGTTATCGGGCATACAGTGCGATGCAACAGCGCGGATGGCACAAGCATCACGCTTATCAAGCCGCCGCCTGTATTTTTCTGATCGTTATATTGGCCTCGCTCACTTCCTCTCTTGAGCAAAGCACTATTTATGTCATCGCCACCTGTGCTACCGCAGCAGGCGTACCATTTCTGTTCGGCGCGTGCCGTTACAACCTTTTTGACCGGCGTTTGGGAGACCTGAGTTACCCTATCTACATCTCCCACATGACAGTATTCATGTTCCTCAGACACCAGTTTGAGCCACTCGACATAAAATATGGAGGTGCGATTTATATCAGCGGTGTACTTCTGGCATCCATCGTGGCCTATCTGCTGATAGAACGGCCTGTCGATCGCTGGCGACATCAACGTTTCCCCACACATACTCAGATCGCTTCGTGACCGCTTAAGATAGCCCTTGCCTCACTCTCCCCTGCTTGGTAGCTGTTTAACCATGATATCGGCACTCAAAAAGCATTTATCCCCTGAACTCAAACGCAAGCTGCGCGCGCCGCTTGAGCCTTGGCTTATTAAGCGTAATTTCCGCCAGCAAAACAAAGAATTCCTGCGTAACAACAAAGATCACCTGCTGCGCGTGGAAATTCCTGAGGAGACGCTGCGCTCCATTGCCGAAAATAATTGGCTTACGCGAGTAGCACGCAATAGTGCTTCACAAAACGGCGAAGATGGCATTATTGCCGAAATACTCAAAACCGTTGGCATTACTGGTCCGGCGTGGTGTGTGGAGTTTGGTGCTTGTGATGGCAAGCGCGATTCCAATACCTGGCAGCTTATCAACGAATGTGGCTGGAGCGGCGTGCTTATTGAACCCGAACCCAACTGGTTCAATGATCTTAAGCATAACTACAAGCATCGCTCAGACGTTTACTGTTTTAATCGTTTTGTGCATTGGGAAGGCAAGGACAGCCTGGACGCAATCTTTGCGGAAACGCCCCTGCCCAGAGACTTTGCACTTTTGGTCGTCGATATCGATAGCGCTGACTATTATGTCTGGGAGGCATTAAAAGATTATCAGCCCCATGTGCTTTCCATTGAATTTCAATGGCTGCTCAACCCTTCCATTCGTTACACGCAGCCCAAAGATTTTTTACGCCTCGGAGGGGCGACTCTGGGGGCTCTTTATGATCTTGCCAAAAGTAAAGGCTATGAACTTGTCTGCGCGCAGGCATGGAATGCTTTCTTTGTACGCAAAGACCATTATGCCAAATTCAATATAAAAGATAATCGTCCTGAACGTATGTATTATTCACATCAGGAAATGCGCCTGTTTCAGGGGTATGACGGCACATTACGGCTCTGCGGCGATGAAAACGCCTATTGGTGGAAGCACCACTGGAAGTTTCAACTCGATGCTCAGGGGAAGATCGACAGGCTCCTCATCACCCAGCGTGATATTCAAGTGCTGCCGGATGGATTGCGCGTGTTCAGGCCACGCCATACCTACCATTGCAAAACCCTCGCCCTACAGGCCGGAAAGCTTGATGCTGCACGCCTGCCGGCTAATCAATTGCTCAAGCATCGCCGTAATGTGACTTCAGAATGCGGTGAAGACGGCATTCTTGAAGATATCTTCGATCAACTGGGCATACGAATCGGCTTCGCGGTGGATGTGGGCGCAAATGATGGCAAATGGCTAAGCCAGACCTATAATCTCTTTGCCGAGCGCGGCTGGAGCGGTATCGCTATTGAAAAAGATCCTGATGTATATGCCAAGCTTCTGCGGCAATATGCCGGTAACCCCAACGTCTCCTGCCTGCGCCGTGAAGTACGGCGCTCGGGAAGACACCGCCTAGACGCCCTGCTTTCGGCACATGGCGCACCCAAGGATATTGCCTTTCTTTCCATCGATGTGGAAGGCAATGATTATCATCTCTGGAGCGCGCTTAAGCGTTATTCACCCGCTGTGGTCGCCATAGATTTCAATCCTAGCATCGCCAATGATATTGCTTATGTGCAGGGTTATAATGCTGCCTCACCGTTTGGTGCATCGCTGCGCGCGCTTATCGCGCTGGGTAAAAGTAAGGGCTATGGCCTTGCCGCCGCCACGGACTGGAATGCCATCTTCGTGCGCGATGATCTGTTTTCGATGCTCACCGTCAGGCAAAATGATATAGACAGCATGTATTATCCTCCTTTTGAAATGCGCATGATGCAGACCATGGATGGTGCCCTCAACCTCCTAACAGGCACCACACTGATGCGACAGGATTATCCGATTTCTTTTGAAGATTTTCAGGTTCTGCCAGCAGCTCTGCGCGGGCGGGATACTTCCCAAAGCGGATTTGGTACCACACCTTCTGTTTTATACGAAAAATCTGCTGGTTAACGCAGACATTCCTAGCCACTTAACTATTGATTCTTACCCCTGCACCCCCTACAAACAGCGCTGTAGCGGAGCAAAGGGTAGATGAAGGTCATTAAAAGCCAGTTATTTCTCTATGGGCGGGCGTTGCGGGCGGTAAGAAACCTCCTGCGTTCTTCTGTACATATGGTAACTGCTGAGCTGCATGAAGCGCTGGTAAAGGGCAAAATTGCCAGATGCTATGGCCCACATCTAAAAGAAAAGCCGGAAATTATCCAGGCATTGCAATCCACATCTTTTGCCGAAGAGCCGGTGCGCATTTCATTTATCGCTTCGGTTAGAAGTTTAGGCAATCCTGACCATAGGCTTATACGTTTTCTTGATTCGGTGCTGGCACATGCAGCTGATATACGTCAATTAGAAGTGCTGTTGGGGATCGATAGCGATGACGATATTGATTACTATCTATCACTCCAGCAGCGTTACGGTATAAAATTGCGTCTGCGTATTTTTGTGGCTCCCGTGCGCTACGGTTATGAAGGATTGCATCTATACGACAAGTTCCTAATTCCATTCATGAGCAAGAACAGCCGTATGATGTGCGACTGTTCCGATGACGTTGTGGTCGTGCTTAAAGGCTTTGACACAGAATTGCTGGCGATAGATGCACTGTATCCAGACAATCTTTATTTCATCCATACCCATCTAAACGATCGCGGCTGCTATATCGGCGACGAAAGTAAAGAATATCTCCGCCTGCTTTTTATTATTCAATCACATCATCCTTATTCTTTTGTGCCAGCCATATCCAAAGGCGTAATCGACTTGGCCGAGCAGGCATTGCAGACGCTGCCTTTAGAACAACGCAAAAATTGGTCACCTGTAGCAAATGCCTGGATTACTGATTGTTATGCGGATGTTTTGTCAAACCTGGTAAAAGCAGAAGGACTTGACCGCATTCATGCCATTGCAAGCATGCAACGCAGTGAATACGATATATACCTACCCTATCAAGTGAAGAGGGATGCAAATAAACTGTCTGCTTCTGACCGCGCTTTTCTAACCATGGTGGGAACAGAAACACAGGAACATTTAAAACTCCTTGCCTCTTTGATTGCAAAATCCGCTAAGCCTGCAGTCAACGAAATCCCCCAAACACGCGAACAGGCAGGTGCCGCATGAATTACAAAATATGCCTTAAGATAGATAGATTAAGGAGTTGCCCATGACAGACATAGTCACACTCGATAACCGCAAGAAGCGCTTGGATAGCATATCAAAGGCAGCGTCTGTTATTCAGGATTTCGGGTTGGTAAAGGTATTAACAGCAACCGAAGGGCAGCGTGCACGCGTGCGCGCAGCGCTTAACGGCTTTCTGTGGTCCTGCCTGGCCAGTGCCTTTCCGCAAAAGACGTTCGCGCTGGCAGAAGACATGCTTAAAACCTATGAAGCAGACATACTGAACTTGCCCAACATTACCCCTAATGGCCTGGTGCTGCCCAAGAGCGAGAACATTCTTTCATTTAATATTTTGCAACGAGAAAGTGTTACCGCTTTTGCCGCGCTCGGGCTGGGTAATGAAATAGCCCGCATTCAGTATCCAGTGAATATCAGACTGCAAAGCGGCACACCTGATCCAGTAGCTGACAGCCGTCCGCGATCATCCGTGAAACCGCATAGTGACATCTGGGCAGGTGATCCGGGAGCAGGAATTCTTGTGTTCCTTTCGGTACTCGGCGATACAGCAAAATCGGGAATTGATTTTTTTGAGCCGAAACGCTTTCCCGTGTCATTCATTCGGCCACTGAATGACTACAGTGAAGGCAGGCCGGTTATTGATGAAGGTATGACAAAGCTTACCAGCTTTCATGAAAACGGCTGGTTTCTGGTCGACCCCTACCTCATTCACCAAACCACCAAAAAGGCGCCTGGCTTTCGTATCTCCCTCGATTTCCGCTTTATTCCAAAACAAAAAGCCGAGTTTGACAGTGATGAAGAGGAAATCCGCAAACCCTATTTCATATCTTTTGCCGAATGGAACTCTCTGGGCAGCGGCAAACTGCTGATGACCAGCGAAAGCATGCATGAAAAGAAAGAAAAAACGCCATTTATCCAAGGCTATCCGGTAAAAATCACTCTTATAGACACAGGCATTCATGACAAGCAGCACCAAAAACGCGCAGGCTAAAACGCAGTCTACCGCCATTGCTGTCACCAAGGCCTTCGTGGCTGGTAAGCTGGGCATTAACGAAGTTGAACTCGTTTCTCTGCTTGCAAACCATCCCTGGCCTAAGCTGAGTTATCGCCATCTTGATAGCGAGGAACGCGATCAGGTGATACTTGGCATCCTTTCTTCTATTGATGCTGCCAAACTGCGCGTCGCCGGTAAAAATGACAACACCGTATGGGAGCGCGGCTGGGGCGAAATTCTTACCAAAGTAAAGACGGAGGGCTTCAATCCCTCTATTTTGCGCCCGCAATATTTTGATCATCACCGCATCATGCGTTTCGACGGCGATTTCATTGATGGCGGCGATGCGCATTTCAATTATGCCTACGACCAGTTGTTGCGCCGCCTGTTCTTCGCCCATTACCTCAAAGGCGCTGCTAAAATCGTCGAGCTTGGCTGCGGCACGGGCACCAGCCAGCTCATACTTGCCGAACTCTTCCCTCAGGCAAAACTTGTAGCCTCCGACTGGGCAAAACCTTCACAGGAACTCATCCGCATCATCGGCCAGTATGTCAAACGTGACATAAAACCCGTGAATTTTAACATGCTGACGCTTGAAGGCTGGGACGAGCTTACTATTGATCATGAATCCTGCGTTCTTACCGTGCATGCGCTTGAGCAATTGGGCGGCAATATGGAACCGCTGATGGACAAGCTCATTGCCGCCAAGCCGCGTTTCTGTCTTCATCTTGAGCCTATTCTTGAACTTTATGATGAAACTAAACTGTTTGATCATGTCGCGATCAAATATCACCGGCATCGCAATTATCTGCAGGGTTGGCTCACGCGCCTGCGTGCCCTTGCCAGGGAAGGTAAAGTAGAAATTCTTGAAGAGCGTCGCCTTGGCTTCGGCGGGCGGGATCATGAGGCCTTCACTGCCGTGAAATGGCGGGCGTGCTGAAACATGAATAGCGCACAGGACATACTGCCCAGGCTAAGCGTCCTAGTGGTAGTACGCAATGGCGAACGTAGCATCGCCCGTGCGATGAATTCTCTGGTAGCACAGCGTTATCCTAATCTCGAAGTAGTAGTGTGGGATGGGCTTTCTGAGGACTCCACGCTTGAAGTGCTTAAACATTATGCTTCTATCATAACCACATTAAAGAGCGAAAAAGATAGCGGCTCGCCCGACGGCTATAATCGCGCCATTGCACTGGCCACTGGCGACTATATAGGCATTCTCAATGCAGACGATGAATATGAACCTGGCACGCTCTGGGCTGTAGCCGACAAGTTACGCGAACAGCCAGACGCCGACGTGGTGAGTTTTGGTATGTTATTTTTTATAACGGATCAGTCAGGTCACAAAAAAGTTACCGGCTATTACGCTGCCGAATCCCAGCTTGCGCTTACGCTTGATCGCGTGCTCTGTGATGCGCCCACCTTTATGTCGTCGCGTTTTTATCGACGCACATTGATTTCACAACTCGGCCCCATAAACACCGATAAGAGTCTATGGTATTACACCAATGATCGCGAATATATGGCGCGTTTAGCACTGCAAGGATGTAAAAATGCAATTATTCCTAAGGCGCTCTATGGCTTTGAAAGCCATGCTGGTGGGCTTTCCAATAACCCCGACAATTTTCTGGGCATTACCGAAGAGCATCTGCGTATTGCCAATATGCTGCTTACGCGTGGGCTCGGCGATCACGATCGCCGTTGCGTGAAACAATGGCGTAAACGGCAATTGGCGTATGGGCTATATCGCGCGCTTACCGCCGGTAAATGGCAGTTTGCCAAAATATTTTTTGACCAGGCGATGGAGGGTGATGGAGCGGGCTTTTTATTATTTCTGCCTGCAGTACTCGTCTGTAAGGCTGTCAAGCGTTTGAGCCTCAAATTATCGGGTGCGATCGACCGGGGAATACTATAAATGCTATATTATCCTAATCATAGGCTTGAGAAACTCTCATGACGCAGGCTTTATCATTACCTGCCAACGATAGCCTGCTTGCACATGCGCGTAATGTGGCGCGCCAGATTATCCTCGTGGGCAATCGTACCTATACAAGCAAAGACGCTGCGCTTATCGCGGAACTTCTCGCACAGGATAAACCCAGCCGCAACATCGACGATGCTTTTTACTGGGCATGGTTCAATGCGCGGCGCACTATCTCTTATGCCGCGTGGGACAGTTTTATCGCGGCCATATTCGCTCGGGACGGCGCAAAAGCCACCAAAACCGAGTTGGCGCGCAAAGGGTATGTGAAAGGCCGTCTCGATAGCGCGACGCAAAAAGAATTACACAGCATTTATCATGCTATTGCTCCTCATCCGTTCGAGGGTGACGATTTCCGGCCCGGTTATTTCTTTGACCCCAATATGACGCAGGACATCAGCCATGAACGCGATTTGGCCAATGAATGTCGCAAACCTACCCCGCAACTGCTGCGCGTGCTTGAAGGATGGCTGAAGCGCGAACAAAATGCGCTTGAAGAAATTATGGGGCATCCGTGGCGTGTGGTATCCACCCATCTATTTTCACTGCGTGGACGCACCAAACTGGGGCCGGATCACACGCATCTGGACGGCTGGCCCGTCGGTATCCGGAAAATAATGATCTATCTGGGGCCCACCGGGTTAAAGGATGGCTCTACAGAGCTCTTCGTCAAAGGCGGCGGCACGTTTCATGTAGAGGGGCCGCCGGGCGAATGGGTATTATTTGAAAACAGTGCGCTTGAACATCGCGCCATTAGCCCTCAGAGCAACCCGCGCCCCATTCTCGAAATCAGCATCGTCCCCGCGCTTGTTACCGATACTACATGCGTTGATGCCGGCATGAATGGTGGCTATCCCTGGTTTCCCACCGAATTATCTGCTGCCGGCAGCACCGGCAATCTCGACGATTACGTACAGGCCGCCGAGGTAAGACTTTATCTTCGCGCTCTGCACCTTGCTTTGGGTGCGCAGGAAATGCTGCGCGGTTCAATGTCCACTGAACATAAGCCCCCTACTACCGGCAAGTTTGTGCGGGCCCTTCCCCGTCGCACCATATTAGCGTTGCATCGAGTAAGGCGTCTTCTTAAAACAGGCTTATAATTTTAATTATTGCCTGGGTCATCGTTTTTGCGGCTATCGATAGTTAGATTCTTGTGCGGAATAGCATACATGCACATCTGAATGCTGGTGGAAGCAATAATCGTGCATTCGATCTTTTTAATCCCCGCCGTCTTTTCAATTTTTCCTGACGCCTGCAGTGCAAGCAGGTCATAGGCGAGCTTATCATTTACTATCCATGTCGCATCCCTTAGCGCATTAAACCGAGCAATGTCCTGAGCGGGTGCTATTGCCGGTTCATCGGCAACAATAAGCAAGGCGTCAGCCCCGGTAGATTTAAAGAACTCGGGAATACTCTGCTGTGTGTACACCTCCGCAAGGTAATGGGGGAAAAAGGCATCTACTTCAGGGTTCCTGGCGGTGACAAGGTTAGAAACTAATAACGGATCAACAGTACGCGAATTCGTGCCGATAACAGGCAGGATAATATGCTTGAATCCATGACGTGCTGCATTGTCTACAATATAATTTGCCACCGTATCGTGTGGATTGGGCTTAATGGTCACCAAATCCGGAAATGCGCCCCGGGGAGCTTCGGCGGAGGAACGGGCAAGGTCAGATGCACCGACCGTATAGCCTAATGCAACCGTTTGCGTATGCGCGCTGTATATCCATACCAGTCCCGCCAACTGCCATGTAGCAACCAACGCCAATACACCAAGACGCAAATACCACACGCGTCCTTTCATAAGGGCGGGAATAATAAGTAAAATAAACAAAACGCATAGTGCGGTTGTCACTTTGCGTTGGGTAAACTGGACAGTAAACAGCGCTAATATCAACGGAACAGGCAGAAGTGCCACGAGATAAAGAAGCGGTTGATGCAACAACTGCTTTCTTTGTTCTTTGGTGATGCAGAAGAAAAAGCTTGTCAGGCCCAGCAAGCTCACTACAGCAAACGGCAATAATCCGGCGCCAAGAATATAGCTTCTTATAATCTCATAAAATGGCGGTTTTATAATCCCGGTGGCATCTTTCGACAGACTGCATTCGTATACCCACTCCACCAGATTGGAAACGAATTTCCAATAGTACAATACCGTTAGCAGGCATAGGCCGCTGAATGCCTGAAGTAAATATGGCGGCCGCGAACGGCTCCACCAATGGACATAGGCTAAACTGCCAAACAAACCCAGAAACAGCACCCCGGTCAAGGCGAAGGCTACCATGCCGATTTGAGTAAATATTTTAGCTCTTTCTGGCACAAGGAAAATACCGGAATGCGGATCAAAGCCGTGATGAAACCATGCCGCAAGGATCAGAACGGTAACACTTGTCATGACTACGCATGCCACAGCATAAATCTGCCCAAAACTCATAATCTTTTTTTTCCATCCCAGCGCCATGAAGAGGATGAATATGGGCGCCAAATGGGTGAGTGATTCAATCGGGCGCATGATAAATGCGACGAATGCTGCCAGCACAAAATAACTGCTGTGCCGGGCATCCTGAAGATCACGTGAACGGACTAAGTGATAGAGCGTCGCCAGAACAGCGGGTAGAAAAACAGTTTCAGAAAATGCGAAATAAGCAGAAGGCCATTGCACTAGCGGCGTTAAACCCAGCAAAACGGCCCCTAATGCAGAAGGGCCTGCATCAAGCGTCAGGCGCAACAGCCTATATATATATAATGTGGATATAAAAGTGCAAAACAACGTCAGGCCAGCAGCCGCAAGCATTAAATTACCGCCCGCAAGCAGCTGAAACGGCACCTCCACCAGATAAAGAGCGATAGGCCGCCACTCGCGCATTTTATAGAGCGCATGGATGAATTCGCTCCACTGATGATGAAATGCGTATTGAGCAATAAAATAAGATCGCTCCAACGGGGCGGCAGCATCGGAAATCGGAAGCTGGGTATTATGCAGCAGCCATATTACCTGGATCAGTGCGGGCACAAGCGCAACGCATAACGCGGGTAACCATTTAGGGATCTTGCGAGTCTTAGGATGGGGCATGTAAAAGCCTTAATCCATACCTCCATATGAGGTCAAGGCAGAAGGGCTTCATTGCAGGTTTGAGGCCAAGAAAGCTGTTGAATTTAACCTTTCGTCATCTATACCATACCCTATGATTAAAGGCCGAATTAAAAACCTCAGGCTCTCTCTTGCACAGCCGTTATTGCACGATGTCGATACTTCCGGCGCATATTCCTGCCGTATATTTTTTCTTCTTTTTATAGCTGCCTTTATTTGTCATTGGCCGGATCTGCTCAATGGCGGTGTATTTCATGACGATAACATCTACGGCGTAATCAATTCGCCGGAATATTCAATCTTCCAGACGCAAGGCGTTGGTCAGCCATGGTTTGGCTGGTGGTTTTGGCTCACTCTTTTCCCCCTGAGCAGCTTTAAAATATACTGCGCACGCCTGACAGTATTCGGCTGCAACATCGCCGTAGGATTCCTGCTATGGAAAACCTGTTCAAGAATACGGTTTTTTGACAGCTGGATGGCTGTTCTACTTGCAGTTTTGTTTGTGGTGGCGCCTGCCGCGCCAACCACACGCATTTATCTTACCATCACCAAATATCTGGTCTGCTTGCTTCTATGGGCAATTGGAACCTATGTATCCGTCTTTAAAAAAGCTATCGGCTGGCGTATTTTCGCATTGATATGCCTTGCTATCTCATTTCTAACCAGCTCCTTACTGGTGTTTTATGCGGTGAGCCTATTATTGATGCTGTTGATGGATGCTGAGCATTCACCGCAAAGATCCATTACACTGCAGGCATGGGCCTCAAAAAGAATGGATTTCATTCTCCTGCCTTGCGTACTTTTCATCCTTCAGAGAATATTTTTCCCCACTGGCGATTATAACGCGTTGAAGCCCATTTTTTTCCTTAAAATATCTTACGGGATCTTCTACTTCCTGAATGCCGATGTTGCCGTAATTTTTTATCTGTTCAAAAAAATGATTTTTGCTCACTGGTCAAATATCGCGCTGTTCATCTTATTAAGTGCAGCATTGACACCGCTGGTAATGTACTGGATGCGAAAATCAGTGTTTGGGGACAAAACAATCATGCTCAGGAAAGCCTGTGTTGTTCTGATCATTGCCTGCGTTCTGTTCTTTCTTGCAATGTTTCCCTATTTCGCCGTGGGAAAAACACCGTTGTTTTATGACTGGCACAGCCGCCTTCAATTGCTGTTAGCATTCCCGCTGGCTTTCTTCGGGCTAAGCGCCGTTCTTTTTGTGATGACCTACGGGGGCAAGCCCATTGCCGCGGTTGTAGCCTCATGCATTATCAGTATTTTTATCATGGTTACGCTTTATTTTACTATTGAATATCAGCGTGACTGGGTCAAGGAGTTGTCACTGCGTGAGCATTTCCACACAGACAGTGCTTTTACTCAAAATAACAGTTTTCTTTTTTGTGACGATGTTCCCCATAACGCGCTGTATCGCCAATATGCCTGGCATGAATATGCAAGCTTATATTATGAGGCCAATGGCCGTTATTCATTCGGCGAAGACATCATACGTGCAACGGATGTTTCTTTTCAGCATACCGTTGATCAAGATTTAGGGGAAATGTATGCGCAACATGTCATAGCCAAAGATTTTCCTGGTTTTGCATCCTGGAGTTCTGCGCCTATGGCACCTAAGGGATTCAGCATTTATCCTGATGTTTATGTTCAAAAAGGCAACATCGTGCTTGTTAACCTTGTAGTGAATTCCTCGTTCTTGTCTTCTGCCTCACTTCTAAGAAACTTATCTGAAGCTTTTGCATTCTCTATCGGCTGGATTTCCAACCCCGATAGCCAAAAAACTTTTCTTGAGAATTTTCTAAGCGTCCACACCGAAATCATTCCAACAGATGTCATGAATGCTTATATTGCCGATTATACGGCAAACGGTCATTCGAATAAACTCAATCTGGCAGCAAAATGTGGCCCTCAAAGTGCATTTGTACCGCTTGACCGGCTAGACAGGGAACGTGTTTTAGGATTTTTCAGGCACAGCGCTTTTGTAAAATAATACTAACGCAATTACAGGCTGATATGGCAAATCGGTTTGACAGCCCCCCTGCAAGCCCCTAGTCTGCCTGCGGAATATAACCATCTGCCGAAAGCCCTCTGTGAAGATCACCTTAATCGTACTTACCTGGAATGAATATGACAGCATGCAGGTCATCATGCCGCGTGTGGATCGTTCGCTTTTCGAACAGATCCTGATTCTCGACGGCGGCTCGACCGACGGCACAATCGAATGGTCCAGAAAACAGGGATACGAAGTGTACGTGCAGAAAGAAAAAGGCCTGCGCAAAGCTTATCAGGAAGCCATGCCGTTGGTGCGCGGAGATGTTATCATCACTTTTTCTCCTGATGGCAATTCCGTGCCCGAAGAACTCCCTGCCCTCATCGCCAAAATGAAAGAGGGCTACGACATGGTTATCGTCTCACGTTATAAAGATGACGCTAAAAGCGAAGACGATGATGTCGTCACGGCCTTTGGCAACTGGTTCTTTACGACGCTTACCAATATAGTCTTCGGCGGCAAATACACCGATGCATTCGTTATTTACCGCGGTTACCGCAAACAATTATTTTACGATCTGGAATTTGATACTGACCGGGGATTCACTACTCCGGAATGGCTGTTTCATACCAATGTCAGCATAGAGCCTCTACTTTCGATGCGCGCCGCCAAACGCAAGCTTAAAGTCACTGATATTCCCGGCGATGAACCCGCACGCATTGCCGGGGTGCGTAAATTGCAGGTGATACGCTGGGGATTAACCTTCCTCTGGCAAATCGCCATTGAGCGCTTTTCCAAATGACCTTTTCTGTGGCTATTACTGGAGCCAATGGCTATGTAGGCGGCCTGCTGGCCGATGCCTTGCGTAAAGAAGGCCATCATATTTACAGCATGGGCAGAAGAGCCCGGCCTCAGGACGAAGGGGTTTTTGTGCCATTCCACCTAGGGCAGAAAAACGATTATGCGGTACTCGATAAAACAGATGTACTGATTCATTGCGCATATGACTTCAGCGCGCGGTCATGGCAAGAAATATGCCGTATCAATATTGATGCAAGCAATGAACTGTTGCGGGAGGCACACCGGCGCGGCGTAAAAAAGATTATTTTTCTTTCCTCTATCTGCGCATATGAAAACGCAAAGTCTTATTACGGCAAAGCCAAGCTGGCTATCGAAAAACAGGCTACTCTGGTGGGGGCAGTCAATCTGCGCCCGGGAACAGTGTTTGGCAAAAATGCAGCAGGCATTATTGGGACTATTAGCGCATTTATACGTAAAAACCGCATTGTCCCGCTTATCGGCATGGGCGGCCAGATTTTCTATCCTTGCCATGAAGACGATCTGACTGGCGTAGTTAGCAAACTTCTTGCATTGCCTGCGCTGCCTGCCACCCCTGTCACTGCTGCCTGCAAGGAAACTATTACTTATAAGAAATTGGTACAGTTTCTTGCTAAAGCAGAGCATAGGAAAGTAGTGCTACTTCCCATTCCGTATGTCTTTATCTATGCCCTATTTGCTATTTTGCAAAAGCTGGACATTCACACGGTGCGCGGAACGGACAGCCTGATAAATCTTAATAACCCCAATCTACACCCCGATTTTCGCGAGGCGCAGAAGCTTGGTGTTATTTTTCATCCACTGACGCTTGCGTCACTGAGAAATTAATAGGGTACTGAATAAAAAATAACGTCGGCGATAACAAGAGAAAGCTGAAAGCAACAGCCATTCCAAGCCGATAAAGCCGCAGACGCCCGGCCTGCTGGTTTAAATCAATAATTCTTCCAAAAAACAGGGCTACGGCGATTACGACCGGATAAATATAGCGTGCGTCTGCATATTGAGGGTTACCCAGGCGAATTCGCATGAATACCATCGCACCTATCATGATTAGGCAGAACACCCAAAGCAATATACAGCTCCTGTCTTTGATTAATACGCCGCCAAAACGAATCAAGCCCTCGACAAGATAGATAAGTATGACGAGCCAAAGCACATTCAGCAGTATGGGGATATATACCGCTTTCCACATAATATCGCCGTTGCCCAGCATGAGAGAATGCAGCAGCATGTTCCAGAACATGCCGCTGCTAAGCCCTGAATTAGTGTCGAAAGCAAAAAGAAAAACATTGAACGAACCGAATGTGTCAAGCCAGAAAAGTCTTACCGGTGCAAGCGTTCCGCTGATGATGAGCCATGTTGTCCAGTGCTGCTCTCTGCCAAAAGTCAACAGGCAGCAGACGAGCATAAAAGAAATAGACAATAGAAGAGGCGGGTTTAGCAATTCGCGCCATTTTCTACGGTATTCATAAAGCATTATTGCGAGCGCCCCCACCGTCAATAACAGCATCAGCAAGCCTGTGCTCTTAGCCAGTACGCAGAGGCCTGATCCTATAAATGCCTTGCTCAGATTAAGCGGATCATTTTTTTGGCACCAGCCCGCAAGCGCATAAAGCGTGAATGCCTCCGTTGCATAAAGAAGTATATCACACATGAGACGCGCACCCATCGTAACGCCGATAGGCCAGAAGAGTAGCAACAATACTCCGGCATAATAGCCGCTGGTCTGCTGAGGCAATAACAGGCGTAACATGCTTATTCCCATAAGGATAAATACGATAAAGCACATCATGGATACATGGCGTGCTGTTTGCAGCGGATCACTGTGGGTATATTGCGCCAGCTTATAAAGCCCTGCCGCCACGATATAAAACGCGGGAGGATGCCGGGTGGCTGAATTTACCGCCTGAGTAGGCAGCGCATCATGTTGCGCTATGTAACTTACGTAGCCGGCATGGGACTGGGCATCAATAGTGAACTGATCCCACCGTGTATGATAAAAATGAAAATAATACAGGCTTACGGCAACAAACAGCAGCGCAATTGTTCGCGCATCAAATCGCTGCCACTTTGCGTATAAAAACGTCAAAAGACAAACCGGTAATGGAAAAATATAATAGAGTATAGAGCACTCCTTTGGCGGAATTAATAACGTCGGCAGTAGGCCTTCATCTGCGACCACACTATTTCAAACCAGTTGGGCGGAGGGTATTCAATTTTACAGGCCTCATATACAGACGGCGGTATTAGATTCGCCCATAAATCGAGGTCGCCGTCATTTGACACTTCAGTTTTTTGCAGAGAAAGCCGCTGGCGAAAATGCGGCGCAAGAAATAGCTTGTTATTTATGCGATTGGCGCTGATGGAAGATGTCCAGTTGCATTCAAAGAAAATGCCTTGCGCAGAAAGTGTCTTGGATATCATGCGTCCATAATAATCCACCTGATCGGCTGTCATCTCATTCATTGAAATGGTATTGATGCATAGATCAACATCGCTTACGGCCTCAAAAAATTCCGGCGACCGAAAAGTAGGAACAAACACCAGCCCATATTCCGCAGGAACGGTTTTTTCCGCTTTGTAATAAAGTGCCTTATCTTTTAGCAGCGTCGCCAGGTAGCACGAGCTGAACAACAGCGATTCTACAAGATCCACTGCAATAAACTGAAGTTTATCACCAAAGGACTTCTTGAGTTGATAACCCAGACCGCCATATCCCGCGCCTATCTCCATGACGCGGCAAACTCCTTTTTGCGCTATCTGGTGTTCCAGCACCTCAAATATGCCGCTGCGCGCAAGCACCGCTGACACTGCCCAGTAGCGCTGCGAATCACCATTGACCATGAAACCGCGATAATTTCCTGCAATCTCTCCAAAGCGTAATGGCTGCTCATGCAGGTATTTAGGATCAATACGATCAATAATGGGGTCAAGATACGGTGTTACTTCGTCAATGCGCCATGTCGGATTGATATGAGACGTAATAATGCTATCGAGATCATCGGGTAGCTCTGCCATGCCCTTATTGTAAAAATTATCAAACCACTTCGTGGTGGCTGGAAATTCTTCCGCTTTTGAGAGGTCAAACACGCGGTAATTTGAAAAGTGATGTGCAATCAGTCGTAGCCGATTTACGTTATTATATTTCTTCGACAACAGCATCGCCGTGGTATGATCAACGACACCGTCTCTCCAGACATTGCCTCGGTCGAATAACGCATGATCGCGATTATGCGCCTTTGAATAGGGGATAATCTGTTGCTGTTCGCTGATATAATAGTCAATAAGCGCACAGCAATAATCAAATTCCTGCTGGCTAAGGTAATGATTGCCTGAAGGCAGCGTCACATCAGTTGGTTTGAAGCCAACCATCGCAGAGCGCCAGATTTGCCTTGCTACGCGCACGGCGCGACGAAGCGCGCCATAGCCTTCCCGCAAAGCCCGCACCGCAGTGCGTATAATAGTCAAATCCTGCATGGCTCCTTGCTCATTCGCATTCGTTACAATCCTTCATAACCCCTGTCACGGCATAATTGCCACTTAAAAAAATATGTTGGCAGATGTATTTGCGGCTTGCCGATTCAGCCTTATGCACTATGTTCTGGACATGGGATTTTATACCAATAAAAACGTGCTTGTAACCGGCGGAACCGGCTTGATTGGACGCCCGCTGGTTGAGCTGCTCATTACCGCCGGGGCAAAGGTCACCATCGTTTCGCTGGACGACCCTTCGCGCGCGCCCAAAGGTTCTACTTTTATTAAAGCCGATCTGCGCGAATTCGCTAATTGCATGGAAGCCTGCAAGGGCCAAAGCATCGTCTTCCAGCTGGCAGGCGTTAAAGGCTCACCCAGCATGACAAGCAAGCGGCCGGCAAGTTTCTTTGTTCCCACCATTCAGTTCTCCGTCAATATGATGGAAGCAGCGCGCAGATGTGGCGCAGAGCGGTTTCTTTTTGCGAGTTCTATCGGCGTCTATGCGCCCGCTGAAGTATTTTTTGAAGATGAGGTATGGAAAACTTTTCCTTCGCCCAACGATCGCTATGCCGGCTGGGCAAAGCGTATGGGTGAATTGCAGGCAGAGGCTTATAAAATCGAATATGACTGGAATACGATTTCCATCGTGCGTCCTGCCAACGTCTATGGTCCTTACGATAATTTTAATCTTGAAAATGCGATGGTCATTCCTTCGCTCATTCGCCGTGCGGTGCAGGGTGAAAACCCGTTCACCGTCTGGGGCGACGGCACTCCGATTCGTGATTTCATCCACGCGAAGGACGTTGCGCGCGGCATGATGCTGGCGGTGGAAAAGAACATCACCGAGCCCATCAACCTGGGTTCAGGCACCGGCGTTACCATCAGGCAAATTGCCGAAATGGTCGCCAAACATGCACCCGGCGGGCCTATCGATATTGTGTGGGACACATCCAAGCCGAAGGGTGATGCAAAACGTCTTATGGATATGACCCGCGCCGCTTCCCATGGCTTTCGCTGCGAGATAAGCCTCGAACAGGGTATTAAAGAGACGATGCAGTGGTATCTTGCCAATCGCAACGATGCCGACAAACGTTATATCGCCTTTAACGACCCGGCGAATCAAAAGCGCGCCTGATATGACAAAAACCGTCCTTATCACCGGAGCGTCACGCGGCATAGGAGCAGCCACTGCTCACCTGCTCGCGGCAAAAGGCCATATGGTTGTGGTTAATTACAACAAAACCAAAGGCGACGCCGAAAAAGTGGCGCAAACTATTATCGGCAAAGGAGGCAATGCGATAGCGCTTCAGGCCGATATGGGAGATGAAGCCTCCATTCTTGCCATGTTCAAAGCTATCGATAGTAAATACGGCCCGCTTGCCGCACTGGTGAACAACGCCGCGGTTAATCCCTCCGGCAAAGTAGATGAAATCGCTCAGTCCGAGATTGAAATACTTTTCCGCGTCAATGTGCAGGGTGTTTTTATTGCTTGCCGCGAGGCGGTGATTCGCATGAAGAAGTCGGGCGGCGGAGCCATCGTGAATATCTCTTCCGAAGCCGCGCGTTTCGGCGGCAATGCCATGTCACATTATGCGGCTAGCAAAGCCGCGGTGAATACGTATTCTATCGGCCTTGCACGTGAAGTCGCGGCACATAAGATCCGTGTGAACGTGGTTAGCCCCGGCATTATCGATACTGACGCGCATAAAACAGCCTCCCCTGAAGCCTTGGCGGCGCGTAAAGCCTCTATCCCGATGGGGCGCATGGGCAAGCCCGAAGAAGTCGCCGCCGCCGTTGCATGGCTGTTGTCGGAAGAGTCCTCGTATGTGTCGGGAAGCGTACTTTCAGTATCCGGCGCCCGTTAGGCGATCTTTTTCTCTTTAAGCGTCGCCGGGTCAATATGTTCACGCCACCAGTCAATGGTGCGCTTTATCCCATCCTTAAGCGGCACTTGTGGCTTCCAGCCAAGCTCTTTCTCGGCAAGACTGCAATCCAGAAAAAGGCTGGTCTTGATCGTGGGCTGGGACAAATCATGTTTGATTTCTATTTTTTTGCCTGAGGCCGATACAATACTGCTTACGAGATCCTTGATGGAAATTTTGCTGCCCAACCCGCAATTATAGAGCCGGTATTTTTCCGGCTGCTTGCCAATGGCAAGATCGACAAAACGATTGAGGTCGTCAGCATGCAGCAAGTCGCGTTCTTCTTCGCCGGTGCCCCATACGGTCACAGAATCTTTGGCGGTCATCACTTTAGTAATAGTGGCGCCAAACACATGGCTGCGATCGAGATCAAACTTGTCATGTGCTCCATAAATATTGGAATGGCGGATAGCGGTAAATTTGGTATCGCTGATGCGCGCAAAGAATTCGCACATTTTCTCAATATAAATCTTGGTGTTACCTACGCCGAAATAACGCGGATGCAACGGCTGGTTGGCATCAAAATCAGATTCCTTGAGGGGCGTCTCGCTCGAAGGGTACATCACCGTGCAGCTAAAGAAGATGACATGCTTCACCTTGGCTTCAAAGGCGGAACGGAAAAGATAGGAATTCATCACCGCATTATCGGTGACATGAATGAACGGGCGCGTGACGATATCCTTGGCACCCGAAGTAGTAGCCGCTGCCTGCACGAGAATATCAACACCCTGCATCAGCTTGCTAACCTCATCGGCATCACGCAGGTCCGCCTGATGCCAGGTGACGCCTTTGCAGGCATATTCGGGGCGGTTAAAACGCACCGCGTGCACATCATACTTGCCGCTGGCGGCGAAATATTCGGTCATATTGCGCCCGACAAAACCGGTGGCGCCACAAATAAGGATTTTCTGCTTCATAGCTTAGGCTTATACGAGGCCCTCAGCCTCCCCGCAAGCGTCAAATCGCGGCGTAGAGTGCCCCGCCCGTCACCGCTTTGTTCGTGCCGGTGGTTGTGGGAAGCGTGAGCGCCAGCCGCTTGATCGATCGTACAGCCAAATAGGCAAAGGCCTGCGCTTCAATGGCATCGCCAAACCAACCCAGTGTTTCCACCGGACGCACATGCGTAAGACGCTCGGTGATTGCTTTCATCAGCGCCGGATTGCGCCGCCCGCCACCCGAGACATACCAATGGCGCGCCGGGATAGGAAAGTAATACTGCGCTGCCTCCAGTGCAGCAGCGGTAAAGGTGGTAAGCGTTGCCGCACCATCTTCTTTTGAAAGTTTCTCTATCGGATCAAGCGTAAAATAATTGCGGTCGAGCGATTTAGGCGGATGCAATGCAAAAAACGGATCTGTCATATACTGCTTAAGCGCCGCCTCGTTGACCTTGCCGGCCAGCGCCAGTTTGCCTTCGCGGTCAATCGGCTCACCGGTATGCTTGAAGGCCCATTCGTTGATGAGTACATTGCCGGGCCCGGTATCAAACGCCATGATGTCGAGCGCCATGATATCCTCGCCGGTATTCTCCGAGCGCCCAATCCACGAAATATTAGCAATGCCGCCGAGATTAAGCACTACGACCGGCAACTCCATATGCTTAACCATGGCCGCATGAAACAGCGGCACGAGCGGCGCGCCCTGCCCGCCTGCGGCCACATCGTGGCGGCGAAAATCGCACACCACATCGATGCCGGTTTTTTCTGCCAGCAATGCACCATTGCCAATCTGCCAGGTAATGCCTTCCTGCGGGCGGTGGGCAATGGTCTGGCCATGAAAGCCTATAACTTTTACATCGCGCTTGGCGAGCCCAGCCTTCTTAAGCAGCGCCCTTACCGCATCGGCATGCACCAGTGTGATTTCCTGTTCGATTTTTGCTATATCACCGCGCATATAGACAGCTTCGCGGATTTTAAGCCTAAAGGCGTCATCATAAGGCTCGGTAAGCCATGCTCCGACTTCAAAAACGTCATTGCCGTTGGTGCGGATGAGCGCCGCGTCCACGCCGTCAAGTGACGTGCCACTCATTAATCCCAGCGCCCAGACTCCGTCAGACATCTTGCGTTCCCTGCATTAGGCTTTATAACTTTTCTTGACCCGGTTTAAGCTTAAGGAAAGCCATGCAAACTCTCAAGTCCGATTTTCTGCAGATTGCTCAGGAACGCGGCTTCCTGCACCAATGCACGGATCTGCAGGGGCTAAAGAAAGTCACGCAGCAGCCAACTGTTGCCTATATCGGCTTTGACTGCACCGCGCCCAGCCTGCATGTGGGCAGCCTGATACAGATCATGATCCTGCGCTGGTGGCAAAAATGCGGTCATAAACCCATCGTGCTCATGGGCGGCGGCACTACCAAGGTTGGCGACCCCTCAGGCAAGGACGAATCGCGCAAATTGCTCGACGACGCAGGCATCGCCAAAAATACGAGCGGTATCAAATCGGTCTTTAAAAAATTCATCTCCTTTGAAGGCGAGGGCGGCAACGCGTTGATGGCCAATAACGCCGAATGGCTGGATAAGCTCAATTATATCGAATTCCTGCGCGACTATGGCCGTCATTTCTCTGTCAATCGCATGCTGAGCATGGATAGTGTTAAGCTGCGTCTTGAGCGCGAGCAGGAACTCACTTTCCTTGAATTCAATTATATGATTCTGCAAGCCTATGATTTTGTAAAATTGCAGGAGAAATATCAATGCCGTCTGCAGATTGGCGGCAGCGATCAGTGGGGCAATATCGTCAACGGCACAGAGCTTTACCGTCGCCTGATGGCAGAAAAAAATTACGGTAAGCAAAATATTTTTGATGAAATCTTCGGCCTTACCACACCGTTGATTACCGCGGCTTCCGGCGCCAAGATGGGCAAGACCGAAGGCGGTGCGGTGTGGCTCAATGCCGACATGTGCTCTGCGTTTGATTACTGGCAGTTCTGGCGTAATACCGAAGATGCCGATGTCGGCCGCTTTCTGAAATTTTTTACCGAACTGCCGCTCGATGAAATCAAAAAACTGGAAGCGCTCAGGGATGCCGAGATCAACGAAGCCAAAAAGATTCTTGCCAATGAAGCCACCAAACTCTGCCACGGCGAAGAGGCTGCCAAAGCCGCTGCCGAGACTGCCCGCAAGACGTTCGAGGAAGGCGGCGCGGGCGATAATCTCAAGACGGTTCTTGTTGATCTCTCAGCGAGCCCTGCGCTTATCGAAGTGCTGGTAGCCGCAGGTCTTGCCGAAAGCAAGGGAGCAGCAAGGAAACTCGTTGAGGGCGGCGGCGCGCGCGTTAATGATGAAAAAATTTCCGATCCCAAGGCACTTATTAATACAAAAGATGTTACCAAAGACGGCTACATCAAGCTGAGTTCCGGCAAGAAACATCACGTATTGATCAAACCAAAAGCCTAGCTGTTCGGATCTGAAGCACCAGGCTTAGGACCTGAAGGCTTCGGAGTCTGGTTGGTCGGTGGTGGTGGCGGTGGCGTCTCTACAGGCGTTGCTGCCGGCACAGGTGGGGCTGCAGGCGCAGTTGGCGCGGCGACAGGTTCGGTGGTTTTCTTATCCTGCTCCTGTTTCTCTTCCGCCTTTTTCTGGTCGGCCTCAATCTTATCGAGATCAGGTGCGGGTTCATCGAAAATATCAAAGATGCCGCGCAGGAATCCCGGCGTGAATACCGAGAGCGGATTAACGCTTATCGATGGGTCCTGCATGTCGCCTTTTACATTGTAGTTCAACGCAATCAGGCCTTTTCCCTTGCCTCCCATCAGCAGATCGCCGATGAGCGGCACATTGCCGATGAGTGAATTCATCGTGTAAGACGGCACCAATGTGCCCTTGAGGTCAAAGAGTGAGCGGCGCAAGTCAATGCTGCCATCTGCGGTGATACCCAGCGCCGAGCCGTGTGCCTTGGCTTCCTTAAGAATAATGATGTCATGCTCATAGACAAACGGCGCAGTCATTTTGCTAAACGCAATGCCATTGCCTGAAAGTGTATCAAGAATGCCGGTGAGCGAGGCAATAGTGAATATCTTGGTGAGCACCGGTGCGCGCTTAAGCGTATAGTCGGTGACTGTCGTGACGCCTATCAGCCTGCCATCGCGGTATTCTCCCGTCATCTGCATCTTGCCGCCATCAATATTCTCGAAAATACCCAGCACACGCAGCAATTCGCCAGTATTGTCACAGCTTGCGTTAAGTTTGCCATTGCTGATGACGTAGTTAAACGGCGTGCCGTCCTTCAGTTTGGCGCTGATATTGGCGCTGCGGCAGGTGCCCGGGCATTCGGCCTCGACCACCGCATTTTCAAACTCACGCCCATCCCCCAACAGCAACCTGTCACTGTGTATATTGATATTATACCCCTGCATAACACCTTTGCCCTTGGCTTTGAGCAGGTATGGCGAAAGATCTAAAGCGCGGCCCTTGGCGGTAATCGTAATGCTGTCGGCTGTTTTGCTATAGCTCAGGTAATTCAAATCATGCCTGCCGAGTTTGAGTGTATCAAACGTCGCCGTGCTGAAATCTTTGGTCGCGTGATCAAATACCGCTTTGCCTGAGGCAATGCTTCCGTCTTGCCTGTAAAGGAAAGATTTTACCGTCGTGTTGCCGCCCGAAGGCTGTTCGCTTTCAAACTTGAGAGTCGCGCCGATACCGGATTTTTTGTTCAGGCCATGCTCAGCCAGATTGATATCGGTTTTGGTAAGATCAAGTGTCGCATCGGCAATTTCATTGGTATCGGACGAGGTAAATGTCGCCGACACACCCATGGTTCCCTTGGCAAAATCAATCGCTGGCAGGCCAAAATCGGGCAGTCGCTCGATCGGCATGTCGGTCTTGATGCTATAGCTTGTCTCGTCGCTTTTGAAATTCGTGTTTACATCAAGCGTCATGGGAAGACGGTTTATTTTGGCCCTGCCCTCAGCCCGGATGCCCTTATTATTGACGCTGACTTTCATATCCGCGCCCGCTACATCACGGTTGCCGAGAAATGCAGGTTGCGACACATTCTCTAACTTCACGTTCACGTCATAATTGATATGGCCGCCGGTTCTGTCGTTTTTTTCGTCATCTGAAAAAGCGATGAAATCGAGTTTCGCATTGCCGCTGACGCGCCCTGAAATATTCGGGGTAAGATTTACCTTCTTTGCCTTATCCAGATCAGGCAGCGAAAGAAAGCGCACGGCATCCTGCGCCGAGGAAGCGATATCCATATCCACATACATCCGCACATCACTGGCATTGAGATCCGGCGCGCGAATGCTGCCCGAAGATATCTCCATATCGTCAAAATACTTGGCATGACTGACCTTGGCGTCCATGACCTTGCCGGTAAATTTGATGATGCCGGTAACATCGGTCACTGGCGGCGCCTTCGGCAGGAAAACCACATTGGTATTTTTAAGGTCGAGCATGGCATCTATCGCCTGCTCTGGCGTATCTTTAAGCTTGAGCTCGCCGGGCTTGAAATGCGCTTTGATGCTGGCTTTGGCAAGCGTGCCCTTACTGACACGCGTCGTCACCCACTTGCGCGTATGCGGTGAAAGGCCCAGCGGCCAGTATTTATGGACACTGTCCACCGGGACGTTGGCTACTTCTGCGGAGCCATCGAGACTGTAATCGTCAGCAACTTTATGTACGGTGCCGTCAAATTTGAGAACGATATTACGAAAATCAAGCGCACCATCTTTGACGCTCAGCGTGCTTAGCTTGTCGCTCAGTGTCCCTGAGGCCCGGATACGCTGAATTTTAAGCGGCTCCTCAAACTGTGATGGATAATCGATAGTTCCCGGCCCCGCTTCGACCATGAAGTCGAGTTTGCTGATATTGGCATCAAAATCCGAAGCCACATGCGCCCAGCCCGAAATCGGCATTTGCGCTGCATTCATCCACTGTTGTGATGGAAACAGCGCATGGAGTATGGTCGAAGGTATATCCGTATAGACAATTTCGGCGGATATCGATTTGTCATCTTTCTTCAAGAGTAAATCGGCATCGATTTGACCGTGTTTATCGTCAAATTGCACAGGCAGGCTGAGCGTGCCTTTCACTTCGCCATTCTTCCTCGTCACTTCAAGCGATGCATCCGCAGATTGCAGAAAAACACCTCCATGCAGCTTTTTGACCGACAAGGTTGCATTTCGGATAAGCAATGATTTCAGATGTGTCACCGGCTGGCTTCCCTCATCCGCAGTGAGAAGCGTAAGCATGGCAGAAAGCGAGTTATCGGCCATGTCGGTCTTGCCCACTCCTAGAGAAAGACTGCCGTCATCCGCCTGCACCAGCAAAATATTCGGCCTCAGCACTTCCAGAGACTTGATATTGACCTTGCCCAGTAGCAGCTCAAAGAAATACATCCTCACGCCTACCTCGGGGAACGAAGCGATGACCGCTCCTTTATCGTTTAACACTTCAACGTTATTGACATGCACCCCCACAGGATGACGCCAGCCATCCCAGATAAGCACCGAGCTTTCTACCTTGACTTTGTAATCGCTGCCCGCGGGTGCCAGCGCCGATTCGATATAGGGTGTAATCGAGTTAAGTGAGCGCGGGCCCGTGATAACAAATATTATCAAGCCGTTGATGCTGATAAGCACCACGGCGGCCAGAATGAAAAATAGCGTTATCAGTCGCTTGCGTATCGTAGCCCGGTTCATCTTTCGCTTGCTGCCAGAGAATGGAATGGATAAGGCTTTGTCATAACAATCTTAACCGCCTTAAGCAATCAATGCTTGCTCTTGAATTTCTTGATAGCGCAACCTTGGTACCGCCTGCGCCCCAGAGTGAGGAGGTCGCCGCAGCGTTCAATACGCTGGCCTCGCGCATCAGGCAGATCGATGATGCTAATCTTACAGAGCGCATGCAGGCCATTCTGGCACATAAGCAAGGCCATGCGCTGATAAGCGCAATTTTTGCCTATTCGCCGTATCTCTCACGCCTGCTGTTAATGCATCTGTCTTTTTTTGCCGAGTGTTGCAGCCGTCATCCTGACAAGAGCTTTAGTCATCTGCGCACGTCGCTCGTCAGTTATACACCTAATTCAGTCAGTGAGCTCATGCAAACGCTGCGCATTACTAAAGGCAAGGCTTCGCTGCTGATTGCTGCCGCGGATATTGCAGGCATCTGGCCGCTGGAACGCATCACCGCCGCTATGTCTGAAATCGCCGATCTCTGCATCAACCATGCCGTGCGCTTCCTGCTCGCACAGGCAGCGGCCAAGGGCGAGATCGTATTGGCAAATGATCCTGCGGAAGCGTGCGGCTTGTTCATACTCGCGGTCGGCAAGCTTGGCGCCCATGAGCTCAATTACTCCAGCGATGTGGACTTAATTGCCTTTTATAACAACGACGCGGCGGTTTACCGCGGTTCTCAGCATATCCAGCAATGTTTTGCCAAGCTGGTGCAGGAGCTGGTGCGGCTACTGCAGGAGCGCACTAAGGACGGCTACGTGTTCCGTGTCGATTTGCGCCTGCGCCCTGACCCTGCCTCCACTCCGGTGGCGCTGTCTACTGCGGGAGCAATGACATATTATGAAACGGTAGGGCAGAACTGGGAACGCGCCGCACTGATAAAGGCCCGCGTGGTGGCGGGCGACCGTGAATCCGGCCAACAGTTTCTCAAGCAAATCGCCCCGTTTATATGGCGTAAACATCTTGATTTCGCTGCCATTGCCGACATCCAATCCATTAAACGCCAGATGGACGCCCGCACTGATGGCACCATCGCCGCCGCCGGTCATAATATCAAAACAGGGATCGGCGGTATACGCGAAATTGAATTTTTTGCTCAGATCCATCAGCTTATCTGGGGCGGACGCGTGCCGGTGCTGCGCATATCGGGCACCTGTCTTACACTTTCATTGCTGATGAGTGAGGGACTTATCAAAGAAGAAATCGCACAGGGACTCACAGACAGTTATCGATTCCTGCGCAATGTCGAACATCGCCTGCAGATGATTGACGATCAGCAGACGCATACTATCCCCGTCAACACCGAAGCCCGCGCAAAACTAGCGGCTTTTCTGGGTTATTCCAGCATCGCTGATTTTGAGAGAATCCTCTTGCGACATCTTAATTACATTCACGATATCTTTTCCGACGTGTTTAAAGGCCAGGGAAGCCTTGGCAGCGATGGCGGCAAGCTTTCCTTCACCGGGGTAGAAAATGACCCGCAGACGTTAGAGACTATTGGCAAAATGGGTTATAAAAACCCTGCCACTATATCGGAAGTCATCCAAGGTTGGCATCATGGCTCGCGCCGCGCTACCCGCACCAAACGCGCCCGCGAACTTATCACCGAGTTAACTCCGACGCTGCTTAAGGCATTTGCCGATACCAGCCAGCCCGATCAGGCCTTCATGCATTTTGACACTTTCCTCACACGCCTTCCTGCGGGCGTGCAGCTTTTTTCGTTATTTGCCGCCAATCCGCGATTGCTTGATCTCATCGCAGTTATCATGAGCTCGGCTCCCGCCATGGCCGAGAGTCTGAGCAAAAACCCTAACCTGCTCGATACCGTGCTTACCACAGGCTTTTACCGTGAGTTGCCATCCCTTAAACAGTTACAAGAAGAACTTGCGCAGCTGCTTGATGCTGCCCGGGATTATCAGGACGCCATGGATGTGATACGCCGCTTTAAAAATGAAAAACAATTTCAGGCAGGCGTACAACTTATCCGCAACCAGATTACCGCCACACAGGCCTCTCATTACCTTAGCGATATAGCCGATAACTGTATTGGCGCACTGCTTTTTCATGTCGAGGCAGAATTTGCACACAAACATCCGGGTGCGCTCAGCGCCGGCAGCCTTGCGGTGCTCGCACTTGGCCGCCTTGGTGCACATGAGCTTACTTTTGGATCGGATATCGATCTCGTGTTTCTTTATGAAGGCAAAGGCAAGGACGCTCTGCCGCAAAAGCATATTCTCTATAATAAGCTTAGTCAGCGCTTTATCGGAGCTCTCACCGCGCTCACACGCGAAGGACGGCTGTATGAGGTGGACACACGCCTGCGGCCCTCGGGCAAGGACGGTGCACTGGCTGTAAGTATTAGCGCGTTTGATAAGTATTTTAATGAGTCGGCATGGACTTATGAACTGATGGCCCTTACACGCGCTCGCGTTATCACCGGCAATCCACCACTTAAAAAACACCTGCAGGAAGTGTTTCATAATCATCTGACGTCACCGCACAAACGCGAGAAGCTCGTCACTGACATTGCCACGCTGCGCGATAAGATTACCCATGAATTTGGCGGCAAGGACCCTTGGAACCTGAAATACGCACAGGGCGGGCTGATGGATCTTGATTTTCTGGCGCAATATTTTCTGTTGTTGCATGCGCACACACTTCCCCAGATTGTCTCACCTTCTTCGGCTGCCATATTCAAGACCCTAGCAGAACACGGGTTGCTAAAAGCTGATGCAGCGCAAACGCTGATCAAAGCTCATTACTTTTACAATGCATTGCTTGCCATGCTGCGGCTATGCGGCAACGACCCGTTTGATGAACACGCTGCCCCGACAGGGCTTAAACGGCTGATTGCGGTTAATCTCGGACTTGCCGATTTTGACAGCGTACGGGGCACGCTGCTTTCTTCGCTTGCGGCAGTCCAGTCGCATTTTAAGCAGGAAATTGGCCGCTGACAACCTCTTCACAGCCGCAGGGATTTACGCTATTATTTACCGCAATGACCGAAAATCCTCTTAAAATATCCGGTGACAAATCGGACACCGTGCTGGTCGTCGAACCCAAGACGAAAACCAAAACCGCACGTCCGCCTTTTTACAAAGTGATGCTGCTCAATGACGATTATACGCCGATGGATTTCGTCGTATTTATCTTAAAGCAGGTTTTTCACAAGCGGCATGAGGAGGCCATCCAAATCATGCTTGAAGTGCATAATCGCGGGTCAGGCACCTGCGGGGTATTCACCCGTGACGTGGCTGAAACCAAAGTAGAGCAGGTCGTTGCACTCGCGCGCAAAAATGAACATCCGTTACAGTGCGTGATGGAAAAAGAATAGTTTTCACGGAATAAAAAAAGGCCCGGTCAACAAACCGGGCCTTTGGTTATTGGGCATTACGCCTTAGGCGCGTTTTTCACGACGCGGACGTTCGCCGCGCTCGCTGTCATCACGCGGAGGACGGGGCTTGGACGGGCTGACCTTGTCAGAAATGTCCTCACCGGTCTGCTGATCGACAACTTTCATCGACAGGCGAACCTTACCACGCTCGATATCAATCACTTTGACCTTGACCGTATCGCCTTCGTTGACAATGTCGGTGACCTTTTCCACACGGCGATCGGCCATTTCGCTGATATGCACGAGGCCGTCTTTGCTGCCGAGGAAGTTCACGAATGCGCCGAAATCGACGATACGAACCACCTTGCCTTCATAGATCTTGCCGATTTCCGCTTCGGCGACAATGGACTGAATCCAGTCTACAGCTGCTTTGCCCTGGTCGGAATTGACTGCGGCAACGCGTACTGTGCCGTCATCTTCGATATCCACCTTAGCACCGGTCTTTTCGCAGATTTCACGAATGACTTTGCCGCCGGTGCCGATGATCTCGCGGATTTTATCCTTGGGAACCTGAATGGTGGTGATGCGCGGAGCATTCTGGTTGACGTCGCCACGCGCCGAGGTCAGCGCCTTGGCCATTTCGCCAAGGATATGCGCGCGGCCGGCTTTCGCCTGCGTGAGCGCCACTTTCATGATCTCTTCGGTGATACCGTTGATTTTGATGTCCATCTGCAGTGCGGTGATACCGTTGGTGGTACCGGCCACTTTGAAGTCCATGTCGCCCAGATGATCTTCATCACCCATGATGTCGGAAAGAACAACGAACTTGTCTTTTTCCTTGATAAGACCCATCGCAATACCTGCCACCGGGCTTGCCAGAGGAACGCCTGCATCCATCATCGCAAGCGAAGTGCCGCAGACCGTTGCCATCGAGGACGAGCCGTTGGATTCGGTAATTTCCGACACAATACGAATTGTGTAAGGGAAACTTTCCTTGGTGGGCATTAACGGGCGGATGGCGCGCCAGGCGAGCTTGCCGTGACCGATTTCGCGACGCCCGGGACCGCTCATGCGCCCCACTTCACCGACCGAGAACGGGGGGAAGTTGTAATGCAGCATGAAGGGCTCGGTATATTCACCGTCGAGCGCATCGATACGCTGCTCATCCATACTGGTGCCGAGCGTGGCTACCACGAGCGCCTGGGTTTCGCCGCGGGTAAAGAGCGCCGCACCGTGCACCTTGGGCAGCACACCTACTTCAGCAACAATCTGGCGCACATCAGCCGGGTTACGACCATCGATACGCTTGCTGCTTGCGACCATATCGCCACGCACCACATCGCTCTCAAGCGCTTTAAACAGGCGCTTCACCTGCACGGGCGAATATTCTGCTTCGACCAGCGGTGCGCAGATTTCGTTCTTGATTTCATCAAGATGGGTAGAGCGTTCCTGCTTGCCGCGAATCTTGAAGGCCTCACGCAGCTTGCTTTCACCCGCCGCCTTGAGTTTTGATTTCACTTCGCCTTCCTTGGGATCTTCAGCCAGTTCCCATGCATCCTTCGCCGCTTCTTCCGCAAGCGAGATGATGGCATCGATGACGGGCTGGAAATGCTTGTGACCGAACATCACGGCGCTGAGCATGACTTCCTCGGAAAGCTGCTGTGCTTCCGATTCCACCATGAGCACGGAGCTCTGCGTACCGGCAACCACGAGGTCAAGCTTGTTGGCGGGGTCCTTGAGTTCGCTCTTGGTCGGATTGATGATATATTCGCCGTTGGCGTAACCTACGCGGCCGGCGGCAATCGGGCCCATGAACGGAATACCTGAAAGGGTAAGCGCGGCCGAGGCGCCGACGAGTGCCACGATATCCGGATCGTTTTCCAGATCATGCGAGAGCAGCGTGCAGACCACCTGTACTTCATTGAAGAAACCATCCGGAAACAACGGGCGGATAGGACGGTCAATGAGACGCGAGGTCAGAATTTCTTTTTCGGTCGGGCGGCCTTCGCGCTTGAAAAATCCTCCCGGGATTTTGCCGGCAGCGTAGCTTTTTTCCTGGTAGTTCACCGTGAGCGGGAAGAAATCCGTATCCGGTTTGGCTTTCTTCATGCCTACGACCGTGCAGAGCACGATGGTTTCGCCGTAAGTGGCGAGCACTGCGCCGTCCGCCTGGCGTGCGATTTTTCCGGTCTCAAGGGTCAGCGTACGGCCGCCCCACTGAATCTGTCTTTTGGTAACTTTAAACATGCATAGTCCTTTTCAACTTAACGTCCCCAATTTCTTTACTTCCAAACAGGCAGGGGAGATTTGCCCATCCAAACATTTTTTAATTAGCCAGTTCCCTGTTAAACCCGGCAGGTTATTTACGCAGGCCGAGTTTCTTGATGACCTCTGCGTAGCTCTCGGGGTTCTTGGCTTTAAGATATTCAAGCAGGCGCTTGCGGCGTCCGACCATGATGAGCAGGCCACGGCGCGAATGATGGTCCTTCTTGTGTGTTTCAAAATGCGATGACAGGCCATTGATCCGGTCGGTAAGCAGCGCAATCTGCACTTCGGGTGATCCGGTATCGTTCTTGCCAGTTGCGAAATCTTTGATGACCTTGGTCTTGGCGGTCTGTTTCTGGGTGGTCGGCTTTTTTACTTTGGTCTCGGTCTTTTTGGCTTCAGCAGTCGACATCGGGATTCTCCATTTATGGGTTAAGGTTAAAAACTCTTATCGGCTTAAGCCGGCCGGCTGTCACTTCTGCAAGTGCCACGATCTGGCCATCACAGAGCGCCTTGTATTTTCCATCCGGGTTAGATACGGGGGTGGATTGTCCTTGGCGCAGGGCAGTTGCTTGCTTAGGATCCACGTTGATTGCCAGGATGTCGTCCAGCGCAAATTCAATGGGAACCCATGCCTTTAAGAGCGCGGCATTATGCACAGATTGAGCTAGTTTATCCAGCGAAATCGCCTCGCTTTCTCTAAATTTGCCCACCGCGGTGCGCCGCAGCATCGAGATATAGCCAAGCGTATTGATTTTTATGGATAAATCACGTGCCAACGCACGGATATATGTGCCTTTCCCGCATGTCACCTCACATGTAGCGCGAAGTATTCCATCCGGCCCCGTTTCCACCTCGGTTAATACGAAGGAATGCACTTCTACGGGCCGGGGTTCCAATACCACTTCTTCCCCTGCCCGCGCCATTTTATAGGCGCGCTCGCCCGCTACTTTGATGGCTGAGTAAACAGGCGGTATCTGCTGCAAGATACCGGTGAAGGAAATCAATGCTGCTTCTATAGCGCCACGTGAAGGCAAGATGTGCGTGCGGGCGGTTACCGCACCTTCTGCATCGTCCGTATCGCGCTGTTCGCCGAAGGTTATAGTAAAACGATAGGCTTTTACGGCGCTGGCCACATAATCAAAGGCCTTGGTCGCCTCACCGATGGCGAGCGGCAGCACGCCCGATGCCAGAGGATCCAGCGTGCCGCCATGACCGATTTTCTTGCAGGCCAGGATTTTTTTGACTTCTGCGACTGCCTTGGCCGAGCTGATACCCAGCGGCTTATCGAGAATAAGAAAGCCGTGATTCAGAGGCAAACGCCTTACTTCCCTTCAAGGTCACGCGCAACGGCGGGACTTCTGAGCAATTTTTCGATGCGCAGCGCCTCATCAAACGAATTATCGAGACGGAAATGCACCCGGGGTGCATAGCGCAGTTGCATCTGATCGGAAACAAGCTTGCGCAGGATGGAGGAATTGCGTCCCAACGCTTCGAGCACCGCTTCCTTGTTATCGCCATTGAGCGGCATCACATAGGCCGTAGCATTCTTCAGATCAGGGCTGATACGCACTTCGGAAACGGTGATTGGCGTCGCCGTGATAACCGGGTCATAGCACTCGCCGCGCATAAAGATGCCGGCCAGCACATGTCTGATTTCTTCGCCAACCCTGAGCTGGCGCTGCGTAGGGGGTTTATGTTTATCGCTCATAGCGCGCCTAGACTGTCCTTGCCACTTCCTCAACTTCGTAAGCTTCAATCATGTCGCTTACGCGGATATCCTCATAATTCTCAAACGCCATGCCGCATTCTGTACCTTGATTCACTTCCTTCACGTCATCTTTGAAGCGACGAAGTGTTTTGAGCGTACCGGTGTGAATGACCACGTTGTCGCGTAACAGGCGGACTTTGGCGCCACGTTTCACAATGCCTTCGATTACCATGCAACCTGCAATCTTGCCGTATTTGCTGAGGTTGAACACTTCGCGAATTTCGGCGTAGCCAAGGAAGTTTTCCTGCAGCGTCGGCGAAAGCATGCCTGAGAGCGCCGCTTTGATATCCTCCACAACGTCGTAGATAATCGAGTAATAGCGGATATTCACCTTGTCACGTGCCGCGAGGTCACGCGCCTGATTGGTAGCGCGCACATTAAAGCCGATGATGAGTGCGCGGGTGGCATTGGCAAGCGTTACATCGGATTCGGTAATGGCACCCACGCCTGAATGCAGCACGCGAACCATGACCTCATCACCCGAAAATTTCTGCACGCTCTGAGCAATCGCCTCGGCAGAACCTTGCACGTCGGACTTGATAATAACCGCCAGCTCTTTAGCCTTGGTGCCAGCGGAGGCGGCAAACAGGCTATCAAGCGATTTGACGGAAAGCAGGTTCTGCGCCGTACGGTTGCGCTGTGCACGGTACTCAGTGATGTCACGTGCGGTCTTTTCGTCTTCCACCACGTCGAATTCATCACCGGCTTCGGGCGGATGCAGAAGACCCAGTATCTCTACCGGCTGCGATGGGCCAGCGGACTCAATCGGGCGGCCTTTATCGTCAAGAATGGCACGCACTTTACCGTAACTGGCACCGGCCACCACAATGGTTCCGACTTTGAGCGTACCTTTTTGCACAAGCACTGTGGTGACGACACCGCGGCCGCGATCGATCTTGGCTTCCACCACAGCACCGGAAGCGGCGCGATCGGGATTAGCCTTGAGTTCAAGCACTTCCGCCTGCAGTAAAATAGCCTCCTGCAGTTTATCCAGGCCTTCGCCGGTCTTGGCCGATACAGGAACGACGATAACGTCGCCGCCGAATTCTTCGGGAACGAGTTCATAGCTCATCAGTTCAGTCTTCACGCGGTTAGCGTCGGCGCCGGGTTTATCGATTTTATTAACAGCAACGATAATGGGTACTTTGGCCGCTTTGGCGTGGCTGATGGCTTCCTTGGTTTGCTCCATGATGCCGTCATCTGCTGCGACGACGAGCACGACGATATCGGTGACTTTCGCACCGCGCGCACGCATGGCGGTAAACGCCTCATGACCCGGAGTGTCAAGGAAGGTGATCTTTTCATCCTTACCCAGCATGACCTGGTACGCACCGATATGCTGAGTGATGCCGCCAGCTTCACCCGCAGCCACATCCGTTTTGCGCATGGCATCAAGCAGCGAGGTTTTGCCGTGGTCGACATGGCCCATGATGGTCACGACCGGCGCGCGCGGCTTCAGTGTAGCGGCATCGTCTTGATCGTTTTCCTGTTTAAGTACGTTTTCAACGTCACCTTCGGTGACACGCTTAAGCTTATGGCCAAATTCCGTGACAATGAGTTCGGCAGTGTCGGCGTCAATGGTCTGATTGACGGTCACCATGGTGCCCATTTTCATGAGCGACTTCACCACATCGACAGCACGCTCTGCCATACGGTTGGCAAGTTCCTGCACGGTAATCGCTTCGGGGATGACCACTTCGCGCACCACTTTTTCCTGCGCGGCACTGCCACCCATTTCTGCGCGCTTTGCCTTTTCGCGCTGACGGCGTACAGAAGCAAGGCTGCGCACGCGCTCTTCGGACATATTGAGCGCCTGATTGACGGTAATTTTACCGGAATTACGGCGCACTTCATCACCGCGACGCAGTTTCATCTTGGAAGGTTTTACCTCCGTGCGTTCGGGAGTCGCTTCCTCTTCGCCTTCTGTAGCGCCCTTTACCCCAGGCCTGCTCACCGGTTTTACGATATTGAGCTTGGCGTCGGTGCGGCTTTTGGGAGAATTGTCTTCTTCAAAAACAATTTCCTTGAGCGGCTTTTTATCATAGACCATCGCCGAGCTTGGCGTAGGAAGCGCGCGGGGCTCGTCGTTGCCACGCACATGTGCATGCTCCAACGCACGCATGCGCGCCTGGCGCTCCTCATCGGTAAGATGCGCATCCTCCTCATCAGGGCCGCTCTTGCCGGGGAACGGCTTCTCTACTGCTTCCTGTTGCGCAGCTCCCGCGCCCTTTTTGAGCTCGACCATCCTGCCGCCGTCGTTGCTCGTAAAGGTGCGCGTCTTGCGCACTTCCACCGTCACCGTTTTAGATCGGCCGTGCTGGAAGTTCTGCTTTACCTTGCCACTTTCCACGGTTTTCGTAAGCTCCAGGCGGCTGGGCCTGGCCATGGCAAGTGGTTCTTTTTTAGCGTTATCGTCGTTCATTCATTATACCTGTTGATTACGCTTTCTTTTCGTCGTCGCCGTCAAACCAATGTGCGCGCGCCTTCATGATCATCGCATCGATCTCTTCAGGCGACAGACGCACATGCGGTACGATATCGAGGAATTCCGCACGCGATAAGTCGGCAAAATCATCGAGAGTGAGAATCTTGCCTTCACCGAGCTTAATCAGCGCGTCGTTGGGCAAGCCGAGTTCCAGAAGTTTCTCATCCATGCCGAGTTCACGAAGTTTTTCTTCGGCAACTTTCTTCTGCGCTTCGAGCCAGTCACGCGCACGCGCACGCAGCTCGCTTGCCACACCTTCATCGAAACCTTCGATGGAAGTAAGGTCTTCAAGCGGAACGTAGGCCACTTCTTCCACTGTGGTAAAGCCTTCGGTTACCAGCAGATGGGCGATGACTTCCTCGACGTTGAGCGCATCGGTGAAGAGTTTGGAAAGGCTGTTGAACTCGTCAGCGCGGCGGTTGGATTCGACTTCCTCAGTGAGAATGTCAATGTTCCAGCCAACCAGCTGCGATGCCAGACGGACGTTCTGGCCGCGGCGGCCAATGGCCAGACTCAGCTGATCGTCGGGCACCACCACTTCAATGCGCTGTTTGCTTTCATCGAGCACGACCTTGCTGACTTCGGCGGAAGACAACGCGTTGACGACGAAAGTCGCCGGATCATTGGACCATTCGATGATGTCAATCTTCTCACCCTGCAATTCGCCCACCACCGCCTGCACGCGCGCACCGCGCACGCCGACGCAAGAGAGAACCGGATTAACATTGGAATCGCGCGACCAGACCGCAATCTTGGCGCGGCTGCCGGGGTCACGGGCCACAGCCTTGATCTCGATGATGCCATCGTAAATTTCCGGCACTTCCTGCGCGAACAGCTTCGCCATGAATTCAGGACGCGTGCGGGTCAGGAAAATCTGCGGGCCGGTTTTTTCGCGGCGCACATCATAGATATAAGCGCGGATGCGATCTCCCTGGCGGAACGTTTCGCGCGGGATGAGCTCATCGCGGCGCAAAAAGCCTTCCGTGCGGCCGAAATCAACCGTTACATTGCCATATTCAATACGTTTTACCGTGCCGCTGACGATTTCCGCAACGCGATCTTTATATTCTTCGAACTGCTTGTCACGCTCGGCATCGCGCACTTTCTGCACAATCACCTGCTTGGCGGTCTGCGCGGCAATGCGGCCGAAATCGATCGGAGGCAGCGGATCTTTAATCTGCGCGCCGATTTCAAGCGTCTTGTCTTTGCGCCTAGCCTGAGCCAGCGTGATTTGCGTCACTTCGTTTTCCACGGTTTCCACCACATCGGTGATGCGGTACAGGCGGATTTCGCCGGACTTGCGGTCGATTTCCGCTTTGATGTTATGTTCATGGCCATACTTGCGCCGCCCCGCGACCTGAATCGCGTTCTCCAGCGCTTCGATGACCTGTTCACGGCCAATGCCCTTTTCGCGCGCCACTGCGTCCGCGATCTGCAGAATTTCCGTATTTCCCATGGTTGAAAGTGCTAACGCCATAGTCTCCTCTTTTTCCTTACTGTGCGGCGCCGGCGTCGTTCTTGCCGTGCCAGTTGATTAATTCGTTCGTAAGCAGAAGCTTTGCCGACTGCACCGAATGGTGCGGAATGCGGGCCTGGCCCTCTGCCGTATCCATCACAATCTCCTCGCCTTCGACCGCCTTGATGCGTCCCTTGAAACGCCGGCGGCCATCGAGCGGCAGCTTCGTTTCAAGCTTTGCTTCAAACCCGGCAAAACGCTCAAAGTCAGCGCGTTTCACCAGTGGGCGATCAATGCCCGGAGAACTGACTTCGAGCGTGTAAGCTCCCTTGATGGGGTCTTCCACATCGAGCAGCGCCGATACACTGTGGCTGATGGTCGCACAGTCATCGACGGTCATGTTCTTACCGTCCACGCGCTCGGCCATGATCTGAAGGGTTCGCCTTGCCCCCTCTATCATGCGCACCTGCACCAAAGCGTAGCCCATGCCTGTAAGCGAAGGCTCAATTATGGCGGCAATGCGATCGTGCAACGTGTGTTCCATAGTCACGGTAATAAAAAAGGCGGGCTAACCGGCCCACCTCTTGATTTGCAGGGTTATAACCCTGTTACCGCAGTAATTCAAGTGTTTTAATGGCTATGGGCTATAGCTTGGCCAGCCGGGGCCATAGTGGGGGTGGAAGGCTTGCTTACTTGGGCAAGCGCGGCTCCTGTACCCTCTTTTAAGGCACCTTCATTCTCTTTGGGAATCTTGGCAAGGTCGTCTGCCGAAAACTCAATTCTTGCATTCAAAATGCCGTTTTCGATGCGCACATTCTTTTTTATGCCGGTCTGCTGCGCCATTTCTTCTGTGGAGGGGCCTTCGTTACCCTGACGCATGATCTTGGCAAGATCCTGCTTAAGCTGATCGGGCACCAGATCTTTCATCTCTGCCTTTTTCTCGGCCGCAGCAACAGCAGCTTCTTTTGCTTTTGACTCTTCATGCGTTTGTTTGCCTACCACGCCATCGGCAATCGTGTTGCCAAGCCGTGTGCTGATTTTTTCGCCGGTTGTCAGGCCCACAGCGCCGTCTACCAGCGATGAGCCGGGGACAAGATCTTCGCCCGCGCGTGTCGTTTCTCTGACCGTGCCGCTTACCAGCGTGTGGGCCGCACGTCCGAAATTGCCGTTGAGTACATCTCCCGTGGTCTCACCTACTATGCCTGCCGCCCCCACTGTCAAGGCAGTCGCGGCAGTAACTCCTGGAACCCATCCGACCACCGTCGAGACAGACTCCGTGACCGAACCCACTTTCTTCACAGAGTTGCCAGCGATATTGCTTCCTTCGTGCTTCACTTCGGATTTTTGTGCTTTTTCAGAGGCGTGTGGAACATTTTTTGCCGCTATATGTTTAGGTTGCTCTGCGGCTTTTGGCTTTTCATTATTCGCTTTATCGCCAAAAAGTCCTGCAATTCTATTGCTAATACCGGTGTCCACACTATGGCCCACAGTATCACCGCTTACCTTATTGGAAACCAGCGAAGAGCCGAATTTTACTCCATCCAGCCATTCCGCGCCGGGGATGGCCGTTGCAATAGTGCCGGCGATTCCGCCAAACGTATCACCTATTGCTCTGCCCACTTTACCAAAGGCTTTGCCCACGCGCAGATGCAGCGCATCATTGAGACCGGCACCGACATCTTCCGTTACTTTGGCCGCTGTGCCTGCGGCATAGATAGTGGCTCCGCCCGCATGATCCAGCACCTCGGCTGCAACATCCACGCCCGGCACAAAATCGAGCGCCATGAGTACGTCTTGGCCTCTGCCTGCGAATGACTGTGCTATATTGGCCGCGTTGCCAAGTTTGCCACGATGATTTTCAACGGCCTGTCCTGCCTCGGACACAATTTTTTTGCCGTTCTGCAGAGTCTGATCGGCTTTTTCGGCGCTGTTTATAAGATTCGTAAGAGCGACCATTGATAACCTGGGAAGGTCTTCATTTATCCCTCAATTATAGCTTTTTGGCCTTAATAAAGTGTGAATATCTTGTGAAGATGCAAATACTTGTATTTCAGTCTCTTAGGTAATTCAAAAACAGAGGATTCCTGCCCTCGCCAGCCGCTTTTTGCTGATAGCGGGTAACCACCCAGTCGGCAGGTGCCTCATTCCAGTCCTCTGCATTGCGTGCCATCCAGCTAAATTTTTTGAAGGCCTGCAGCTGCTCCAGCATCCATGCGCCGTACTCCACATGATCGGTCGCAAGGCGCAGCATTCCACCGGCAATTATTTTTTTATGCAATAGCGTGAGTGTCGTTTGTGAAATAATACGCCGCTTATGATGACGCGCCTTGGGCCATGGATCGGGAAAAAGAATAAACATGCGTTCAATAGAAGCATCGGGCAGTCTTTCCAGCAGCAGGCGCGCATCCCCATCATAGAGCCGGATATTATCCAGCTTATCTTTATCGATAGCCGAAAGCAGTTTCGCCACGCCGTTAATGTAAGGCTCGCAACCGAGGAAATTGCACTGCGGATTTCGTCGCGCCTGCTCCACCAGATGTTCGCCGCCGCCAAAACCAATCTCAAACCAGAGGGGATTTTTTGGCTTTATAAACAGCGTTGCGGGATCAAGTGTGCCATCAGGCAGCCTGATGAGCAGTTTAGGCAACAAGGATTCTACCAATTCCTCACGATTGGCTCTGAGCTTGCGTCCCCGCCTGCGTCCGAAGGATTGCAAAAATGCGTGGCTGGTCTGCTGCACGGCTTATACTTTGATAAGGTGAACGTCGATAACTGGTTTCTTGCCCAGCTCGTCGCGGAAGAGCTTGCGCATGGTCGTGCGTACGGATTCGCTGATTTTATCGGCAGTATCTTTGGGTTTAGCGCGTTCGATGGTCGCTTCGATTTCTTCGGCAAGCATCAGCACCAGTTCCTTATCAGCCAAAGGATCCATTGACCCGGGCGCGGAAATTCGTACCGGAGCAAGCAGTTCGTTTTTCTTATCAACGACAATACTGACGCCGACAAATCCATCATCGCGTATCTTGCGGCGGGTTTTGAGAATCGGGCTATCGGTGGAAATAAGCGAATTGCCATCTACCGCGACATAGCCCGAAGGCACATTGCCTATTTCCCTGGCGTTATCTTTGGAAAGCAATATGACCGAGCCGTTTTGCGCTTCGACGGTTTCAGGCACCTGCAGTGCACGCGCAAGCAACGCATGTTCGTGAATATGGCGTGCTTCACCGTGGGTAGGTACGGCAATCTGCGGGCGCACCAACTGGTACATGCGCGTTAGCTCATCGCGTGCAGGATGGCCTGAGACATGCACATGGCTGCGCTTGGAAGTGATAAGTTCAATCCCCATCTTGGTGAGCGCATTATAGATATACGCCACGCGTGTTTCGTTGCCGGGAATTTTACGCGAAGAAAAAATGACCGTATCGCCCGGCGAAAGCCTGATATGGGGATGCTCCCCGCGCGACACTTTCGAAAGTGCCGCAAGCGGCTCTCCCTGACAGCCGGTGCAGATAATGAGCAGTTTATCCTTAGCCACAGTGCCGATTTCACGTTCATTTAAAAACGGTGCCACATCCTGCAGATAACCGCTTTCCTTGGCGGCATTGGTCACACGGTGGAGCGAGCGACCGGCAAGCGCCACACGCCTTCCCGCCTGCTGCGCGGCACGCACGATGGACTCAATGCGCGCAATGTTGGAGGCAAACGTCGTTACCGCCACGCGGTTTTTGCATCTGCCAATAATCTCGGCAAGGCTATCACGCACGCCAGCCTCCGATCCTGATTCGCCATCGACAAATACGTTGGTGGAATCGCAGACCATGGCGAGCACGCCTTCATCGCCGTATTTTTTCAGCGTCGCTTCGTCGGTGGCAGGGCCAACGAGCGGATCGGGGTCGAGCTTCCAGTCGCCGGTATGCATCACTACGCCTTTGTCGGTACGCAATGCCACTGCCTGCATTTCTGGAATCGAATGGGTAAGCGGGATCATCTCAAATTCAAAGGGCCCTAGCTGAATCTTGCTGCCCGGATGGACTTCGGTCACTTTGATCTTAGTGCTGTTGCCCTCATCGGCAAGCTTGGCCTTGAGCACGGCATGGGTAAAAGGTGTGGCATAAACGGGGCAGCGCAGCTCTTCCCATAGATAAGGCACTGCGCCCAGATGATCCTCGTGCGCATGGGTGAGCACAATACCCAGCAGATCTTTTTTATGCTGGATGATGAACTCGATATCCGGCAGCAGAATTTCCACCCCAGGCAGGTAGGCATCGGCGAACCCGATTCCCAGATCGATCATCAGCCATTTACCTTTATAGGCATAGAGATTGAGATTCATCCCAATCTCGTTTGAACCGCCCAGCGGGACAAACAACAACTCGTCCGCATATTCCTTGAAATTAAAGGTCATTTACTATTTTGATTTGGTAAGAGCTGCCTGAGTATCAGTTTTCTTACCCCTTCGTCTTCCTCTTTTATGCGGCGTTCAATTGCCTCGCGCACCGCAGGGTGATCAGGCGCATAGTATGTGAGCGTCTTTTCCGCAAGCCTTTTATTTTCTTCCAACGCCGTGGGAGCGGGCATATCGACCGTTTCCGACATCGGCAGCTCTTTCATAAACAGCACGTTAATGATTTCTTCGACGTAAATTTCATCCCCCGAAGCAAAAAACGCACCCCACAGCGTATCGATGTGCCCCGGAAGCACAATGACCAGTGTTTTCATATCCACCGGGTCTTCATATTCACGTATATGCTCGATTTCCTCGGGCTTCCAGTGATGCGCCTGAGCAAACACCAGCGCGCTTTCTTTAAGTTTGGCATGCAGAAGTGCGGCAACAATAACGTCTTCGGCATAGGTATTATAGTCGTTGCGGCTCATCCAGTTCATCACATGGTCTTTATGTGCGCCAAACACAACGGTCAGAAAACCCACTAGCGGCGGCCAGCTCGTTTTTTTGCGCAGCATCTCGGTATTATTCATCAGATCGAGGACAATATTGACCTTGGCCGTAGTGGGCTCTTTGTAATAGCTGAGCACCGCTGCATCGAATTTGTCCTGCTCGTCCTGTGTGATATGCGGATCGATGTCATCCACACCCGTGACATAAGCAAAAGCACTATTGGGAAACACAAGCAGCAGTATCAGCAGTAGCCTCTTCACCGCTTATTCCTCTCGTAAATATAACGAAGCCCCTCAATGATTAAGTCGGGCTCAAGCCTGTCAATGGCTGGCGTTGCCTTGACAAAAAGCGGAGCCAGTCCGCCGGTGGCAATAACCTGCATCTTCTGGCCAAACTCTTCCTTGATGCGCGCAATAATGCCTTCAATAAGGCCGACATACCCGTAATAGATGCCTGACTGCATGGCCGGAATCGTGTCCTTGCCGATGACTTGTGCGGGACGCTCAATAGCTACGTTGGGCAATTTCGCCGCCGCGCGGTGAAGGCTTTCGAGCGACAGATGCACGCCCGGCGCAATCACACCACCGACATAGTCACCTTTGCCATCGACAACGTCGAAGGTCGTGGCGGTGCCGAAATCAACAATGATCATCGGCTTTTTATGGCGCTGCCACGCAGCCACCGCATTGACCAGACGGTCAGCACCCACTTCGCGCGGCCGGTCGATCTTCGCCTTGATGCCAAGTTTAACGTTGGGCTCGCCGATAATCAGCAATTCGGTAGAAAAATATTTACGCGCCAGCATGCGCAGCGGAAATGTCGCCTGCGGCACCACGCAGGACATGATAGCTGCCTTGATTTTTTTGGGCGGGATGCCGGCCAGCGCCATAAGCTGCAACAACCAGACGCCGTACTCATCCGCGGTGCGCTGCGCATCGGTGGCCATACGCCACTGGCCACGGATTTTTTTGCCGTCGAATACGGCAAAGATGATATTGGTATTACCCGCGTCTATGGCAAGAAGCATGGGATTACCAGAACACGTCGCCGGCGCTGATGGTCAGGCGCTTGCCGGCCTTGGATTTAAGCAGCAGGCGGCCGCTGGTGTCGATGCCTTCAAAAATGCCCATATGCGTTTCCTTCGGCAGACGCACCTCGATGGGTTTGCCTTCGCGGAAGGCGTGCTCCATCCATTTTTTGCGAATAGGGGCAAACCCTTTTTTAGCCCAGATATCGTATTCGGTAATGAAATGATGGATAAAGCGCGAAAGCACGATCTTGGCGCTGATGATCTCGACGCCCGCTTCTTTGAGGAACGTCGCCGGTATATCAGTATTCTGCGGGCAGGAATCCACATTAAGCCCCACGCCTACCACAACCCAGCGCACCATCTTATCCTGGCCGGGCGTAAGATCCGCCGTCTCAAAAGATTCAAGCAGTATGCCGCCGATTTTCTTGCCGTCGAGCAGGATGTCGTTGGGCCATTTGCAGGCGAGCTCGCCGCCATCGGGAATGATAGGCTTGAGTGTCTCAATGACTGCCACACCGGTGACAAAGGAAAGCTGTGCTGATGTCTCGACATCGCAATGCGGCGCCAGCAGCACCGAACAGAAAAGATTACCTTCCGCCGAAACCCACAGGCGGTTCATACGCCCCCTGCCCGACGTCTGGCGTTTGGCCCAGATGACCGCACCATGTGCCCCGCCCCCTTCGGCAAGACGACGCGCTTCATCATTCGTGCTGTCCAGCTCATCGTACGATAGCAGATGATAATCGTTTAGCAGATTCGGTTTGGCGAATACTCTCACTGAAATAATGCCTCTGCAGCCGTGCGTGCGCCCGTCACCAGTGGCGCGGGCATCAGGAAGAAGCATAGCGTTATCAGCGTGCATACTGCAAGCGCCCAACGCAGGGCAGCAGGCATTTTCGTGTCAAAAGCGGCGGCAGGTTCGTCGAAATACATGATTTTTACTACCTTAAGGTAGTAAAAACAGGCAAGTACGCTTGCCAGCACGCCAATTACGGCCAGCACCGTAAGACCGCTATGCAGCGCTGCCAGGAAGACATAAAGCTTACCGAAGAAGCCGGCCAGGGGCGGAATGCCCGCCATGGAGAACATGAACACCGCCAGCGCGAATGCCATACGCGGGCGCGTGCGCGAGAGGCCTGCGAGATCGCTAAGCTGTTCAGCAGGCTCGCCGCCACGCTGCATCATAAGCACGCAAGCAAATGCGCCCGCACTCATCGGCACATAGAGTGTGAAATAGATCAGTACACTGCTGATACCATCAATGCCACCCGCCGCTAAACCCACCAATCCGTAACCGACATGCCCGATGGAGCTGTATGCCAGCAGACGTTTAATGTTGCTCTGGGTTAGGGCGCCAAGCGCGCCCACCACCATCGAGATAGCGGAGACGACGACAATCACTTGCTGCCACTGCCCCATCATGCCGCCAAACGGTCCGCTGAGCACACGCGCAAAAAGCGCAATCGCGGCTATCTTGGGAGCAATCGAGAAATAGGCCGTCACCGGCGTGGGCGCGCCTTCATACACATCCGGTGTCCACATATGAAACGGCACAGCAGAGATTTTAAAGCACAGGCTTACGATGATAAGTACCAGCCCCACCAGCACAGCAGGATCGATCGCAGCTCCTGCTTTTAAAAGATGACCAAGCGCCGTGAAACTCGTGCTGCCGGCAAAGCCATACACTAATGATGCGCCAAACAGTAATATGCCCGACGCAAGCGCGCTCAGGACGAAATATTTAAGGCCCGCTTCGGTGGCTTTGGTGGAATCGCGCGAAATGGCGGCGAGTACATACAGCGGAAGGCTTGAGAGCTCAAGGCCAAGGTAAAGGGCCATCAGATCGTTGGCAGATACCATGAGCATCATGCCCAAAAGCGCTAGCAGCATGAGTACAGGAAATTCAGGCTGACGGTTTTCCTCGCGTCCAAGCCATCCGCCTGCAAGCATGAAGCTCAACAATGCGCCTGCGATAAGCAGTGTTTTTACGTAATAGGAAAAATCATCGGTGATAAACAGGCCAAAGAAGAATTCACGCTTCAGATGCAGCATCGGCGGATAAAACATGAGAACCAGCAACGACATCAGCACAAACACCGCCAGCCCGTGTATTTTGACCGCGCCCTTGCTGCCGATGAATACGCCGCCCAACAGGAGAATGACTATCGCACCCGAAAGCATCACTTCCGGCATTAATGTGGCAATAGCTGTGATGAAGGAAATATCGGGCATCGTTGCATTAACCATGCGCACCTCCTGCCTGCATAAGCAGGTGCGACACCGAGACATGCATCGCATCAAGGAACGATGCGGGATAAATACCCAGCCAGAGCACACTGGCTATCAGCGGCAGGAAAATAACCCATTCGCGCGCACTCAGGTCAGGCATTTTCATCAGATCGGATTTCACCAGTTCGCCAAACATGACGCGACGGTATAGCCACAAACCGTAGGCAGCGCCAAGCACCATGCCGGTGGCCAGCAAAGTCGCAAGCGTCGGATGGCCGTTGAAACTTCCGACAATGACAAGAAACTCGCCGACGAAACCGCTGGTGCTGGGCAAGCCTGCCGATGCCATGGTGAAGAACATGAAAGCAAAAGCGTAATAGGGCATGATGCTGACAAGTCCGCCGTAACGCGCGATTTCACGGGTATGCAGGCGATCATACACCACACCCACGCAGAGGAACAACGCACCGGAAACAAGGCCGTGGCTGATCATCTGGATGATGGAGCCCTCCATACCCTGCTGGTTGAACACGAACATGCCGGCCGTGACAAACCCCATATGCGCCACGGACGAATAGGCGATAAGCTTTTTCATGTCTTCCTGCACCAGCGCCACCAGCGAGGTGTAAATCACGGCGATGATGCTGAGCGCATAGATGAAATGCGAAAAATAATGCGAGGCCGCCGGCAGCATCGGCAATGAAAACCGCAAATAGCCATACGCACCCATCTTAAGCAGGATTCCCGCAAGAATAACGGAGCCCGCGGTAGGTGCCTGCACGTGCGCATCGGGCAACCAGGTGTGCACCGGCCACATCGGCACCTTCACGGCAAAAGAGGCAAACATCGCGACCCACAGCCAGCGCTGAATGACAAGACTGTAATGCGGCCCCTGTTGCATGAGGGTGGGAATATCCGTCGTGCCGGTGGTGCCATACATATAAAGCACCGCAAGCAGAAACAGCACTGAACCCAATAGCGTGTAGAGGAAGAATTTATAGGAGGCATAAATGCGGTCTTTACCGCCCCAGATACCGATGATGAGATACATCGGAATAAGCATGCCTTCAAAAAAGACGTAAAATAAAATGAGGTCAAGCGCGCAGAACACGCCGATAACAAAGGTCTCCAGTATCAGAAATGCGATCATGAATTCACGCACGCGCGTGGTGATGGACTGCCAGCTGCACAGAATGCATAGCGGCAGCAGAAAAGTAGTCAGCAGCACCATGAATAATGAAATGCCGTCAATGCCCAGATGGTAGGTGATATGAAACTGGGCAAACCAGCGATGATTCTCAACAAACTGAAAATCCGCCGTCTCGTTATCAAAAGCGACCCAGAGCACCAGTGAATAGACAAATGCGCCCAGCGTCACCACCAGCGCGATGATCTTACTGTCGCGATCACCCGTCTTAAACAGTATCATCCATGCCGCACCGGCAAGCGGCATGAATATCAGGATGGAAAGGATATGTGCGAACAGGAAATCTGTTATCATAAGCGCATCCCGCCCGCGTAAAGTACGCCGCCCACCAGCAACACAAGCCCAATAAGCATCGCAAAGGCGTAGTGGTAGAGATAGCCCGTCTGAAGGCGGCTGGTCTGCTTACCGAATTGTGCAGAGACCCATGCCGCGCCGTTGGGCCCCAGGCCATCGATGATTTTGGTGTCCCAGAATTTCCACAGATAGACACCTATGTTCTTGGCAGGCGTCACGAAGACAGCGTCATACAGTTCGTCGAAGTACCATTTATTGAGTAAAAACCGGTAAATAAACGGAAACGCCGCCGCAAGCTTGCCGGGCAATTCGGGCTTGGCAATATAAAACAGATACGCAAGCGCGATACCTGCCACCGCCACCACAGTGGGCAACATCGATCCCCAATGCGGCATGTGATGCGCATGCTCAAGCACGTCATGCGCGTGGTTCCAGGCGATAGAGCCAGCCCAGAATTTGCCGTCTACTCCCACCATGCCCAGAACGTCATAGCCGATATAACCCGAACAGATGGCGCCCGCTGCAAGCAGCAGCAACGGCACCAGCATGATGGCAGGGGATTCATGGATATGATGCATCACGTCGTCGGAAGCGCGAGGCGCGCCGTGGAAAGTCATGAACAGCAGGCGCCAGGAATAAAATGCGGTGAAAAACGCAGCGATAATGCCCATCACGAAGGCGAACATGCCTACGGGTGTTCCCACGCCATAGGCTGCTTCAAGGATGATGTCCTTGGAATAGTAACCCGCGAAAAACGGCAGCCCCGCCAGGGCAAGTGAACCGATCCACATATAGGTATAGGTGAAAGGAATCTTTTTCCAGATGCCGCCCATTTTGCGCATATCCTGTTCACCCGACATGGCGTGAATGACCGAACCGGCGCCAAGGAACAAGAGCGCCTTGAAAAAACCGTGCGTCATCAGGTGAAAAATGCCCGCACCATAGGCGGATACGCCGCAGGCAAAGAACATATAGCCCAGCTGCGAGCAGGTGGAATAGGCAATCACGCGCTTGATATCATTTTGTACAAGCCCCACGCTGGCTGCAAAAAATGCGGTGACAGCGCCCACAATCGTCACGACCATCAGTGCCGTGGGAGCCTGTTCAAACAATGGTGAACAGCGCGCCACGAGAAATATGCCAGCCGTCACCATGGTTGCGGCATGTATAAGCGCGGAGACCGGTGTTGGGCCTTCCATCGCATCGGGAAGCCAGGTATGCAGGCCGATCTGCGCTGATTTGCCCATGGCGCCGATGAACAACAGAATGCAGATAAGCGTAAGCGCATGGAAAGCATGCCCCCAGAAAATCATGCTGCTGGCGGCATGTGCAGGCGAAGCGGAGAAAATGGCATCGAACTGCACCGAGTCGAAAAGACAGTAGGTCGCTGCCACGCCAAGCGCAAAACCGACATCGCCTACGCGGTTGACGAGAAAGGCTTTCATCGCCGCGGCATTGGCTTCGGGTTTCTTGTACCAGAAACCAATGAGCAGATAGGAGCAGAGCCCCACGCCTTCCCAGCCCAGAAACAATTGCACAAGATTGTCTGACGTCACCAGCATGAGCATGAAGAAGGTGAAGAGTGACAGATAGCTCATGAAACGTTGCGGGTGCTCGTCATGGCTCATATAGCCGATGGAATAAAGATGCACGACCGCCGATACCCAGGTTACCACTATGAGCATTACTGCGGTGAGCGCATCAACCCGAATGGCCCAGCTTGCCTGAAAATCGCCCGAGGAAATCCATTCGAGCAGAATTATTTTCTGCGTGTTACCAAGCATCGCCACATCGTGAAACAGCAGCCCAGCACATACGGCACTGATGATAAGTCCCAGACAGGTCACCAGCTGCGCCATCCTGACATGGATAACACGCACGAACACTCCTGCAGCCAGCGCACCCGCAAGAGGCGCAAAAAGAAGTATTTCGGCGATAGTTGAACTCGTGTTCATTCTGCTTAGCCCTTCATCGCGTTGATGTCTTCCACCGCAATCGAACCGCGGTTACGGAAGAACGCCACGAGGATGGCAAGGCCGATGGCCGCTTCAGCAGCCGCGACGGTGAGAACGAAGAGAGCGAACACCTGGCCAGTGATATCTCCCAGCGCTACCGAGAAAGCGACAAGGTTGATATTAACGGCAAGCAGCATGAGTTCGATAGACATCAGAATAGTAATGATATTCTTGCGGTTCAGAAAAATGCCGCAGACGCCCAGCACAAAAAGCAGGCAGGATAATGTCAGGTAATGAAAAATACCGATGCTTCCGAAAAAATGCTGGTTCATGGCTTATGCTCCCTGCCCCGGCTTAACGCTGACCAGATCCACAGAATCATCGCGCTTGCGGGCAATCTGCGCAGCGATCTTCTGGCGGCGAACGCCAGGACGCGTGCGGTGGGTAAGCACAATCGCGCCCACCATCGAGGCAAGCAGAATGACGCCGGACACCTGGAAAAGATAAATATAATCGGTATACAGCACATTGCCGATAGCCTGAATATTGGAGATATTATCGGCAATCGGTTTGGCCTTGAGCGCAAATGCAGCCGGATGTTTAAGCGATGCCACCCCTGCCATCATCAGCTCGGCAAAGAAAATAAGCCCCACCAGCGCGCCTACCGGAAGGTAGCGCAGGAAGCCTTCGCGCAGTGCGGCAAAATTGACATCCAGCATCATGACCACAAACAAAAACAGCACCGCCACGGCGCCGACATAGACGATGATCAGCGTCATGGCCAGATATTCAGCGCCGATCAGCAGAAAAAGTCCGGCCGCGTTGAAGAATGCAAGGATAAGGAAAAGCACGGAATGCACCGGATTGCGGGCGCTGATGACCATCACCGCCGAAATGACCAGCACGAGCGCAAAAAGGTAAAATACCAGTGTTGCTATAACCACTTAATCAATCCCTTAAAATCCGTTGCTACACCAATAGCAAAGCGCCCGCGAAGTGCAACTGGAGAAATGCATTATTGCAAATAAGGCAATAGGTTGGAATATTGATCGGTCCAGACCGTTTTACCGCTGTCCACAAGTGGCATCCAGCCCAGTTGCACCGCAAGCATGCGTTGTTCGGGATAAAGTGAGCGACTCATGAATATCCACATGGAAGCGAGCTCATACGGTGAACGCAATTTATTATGCACCAGCGAGTATCCTTCCAGTGACAGTGACTTTGCCAGTGATGCAAACATGGGAACCAGGTTGAAATAGCGGTTGGAGACGTTAAACGCAATGATACCGCCAGGCGCGAGCTTGCTGAGATACATGTTCACCGCCTCGCGCGTCAGCAGGTGCACCGGAATGGCATCAGAGGAGAATGCATCCATAATTATCAGGCCGTAATAATGCTCAGGCATGTGCGCAAGGCTGATGCGCCCATCTCCCAGATAGATATGCTTTTGCGCCCCGCAGTCGCGCATATAGGTGAATAGGTTACTGTCCTTTGCAATCTCCACCACGTGCGGGTCGATTTCAAACAGGTCGAATTCGCCCCGTTTTTTGTCAATGCACAACACTGTGCCCGCACCAAGCCCTACCACCGCCGTAGGCGCAAGCGCCGCATTGTCTTCCAGCATCGCATGCAGCCGCTCCACTGGCCCATAATACGAAGCCGCCTTTAATCGCTCTTTTTCATCTCGCGGCTGTATGGAATGAATGGTGGAGCCGTGCTTGAATATCATCGCGCCGCGTTTGGCATCATAGTAAACCCTGCTTACGCCAAAGAAATTGCGCTTGAGATACAACGTGTTCGTATTGTCGTGGTACAGGCTGTGGGAAAACAGCAGCAATGTCATGCAGAGCATAAATGGAATTTTGTGTGCGTGAAATGCTCCCGCGAAAGACGCCGTACAAATGACCGCAAGCAGGAATATGGCGCTGTGAAACGTAACCCCCAGACTTGCAAGATGGGTAAAATGCACATTGATCCAGCTATCTACCCCTGTTTCATGGGTGCCCAGCATCAGCATGACCACATAGAGAAGCAGCACACTTCCACCCACCCATCCGATTTGCAGCCAAACCCCTTGCCAGCGGGGCTTTTGCACTAATTGCGAGGTGCCAATGAGGCAGGCTGCAAGCAGCAACAGTGGATACTCTACTGCTTCATTAAAAATATTAGGCGCCAGCAGCGAACTGAATAGCCCTCCCAGCACACCGCCTATCGCCACCCATAAATAGAAAAGGCTCAAATAATGCGGATGCGGCTTAATCCTTGCGAGCAACCCATGGCAGCACAGCGCCAGGATAAAAAACGTGGCAATATGCACAAAGTGAATGAACAGCATAGCTGGCGGAAAACCGCCGTAATTGAGAGTGATGAGCAACCCGGCAATGACTATCGCCATGGGGCGTGCGCTCAAAGCCCATTTAACACCCGGCTGCCCTTTGGCAAACCCCAGGATAAATGTAACCAGATACAGCGCAAGCGGCACCACCCAGAGCAGCGGCACTGACGCAACATCGGTGGAGATATAGGTGGTGACGCTTAAAAACAGCGCCGAAGGAATAAAGGCGAGCCAGCACCATGTAAGGCATTCCTTTATTCTAGGCCGGCCAAACACAGAAATTTTTTCTTTCTCTGCGTTGGGCTTCTGTCCTATCAGCCAGAAAAGCGCAAAAAGAAGCATCGCAGCAAAAAGATAAAATACTTTGCTCCAAATGAGACAAATGCCGGAAAGGGGAAAGAAATATTCCAATACAAAGAACGATATCAGCGCACACAAACTGCCCGCATTACTGGCGGCATACAGTGTGTAAGGATTGAAGTCTGTCTTCACATTGCTTTGTACGAGAAATCCCTGCACCAGTGTGTTGCTCATGGAAAGCAGCAAAAACGGCGCCATCAGTGAGAGGGTGAGACTTGTGAGCACCCACAGGGCGGGATCGTGTATCGGGTCTATATGAACAGGAACCATCAGGCAAAACGGCAGAAATAGGAAGGTAAGACACAGAAACCCTGCATAAAGCGCCAACTGTATTTTCCTGTCAGGCAGCTTGAGAATGATATGTGCCGCCATATAGCCCAGCAGCAGGCAAAACTGGAAAAACACCATGGCGGTATTCCAAACCTGCGGCGCGCCGCCCAGGGTGGGAATCATAAGCTTGGTGATGACCGGCTCTGCAAGAAACAACAGCCAGGCGCTTGTGAACACCGTAAAGCTGGCAAAAAATGCAATGAGGGACATCCTGCCCGTATTCAACAAAAAATAACCCTACCGGTAAGGCGCATCAGCAAGAAGATTCGCGGCGATTGCCGGTTCCCACCGATCACCGTTGGCAAGTAGTTTTTCCTTATTGTAGAAAAGCTCCTCGCGCGTTTCCGTGGCGAACTCAAAATTGGGCCCCTCAACGATGGCATCCACCGGGCAGGCTTCCTGGCAGAAGCCGCAGTAGATGCATTTGGTCATGTCTATATCATAACGCGTCGTGCGGCGCGAACCGTCCGCGCGCGTCTCGGCCTCAATGGTGATGGCTTGCGCCGGGCAAATAGCCTCGCAGAGCTTGCAGGCAATGCAGCGCTCTTCGCCGTTGGGATAGCGCCGCAGTACATGCTCACCGCGGAAGCGCGGGGAAAGCGGCCCTTTTTCGTAAGGATAGTTGATCGTCACCGGCTTCTTGAAAAAATACCGCAGGGTAAGCGCAAGGCCAGCCACCAGTTCCCAGAGAAGAAAGCCGCGTGCAGTCCTAAGAATGGCCATTACTTTCCTCTTTGCTTTTACCGTTGTGATGCTTGATATAAACCACAATCATGATCGCTACCCCCATAATGGCGGCCCCGGTTACATAAGGCGTGTAGTGCCTTACGAGAGCCTTATTGCCGCCAATCAGGTAACCCAGAAATACCAGAACGCCCATCCAGAGTCCACCACCCACCGTGGTGTAAAGAATGAATTTCTTAAGATTCATGTGCGCAAGCCCGGCCGGGAAAGAGATGAAATGCCGAAGACCGGGCACCAGCCTGCCGGTAAGCGTTGAAATTTCACCATGACTGGCAAAAAACGCATCGAGCTTTTCCATCTTGTCGTGGCCGAAGAAGAAATATTTGCCGTAGGCGTAAAGAAAACGGCGGCCATAATGATAGGCGATGTAATAATTGGCGATCGAGCCTGTAATCGCGCCACTTACCGATATAATCATCACGAGCACGGCGTTCATCTGCCCTTGCTGGACGAGATAGCCCGCGGGCACCATTGTGAGTTCCGCCGGAATCGGCACGAAGGTGCTTTCAAAAAACGTCATGACAAAAATGCCGCCATAGCCAAAACTATGGACAAAATGCACCAGCCATTCCGCAATTGCTTCCATGATGTCTGTGGTTCCTTGCTATGCCGCGACGTGTCTGAAATACACGACGTATCCCGAGACGATCACCACCCAGAGCAGTGATACCGGAAGGAATACTTTCCAGCCAAGACGCATCAGCTGATCATAACGGTAACGCGGGATGGTTGCGCGCACCCAGATAAAGATGAAAAGCATCACCAGTATCTTAAGCACAAACCAGATCACGCCGGGAATGGCATTGAGCATAGGATAATCGAACGGCGACCACCAGCCCCCCAGGAAAAGCACGCTGGTCATGCCGCTCATCAGGATCATATTGGCGTATTCTCCCAGGAAAAACAGGGCGAACGCCATGGACGAATATTCAACATTGTAGCCTGCAACCAGTTCGCCTTCCGCTTCCGGCAGATCGAAAGGATGGCGGTTGGTTTCAGCCAGCGCCGAGACAAAAAAGATAATCGCCATCGGGAAAAGAATGGAACAAAGATTCCAATGGGTAAAGCCGCCCTTCTGGCCATTGACGATATCGGTCAGGTTGAGCGAGCCCGAGAAAAGCAGCACGGTGATGATAACAAAACCGATGGATACTTCATACGAAACCATCTGCGCGGCAGAACGTATGGCGCCCAGAAACGCGTATTTGGAGTTGCTCGCCCAGCCCGCCATGATGATGCCGTAGACGCTCAGCGAAGAAATCGCAAAGAGATACAATATGCCGACATTGATATCGGCAATGACCCAGTGTTCGCTCATCGGGATCACCGCCCAGCCCAGGAGCGCCAGCGTGAAGGTAAGCATCGGCGCCAGAATGAAGACGATTTTGTTCGCCTGCGTCGGCAGCAATGTTTCCTTGAAAATGAGCTTGAAGCCATCGGCAAAGGGTTGCATGAGGCCAAAAGGCCCCACCACGTTGGGACCTTTGCGCAACTGCATGGCAGCAATGACTTTGCGCTCCATCAGCGTAAGCATGGCCACCGCTACGATCAGCGGCACCACCAGCGTAAGAATTTTTACAACGATGAGCAGCACCGACATCAGATAGCTGGACATAATATCGTGCATTACGCCGCCTCCTTGCCTTCTACGATCACTTCCACGCATTCAGCCATGATCTTAGACGCACGGCTGATCGGATCCGTCATGTAAAAATTCTTGATGGGGCTGGCGAATGGCTCTGCACCCAGTTTGGCATTGGCGTCGCCCTTCCCGGCCTGCCATGCAGCATTCGCCGTTGACGGCAAGCGCTTGCGCAATGCTTCAAGGCTATCGTACGGCAGTGTTTTACCCAATTGCTCGGACAGCGCACGGATAATTTTCCAGTCTTCCTTGGCTGCGCCGGGAGCAAAAGCAGCTTGCGTGGTTTGCTGCATGCGACCTTCAGTGTTCACATAGGTTGCGCTTTTTTCAGTATACGCCGATCCGGGCAGGATGACATCGGCACGGCTTGCGCCTTTGTCGCCGTGATGCCCCTGATAAATGATAAATGCGTTGCCGAGTTCGCTGGTGTTAATTTCATCCGCACCCAGCAGATACACCACTTCAACATCCCATGTGCGCGTGGCTTCCAGAATTTCAGGGGTGCTTTTGCCGCATTTGCCCGGCACAAAGCCTGCAGCCAGACCGCCAGCGCGTGCTGCTGCCGTATGTAACACGTTAAATCCATTCCAGCCGTCTTTGATAAGACCACAATTGTCGGCAATCGCGCGTGCTGCTTTGAGCACTTCCGCACCGTCCGCCCGTGCAAGCGCGCCCTGGCCGATGATGAGCATGGGATTCTTGGCCGCTTTCAGCGTTTCCGCCAGAGGGTGCTTGCCCGAGGCTATTTCATTAAGCAGCGCCGGCCTATTACCGAGCCAGTCGACTTTATAGGTGAGATCGACAGCTTCGCCGATGCCGAATATCCTGAGTGCGCCCTTAAGATAGGTCTTGCGGATACGCGCATTGATAATCGCCGCCTCATGACGCGGATTGGTGCCGATTAACAGCAGCACATCGGCGTTTTCAATACCGGCAATGGTCGTATTAAAAAGTGTTGCAGCACGGTCGCTCGCATCAAGCTTGGTGCCGTCCTGGCGGCAATCCAAATGCGCTGAGCCCAGCGATGTCAGCAATTCTTTCAACGCAACCATGCTTTCCATACAGGCCTGATCGCCGGCGAGGGCCGCGATTTTATTCGCCGTGGTGGATTTAAGTTTTTCCGCCGCTGCGGTCAATGCTTCTGGCCAGCTGGCTTCGACGAGCTTGCCGTCCTTGCGCAGATAAGGGCGGTCAAGACGCTGGGTACGCAGGCCGTCGCAGGCATGGCGGGTTTTGTCGGAAATCCATTCTTCGTTGATATCCTCATTGAGTCGTGGCAACACGCGCATCACCACACCCTGGCGTGTATCGACGCGAATGGCGCATCCTACCGCATCCATCACGTCGATAGACTCGGTCTTGGTCAACTCCCATGGCCGCGCCATGAAAGCGTAGGGCTTGGAGGTCAAAGCCCCCACCGGGCAGATATCGACGAGATTGCCCGAAAGCTCAGAAGTGAGCGCCTTTTCGACATAGGTGCCGACTTCCATATGTTCACCGCGCCCCATCGCGCCCAATTCAGGCACGCCGGCGACTTCGGTCGAGAAGCGGATACAGCGGGTGCAATGGATGCAGCGCGTCATCTCGGTCGCCACCAATGGGCCCATGTATTTGTCCTGCACCGCACGCTTGTTTTCCTCAAAGCGGCTGATACCTGTGCCGTATTCCATTGCCTGATCCTGCAGGTCACATTCACCGCCCTGATCGCAGATAGGGCAATCCAGCGGGTGGTTGATAAGCAGGAATTCCATCACGCCTTCGCGGGCTTTCTTGACCATCGGCGTATTGGTTTTGACCACCATGTTGTCGGCTACCGGCAAAGCGCAGGAAGCCTGCGGCTTGGGCGGGCCCGGCGAGACTTCGACAAGGCACATGCGGCAGTTGCCAGCGATCTGCAGACGTTCATGGTAGCAGAAACGCGGGATTTCGACGCCCGCGGCAGAACAGGCCTGAATCACACTCGATCCTGCGGGAACTTCAATCTCTTTGCCGTCTATGGTGAGCTTGGTCATAGGTCTCTATTTTTGTTACGCCTTTTCTACCACACAGGCCGTGCCATACGCCAGCACTTCTGAAACGCCGCTAGTGACTTCATTGGCATCATAGCGAAAGCCGATAATGGCATTGGCACCCAGTTCCGCCGCATGCTTCATCATCAGGTTAAAAGCATCTTCACGCGCACGTTCGCACATGCTGGTGTAAAGCGTGATGTTACCGCCAAACAGCATCTGCACGCCGGCGCCAAAAGTGCCGATAACCGAGCGTGAACGCGCAATAATGCCGCGCACCGGTCCCAGTTGCCTGACTACCTTGTAGCCTTCAAGCGCAAAAGTGGTGGTGACAAGTGTACGATCCATCATGGCAGCTGCCTCATTATTATTGCGTGAAACTGATACAACCTGGCAGGCGAAATCATCAACATAATTTTACCATGTCGAATGTTAAGGTTTTCTTGACTCGATATACCGCGCCATAGGAAACATCTCCTGAAGTGCATCTGCGGCAGAAGAAGCGATAATCAGCGCCACCTCTCCTCCCCTGCGGTGTTCCACGCGGCGGATATAGAGCCCCTCGTCGGGATGCATAATTTCATGCGCCATTACACCTGCAATGATGGTGTTCAGATTATCTATCTCATGATCCGTGTCGGCGGAGAGTTCATAGGTTCCATCGGCCTCGCGTTGCTTCCAGATACTTTTGGCAAACAAATCTTCTGCCTCATTCCACGCTTTTTGCAGATTCCATTTCATCTGCGGATTGACGATATCGCTGCGGTCTGTGATCACGTAGGGGCGCAATGCATACAGTATACTGGCCTGCAACGAAGCATCCGTATAACGGTCAGGCAATAGCGGATTCCTGCTCATGCCGCTTTCTGGCTGTACTCGCTCATGCGACGCTCCACCTCCGGACGGAAATGACGGAACAATCCCTGAATCGGCCATGCGGCAGCGTCGCCCAGCGCACAGATCGTATGACCTTCGATACGCGAGGCCACATCCAGCAGCTGATCGATTTCGGCGGGACGCGCACTGCCCGTTACCATGCGTTCCATGACGCGCCACATCCAGCCTGTGCCTTCACGGCATGGGGTACATTGGCCGCAGGATTCATGCATGTAAAATTTGGAAAGACGCGCGATGGCTTTTACAAGATCGGTCGATTTATCCATGACGATCACGGCGGCCGTGCCCAAGCCCGATTTCACGTCTCTCAGCGCATCAAAATCCATCAGCACCGTGTCGCAGATTGATTTGGGGATGAGCGGCACGGAAGAACCGCCCGGAATGATGGCCAGCAGATTGTCCCAGCCGCCGCGCACGCCACCGGCATGTTTCTCAATGAGTTCCTTAAGCGGAATGCCCATCTCTTCTTCGACATTGCAGGGATTGTTCACGTGACCGGAAATGCAGAATACCTTGGTGCCTTCGTTCTTGGGCCTGCCGATGCCAGCGAACCATGCCGGGCCACGGCGCAATATCTCGGGCACTACGGCAATGGATTCGACGTTATTGACCGTCGTGGGGCAACCCCACACGCCCATTGCCGCCGGGAATGGCGGTTTCAGGCGCGGCTGACCTTTTTTGCCTTCGAGCGACTCGATAAGCGCGGTTTCTTCGCCGCAAATATAGGCACCGGCTCCGCGATGCACATAGACATCAAAATCATAGCCAGACCCACAGGCATTCCTGCCAAGCAGTCCTGCTTCATAGGCTTCGTCGATAGCGAATTCGAGATGATCGGCCTCGGTAGAGAATTCACCGCGTATATAAATGTATGCCGCCACGGCACGCATGGCGAAACCGCCGATCAAACAGCCTTCGATCAGTTTGTGCGGATCGTGGCGCATCATGTCGCGATCTTTGCAGGTGCCGGGCTCGCCTTCATCGGCATTGACCACAAGATAGCTCGGGCGACCGTCGGATTTCTTAGGCATAAACGACCATTTCATGCCGGTAGAAAATCCTGCGCCGCCGCGCCCACGCAGACCTGATGCCTTTACCTGCTCGATAATCGCGTCCTGTCCGCGCGCGAGAATTTCCTTCGTCGTGCTCCAGTCGCCGCGTTTTTTTGCTGCCGACAGACGCCAGTCCTCATAACCGTATAGATTAGTGAATATACGGTCTTCGTCTTTTAACATCACTTCTTCTCCGCGAGAGGTATTGATTTTGGTTTTACGAGTGCCTGCACAATCGTTGGGTTGCTGAGATATTTGCTGTCTATCGGCACTTCGATATTGCCGTCGGCAAAGGATGCCACTTCATAGGTCTGGAAGACAACCTTGATGCCCTCACCATCCAGCGTCAGCGTGCACCCCTGGCACTCGCCGTTAGCAATAAACTTATCTTTACGCTGCTCGATTTGGTCATGAAACACCTGGTCTTCAGAACGTGCCGACAGGGCATCGTAAATCTGCTTATTTACTGCCGCAAGCTCCGTTGCAGCAAAAATATCCGAAAGACTGAGCACTTTTGCCTTATCTACATCGATGATGACGCCGTCAATCGATCCATTGCCATGCGCGCCGCCAGTGTAAGCCCAGTCAGTGAATTTAAAGGCAATTACGCCGGGGGTCTGAAGGGTGGTTTCATAATGCTGAGATACGGAATCCTGCTGCTTGCTCGTGCTCTGATCGGTATTGGTCTCGCCTTTGCATTGCGCCTGCACCGCCATATTCTTAAAACTTTCGTTGATGGCATTTTGCGCCGCCATATCTTTGAGACCGCTGATCTGCGGGTAATGAATATCCGCTATACACTGGCAATCGTCATAATCCGCGTCATACGTAGTGTGATTGGCGCTATTATTCCTGCAGGTAATGTCTACATACAAGCCTTTCTGCCATGTCCGGTCTTCTATCTTAACGCCTCCAGCTTCAGGCTTCGTTACCGCAGGAACTGCGGCGGCCGCATAAGCTGTGCCTTGCCCGTCTGCGAGCAACAACACCATCACCGCCAATAGAAGCGTATTTATCATGCAGACTTTCTGTTTTTAAGCGTGGTGAGCCCGCTGGCAGGTTCGGAAGACTTGCGCTGCGATTGCGGTCCTGGTTTCGGCGTCTGTCCGCGCGCGAATGCCTCAAGCAGTGCGACGACATTCTGCGCAGTGAGGTCTTCGTAAAATATATCACCTATCTGCGCCATCGGTGCGTTTACACAGGCGCCAAGGCATTCGGCTTCCTTAAGCGTAAACTGGCCATCCGGGGTCGTGCCTCCGATCTTGATTTTCAGGTGGCTTTCGCAGGCCGCCGCCACTTCATTGGATCCTTTCAGCCAACAGGGAGTGGTAGTGCAGAGCTGCACCACATGCTTGCCCACGGGCGCGAGATTATACATGGTATAAAAACTTGCCACCTCATACACACGGATGGGGGCCATGCCAAGCATGACAGCCACATTATCCATCGCCGCCTTGGGCAACCAGTTGTCGTGTTGTTTCTGCGCCAGTGCCAGCAATGGCATAACAGCTGATGCCTGCTTGCCCTTGGGATAACGCGCGATAATTTTCTCAGCCTGTTTTTGATTATCAGGCGTAAAGGAAAAATTTTCCGGCTGCTTTGTATTTTCCGTAACCGAACTCATGTATTCTCCCTATTTCCTAATACCAGCGGCGGTATAACTCATAAATCTGGGTTCTCTTTTTCTTGGTATAGCCCACTAGCACCAGATCGCCTTTGACGAAATCCCCTTGCGTATTGCTGACGGCAATACAGCGAAAGCTATAGAGGCCCTTCTTGCCGCGATAAAGACCGAGTACGCCGCCATTACTCAGGCTGTAATATTTTCCCAAACGCTGCCTCAGGCTCGCTTCCTGCGACAGCATAAGCGATGCCTGCATGGTTTTTTGCAAGCTGGCAGCCGACATTATCTCTTTATTGGTGGCAATGAACGCATAGACACGCTGGGGAAAGAAGGCGATATAATGATAGGGTATGCTGCGGTAATACGTCGCCTCGCGATGCGGCGGTGTTTCCCTGAACAGCACCAGCTTCCATGTGCCTCCTACCAGATCCTCATCCTTACAAAGGTGATAATCCTTTTTTTGCGGGTAGATCAGCGGCGGCTCTGAATCACTATACACACGGACGGCATTCGCCGTCATCGGCATCACTATGCAGACAACGAGACACGCAGTAAAGATGGCTCTGCAGTACTTCATCTGTCAATCTCCCCGAACACAATGTCCTGCGTTCCAAGAATGGTCACTAGATCGGCAAGCAAGTGGCCGCGCGACATGAAATCGAGTGCCTGCAGATGCGCGAAGCCCGGCGCGCGAATTTTGCAACGGTAAGGTTTATTGCTGCCGTCGGATACGAGAAACACGGCAAATTCGCCCTTGGGGGCTTCCACCGCCGTATACGTCTCACCGGCAGGCACATGATAGCCTTCCGTATAGAGCTTGAAGTGGTGGATGATGGCTTCCATCGAATGCTTCATCAGCGCGCGTTTGGGCGGTGCAATTTTAGGATCACCGGTGACCACAGGCCCTTTGGGCATTTTTTCGATGCACTGATGAATAAGTTTTAGTGACTGTCGCATCTCGGCCATGCGCACGAGATAACGATCCCAGCAATCGCCATTGCGGCCAACAGGAATATCAAAATCAAGATCGGCATATACTTCATAAGGCTGTGCCTTGCGCAAATCCCAGGCCACGCCTGAAGCGCGCAACATCGGGCCGGAGAACCCCCAATCGAGCGCGTCTTTAGAGCTGACCACGCCGACATCGACATTGCGTTGCTTCCAGATGCGGTTTTCAGTGAGCAGATTATCGACATCGTCAATATATTTGACGAACTGCGATGCCCAGCGCGTAATGTCTTCTTCCATCCCCGCGGGAATATCCTGATGCACACCGCCTGGACGGATGTAGGCTGAATGAAAACGTGCGCCAGATGCCCGTTCATAGAAGGCGAGGATTTTCTCACGTTCCTCAAACAACCACAGAAGCGGCGTCATGGCCCCGACGTCGATAGCATGTGCCGAAATATTGAGGATATGATTAAGAATACGCGTCAGCTCGCAGAACAGCACACGCAAATATTTGGCGCGCAGTGGCACTTCACAACCGAGCAGCTTCTCCACGGCCAGCGAATAGCAATGCTCAAGCGCCATCGGCGAGACATAATCCAGACGATCAAAATACGGCAGGGCTTGCAGATAGGTTTTATGCTCGATAAGCTTTTCCGTGCCGCGGTGCAGAAGACCGATATGCGGGTCAGCACGCTCGACCACTTCGCCGTCCATCTCAAGCACGAGGCGCAGCACGCCATGCGCGGCAGGATGCTGCGGGCCGAAATTAAGCGTGAGGTTTTTAAGCGCCACTTCGGTCATGAGATTTACTTAGTCCCCGGCGCAGGAGTGTCCGGACATTTTCCAAGATCAATCATGTCCTGCACCGCATTCGGGTGCTCGGTATTGTATTGCGCAACACTCTCTTTGTTGATTTTGGCATAATACTCCACTGCTTCAGTGCAGCTGTGCCAGTTATGAGGAACAAGCTTAGCCTTATCTTCCGGCGTCATGTCTTTCATATTACCGATCTGATAGAAACCAGCCACCACCTGGATAAAAAACAGAATGACAAAAAACCGGATGATGTAGCCTAAAAATACAAAATCCGTATTGAGCGCGCAGCGCCATGAACAAATACTTACCCAGCCAAAATAGAGCACCCAGGGGATATAGATGGCATACACAAAGGCTACGGGCGGGGCGGAATCTTCCATGGCGCCCGGACTGGAAAAAATGCCCATGCCGATCCCTGTGAGCATGACAAATGCCGCCAGCAGAAACACAAAAATAAATCCGCCTATTACATTATATATCCAGAACACTACCCAGAGGCGTTCCTGGCCAAACCACGCTTTCTTAAATCTTTCAGCGATCATAGTAAGTTACTCCAGAAATCGGTGCATGATATGTACATCCGTCATGCCAAGTTTGGAATGGCGGAACGCTTTGGGCACGGTGCCAACAATCTTGAATCCCATTTTCTGCCATAATTTTACGGCAGGTGTGTTGCTTGCCACAACAAAATTAAACTGCATGGCGTCGTAGCCAAGCTTTTTCGCCTCTTTGAGCGAATAGCTGCACATCGCCTGCGCGATACCCTGCCCGCGATGGGCTTTGTCCACCATATACCCGGCATTGGCAATATGACTGCCGAATCCCGGCTTATTGGTGCGAATGGTGAAAGTTCCGACAATGGCGTCGCCATGGGTGACGACATAGCCATGACAATCGTTATTCACCCAGATATTCTTGGCTTCTTCCTGGGTAAAATCCGGCGCGTAGGTATAGGTGTCGCCGTGACTGATCACATCGCGAAAAATATTCCAGATGCCCTGCCAGTCAGCATCCTTTGCAGGACGTATGTTCCATGCCTCGCTCATGCTTTTTTTGCCTTCTCGTCGCCGGGCAGGACGTAATTGGGGCCTTCCCACGGACTCATGAAATCAAAGCTGCGGTAAGCCTGCGGCAGTTTCACCGGCGAATACATCACGCGTTTATGTTCGGGGTCGTAGCGAAGTTCCACATAGCCGGTGAGCGGAAAATCCTTGCGCTGGGGATGGCCGTCAAAACCATAATCGGTGAGGATACGACGCAGATCAGCATTGCCGGAGAACACCACGCCGTACATGTCCCAGACTTCGCGCTCAAACCAGCCGGCAGTGGAAAATACGCTGGTTACCGAGGTCACGGGGGTGGCCTCATCGGTCAGGATTTTCACGCGCACGCGCTGATTCAGCTTCACCGAAAGCAGATTATATACCACCTCAAAACGCTTGGCGCGCTTGGGATAATCGACGCCGCAGATATCGACAAGCTGAGTGAATTGGCATTTTTCATCGTCGCGCAGAAACGAAAGTAACGGCACAATGTGCGATGCATCCGTTACCAGTAGGAGTTCGCCGTGGATGATGGAAACTTCCATCGGGCGGGTCTGCTTGATGTACTCAGCGAGCTCAGAAAGTGTCTGGGTCATCGTTTAAAACTTCCCGTCCGGCGGATTTTGCGCTGGAGCTGCAAAATGCCGTACATGAGTGCTTCCGCGGTAGGCGGACAGCCGGGCACGTAGATATCGACCGGCACGATGCGATCGCAGCCGCGCACCACCGAGTAGGAATAATGGTAATAGCCGCCACCGTTGGCACAGCTTCCCATTGAAATCACGTAACGCGGCTCGGCCATCTGATCATAGACCTTGCGCAATGCCGGTGCCATCTTGTTGCATAATGTCCCCGCGACAATCATCACGTCGGATTGTCTTGGGCTCGGGCGGAAGACTACGCCAAAACGATCCATGTCGTAGCGTGAGGCAGCTGCCTGCATCATCTCCACTGCGCAGCAGGCGAGCCCGAACGTCATCGGCCAGAGCGAGCCTGTACGCGCCCAGTTGACGAGCTTGTCGAGCTGGGTGACGACAAATCCTTTATCATTAAAATCGTCGGCAATGCGCGTCAGCAGCGCATCTTGCGACTGCGCATCAGCAATGCCTGAAGAAGCGGGCACGATGTTATGCATGTGTCATTCCCATTCGAGCGCGCCTTTTTTCCACTCATAAATAAAGCCGACGGTCAGTACCGCCAGAAACGCCATCATCGACCAGAAGCCATAGACCCCGATGGTGCCAAGCGACACCGCCCAGGGAAACAGAAACGCCACTTCAAGATCGAAAATGATAAAGAGAATGGAGACGAGATAAAAACGCACATCGAAGCGGCGCCTTGCATCGCCAAACGGCTCAAAGCCGCATTCATACGCCGAAAGTTTTTCTGAATCGGGGCGGTGCGGAGCCGCCAGCACGGGAAGCGCCACCATGACCACGGTGAGCCCCACGGCGATGACAAGAAATATAAGGATGGGAAGGTAATGAACGAGCAACGTTTCCATGACCTAGTGGGATAACGCAATGCCGATATAAATTCAATGGTTAGATTCAATAATTAGATTCAGTCTATGAGCGCGGATTCCTTAGGGCGCGCTTTAGTACATGCTGCGTCGGTTCTTGCTTGAAATTCTCACAAATGGACTTCAGTTACACAAGCCCCAACATGGTTTACCAAGCATCACGTTCTGATAAATCCAACGCTCACATCGGCTTTATATGCATTTATTGTGCGGGGTTTACGGTCAGGATCGTAAACAATCCCCTGCTCCATTGAATATTAAGCATTTTTTATTTGTGGCGCCCTTGATTTTAATAAAAGTGTAACCAAACGTTCATCATTTAGTAATGCATCTCTGTTACGGTTTTTATGGTCAACGGTAACTCCATCACTCCTTAAGGGGAATACTATGGTAGATGAAATTAATTCCGAAAAAACACCCGCAAAAAAATCAGGTTTGATAGATAAAACCGTTGTCACCGCCACAAGTTTAGGCGCTGCAGCTGCAATGTTGCTCACTCCCAATGCGCGCGCCAACCAGAGTTATTTGCCGCAGGCACTCAATCTGAACCAGCCCTCTACCCTCACGATTGATAATAACGGCCCGGACACATGTGTTCCCGATACCCAAATCGCAAGTGATGGTACGCCAGTTACAATCTATACCCCGACAGGTTCTGCGGTCACCAGCACCAATACTGCAACGACAAATGCAGTACCCCCTGTTGTCGTGTCCCCCACAAATGCAGCACCCCCCCTTGTTGTGTCACCGGTCGATGTATCAACAAATACAGCGTCAACAAATGCTGCAGTGAGCAACGTCACTAACAATACCACGAACATTGCCACGGCCGACGCATCGCAGACGCAGTCGGTTATCCCGCCGCAATATCAGCCCCAGCCCAATATTTCTTACACCACTATTTATCAGCAGACGCCGGATGGCTCTTATTCCCCGTGCTATGCCGATCAGCCCCTTCCGCAGACAGCCTATTATCAGGATGGTGGAAACTACGTGCCGGTCACGCAGGGTAATTTTGCCGTGGTGGGTGGTTCTTTCGGCGTCGGCTTCGGTGGCGGCGTCGGCGTCAGCAGCTATGGCGGTTTCCAGAGTTTCGTTAGCGGCGGCGGATATAGCGGCGGTGGTTATAGTGGCGGCGGATACAGCGGCGGCGGCGGTTCAGGCTCCGCTTCCCACAGCAGCAGCCGTAGCGGAGTAACCGGTAGCGGCAACAGTGCTAACACTATCAATTTTGATCCCAATATCGTCGTCAACGCCACGGGCGGTTCCAGCAGCAGTAGCAGTGTTGCCAACCCAAGTCTTAACAATACTGCCAGCAATTCCAATGTCGCTAATGGCGGTCAGGGTGGTAATGGCTATGGCGGCACCGGCGTAGGCAATGGTGGTCAAAGTTCAGCCACAGGCGGCACGAGCGTTGCCAATGGTGGGTCAAGCACCGCCACAGGCGGCACCGGCGTAGGTAACGGCGGCCAGGGTGGTAACGGAACTGGCACCGGCGTAGGCAATGGCGGCCAAGGCGGTACGGGCACCGGAACTGGTACGGGCACTGGAACTGGCACGGGCACTACAGGCACACATACAGGCGGACATACAGGTGGCGGCATGGGTAGCTGGGGTCATAACTATGTCCCACCATCAACCGGCAACAGCGCGACCACTCCGGGCAACGGCACTGGTCATTCTGGCGGTAACATGGGCGCTGGCGGCTCCACTCCTTCGGACGGCACGCCGCCTCTGACATTAGTCAATAATGGCACCGCTGCTTCACCTTCAACTACAACGCCCGCACACAACAACGCGGCAGGCACGACACACCATGCCACTACCGGTACAACAGCGCCTGTGCATAACAACACGGCAGGCACGCAGCAGCATGCCTCTACCGGTACAGTAACGCCATCACATAACACGACTGGCACGATAACACCTGCACACAACACTACGGCGCCAACGACACAACATACCAGTACGACCACTCCGCATGTCAATACGGGCGCTCCGCAGATACATACTAGCCAGCCTCAGGCGCCGTCATGGTCGTCTCAAGCACCGCAGCATAGCTTCACTCCTGCACAGACACCTCGTGTTACAACACAGCAGCAGCGTAGCAGCGCTCCCGCCCCGCATCAGAATGGCGGTGGTGGCGGACATCAACAGGGTGGCGGCGGTGGTGGTGGCCATAACCGCCGGTAATAAACCATCGCTTCAGAGGCATTGGGTGCAGCGTAATTAAGCTGCGAATAGGCCTCGAATAAACTTCGTACTTTTACATTTTTTCGTGTTATTGGATCCCTATGCGTTGCGTGTTAGGGAGACACCGATGCCGCGTGATTCGTCCACCTCTGCGGGCTTTACACTCATCGAGCTTTCTATCGTGCTAGTTATTATCGGCCTGATTGTGGGCGGGGTATTGCTAGGGCAGGACTTGATTCGCGCTGCAGAAGTGCGGGCGACGATTTCGCAGATCGAAAAGTTTAACCTCGCCGTTAATACCTTCCGCGGAAAATACGGTGCACTGCCCGGTGATATGCCTCCTGTCACAGCAAGCCAGTTTAATTTCAAAGCAAGAGGCACAGGAGCATATCCCGGGGAAGGCGACGGCAACGGCGTCATCGAGGGTAACTGGAACGGCATCAGTTTTAACGGCAACGGCGCAGGACAGGGAATTGTTGAGTCCGCAGGAGAAACTGCGATGTTCTGGTCGGATCTCACCTATGCCAACGGCATGAATCTCGGCCTTATCGAGGGAAATTTCAATCTGGCAACCAATGATGGTTCCGTAATACCGACCGGTGGCAGCAACTTAAATTTATGGTTTCCCCAAGCAAAGCTGGGCAAAGGAAATTATATTTACGTCTGGAGCGGCGGAATGAGCAATCAGCCGGCAGGCGACGTGAATAATGGCATCAATTATTATGGCATCTCAATGATCAGTTATATCAATAATGGGCTGCTATTTGATATGCCGGGACTGACAGTGGCACAGGCCTACAGCATGGACAGTAAAATGGATGATGGATTGCCCCAGAGTGGTCGTGTACAGGCCTTTCATGTCAATGAGAATGGAACAGTCTGGGCCGCGGGCGGCAACCCCATCAATTCCATACCCAACGTGGGCGATTATGACTCTGCATCGGGCTACCTGCCTGTCACCTCAACAGGAGATATTGGTAACGGCATGGCTGCAGGCCCTCTGTCCTGTTATGACGGAAGCGCGGGGTTGCCTGAAAAATATTCCATGCAGATCAATAGTGGCGCGGGCGTGAACTGCGCGCTTTCGTTTCAATTTCAGTAGAAAGAATTTAACCTAGCTGGTGCCCGGAAGAGGACTCGAACCTCCAAGACCTTTCGATCACTAGTACCTGAAACTAGCGCGTCTACCAATTCCGCCATCCGGGCATGAAACCAGCTATGTCGAGAGAGTCGCTATATATAGGCTCGGCGGCCCGCTTGTAAAGCCTGAAAAAGCTGTTGAGTTTGCACCTTGCTCCTCTATATTCGCCGCCTATGCGCAATAAAATCATAACCGTGGTCGGCGGGTCGGGCTTTGTCGGCCGCTATGTGGTTAAGCTGCTGGCCCAGCGCGGCTATACCATCCGCGTCATCGCGCGCAACCCTGAGGCCGCCTTACATCTGAAAACCGCGGGCGAAGTTGGCCAGATCGTGCTCACCGCAGGCAATCTCGCCAAGCCTGAATCCCTCACCGGCAAGCTCGATAATTCCTGGGCGGTCATCAACCTCGTGGGCATTCTGTTTGAAAGCGGCCGGCAGAATTTCGCCGCCGTCCACGCCAAGGGCGCTGAAAAACTGGCGCAACTCGCCGCGAGTGCCGGGGCTGAACGTTTTGTGCATATGTCCTCACTGGGCGTGAACAAAAACGTCACTTCCAAATATGCCCGCACCAAGGAAATGGGTGACAAGGCAACCAAGGCGGCATTCCCTAAGGCCACCATTCTCAGACCCAGCGTGGTGTTCGGCCCGGAAGACCAGTTTTTCAATACGTTTGCCGCAATGGCCAGCGTGCTTCCGGTGCTGCCGCTCATCGGCGGTGGGCATACGCGTTTTCAGCCAGTCTATGTCAGTGATGTGGCGCGCGCCGTGCTTAGCGTGCTCGAAAACGCGCGCTTTGCAGGCGAGACATATGAATTGGGTGGCCCCGGCACATACAGTTTTCGCGAACTGCTTGCCTTCATCTGCAAGACCACCGGTCGCGACCGCTTTCTGATGAATGTGCCCTTTGGCCTTGCAAGTGTGATGAGCTATGTCACCGAACTGTTGCCCAGACCGCCAATCACCCATGACCAGGTAGCAATGCTCCAGCATGACAATATCGTAAATCCCGGCGCTAAGACCTTCGCTGATTTGGGAATTTCGCCCGATGCCGTTGAAGCCATCGTGCCCGATTATCTTGCGCGCTATGCAAAACCGGGCTTTGCGGCGGCATAAGCCCCCTTTTTGCTTGCGAAACCGGCCTGCCGCCCTTTAACATGCGCCAGTGAGCAAGCTTCTGACATTCGTGGATGAACCGCAGCAATTCCCCGCCGTGAGGGACGCGGCCTCGCGCAAGCTCGATTTCAACGAAATTTACGGCGGATTCGACAAAGCCAGCGCCGCACTTCAGGCTTCGCGCTGCTCGCAATGCGGCGTACCGTTCTGCCAGATTCACTGCCCGCTCTCCAACAACATCCCTGACTGGCTGAAACTGACCGCCGAAGGCAGGCTGGAAGAAGCCTATCAGGTCGCAAGCGCCACCAACACTTTTCCTGAAATCTGCGGGCGCATCTGCCCGCAGGATAAACTCTGCGAAGGCAACTGCGTCATCGAAAAAGGCTTTGAGTCGGTGACCATCGGCTCGGTCGAAAAGCATATTACCGAAACCGCTTTTTCGATGGGCTGGGTAAAACCGCCCAGACCGCATAGTGAAAACGGGCTTTCCGTCGGCATCATCGGCGCTGGCCCCGCAGGCCTTGCTGCGGCGGATATGCTGCGCCGCCGCGGGTACAGCGTGCATGTCTATGACCGCTATGATCGTATCGGCGGCCTGCTCATTTACGGCATTCCCAATTTCAAATTGGAAAAACATGTCGTTGCACGCCGCCAGAAACTGCTCGAGGACGCCGGCATTACATTCCATCTCAATTTTGAACTGGGCAAACACGCAACACTCGAAGAGCTTCGCTCGCAGCATACCGCAGTGCTCATTGCCACCGGCGTCTATAAATACCGCGAGATGGAACTTCCCAACAATTCGCTTGCCGGCATCCATCAGGCCATGGATTACCTCACAGCAAGCAACCGCGTATGCCTCGGAGACAAAGTTGCCGAATATGACGACGGCACGCTCAATGCAGAAGGCAAGCATGTGGTAGTCATAGGCGGAGGCGACACTGCGATGGACTGCGTGCGCACCGCCGTGCGTCAGGGCGCCAGGAAGGTCACCTGCCTTTACCGCCGCGACCGTGCCAACATGCCCGGCTCCGCCCGCGAGGTAAAAAATGCCGAAGAAGAAGGTGTCGAATTCATCTGGCTCTCCGCGCCCAAGGGGTTCGTAGGCGACAGCAAGATAGAAAAAATCCTTGCGGTGAAGATGCGTCTCGCTGCGTCTGAAAATGGCGGCCGCCAGGCGCCTGTCGTGATTGAGAATTCACAGTTCACGCTCAAGGCCGACATGGTGATCAAGGCGCTCGGTTTTGAAGCAGAGGATATCCCCACCGCATTTGGTGCGCCGGAACTCACCCTTACCAAATGGGGCACGCTTAATGTTGATAACGCCACGCAGATGACGTCACTGCCCGGCGTGTTTGCCGCCGGGGATATCGTACGTGGCGCTTCGCTCGTCGTCTGGGCCATCAAGGACGGTCGCGATGCGGCAAATGGCATTGATGCCTGGGCGAAGGCGACGCAGAAAGAAAAGGCGCGTTATGTGGGGTAGTGACTGGAGCGAGCGCGCCGCGCATTTAACCAAGCATGGCCTTTATAACCCGGCAGACGAGCATGATGCCTGCGGTGTAGGCCTTATCGCCGCCATTGACGGCAAACCAAGACGCGAAGTCGTTGAAGCAGGCATCAATGCGCTGAAAGCCGTCTATCACCGGGGCGCCGTCGATGCCGACGGCAAGACGGGTGACGGCGCCGGTTTGAGTGTGCAGATTCCCCTGCCGTTCTTTGAGGGGCATCTTACACGCGTCGGTAAAAAACTTAAAAATGAACGTTTCGCCATTGGCATGATTTTCCTGCCGCGCAAAAATATGAAGGCGCAGGAAGAATGCCGCAGCGTGGTGGAATCGGAAGTGCTCAAATTCGGCTTCTCGATTTACGGCTGGAGGCAGGTGCCGGTGAACCCTTCGGTCATTGGCGAAATTGCCGCGGATTCGCGTCCTGAGATCGAGCAGATATTGCTGGCCGGTCGAAACGACATGCACGAAGAAGAATTCGAGCGCGAACTCTACATCATCCGCCGCCGTATTGAAAAAGCTGTCTATAGTCGCGCCATCAACGATTTTTATATCTGTTCACTTTCCGGGCGCGGCGTCATCTATAAAGGGCTCTTCAAGGCTGAACAGCTCACCGAGTTTTATCCCGATCTTACCGATGCGCGCTTTGTCTCGGCCTACGCCATCTTTCACCAGCGCTTTTCCACCAACACCGCGCCCGCATGGCACCTGGCACAGCCTTTTCGCATGATCGCCCATAACGGCGAGATCAACACGCTCAAGGGCAACATCAATTTCATGAAGAGCCATGAAGCGACGATGAGCTCGCCCGCTTTCAAAGGTCTCGAGGAGGATCTGCGCCCGGTGATTCCGGACAATACATCCGACACGGGCGCGCTCGATTCAGTGATGGAGGTGATGGTGCGTGCCGGGCGTCCGCTGCCGCTTGCCAAGCTGATTCTTGTGCCACCCAGCTGGGGTGCCGCCACGGACGTGCCGCAAGCACATAAAGACATGTTTCATTACCTCAACTGCATCTCCGAAGCATGGGATGGCCCGGCGGCGCTTGCCGCTACCGATGGCAAATGGGTCATCGCCGGTATGGATCGCAATGGCCTGCGCCCGATGCGCTATGCCATCACCGATGACGGGTTGCTTCTTATCGGCTCAGAATCGGGCATGGTGCCGATGGACGACGCCAAGGTGCGCATGAAGGGACGTCTTGGGCCAGGCGACATTATCGGCGTCAATCTCGAGCAGGGCATGCTCTATACCGATCGCGAAATGAAGGATTTGCTCGCCGGCATGCATCCTTACGCCGAGTGGTCTAAAAACATCAAACCTCTCGACGCGCTCATCGGCACAGCACCGGCTCCTCAGTCGCATCTGAGCGAAAGCACTATCAGACGCATGCAGCATGCTGTGGCTATCACACAGGAAGATCTCGAACTGCTGCTGCAACCCATGGCCGAAACCGGCAAAGAAGGTATCGGCTCCATGGGCGACGACACGCCGCTTGCTATTCTCTCAAGCAAATATCGCGGCTTTCATCATTTCTTCCGCCAGAATTTTAGCCAGGTGACGAATCCGCCGATTGATTCGTTGCGCGAACGCCGCGTGATGAGCCTTAACACACGCTTTGGCAATAACGGCAATTTCCTCGCGTTCGATGAATCGCACAGCCATACGCTGCTGCTTTCTTCGCCGGTGCTGCTCGGCCATGAACTAGCGACCCTGCAAAAACATTTGTCTGATAAGGTCACCGTTATCGATGCGCTCTTTGACATGAGCGATGATAAAAACACCCTGCATAAGGGCTTAGACAGCATCATTCGCCAGGCCGAAGAAGCGGTGCATGCCGGCAAACCCTACATCATCCTCACCGATGAAAAGCGCGATGAAACTCACGCCGGCATCCCGATGATTCTGGCGGCAGGTGCGGTGCATACCCATCTCGTGCGCAAGAAGCAGCGTAAAAGTGCCTCCATCATCGTGCGCTCTGCCGAATGTCTCGATGTGCACCACTTCGCTGTGCTGATTGGCGTGGGCGCCACCGTGATCAACGCCTACCTCGCCGAAGAGACCATCCTGATGCGCTGCAAGCGCGGATTGTTTGGCAAACTCACTACCGGTGAAGCGCTTGCCAATTTCAAAGATGCTGCCGGTAACGGCATTCTTAAAATCATGTCCAAGATGGGTATCTCCATTGTGAGTTCTTATCGTGGTGGCTGTAATTTTGAAGCGCTGGGTCTTTCGCGTTCGCTTACCAGTGAATTTTTCCTGGGCCTACCCTCGCGTATTTCAGGACTGGGGCTCGAAGGTATCGAGAACCGCGTGCGCGCGCTACATGAAAAAGCCTATCAGGGCGAGGATGTCGAAGCCCTGCCGATAGGCGGCTTTTACCGTTACCGTGTACAGAGTGAAAAACACGCGTGGGAAGGCGATGCCATCCACCTGCTGCAAAGCGCCTGCGCAAGCGGCACGTACGCGCTGTACAAGCAATATGCCGAACGTATTTACGATGCGCCGCCCGTGAACCTGCGCGACCTGCTTGATTTCAATTCCGATCGCAAACCTATTGATGTCGACCAGGTGGAATCGCTCACCGAGATTCGCAAACGTTTCATTGCTCCGGCTATGTCACTGGGCGCACTTTCACCCGAAGCGCATGAAACACTTGCCATCGCTATGAACCGCATTGGCGCAGCCAGCAATTCCGGCGAAGGCGGCGAAGGCCCGGAACGTTTTACGCCGCATGCCAATGGCGACAATCCCAATTCCACTATCAAACAGGTGGCCTCGGCGCGCTTTGGCGTCACCGCTGAATATTTAAACAATGCCGCCGAGCTGCAGATCAAAATCGCCCAAGGCGCCAAACCCGGTGAAGGCGGCCAGCTACCGGGCTACAAGGTGACGATGGAGATTGCCCGCCTGCGCCATGCCACCGAAGGCGTCACACTGATTTCGCCGCCGCCGCATCACGATATTTATTCCATCGAGGATCTGGCGCAGCTGATTTTCGATCTCAAGCAAATCAATCCCACTGCCATTGTATCGGTGAAGCTCGTTGCGCAGTCAGGCATCGGCACCATTGCCAGCGGTGTGGCCAAAGCCATGGCCGACAAAATCGTCATCGCCGGGCATACGGGCGGCACGGGTGCCAGCCCCTATTCGAGTATCAAGCATGCGGGCATCCCATGGGAAATGGGTCTTTCCGAAGCTAACCAGGTGCTCACGCTCAACCGCCTGCGCCACCGCGTGAAACTGCAGACCGACGGCGGCATCAAAACCGGCCGCGATGTTGTCATTGCCGCATTGCTGGGTGCCGAAGAATTCGCACTCGGTACCGCCTCGCTGGTCGCCATGGGTTGTCTGCTCGTACGCCAGTGTCACAGCAACACCTGCCCGGTAGGCATCACTACGCAGAATCCTAAACTACGCGAAAAATTTGAAGGCACGGTCGAAAAAGTTGTCAATCTCTTTAGCTTTATTGCCGAGGAAGTTCGCGAAATACTGGCAAATCTCGGTTATAAAACGCTCGATGAGATCATTGGGCGTGCCGACCTGCTGCATCAGGTGAATTACGGCAGCGAGGATCTTGTGGACCTTGATCTCAATCCGTTGCTCTCCCTTGCCGATCCGGCCAGCAGCGCGCGCCGCCATAGCATGATCAGCCGCAATGAAGTGCCCGACACGCTCGACGCCCAGATGATCAAGGATGCAAAGAGTGCCCTGGAACATAATGAAAAAATCCAGCTCGCCTACACTGTGCGCAACACCCACCGCGCCGTAGGCACGCGTCTTTCCTCGATGATGACAAGGCGCCACGACACTTCCGACCTGCAACCCAATCATATCACGCTTAAGCTGCGTGGCTCGGCAGGCCAGTCGCTGGGCGCTTTTGCGGTGCGCGGCATCAAGATTCAGGTATTTGGCGACGCCAATGATTATGTCGGTAAAGGTCTCTCGGGCGGTACCATCGCGCTGCGCACACGCCCTTCAAGCAAGCTTGTACCGCATGATAACACCATCATCGGCAATACGGTGCTGTATGGCGCTACGGCGGGTAAACTGTTTGCTGCAGGGGAAGCGGGTGAACGTTTTGCCGTGCGCAATTGTGGCGCGCTCACCGTGATCGAAGGCTGCGGTTCCAATGGTTGCGAATATATGACCGGCGGCATCGCCGTTATTTTAGGTAAAGTCGGCGATAATTTTGCCGCCGGCATGACAGGTGGAATGGCCTTCGTCTATGACCCTGGCGATGGCCTCGTACATCGCGTCAATCCGGAAACCGTTATCATTGCTCCCGTCGCCTCACGCTATTGGGAGGACCAGCTCAAGAGCCTTATTGCAGAGCATGTGGCGGAAACCGGCTCGCCGCGCGCAGAAGCCATTCTCAAGAGCTGGGAATACGAATTGCCCAAGTTCAAGCAGGTCTGCCCGAAGGAAATGCTTACCCGGTTAGAGCATCCATTAAGCGATGAACCGGTGGTGGAAAAGCGCGCTTAAAAGCAGCCTTACGCACCGCGCATTCTACTATGCCTACATTATCAATTCAGCCGGGGTGATTTTTAGCCAAACGGTAACAATTGCCAACCCACGGATACCTCTTTATAATTTTCGCCATGCGCACCCTTTACCATACCCCGTTATCGCCCTATTGCCGCAAAATCCGCCTCCTGCTGCGTGAGAAGGATCTCGATTTTGACCTGATTGCCGAGAACTTCTGGGACCGCAGGCTCGAATTCTTCGCGCTTAACCCTGCAGGTGAAGTGCCGGTGCTGCTGGAGCCGGACGGCGAGGTTATCTGCGGTAATCACGCCATCATGGAATATCTCGAAGAAGCGTACCGCGACAATAAACGCTTCGTCGGCAGCTCCATCGCCGAACGTGCAGAGGTGCGCCGGCTCATCGACTGGTTTGACCGCAAATTCGATCAGGAGGTCACGCAGAACATCCTGTTCGAGAAAATCTTCAAGCGTTTGTGGCGCTACGGCGAGCCGCATTCCGACGCTATCCGTGCCGGCAAGAAAAACATTCTTTATCATCTCGACTATATTGCGTTCCTCACGCTTGAGCATCGCTACCTGACCGGGGATACGCCCACGCTCGCCGACATGGCGGCGGCAGCGCATCTCTCGGCCATTGACTATCTGGGTGATGTGCCGTGGGAACACAACGCCAAGGCTAAGGACTGGTATGCGCTGATGAAATCGCGTCCTTCACTTCGCAGCGTGCTCACCGACCGGGTGGCGATGGCCAAGCCGCCCGAGCATTACGAAGACCCGGATTTTTAACGATGGATGCCAAAACCACCATACGTACCCTTGCAGCAAAACACGGCTTTGATGCGGTCGGTTTTACCACGCCCGATCTGCCAGAATCGGCGCCCAAAGGCCTGCGCAATTTTCTTGATCACCAGCATCACGGCGAAATGACATGGATGGAAAAAAAGCACGATCGCCGCACTTCTCCCAAGATAATCTGGCCGGACGTTCGATCAATAATCGTGCTGGGGCAGAATTACGGGCCCTATGCCGATCCGATGCAAAAACTTGATCAAACGAATACCGGCAACATTTCCTGCTATGCGCAGGGTGATGATTATCACGACGTTATTAAGAAAAAACTCAAGGCACTGGCACGCGATCTCATCGCTGCGTTGGGTGGCGACGTGAAGGTGTTTGTAGATACGGCGCCGGTGATGGAAAAGCCACTCGCAGAGCAGGCGGGGTTGGGTTGGCAGGGCAAACATACCTGTCTGGTTTCGCGCGAATTCGGCAGCTGGCTGTTTCTGGGTGAAATTTTCACTACCCACTCTCTGGCGCCGGATGAGCCTGAGACTGATCACTGCGGAACATGCACGAATTGTCTGGATATCTGCCCTACGCAGGCTTTCACCGGCCCGCGCGAGCTCGATGCACGCAAATGCATTTCTTACCTCACGATTGAGCATAAGGGCCATATTGATTTGCAGTATCGCAAAGCCATGGGCAACCGTATCTATGGCTGCGACGACTGCCTTGCCGTGTGCCCGTGGAACAAATTCGCGCAAGTGGCACAGCAATCTGCCTATCACGCGCGGGACAGCCTCGTATCCCCTCCCCTTGACCACCTTGTAACGCTGGATGATAGAGCCTTTCGCGATTTATTCTCCCAATCGCCCATCAAGCGCATTGGGCGTGACCGGTTTATCCGCAATGTGCTGATTGCCATTGGCAACAGCAAGGACGCATCGCATATCTCCCACATTACAGACCTGCTTGGCGATACCTCGCCACTGGTGCGCGCCATGGCCGTCTGGGCACTGGGCGAACTTGCGTCGGCGCAGGAATATTCTACAATGAAAATTCACTACATGCCACGCGAGGCAGCGGCAGATGTCGCTGGAGAATGGAATAGAAAGGCAGGCTGATATGGCTGATATCACTATTTATACAACGCCCGTGTGCCCTTACTGCGTGCGCGCAAAGGATTTGCTCAAACGCAAAGGCCACAGCAAATACAAGGAAGTAGATGTCTCGGTGAGCGATGCCGTGCGCGATGAAATGATAAAAAAATCCGGCGGCAAACGTAGTGTGCCTCAAATTTTTATCAACGGCACCCATATCGGCGGGTGCGACGATCTCTACGCCCTCGACAAAGCTGGCAAGCTTGATGCGTTGCTAAGTGCCTAAGCGCTTTACCTTACGCATCGCGATTTTAAAAACACTCGCTTCCAAGCCTGTCAGGCAAAACGGTGAAATCTCTGAATTTACCTTATTAATTAAGCGAAATCACCGGCACGCCAGGGGCGCCAGAAGCCATTCTTGCGCACACGCTCGTAATCTTCCGGAATGCCGATATCGATAAAATAATCGTCCGTGATAAAGGCTGCCGGCTGGATTTTCTCAAGGCGCTTGGGCAGAAAATCTTTTTCGAAGGAAAAGGCAGCAGGTAATTTGGTGTCGCTAAAAAGCTTCGGGTCCAGCACATAAATACCTGCATTAATCAGCCCAGCCCTGCCCGGCTTGCCATCCTCAAACGACGTAATGACACCATCCTCTTCTTCTACGCGGCCATAACGCCCCGTATCTTCCATCTGACGCAGCACCATCGTCAGTGGCAAACCGCTTTTGGCGTGATCCCTGTAAAGCGCGCGGTAATCAATACGTGCGAAGCTGTCGCCGTTGAGCACCATCACAGGTGAATCCTGCGGGCATTCCTTAAGTGCGAATTTCATGCCCCCGCCCGTACCCAGTGGCGTCTTCTCGATAGCGAGGTTGAGCGGCACAGGCGGGCGATTCTCTTCGAAATGGTCGCGAATCTTTTCCCATTCATAATGCACACTCAGCGTAACGCCGGTGGCACCGTACCAGACCAGCGCTTCAATCAGCCAATCAAGAAATGTACGGCCCTTTATGGGTGCCAGCGGCTTTGGCACATCGGGCACCGCGCTGCGCAGGCGTGTACCGAATCCACCTGCGAGTATGAGGGCATGCATATCAGGCCGTTTTGTTTTTGAAGGCTGTGCCGTATTGCTTGCCGAACAGCGTGTCTTCAATGATCTGGCAAAGAATATGGCCAAGCATAATATGGCATTCCTGAATACGCGGCGTATGGCTGGAGGGAATCTTAAGCGCTATATCGCAAAGCGAGGCCATCTTGCCACCAGTCTTGCCGGTAAAGCCGATGGTCTTAATGCCAATTTTCTTGGCAGCCTCGATAGCGGCAAGAATGTTAGGAGAATTTCCCGACGTCGAAAGCACCACAAGTACGTCGCCCTGCTGGCCGAGCGCTTCGACCTGTCTTGCAAACAGGCGTTCATAACCGTAATCATTGCCAATCGCCGTAAGCGCGGAGGTGTCCGTGGTGAGCGCTACGGAAGGCAGTCCCGGGCGGTCATAATTGAAACGGCTCACCAATTCAGCCGCCATGTGCTGGCTGTCGGCAGCGCTGCCGCCATTGCCGGCAAATAATATTTTCTTTTTTGCCCTGAGCGCAGTGAGGCAGGTCTCGCCTGCCTGTTCTACGGCGGAAAGCAGCGAAGCATCCGCAAGCACTTCTTTGATGGTGGCCTGCGTTGCTTCAATCGATTCGCGGATGAGTTTGCTGCTCATAAGTAATACACATAGTTACGCCTGCATGCCTTAAAGATAGCGAATCCCACGCTAATGGCAATCACTGTAAGCCCTAAAAGCCTCAACATATCGTCTATTCCGGGTAAAACCCCTTCGTAAGCCAGCATTTGTATGGGATGCATCATAATGAAAAACGGGTTCCACTTCATCCAGGCCTGCGCGGTAGGCGGCAAGGCACTGAAGGGATAGATGACCGGGGTCAGCCAGTAGAGCATGTTCATGCTGAGCGTTACCATCTCGGTGATGTCACGCAGGTAGGGTGAAAGAAACGCAAGCGCGATGCCGGCAGACCCCATGATCATGAGCACGGGCAGGAAATAAAGCGGCATCAGCAGAATTGTAGGATGAAACGGTGCAAACAGAAGAACGGCAAGAATATACATGGTTAAGAACGAAACGAAATACATGTAGGTAAGCCTGAGCACGTCCGCCACGGGAAAGAGCGTGGAAGAGACCATGCACCGCTTGAGCGTCTCGGCATTATACGTGATGGAAACGCTGGTATAGACAAACGTGCCGGAGAAATAGGTCCATAACGGCAGGGATACCACCACATAAAGCGGATAGTCCGGAATCTTGAAATTGGTGATCTTGGGCATCATCAGGGAATACACAGTGATCATCGCCACCGGCTGCAGCAGCGTCCACAACATGCCCAGGAACGAGTTGCGATATTGGCGGCCAAGGCCATTCTTGGCGATAAGAATAGCCGTCTGCCAGTAATAGATATCAAGCAGCTTGGCAAAATGGCGCAATGTGATTTTCATCTCATGCCACCGCCGGTTCGTCGATTCTGAGGATGTCTTTGTAGTACTGGCGCATGATATCCTTGCTGCTGCCTTCGTTGATGATGCGCCCCTGATCCATGAGGATGAAACGGTTGCACAGATTGATGAATTCGCTGGGGGTATGATCCACCATGATGGCAATTGACACTTTATCTACTTTCTTACGCAAGATCTCCTGCGATTTGCCGACGAAACCGGCATCACCCGTGGCAAAAATCTCATCGAGCAGAAGAATGTCCGGATCCTGAAAAATCACGGAAGCAAAACCAAGGCGCGCCACCATGCCGGAGGAATAGGTTTTGAGCGGAATATCGATCTTCTCGCCCAGTTCGGAAAATTCGATAATCGTCTTTTCGATCTCCGGCGAATACTGACGCAGTTTGCCACGGTAGGCATAGCTGAGTTTGATATTGTGGCGCCCGGTCATCTCCGGCTCAAATCCCGCTCCCATCTCAATCAACGGCACTACGCTGCCTTCAACAGTGCGGCTGCCGCCGTGAATAGGATAATTGCCTGAAACAACCTTCAGTAACGAGGACTTGCCGCTGCCATTAACGCCGATGATGGCGATGCGGTCGCCGGGTTTTGCGCTGAATGTCACATCGCGCAGAATGGGAATACGCACCTGCCCGCGCACCTTGCTGCGGGTAAACCACTGCCTGAGCCCCGCTGCACGCGCATGCGTATCCACGCCCCAGACGGAAACATTTTTCAGATCGATCAGGCCGGACATTAGAGCATGGTCATGATGCGGTTCTTGGGAGCAAGCGGCAAAACCTTGTCTTGCGGCTTGGCGCCAGGCTGGCGTTCCTGCAGGTGGTAGAAATCACGCCGTGTATAAGTATCCACCGAGTAGGCAGACGGATCGTAGAAAATAATGCTCGAGCCGCCGCTTTCAAACGCAAACGGCACCCAGAGAAGATCCTGCAGCGCTTTTTTGATGGTGGGATGGCGCTCAGGCGGTGCAAAGAACAGCATGAAGCCGCCGCCGCCTGCCCCCAGAAGCTTGCCGCCGATGGCGCCCGCTGTGCGCGCGCGGTCGTAAATTTCGTCTACAAACTGCGGCGCGATGCTGGCAGAAAGCGAACGTTTCACTTTCCAGGTTTCATGCAGCAGGCGACCGAATTCATTGAGGTCTTTTGCATAGCTGACGACATCCAGCGCTTCGTCCACTAAAGCACGCAGCATGCCCATTTCCACTTTTTTATTGCCAATGGCTGCCACCTGCTCCTTCGCCACTTCCGAGGACGTGCGCGAAACACCGGTGAAGAACAGCAGGAAGTGGCTCTGCAGTTCCTGCATGCGGCCCTGCGGAAGAATCACGGGTTCGACGGCGAAGTCGCCGTTCTGCAAAATGGTGATTTTATTAAAACCGCCGTATGCAGTGGCGATCTGATCCTGCACGCCGACATTTTCCTTAAGCACATCGCGTTCGATATGCACCGCCTCGCAGGCAAGTTCGCGTTTGTTGCTCATGCGTCCATGCAGCCCGTTCATGGCGTTAAGCAGGCCTACGGTGAACGCGGAGCTGGAGCCAAGCCCGGCACGTGCCGGAAGATCGCCGGTGTGATTGACCTCAACACCCTTGTCACCGGAGAAATATTGCAGCACTGCACGCACCGAAGGATGCACGATTTCGCTGTTATCCATGACCTTTTCCACCTGCGACCACACAATGCGCGACTTCTCCTTGAAGAAGGGCGGCAAAAAGCGGCAGGTCAGGTAACAATAATGATTGATAGACGTGGAAAGCACAGCGCCGCCATGTTCACGGTACCAGGTGTGAAAATCGGTGCCGCCGCCAAAGAAAGAAATACGGTATGGGGTGCGACTGATGATCATGCGGTTTTCTTCACGGGGCGCTGCTCAATAAAATGTTTTTTGTACATGCGCTTAAGCCCGTCCGTGAGCCCCACGCGTGGGCGCCATTCTAACTCAAAAAGCCCCTTGGAATCCAGCACTTTCCGGGGCGCTCCGTCGGGTTTTGCGGTATCGAATCGTATTTTCCCATTATATCCAATGACTTGAGCGATTTCACCTGCAAGATCAGCAATGGTGGCTTCCTGCATAGTCCCCACATTAATAATGGCGCTATCATCCCGATTTTTCATGAGAAAGATAAAGGCATCGGCGACGTCATCCACATAGATGAATTCGCGTTTAGGCGTTCCGGTGCCCCAGATAACCACTTCTGTGAGCTCTTTTGCCTTGGCATCATGGAAGCGTTGCATGAGCGCCGGGATGACATGTGAGGCCTTGGGATCAAAATTATCTCCCACGCCGTACGTATTCGTAGGCATGGGGATGACTACCTTCATGCCATATTGCTTGGCGTAGCTTTGCGCCATGATGATGCCGTTAATCTTGGCGGCAGCATAGGCAATATTGGTGGGCTCAATCGGGCCGTTGAGGAATTCGGATTCTTTCACCGGCTGCGGCGCCATTTTAGGATAGGTGCAGGCAGAGCCAGGAAACAGCAGTTTCTTGACCTTCTGCTGCTTTGCCGCTTCAAATACCGAAAGCTGCATCGCTGTGTTGTCATAGATGAATTCACCGGGATAGGCGTCGTTGGCATGAATGCCCCCCACGCGCGCCGCGAGGTGAAATACATAATCCGGTATATGCTTGGCAAAATAGCTGCTGACCGCAGGCGCATCACGCAGCTCAAGCTCGTTATGGGCAGGTGCAAGCAGCCGCGTAAATCCTGCCTCATTTAGCAAGCGCAAAAGCGCGCTGCCAATCATGCCTGACGCGCCTGTGATAAGAATTGTGTCCCCGGTTTTCATACTGGCTGGGCTTATAGCATATATGGCCCGCAAAGTATGTAATTTTAATGTCCGTTAGCGGCTCACCTGAACCTATTTCCAGGGGTGTCCTGCTCTGGCACACCTTCGTTGGGGCCTGTGATTTTCTGCCCGGGTGCTCTGCCAACCATCTGAAGAAAAGTAAGCCTATGTTCGCTGGTCATTTTCTTTAAATCATTCACCGAAGCCGAAATCGCAATTTGTGTCTTTTGTCCATCTTCGACAGGGCCGATACAGGTTGCCCCTCCAGGCGGCATCAAGGCGCTATCGAGCGCCCTGCAAAACATTTCCCACGATCCTGCATGTCCGCCGCTGCCTACTTTCGTCCACGGAATATCGAGTATCACATAGGTGAGCGGAGGATGTTTGCTTGCTTCTTTCACGCTGATGTCATGGCAGTAAGTTCCGCACGCGGCACTCCCTCCTTAAAAAGACCAGCAAGAAAATGCACAAGTTTTGTGTCGGACTTCGTCATAAACAAATATCATTCTAGCATGAAAATACTTTATTTTTTGTTAATCACATTCTTTCCTCAGATATATTTTTTGAAAAAGCTGTTTTCATCTGTGCAGTCTTTCGTTATTGAGGCACCCATGCAACCTTCGCCGCGCACCCCTTCTTTCATTTTACCGTTACTTGGCGCGCTCAGTGTCATCACGCCGTTTGCCATTGACCTCTGCCTGCCGGCTTTTCCGCAAATGGCTAAGGATCTTTCTGCCACGACTGCGGTGGTGTCGCTTTGCCTGTCGACTTATTTTATTGGCCTCGCTTTCGGTCAGATTTTTTACGGCCCCCTGCTCGACCGCTTCGGTCGCAAACCTCCGCTCTATTTTGGCCTGATCCTTTTTATACTCGCCTCGATTGGCTGTTATCTTTCTAAAGACATTCATACGCTATTGCTGCTGCGTTTTATCCAGGCGATAGGTGGATGTGCGGCGCAGGTGGCATCGATAGCGATGGTGCGCGATTTTTATCCATCGCATGAAAGCGCAAAGATTTTCTCGCTGCTGTTTCTTTTTATCGGCGTTTCGCCCCTGCTGGCGCCCACCGTGGGCAGCCTCATCACCGTCTATGCAGGATGGCGCATGGTCTTTCTGCTGCTGGCTATCATCGCCGCAATTATCCTGGGGTTCATCTTCCGGTTTTTGCCCGAAGCCCATACTCCCGATAAAAGCATTTCGCTTAAAGCCGGGCCAATCATCGCTGAATTCTTTCATATCGCCATGAATGCCCGCTTCATCACTTATGCGCTGGCGGGTGCCTTTTCCTTTGCCGGGTTGTTCGCCTATGTCGCGGGCTCGCCTATCATTTTCATGGAGCAATATCATATGAGCGCGCGCGCATTTGGCGCTGTCTTCGCCACATTGGCGGTGGGATTTATCGGCAGCAATCAGGTGAATGTCATGCTGCTGAAGCGTTATTCCAGTGAATTACTGTTTTCGCGTGCGCTCTTTGTGCAGACTATAACAGGCGCGCTCCTCTTGCTGGGCGCCGCACTGGACTGGTGGGGGCTCACGGCCACGCTAATCTGGCTATTCATATTTCTTGGCTGTGCGGGCATTCTCTACCCTAACGCAGCGGCACTCGCACTCGAGCCATTCACCAGGAACACCGGTAGCGCTGCGGCACTGCTCGGCGTGCTGCAATTGGGTGTCGGTGCGATTATTTCGTCGGGCATCAGCGTAACCGTCACGCATAACAGCCTTCCCATCCTCGCCATTCTTGCCATTACACCGGTGATAGGGTTGGTAATTTTTCTTGCCGGCCGGAAAAAAGCGCGTGTCGTGATTGCCGATTAAAACGGTTTTATTTTACGTACCATTTTCGGTAGAAATACGTAAACACCGCCGCCACGAGAAATAGCTCTAGGATAGTGGCATAGATAGAATTGAAAAAATCCTCTGGCGCGGAAACCGTGCCGAGCGCCTTTATCCGGCCCATCAACGATCCTTCTTTCTGTAATTGCGCCAGTTGAGCCGTGGATTGCCCGATAATGCGGTAAAGCCGGTTAATTTCGAGCATTTCAGTTTCGGATAATTTTTTCTTCGGCAACGATCGGTCAGTGTAAAAATATTTTGTCATCGAATTGAATTCAAGCTCACGACCTACAAACATTTCGGTGGGATTCAAATCAGAGGAAACATTATCATATCTTTCATAGGGAAGTTCCTGGGTAGAGCGCACATCCACCGTGTTAAAGTCCGGTTTGATGGCTCCGTCATGAAACCAGCCCGGAGAATAAATCTGTATGGGCGCCCATTGGGTGCGCGGCTTATGGGTTATCGGCTGATTGACGATGTCTTTGACGCGCTGCTCGGCTTTATCTTTTTGCGATTGCCATGCAGCAATCTGCTCCTCGCGCGTGGCTGCGGGCGCAGCGTCGCTTTGCGACCAGGCATTGGCGCCCAATAAAAGAAAAACAGGTAATAATACCGCTGCTATTTTCATATTATTCTTTACGCTTATATTCGATAACGGTTTTTGTATTCCCTATGTCATTGCCCCGCAACCGTCTCAAGTTGTGTCAGGCGAAAGACATTCCCGTCAAGTATGTAATTGCAAATCTCCGTAGTTATTATAGCTACCCGGCCTGCATGACGTGTGCATGGTGTTTGAGAAACGATGAAGCCTTGGCCGTCCGAAGCGCAGATTCCATCACAGCGATGGGCTCTGCTCTTTTATGGCCTGCTGCTTCTTTACCATCTTGATTTTTTATGGATTTAACATCAAACTGTTTTTCTGGCTACCTCTTCAACCGTTCCGCTTCCTATTCCATGTCCATATCAAAAACATCACTGACGATAGCCTTCTTATTATGTGCATTTACTTACGCTTCGGCTGAGGCATTTCCTAGAGTTAATATAGAAGAAAAATGTAAAGGAGATGCAGATGCGAAGGCTTTCTGTGAAGGGTATGCTAGGGCTAAGAAGAATAATGAAACCGTTGGCGAGCTCTTGAATGAATGTAATCAAAGTAAATTTTATTGCGGGGGTTATTTACAGGCTTTGCTGGAACCATTTACCTTCCAGGTCTGTCACGCATATCAATCCCTTACAAATGAAGCCGCTGTAAACTTTTTCTTGAAATGGGCAGCAGCTCATCCCGAATTTTCTAAACTCGCCGCAAGCGACGGTATTTGGCGTGCTGCAGATGATGATATGGAGATGGAAAGTTGCATGCACTTGGGCGGCGCAGGCCCTCCCCCGAATCCGCAGAACAAATGAGCTTTGATTTAATTAGCTACCGCCCGTCGCGATCGCGCTCACGCCGCCATCAGAGAAGCATGACCATTCACGGACACATTTGTTTTGCGGGAATTCTGCTTTTGCTAATGCTGGCTGATGGCGTTTGACATTTTGACAAGCCACGCGCGGTCTTTGGCCGTTTCAAGAACATCGGCAGTCGAAAAATACTTCGCGCTGTTTTGAGCGGGATTGCCAAGCGGCTTGGGCAGCCGGGCATTGACCAGCGCGGGAATCTTGACCGTAAACGCATAGTGCAGAGCTTGGTCTTCCCAAACCGCTTGAGCTATATTTGTCGCCAAGATTTTCGAAAAACTGAATTAGCGCTGCCTTTCAGGCTCTTGCAGGCTAAATCTGAGGGACAGAGTGGTTTGGTGGAGCATAACGGAGTCGAACCGTTGACCTCTTCCATGCCATGGAAGCGCTCTACCAGCTGAGCTAATGCCCCATACGGGAAATCAAGGCGCCTAGAGATAGCGAATCCAGTACAGGAGTCAATTTTTTTATGGTTTTTTAGCCCAGGATCCGTAGCACCGCGCGCTTTTTCTGGAGATTTACGGGCTCGTACGCTATGATTGCCCAGCTTTAGGGAGCGCCATGCCCGGCCAAGAAACTGAAAATTCCGACCATTCCGCCCTGCGGCGTTATGTGAATGACAGCAGTTGCGTGCGCATTAGCTATCCCCTTCTGGAAGCCTTTTGCAGGCAAGCAACCAAAGCAGGGCTAAGAAGCGATCAAAAGGAAGAGACACCCCTCGATTCTCAAATGGCGGGTGTCTTTGTGATACTCATGTCGCATCTGCGCGGCATGGCCGGTGCAGAGATTGTTTGCGATCGCTCGCAGATAGATCATCTGGCGGCCCGCGTTTCCAGCTTCCCTTCAGACGGACAGCCCGCAAGCCAGGTTCCAAACAAGGAGCTTCGGTTCAGGCGGATGATTCAGGAATGCTGGGATCAGGCGATAGAAATATCCGGCGCAAGCAAGCTGCCGCCACTTCGTGGCAGGGCGAAACCCGATGGCTCCCGAGGCACTCCTGGCTGAGCAAAACAGCCTCTTTTTACCCATCTCCCCGGCAATTCTTGCCGCCCGGCAGGCAGAATAGTACTTTATCCACAGGAATATTGGCAATATTACACTGAAATATAATAATAAAATGGCTGGCATAAAACATGCATAAGCTAATAAGCGGTAGGGTAATAAAGGTACTAACACCCCGCTTTAAAGGGGGCGACTAAAAGGGCAAAGTTATGGATACGAGCATCTATATCGCGCTGTCAAAAGAAACGGGCATCTTCCGCGACCTGGAAGTGACTGCCAACAACCTCGCCAACGTCAATACTTCCGGCTATCAGGGCGAGGATTTACTGTTTAACGACTACCTCACCGCCGGCAGCAATCAGGAAGGCAAAGTCGCATTCACCAATGATATCGCCACCTATCGCAATATACAGCAAGGCTCCCTGCAGGTAACCAACGCGCCGCTGGATGCCGCCATTGAAGGCCGCGGCTATTTTGCCGTGCAGACGCCGCTGGGCACACGCTACACGCGTAACGGTAACTTTAAGATCGATCCGAACGGCAATCTTACCACTTCCGAGGGATATACCGTGCTTGATGATAGTAATCAGGCGATTACCTTCGACACTATTGATCGCAAGATCGACATCCGCGAAGACGGCGGCATCACCGTCGACGGCGGCGAACGCGGCAATATAAAAATCGTGCAGTTCGATAACGAGCAGCTCATGCACAAGGTCGGCAACACTCTCTACACTTCCGATGCCACTCCTCGCCCCGCCGACAATTACCGTGTCGTCGCCGGCGCGCTGGAGCGTTCCAATGTGCAGCCGTTTACTGCCATCACCCATCTTCTCTATGTTACCCGCAGCGCCAGCGACACGGCGAACCTGATCAATACGATGTATACGCTGGAGCGCAATGCTTCCAACACACTCGCTAAAATCTACACCTGATAATAAAAAATAAAATCACAGGGAGCACACTATGTTTCTTTCACTCGATATCGCCGCCACCGGCCTGCAGGCTCAGCAGACCAACGTCGACGTTATCTCGCAGAACTTGGCGAACTTAAGCACCACTGCCTATAAACGCCAGCTGCCCGAATTCCGCGACCTGCTGTATCAGGATCTGCGCCGTGTGGGTGCAACCTCCAGCGATACCGGCACCATTATCCCGACCGGCGTTCAGCTGGGTCTGGGCGTGCAGACCTCTGCCATTCACCGCGATGTCCAGCAAGGTACGTTCAACAGCACGACGGAGCCGCTTGATCTCGCCATCAATGGCCGCGGCTATTTCCAGATTACCATGCCCGACGGCACCACTTCCTATACACGCGACGGTACGTTCCAGCTCTCTCCCACGGGTGAAATCGTGACCGCCGACGGTTTCCCGCTCACGCCAAACATCACGGTGCCGACGGACGCCACCGCCATCAGCATCAACACGTCGGGCGTAGTCGAAGCCACGATTCCCGCACAGATCAACCCCAGTAACATTGGCCAGATACAGCTTGCGACCTTCATCAATGAAAATGGTCTGCAGGCGCTGGGAGATAACCTCTATGCCGAAACCCAGGCGTCAAGCACCCCGGTTATCGGCACGCCGGGCCTTGATGGCGTGGGTTCCATCCAACAAGGCTTTCTTGAAAATTCCAACGTCAATCCGGTGACCGAAATCACCAATCTGATCGTGGCGCAGCGCGCTTATGAAATGAATACCAAGGTCATCACCGCAGCCGACCAGATGCTGCAAACCCTCTCGCAGGTAGGGTAAGGCCATGAGGGCAATCCTTTTAACCATACTGGTCTCTACCTTTCTCTTCTGGCTCACTGACAGCAGCCTTGCCCAGATAGTGCAGCCGCCGGAACAAAACCACATTCTTACTGCCAAGGATGCTTCTGCCCTTGTCGCCGATGCGCTTTCGCGCGCAGGTGCCGGCGATGAGATCAAGGTTTCGCTCACTGGCATGCAGGATGAAGATGCGCTGGCCGTTGCCGCCAAACCCATCCATGCCGACATTGACGGCCTCGATCTGGACAAAGCGCATAATCGCTGGCAGGCCGTGCTGATCATCGAAGCCGACGGTAAGAATCTCGCACCGGTAAAACTTTCCGGCCGCTATGATGAAATGGCCCAGGTGCCGATGCTCAAACGCCAGTTGCAGGCGGGCGACGTCATCAGCGAGGATGATATAGAATGGAATCGCGAGCCGGTGCAGCATCTGCGCAAGAATACCATCACCGAAACCAGCGAGCTGATAGGCAAATCTCCCCGCCGCGTGATTTCGCAGGGCCGCGCCATCCGCCGTGAAGAAATCGCAAGCCCGGCCATTATCAATAAGGGGGCGCGTATCACGATTTACTACAAGTCACGCAATCTTGAAATCAAGACGCTCGGAGAGGCTATCGACAGCGGCGCCAAAGGCGACGTGATCAGGGTTAAAAATGTTGCCAGCAAATCCATCATTCAAGGAACGGTGGAAAGCAGTGATCTCGTACGCGTTACCTCTCCCGACAGCACTTCCGCGGAGGCCATGTGATGAAACGCAGTATTTTATTTGTACTCGTTGCCGCTACCTGCCTTTCAGGTTGCGCCGACACGCTCGCCAGGCTTGAAGGTATCGGCAAGCCGCCGGCTGAATCCAAAATCGCAGATCCGACTGCGCAGGCAGGCTATAAGCCGCTTACCTGGCCGCTGCCGGAATCTCCGGTGCCTGTGAAACCTCAAGCCAATTCACTCTGGCAACCCGGCGCACGCGCTTTCTTTCGTGATGGCCGCGCCGCCCGCGTCGGTGACGTGCTGCGCGTGAAAATCAACATCACTGACCAGGCGGAATTCGATAACAACACCACGAGCACGCGTACCACACAGGAAACCGTTCAGGCCCCAACATTCTTTGGTTTTGAGCTCAAGCTGCCGTCCATTCCGTTCCTGAATCCCACACCGGCCAATCTGGTCAACGTCAACGGCTCCAACACACATGAAGGCAACGTAACCGCCAAACGTAAGGAAACAGTGCAGACGCAGGTGGCCGCTATGGTCACGCAGGTGTTGCCCAATGGTAATTTCGTTATCAGCGGCAAGCAGGAATTCCTGATGAACTATGATGTACGCGAAGTGTCAATCAAAGGCGTCGTGCGCCCGCAGGATATCGGCTCTGATAATACGGTCGATTCGACCCAGGTGGCCGAAGCACGCATCACTTACGGTGGCCACGGCCAGAACATGGATGCTCAGCAGCGTCGCTGGGGCAGCCAGGCTGTCGATATCATATCCCCGTTCTAATGAAGTATCTGGGGGAGTGTCGTAAGACGCTCCCCTATTTTTTGCTCGTTATAAATCTAATTCGTTTTATAGACGAAGCAGGGTTCGTGCAGGTTGGAAAGAATCTGGCAGGCACCTTCTGCTTTCGCCTGCGTCAGGTTAACAAGCCGGGCGCGATGCACATTGGCGCCATCGCCATCGTCAGAAACCGCAATCTTTGAGCCTACCAGCTGGCTGGGCGCCTGCTGCATCGCCTGCGAAGCGGCATTCGTTGCTTCACTGGCATGTGCAAATGCTCCCACCTGTATCCCCCACTCTTTCGCCTGAGACAACAACCCCGCTTGCGAAGAAGGTTTCACATCGTCGCCAGGCAGATCACCGCCGCCCTCGCCTTCAAGCGCCTCGTCGTTGCCCGCTGCCGGATAAGCAGAAACACTGCGGCGCGAAAGCGAGGCAAGCTGTTGTCTGCGTAAATCCCCCGGCGCTGTTGAAGAAGCAAGCTGAGTAAACGTCTGGTCAAGCAGAGCAATCATCTTATCATCACGTGCACGCGAAGTGGGACCGCCCATGACCACTGCCACCAGATGACGGCCATCGCGCGCCACCGAGGTCACAAGATTGAATCCCGAGGCACGGATATAGCCGGTCTTGATGCCATCAACGCCGTCATAGCGCGTCATCACGTGATTGTGCGTGACATAGGTGAGGCCGTGATAGCTGAAGGATTCAGTTTTAAACACGGGGAAATACTGCGGGAAATTGCGGCGCAGTGCCATGCCCAGTATCGCCATGTCATGCGCGGTCGTGTGCTGGCCCGGATCGGGCAGCCCCGAAGCGTTTCTAAAGACAGTGTGCTTCATACCCAGCGAGCGGGCTTTGGCAGTCATTTTCTCGGCAAATCCGGATTCGCTGCCGCCCATCGCTTCGCCCAACGCCACTGCCGAGTCGTTGGCTGATCGTATGACGATGCTGAGGACGGCGTCCTTCACCGCAATACGCTCGCCGGGCTGCAACGCGATATTGGTCTGCGGCTGGCAGGCGGCATGTTCAGAAACCGGTATAGTCTGGTTCAGGCTCATCGTGCCATGCTTAAGCGCATCGAACGTGAGATACAGCGTCATCATCTTGGTAAGCGATGCGGGGTAACGCGGTGCATCGGGATTTTCCGATTCGAGCACCTTGCCACTGTCGGCATCGACGATATACGAGGCGGGTTGCGGACGCACATAGATGGCATGCGCATGACGGCGCAAATGGCCGTGCTTGTGCTTATGGTGTTTGCTTTTTGATGTCGTTTCCTGTGCTTGCGCTTCGCTTAAAGAGCCTGCCAGAGCCGCGCCCAGAAACATTGTTGCAAACAGCGCTGTTAAAAATGCGCGGTGTCTTCGAGTTGTATTCATGCCCTACCGTATCCGTTTTATTATTAAAATCCAATTGCTGCCGGATAGCCCATTGTAATAAAAATACCGGCTATAATCAAGCCCTAGCAGTGGAAAATGTAATTCTCCACCGTATTTAGCTAAAACTTTAGCATCGCTTTGATCGCCGATACGCAAAAATTGAGAACGGTTTTTTTGGCTCGATTGATCAAAAGCCGGTGGTCAGTATGAGTGCACAATGGGTGCCGGCATTATTGACATTGTAGACAAAAGTGCTGCCCGAAGCGATGGCACAGGTTGCATCGGCATACGCGCTTGTGGTTGAAATCGTGGTAATATTTCCGCTCGAAGGTACGCCATCATCATATTTACCGTCAAAGCTGGAAGCTTCGCCCGATGTCATTATCGGATTGATGGTAAAGCCTCCGGCAAAGTATCCGCCAACAAAAAATATATGGCCGTAATTACCGGGAAAAGCGCCATAAGTGGCGTCGCCAACAGGAACAGTCCCCGCGTAAACAATAGAGAACCCGGCGCCATTGAGTCGGCTGGAGGGCACGCTAACACCCGGCATATTATCCAGGGTTTGCCCTGCTAATTGAGAAATACCGGTATAGCTACCAGAAATCAGCTGCGCATTGGACAGATGCTGCCAGAAAAGCTGAAGCTCATTCGAATTAATTGTAGTGAAAGTAAAAGGTGGCAACCAGTTATAGACGGAACCGTTATTATTGCCATTGCAGGTAAGCGTGCCACCCGGGCTCGCGCTGGCCGGAGCAGGCGGACACGTCGTCATCGCGCCCCAGAACGTCGTAGCATTGCCTATATCACCCGGCAGCGCTCCATATTTGCTGGAAAATGTGCTCACCGCCGATTCATAACGCTGAGCATCCGTCATGATACTGTTGATTTTCGACTGGCGTATAAGCGACTGCGCCACAAGAATGCCCGCTGTAAGCAGCCCTATGATAACAAGAACAATCGCAAGTTCGATGAGGGTAAAGCCTGCGGCATTTCTTTTTAAAGACTTCATTGCTTCATCACTCTTTTCGTTCCTGTCCGTATGCAGGTTAAAATCCTGTGGCAAGAATAAGCGCACACTGAATGCCAGGCATCGCAACGTTATATACATTGGCCGTACCATTGTTCGTCGTACAGCCTGATGTATTGCCCCACCCCGATCCACTGCTGAACGTGAATACATTTCCTGTGGCGGGTGAGCCGTCATCATATTTACTATCAAAACTTTGGGCCTCATCCGTGGTAAGGATGGCATTGGCCGGGTACATGCCCACCTCACGCCCACCTAAAAAATACACGTGCATTGTACCTCTAGAAAAGAAAGCGGGCGCATTATCCCCCAGATAGATAATACCGATACCCATTCCGTTTAGTCGGCCTGCGGGAATATTGACGCCGGGCACGCTGTCGATCCATAAAGTGGGGCCCGCTGCAGCGGTATAGGTACCGGGAATCATTCCCGCAATTGCCAGATGTTGCCAGTAGGTGAACTCCTCCGCATAATTGGTGCCGGACGAGACTGCGGATGACCAGGCATAGACCATGCCATTGCCATCGCCATTGCAGGTGAGCGTTCCTACAGCGGGTGGCGACCCATACCCTGTCGGGCAGCTCGACTGCGCTCCCCAGTAGCTGGTGGCATTGGGCATATCGCCCGGCAAAGCATTATATTTCTGCGCAAAAGTATTCGTGGCGGCAATGTAGCGCTGCGCATCCGCCATGGTGCCATTGATCTGTGATTGGCGCAGCAGGGTCTGGCCAACGAAAATAGAGCCTGCAAGTAATGCTATAATAATGAGTACCACCGACATTTCGATGAGTGTAAAACCCTGCTCGCCATTTTTTAAAGACACGTTTCGCATCTGCCTTAAAATCCTGTGGTGATGATGAAAGCGCATAAATTGCCGGTAACATTTATGTTATACACAAACGTGCTGCCCGACGCCAATGCACAGGTCGGAGTTCCCCATGGCGCTCCTGTGGAAAAAGTCTGTATGGCGCCAGTGGAAGGCACGCCGTCGTCATATTTGTTGTCGAATGCCTGCGCTTCATATGCGGTGACGATTGGATTCATCGTATAACTGCCGCTGTCCTGTCCGCCAACAAAAAACACATGTCCGTAATTCGTAGTCGTTGAAAATGTCACGCCGAGCCCGTTTACTCCCACGTAAATCACGCTATAGCCGAGCCCGGTGATGCGCCCTTTGGCAACATTGCTCCCCGGCACGCTATCGATAATTCCGGCAGGTCCAGGCGCTCCTATGTAGTTTCCCGAGATCAGTTGCGCGTTCGTAAGATGCTGCCAGAAATAAAACATCTCTGAGTAGTTCTGCGCGCTTGTAGACACTATGGCATTGTACCACTGATAAATTTGCCCATTGCCATCGCCATTGCAAGTGGCGGACGATGCACCGGTCGCTTCCGAATTGGTGGCGGGGCAAGTGGTCTGACTCCCCCAATAATTGGTGGCGGTGGCCATATCGCCCGGCAGCGCATTGTATTTTTCCGAAAATGTTTTCACCGCGCTTGTGTAACGCTGCATGTCTACGATGATGCTGCTGATCTGTGACTGGCGAATGAGTGACTGCGCCACGAGAATGCCGCCCACGAGTCCGCCGATAATAACCAATACGACGGAGAGCTCGATAAGCGTGAATCCCTGCATGCGTAACAATGCAGAAGATCGTTTTAAGAGGCTTGGCATTCGCATTTCCCGTTAGATATTTTCTTTATAGTATAATGGAAAAATCCGTGATCATACAGCATTCTTACACTCCGGCGGGCTGCACCGTCGAAGGGACATATACTTTGCGCGCGCGCACACGCGCTTTCTGCGCGGCCGGGGCATAAATCTGTTTTTCCGCCTCGACGATGAGTACGCCTCCGAAGGCCGCAAAGAACCGGCTGCCCACCACTTCTAAAAACCGTGCAGCCCTTAAAATATAGCGCCGGGTTGAAGGGGGGAAAAATAAAGCCGCAGTCGTATGCAGCGGCGTGAAGGACTGTTCGGACAGAAGCTGACGGAATTGCCAGGCTGAAAACGGCTGGCCGTAAGCAAACGGGCTGCCGGGTGCCCGCGCCCAGATGCCGCGGCGGTTGGGCACCACGACAAGCAGGCGGCCCGCCGGCGAAAGCACACGCCATATTTCCGATAACATCGGGCGCACCTGCTCACTGTTTTCAAGCGCGTGCACCACCAGCACGCGGTTAATGCTGTTGTCGGCAAACGGCAGTTCGGCTTCATCGGTCATCAGGGAAAGGTTGCGCGCATTAGGCGGCCAGTGAATCACGCCTTGCGGAGCAGGCATGCAGGCAAAAATACTCTGCGCCTCACCGACAAACGACGCCAGATAGGGAGTGGCAAATCCAAGACCCACCACGGAATCGCCTTTAGCCTGGCCCCACAGAGCACTAATACGGCGGCGCAGGCTTAAACAGGCAATCTGTCCCAATGCAGAAGCATAAAATTCCTTGAGTGCGATGACATCTGGCCAGAGCATATTACTTCTTCAACATCCCTCGTTGCTGGCGTTCCCAGTCGCGCTTCTTGATGGTCTCGCGCTTATCGAATTCCTTTTTGCCTTTGCCCAGGCCCATGAGAACCTTCACAATACCGCGTGCATTGAAATACATTTTCAGCGGCACCAGCGAAAATCCCTTCACTTTCACCTGACCGATGAACTTGCTCATCTGTTTTTTATGCACCAGCAATTTACGTGCGCGTTTGGGTTCGTGGTTATTGCGATTGCCGGCGATATAGACCGGGATATCCAGATTGAATATCCATAGTTCGCCTTTCATTTCGCCTGCATGCGCGTCATTGATATTGGAGCGTCCCAACCGCAGTGATTTAACTTCCGTGCCGGTCAACACGATGCCCGCCTCGAACGTTTCTTCGATAAAATAATTATAGCGCGCCTTGCGGTTCTCAGCGATCAGCTTACCGTGATCTTTTTTTGCCTTTTCGTTGGGCGTGCCTTTTTTCGGCGGCATCAGATAAGCCCGGCCTTCTGGACGGCTTCACGAATACGCGTTTTGCAGGTATCGGAGGGTTCCACCAATGGCAGGCGCAGATTGCCGGTGCATTTATTCATCAGTGAAATGGCATATTTCACCGGGCCCGGACTGGTCTCAAGGAACATCGCCTGATGTAGCGGCACCAGTTTGTCGTGCAAGGCAAGCGCTTCGATATAATCGCCCGCAAGTGTCTTGTTCTGCACCTCGGCGCATAGTTTCGGCGCCACATTGGAGGTTACCGAGATGCACCCCACCCCGCCCTGCGCATTGAAGGCGACTGCCGTCATGTCTTCGCCGGAAAGCTGAATAAACTCCGCGCCAAGACGGGCACGCAGCGTGCTCACACGCGCAAGATCGCCGGTGGCATCTTTGAGCCCGACGATATTGGGCAGCTTGGCAAGGCGCTCCAATGTCTCGTCGGAAATATTGATGACCGAACGGCCGGGAATGTTATAGACGATCACCGGCAACTCCACCGCTTCAGTGATGGCCTTGTAATGCTGCACAATGCCCTCGGGCGTCGGCTTGTTATAATAGGGACTGACGATAAGCGCGCCATCCGCACCCGCTTTTTTGGCATGGCGCGTAAACATGATCGCTTCTTCGGTGGAGTTAGCCCCCGTGCCCGCAAGCACCCTGACGCGTCCTTTAGCAGCCTCAACGCAGAGGCTCACCACACGGTTATGCTCTTCATAGGTCAAGGTCGGCGATTCACCGGTAGTGCCGCACGGCACTAGACCATGCACGCCCTCGGCGATCTGCCATTCAACAAACGTACCGAACGCCTTTTCATCCACCTTGCCGTTTTTAAACGGCGTCACCAGCGCGGTATAGAGTCCACGAAACATATGATTATCCTAAGAATACGGGGGCGAATATTCGCCGATTTGCGCCTGCATGTCTAGCAGATTCAGGCTTTTATGCCCGCCCGCTATTCCTGTACAAGGCCAAGCAGCGTCTCGGAGAGATTGCCGGTCTGCGCCTGCGCACTGATGCCAGGCGTTCCAAGCAGGCTCGAAAGCGTATCGCCTTGCGCGCCATCGGTGAGATCATTGTCGCTCAGTGTTGAGCTGGCCGCAGTGGAATTCGCCAGCGCCGTATCTACATTGGCCAGCGCAAAGCTAAGCTGCGACTGCACGCCGGTGATATCCTGCGACGTGCCATTCACCTGATCCTGCGCTCCATTAAGCGCGGCGATGACATCAGAATTACTGCCTGTGCCAAGCGAAAGCGTATTGCTGCCAAAAAGCCCCTGTGTCGTAAGGTCAGGCAGCGACAATGCCGAAGAGTCATCCTCTCCCGTGGGAGCTGCAAACGATCCGTTCAGCAGGCTGGCGCCATTGAAACTCGTATTGCCGGCAATCAGATTCACTTCCGTCAGAAGCTGCTGGAACTCGCTGGAGGCAGTCTGGCTATTGCCGCCCTGCTGCGCGAGCGAAAGAAGCTGCTGCAGAATATCGGAGATTTGTCCGGCGCCATCCTGCGCTACTTCAAGCAGGCTGCTTAACTGCGCGAAACTCGCAGACGCCGTAACGAGGCTGGAAGTTTGCAGCGAGGCACCCGGTGAAAGCACCACGGCCGATGTATTGGCAGCATTGCTGTTGGCCGTTGGGGTCACCGCAGAGCTCACCTGAGCAGACGAGCTGCTAAGCGGCGTGGACTGGCGCGCAAGCGCAGCCGAGATGAAATCCTGAAGCGGGGTGACAGCCATCGAGTTACCTACTCATAACCTACCGGCGCTATACTTGCGCAGGCTATTTATTATTATGGTGATTATTCTACCGGATTTCCCTGTAAAAATCATCTGAAAAATCATAGTTGTTGCAAAGCCTGACGGAGGCTATATGACAACCGCCATGCCCGAACTGTCCCAGATACGTAATTTCTCGATTATTGCCCATATTGATCATGGTAAATCGACCCTTGCCGACCGCCTTATTGAATATTGCGGAGGCCTGGATGCACGCGAAATGACCGCCCAGGTGCTCGATTCCATGGATATTGAGAAAGAGCGTGGCATTACTATCAAGGCCCAAACCGTCCGCCTTAAGTATAAAGCCGAAGACGGTATCACCTACTGGCTTAACCTGATGGACACCCCCGGACATGTCGATTTCGCCTATGAAGTAAGCCGTTCGCTTGCCGCCTGCGAAGGATCACTTTTAGTAGTGGATGCCAGCCAGGGCGTGGAAGCGCAGACGCTCGCCAACGTCTATCAGGCCATCGACAACCATCATGAAATCATCCCGGTGCTCAACAAGATCGATCTGCCCGCCGCCGAACCCGAGCGCGTCAAGCAGCAGATTGAAGACGTCATCGGGCTTGATGCCAGCGACGCCGTACTCGTCTCGGCCAAAGCCGGCATCGGCATCAAGGAAACGCTCGAAGCGCTGGTGAAGCGCCTGCCCGCCCCCAAGGGCGACGAAAGCGCGACGCTTAAGGCGCTGCTTATCGATAGCTGGTACGACACGTATCTGGGCGTCGTCATCCTCGTACGCATTATCGACGGCAAGCTGACCAAGGGCATGAAGATACGCATGATGAGCAACGGCTCATCGCATCAGGTGGAACAGGTCGGTGTGTTCACCCCGAAGAAAACTCCGGTCGATGTGCTCAGCCCCGGCGAAGTCGGTTACATCATCACCGGCATCAAACAAGTGGCCGACTGCAATATCGGCGATACGGTGACCGACGACCGCAAGCCCTGCGAGCAGCCCCTGCCCGGCTTCAAACCCAGCATGCCCGTGGTATTCTGCGGCCTCTATCCGGTCGATACCTCAGACTTCGAGAACCTGAAAGACAGTCTCGCCAAGCTGCGTCTAAATGATGCCAGTTTTGAATTCGAGATGGAAACGTCCTCAGCGCTGGGCTTTGGTTTCCGTTGCGGCTTTCTGGGCCTGCTGCATCTGGAGATCATCGAAGAGCGCCTTGAGCGCGAATTCGGCTTGGATCTTATCGCTACCGCACCCAGCGTGGTGTATAAAATCCATCGAACCGACGGCACCTCGCTTGAACTGCATAATCCGGCCGACATGCCCGATCCCACCCACATCCAGCGCATGGAAGAGCCGTGGATCAAAGCCACCATCCTCGTGCCCGACGAATATCTGGGCAGCGTACTGACGCTATGCACTGAAAAACGCGGCCAGCAGGTGGACCTCACATACGTTGGCAACCGCGCCATGGCAATTTACCGCCTGCCGCTGAACGAGGTGGTGTTCGACTTTTACGACCGTCTCAAATCCTGCTCACGCGGCTATGCGAGCTTCGACTATCATATCGACGGCTATTCCGAGAGCGATCTGGTGAAGCTTTCCATCCTCGTCAACGCCGAGCCGGTGGATGCGCTGTCCATCATCGTGCACCGCTCGCAGGCCGACTTCCGCGGTCGCAGGCTGTGCGAGCGCCTTAAAGACCTTATCCCCCGCCAGATGTTTCAGATTGCGATTCAGGCGGCTATCGGCGGGCGCATCATCGCGCGCGAGACCATCAGCGCGCTGCGTAAAGACGTAACCGCGAAATGCTACGGCGGCGACGTCTCACGCAAACGCAAACTGCTGGAAAAGCAAAAAGAAGGCAAAAAGAAGATGCGTTCGGTGGGCAATGTTGAAATCCCCAAATCCGCCTTCATCGCCGCACTCAAGATGGGTGAAGAGTAATGTTAGAGTTTCTCTAAATAATTGCTCTATTTTTATACACATTTTACTTCCAAACGAAAAATCGACTTACGTAAATATAGTTTTCTTGACAGGGGATCGTGCTTGAAACGGAGCCGGCAGAGGTGTCTAATATAGATGCTGCTTAAGCCAGCGTCTTGCTCCCTTGGGCAGTACATCTGTCAACAGTGAAGGAGTCTTGTTTATGTCGGTAGTGTCGCATATCGAGCATTTGCATGCCAAACACGCAGAATACGAGAACATGCTCGCAGAAGAGATGGCCAGGCCACTTCCCAGTTTTTATACCATTAAGGATATCAAGAAGCAGAAGCTTCTTCTCAAGGAAGAAATCGCCCGCCTCACGCACGAGCTGGCACCCCAGCGCAAAGGTGCCTCATAGGTTTGGGGGGATAATTCTCCCTACGACGCCAGGTGCGTCACCGGAAGCCCGCTTTAGCGGGCTTCTTTTTTGCCTGAAGTAAGCTACCTGCCCTTATTGATCCCGGCTTTACTGCCCAGATGCGGATCCTTGAAGATGAACAGGTCTTTGCTCAGCGGAAGATCAAAGCGCGCGTTGTTAAGGGCTACCGTCGTCATCTGCCCCGCACTGTCGGTAACCACCATGTTGCGGATAAGAAGCGGCTTGTCGGAGAATTCAAGCGTGAGCATGCCGTCACGCGGGCGCTTGGTCTGGATCAGGCTAAGACGCAACGTACCGGAGCCACGCTCAAACGAGGTGATGGTCACGGCCGCATCGAATTTAATGGTGTCGCGTGCAAGAAATCCCACCAGCGTGTCTTCCAGCGGAATATGGGTCACCTGATCAAGCTCCTTGTCGTAATAAACGATATCACTGCCCGCAGCGACCATCAGCACCGGCATCGGCGCGTCATATTCCATGCGCAGTCTGCCCGGCCGCTCAAGATAGAATTTTCCGGTCGAGATATCGCCGTTGGGGGCGCCCTGGGTGAATTCAGAACTAATCGTGCGCAGGCTGCCCAGGTATTTCTCGATGCGCGTAAGTTCCTCTTTGTCTTCGGACGTCAGCCGGTAGGGCTTGGTGTCATAAGGCAATGGCTTTGCCGCCAGTACCGGCGGGCAGCAGATAAGGAAGAGTGTCAGAAATGAATAGAATAAACGCATGAGCAGTTCATAACGTGCTTTGAGTCACCGGTCTAGTGCTCTGTCGCAGCTAGGTAGTGAGCTATACAGTAAATATTACCGGCCTAAAATAGATTTTAAAGTCGCGTTTATCCTATGACTTCGCGCTTGCCGACATGATTGGCCGGGCCCACGATACCCTCAAGCTCCATGCGGTCCACAAGCCTTGCAGCCCGGTTATAGCCCAGTTTAAGCACGCGCTGGAGGTAACTGGTAGAAGCTTTGCGATCACGCAGCACGATGGAAACAGCCTGGCGGTAAATATCACCATCCTCGCCATCTTCCTCGCCGCCTTCACCGAAAATCATTTCCTCTTCCGGGTCGCGCGTGACGTCTTCCACATACTGCGGCGATCCCTGTTCGCGCAGATGCGCAACGATAGTAGCCACTTCCTTGTCGCTGATGAACGGGCCGTGCACGCGCGTAATGCGCCCGCCCCCCGCCATATAGAGCATATCGCCCTGCCCCAGCAGTTGCTCGGCACCCTGCTCGCCTAAAATCGTGCGGCTGTCGATGCGCGAAGTCACCTGAAAGCTCACGCGGGTCGGGAAGTTAGCTTTAATCACGCCTGTAATGACATCCACTGAGGGACGCTGAGTCGCCATGATGATATGGATACCTGCAGCGCGTGCCATCTGAGCTAAACGCTGTACCGACGTTTCAATTTCCTTACCGGCCACCAGCATGAGATCGGCCATTTCGTCCACCACCACGACAATGAACGGCAGCGGCGTCATGTCGAGCGGCACTTCTTCAATGATCGGTGCGCCGGTGTCCGGGTTAAACCCCGTCTGCACGGTACGGCTTAGTTTGTCGCCCTTGGCTTTGGCATCGAGAATGCGTTTATTGTAGCCGTCGATATTGCGTACGCCGAGCGAGGACATCAGGCGGTAACGGTTCTCCATTTCCTTCACCGTCCATTTGAGCGCCACCACCGCCTTGCCGGGCTCGGTGACAACCGGAGAAAGCAAATGCGGGATGTTGTCGTAAATCGACAGCTCAAGCATCTTGGGATCGATCATGATGAATTTGCACTGCTCGGGCGTGAGTTTGTAGATGAGCGAGGTAATCATGGTGTTAACCGCCACCGATTTTCCCGACCCGGTCGTACCGGCCACGAGCAGATGCGGCATGCGCGCAAGATCGACAATCACCGGCGTGCCACCGATATCCTTGCCCATCGCCAGCGGCAGGCTTGCCTGGCTGGAGCTGAATTCTTCCTCTTCGAGCAATTCGCGCAGATACACCGTCTCACGCGTCTGGTTGGGCAGCTCAATACCGATCACATTGCGCCCAGGCACGGTCGCGATGCGGGCGGAAACCGCGCTCATCGAACGTGCGATGTCATCGGCAAGGCCGATAACGCGCGAGGATTTTGTGCCCGGCGACGGTTCGAGTTCATAGAGCGTGACCACGGGGCCAGGGCGCACTTTGACGATCTCGCCATTGACGCCGAAATCATTAAGCACCGTCTCCAGCAGCCTTGCATTCTGCGACAGCGCCGCTTCATTGAGCTGTTGCTTGCGGGCATGTTTGGGGGCCGTGAGCATGGCAAGCGGCGGCATCTGATATTGCCCCTTGCGCGGGCGCAGCTCCAGCGATGACTGGCTGATGCGCGGCTGAGTTTTTGGTTTGGGGGGCGCCACGAGATCCTTCTTGAACATCTTAGGTGGCTTTTTCTCTGTCACCTCGTCCTCGTCGTCTTCATCCTCTTCTTCTGCGCGTTTGGCTATTTTGCGCGACATACGCGTCAGCAGTGAGGCGGACTTCTCGTCATGTGCCGCATAGGCCATATCTTCAACACGTGCCGGGCGGAAAATCGAAAGCACGCTGAGGATGAACAACGCCGACTTCCAGAAAAGTTTCAGAATCGAGCGCCATTCGCCAAGCGTAAGACCCAGCGCCACCGGTAAGGTGGCCAGCAGCAAGGCAAGCGCCACCGGCACATAGGCATACGCCGCGAAATAATGGGTAAGGCTGCGGCGCACGAGCACACCGATAGCACCGCCAAGCCCGTTTTCCAGCGGCCATGACACAGGCGGCTCAATGGTAGCCAGCACCGCGGCAAACAGCACAAGGCTGGCAAGGAACATGGCGATACGTATGCCGATGAGCGAAGGAATGCGCTTGCTCGCAAGCAGTCGCCAGCCCCAGGCAGACATCATGAGCACGGTGATAATGGAAGCAAGACCCAGCGTCTGCAGCAGCGGGTTGGCAAGGTACGCTCCGGGCAGCCCCGCCCAGTTCATCACCGCATGATCCGCTGCCATATTGAAGGAGGGATCGGCTTCATGAAAGCCCGCCAGTGCGGCTGCCGTAAACAGCGCAAGCGCGAGCAACAAGAGCCCGCAGAGCTCATTGACACGTCTCCTGTGCCAGGACTGAATATGATTTCCCAGTGCAACGTGACGCACAGCACCCATTTTTATTCTCCGTTTTTATGGTTAGGGCGTTCTGGCTGTGCTTTTATTCTTATAAAGCGCAGTATAGCAGACTTTTCTGGCAGGAAACCATTAAGAAAAGATTAAAAAGATGCTAAATTTCACTTTTCGATCAGCCGTGGCAGGAATGGGACAGTGCGCCAAGCCTCCCACCTTTACGATTCATTAGGGGAATAGCGCTAGACTGGGCGGATGACAATCAATGTCCCTCAGATACTTGAGCGCTACGAACGCGAGGATTACCCCGACCGTTGCCACACACTCAAAGCGTTCATAGACGCGATCGCGCCTGCTAAAATTGAATATGGCGAAGTGTTAAATGCACGCGGATATTTTCCTATTATCAATCCCCCATTGCCCACAGAGCAGATCGATGCGGTCAGCACCATGCTGGCAAAACTTGCGCCTGAAAAATATATGCATGCCGACGGCGGACATGTACGCGATATCGCGCGCAAGATGCATGCAAAAACCCTTAAGGCCGCTAAATTATGGGACATGCCGGAAAATGATTGCGGTGACAGGCTGGTGGCGCTTCTGGCTTACGCGCAGGACCTCATCAACGCCTCTTCGCAGACATTTGGAATCACTCCGCCGCGACTGCTTTGCAGCGATTTTTACGTTCCCATAGGAAACATGTCATATTCCGACGAGCGCCATACCATCACTACCCGTAATCCCGCCGCCTTTAAAAGTTTTGAAGAATTCGTGAGTTCGCTCATGCATGAAATGACGCATGCTTTTCAGTATAAAAGAGGCATTAAGACCGATGCGGATATGTACGAAGCAGCCGCGTCTGAACGCACACGCATGGTGGCACTCTCCTACCTCGCAAAACAGCTAAACCGCATCCCTGAATTTGTCGATGCCGCTGCAGGCGAAGATGCGGCGTTCGACAGGTACTATAATAACCCCAATGAAATTCACTCGCGAAGCTATGGCGAAGCATTGGGCAAGATTCTTACCGCCCGCAACACCGCCGCAGGCAGAATATCCGCGGATACGCAGCACACAAAGATCCGCTGAGATAACGAACCCGTCTCTTAGCCAATCTTTACGGTTGAGAGTGCCGGGTCGGATTCATGCACCGCCAGCAAGTTGATATCCAGAGCAAAGGTTTTGTAGCCCAGCTTTTCCAGGAAAGTCTTGAGCTGCGTTTCATCCGTTTTGAATTTTTCGATCAATAACTGCGGCTTTAATCGTTTTAGGGAATTCTGCGCTCCGCTTAATGCTTCCATCTCCATCCCTTCAATATCTATCTTGATGAAATCCAGCCGGGCAAGCGCAAGCCCGTCGATACTGAGCATCTGCGTCTTTAAGGTTTTTTCGTCGGAATAATCGATTTCCTGGCCGATGAATTCGTTGTGATCGTTCTTTCTGAGTTCAAGACTGCCGTAGCTTGAAGGCACAAGATAATTCGGCACGGGCACCTGGATGCTGCCGTTTTTCGCACCTACTGCCGCCCATATTGCCCGCGCATTAAAGCAGTTGTTAAGCGCGATGTTGCCGGCTAGCGCATAGAAAATTCTTTCCTGCGCCTCGAGGGCTACCACAACACCCCATCCGTGCATAAAGCGTGCCCATTCGATAGTGTGCACGCCAATGTTCGCGCCGCAGTCCAGGGCAATTACACCGTCGCCGAAATTCTGTCGTCGCGTTTGCAGCAGTTGAAGAGCGGCATCAACCTCCGTCGGTTCAAAGGAAGAATTATGGAACAGCTGGTAGCCGACACCGAATCCGATGCCTTTGTGCATGTAGTAGTCATTGCGGTTGACCAGCATGCTGCCATGGTCGGTGGAGGAAAGCACGAAAGCGATCGGGCGTTGAGTGGATTTCTTCACGCGAAGCACTCCCTGCTGGTTGCAACGGCAATGCGCCGTCTATTCCATGAACTGGCCGCCGTTGATCGAGAAGGTCTCGCCGGTGATGAAGGCCGATTCGTCCGCCGCGAGGAATACCACGGCGCGCGCCACCTCTTCGGGCTCACCCAAACGTCCCACGGGAATCTGCGCCACAATCTGCTTGAGCACATCTTCACGCACGGCTTTGACCATGTCGGTCGCGATATAGCCCGGCGAAATGGTGTTTACCGTAATGCCGCGCGAAGCGTTCTCACGCGCCAGTGCCTTGGTGAACCCCATGATGCCGGCCTTGGCTGCCGAGTAATTCGTCTGGCCGAACTGGCCCAGCTGCCCGTTCATCGAGCCGATATTGATAATACGGCCGAAACGTTCTTCGCGCATCGATTCAATGACCACGCGTGACATGTTAAAACAGGAGGTAAGGTTGGTGTCGATCACCGCTTCCCAGTTTTCATGCGTCATTTTATGCATCACCGTGTCGCGTGTGATGCCGGCGTTGTTGACGAGTACTTCGATTGCTCCGCCCATTTCCTTAAGCACATTATGCGTACCTTTTTCGCAGGCGTGGAAATCCGTGATGTTCCATTTGAACACAGGAATGCCGGTGGCCTTGCTGAAGGCCTGCGCTGCATCGTCGCGGCTGGCGTAGTTGGCGGCCACTTTGTAACCCGAGGCCTTGAGCGCCACCGAAATCGCGGCGCCAATGCCGCGCGTGCCGCCGGTTACCAATGCAATCTTACCCATAATGTCTTTCCTTACTTTTTATGTCCCGGTCTTTTACGAGCCACTCTCGATTAATCTCTGGCCACACACATGGCCACACCCATGCCACCGCCAATACAAAGGGTGGCGAGTGCCTTTTTGGCATCACGCCGTCCCATCTCATGGAGCAAGGTGGTCAGCACGCGCGCACCGCTGGCACCCACCGGGTGACCGAGCGCGATTGCGCCGCCATTGACGTTGACCCTTCTTAAGTCCCAGCCCAGATCGCGATTGACCGCGATGGCCTGCGCCGCAAACGCTTCATTGGCTTCGACGAGGTCGAGGTCCGTCGGTTTCCATCCGGCTTTGGCAAGTGCCTTGCGGCTGGCCGGGATCGGCCCCGTGCCCATGATGGAAGGATCGACACCGGCATGCGCCCAGCTGACGATACGCGCCAATGGCTTAAGCCCACGCTTCTTGGCATCGCCCGCCGTCATCAGCATGACCACGGCTGCGCCGTCATTAATGCCCGATGCATTACCGGCCGTCACCGTGCCTTCTTTATTGAACGCCGGTTTAAGTTTGCCGAGCGCTTCCTTGGTGACGCCTGCGCGCGGAAATTCGTCTTTATCAAACGTGATGTCGCCCTTGCGATCGGCAATGATGACGGGCACGATTTCATCTTTAAACTTTCCGGCTTTCTGCGCCGCTTCGGTTTTCTGCTGCGACAGGGCGGCAAATTCATCCTGCTCATCGCGGGTGATGCCTACGAGCTTGGCAATATTTTCCGCAGTGACCCCCATATGAATATGATGAAACGGATCCACCAGCGCATCGTAAAGCATAGTATCAACGAACGTTGCATCGCCCATCTTGATGCCGTTGCGCAAACGCGAGGCATGTGGCGCCTGGCTCATGCTTTCCTGACCGCCGGCGATGACGATGGAGCTGTCGCCGTTCTTGATGGCCTGATAGCCAAGGCACACAGCGCGCAGGCCTGAGCCGCAAAGCTGGTTGACGCCCCAGCCCGGCACTTCCTTGGGGATGCCGGCATTCAGCAACGCCTGGCGTGCAGGATTGGGGCCTGCGGCAGCGGTGAGAATCTGGCCCAGTATAACTTCCGAAATATCAGCGCCATTTACGCCGGTGCGCGCGAGCGTCTCGCGCAGCACGATTTCACCGAGTTTATGTGCAGGCAGCGATGCCAGGCCACCATTAAATGATCCGATTGCGGTGCGCAGCGCGCTTACAATCACTACATCCTGATCGCTCATATTCCATCTCCTTTATAAACAGTTTCGCCGGGCCCAGATATGCTGCACTGCCACAACGCAATTTTTCTTCGCGCACGTTTTATTGTCTTTGCGGCGAAAGTCAAGCAAATTGGCCGCTGATCCACTGGGTGAACGGTTCCCACAGGCCGGTTTTGCGCCTGCTGCCTACCATCATGCCGACATGCCCGCTGCGTGGCTCCACCAACCTGTGATGTTTAAGCAACTGCGCCAGCGGACGGGCGCAGTCCGACGGCACGATGCGGTCATCTTGCGGCGCAGCAATAAAACACGGCAGGGTAAGTTTGCGCGGGTCAATCACCTGCCCGCCCACGCGCCACTGACCGCTTGCCGGCGCATTGCGCTGCGACCATTCAATCAGGCAGTCGCGTGCCACACCGCGCGTCATCGCCACGCCATCATTGACCCAATGTTCCACAGCAAGGAACTCCTGCGTCGCCGGGCTATCGGGATTCATGCCGGCGAATTCGCTTATCTTATTCTGGAAGGCATACGGATTGGCACAATGAAACAAGGTGTGAATCGTTTCCGCCGGCAGTAAGTCGCGGCCATTGACATAGCCCGACACTATCTCTTCGGGAACGCCCTGCATCGCGACGCGCGGAAACGACGGTGCAAAGAAATCCCATGGTGCCGCAAAAAGCGCAAGGCCATCGGCTAAATCCGGGCTTATCTGGGCTAGCGCCAGTGATAATAGTCCGCCCATGCAATAGCCGCCCAGAATAACCGGGCCGCCGGAATGATTGCGAATCCATTGCGCCATCGGCACTAGCACCTGGGTGACGTATAACCCGCAGTCAAAATTTTTCTCATGCTCTGAAGGCGTGTCCCAGTCGACAATGTAGACCTGTATGCCGCATCCCTGCAGATACCGTGCGAAACTTATTTTTTGTGCCAGATCGAGAATGTAATAGCGATTGATGAGCGACGGGATAAGAAAGACCACCGGAGCATCCGGCTTGTCGCATGCATAACTTAAAAGCCGCACGGCACCTGCCTTGAGCACGCAGGCAGGTTCTTCGACATTGCGTTCGTAGGGTACCTTTTGATAGTGCGAAAGCCCTTGAAGAAATTTAGCGGCGCGCTTTCTTGCTTCCGCTTCGGCGGCTTGCGCCAGCTTTGGATCGCTTAGCAGTTTTCGCCATGCGAGGCCGAGTTTTGCTGCTGCCGGCGACGCGCCCATCACGGGCATTGCGCTCGAGACGCTCAAGCCGCTCTTCGATAGCTGCAAGGCCGCGTTCGAGGCGAGCCAGGGCAGCATCGCTAAAGTGAGATGCAGCGGAAGCGCTCCCTGCCGGTTGCGCGCCAAAGACTGATGCGGTGAATGGATAGCCATAAGAAGATGTGTCCTTAGCAGAAAACGGAGCGGTTTGCATTACCGACAGTAGCGCGCGGATGAATTCCGAGTCGTTCATCATAGCAGCCATCTGTTCCTGCCATAGGTCCAGGAATTGTCGCGCAAGCTTCTGATAATCCTCTGTTTGTGACATTCTTATTGCGGTGCAGCAAAGAAAGTGGTAATGATAATTAATGAAGTCTATCTTTTTCGTTTCTAAAAAACAACCTTAAAGGATGCCTTATGCATAAGGAATCTACGGCACGCGCCGCTCAGCCTCAACATCCCGAAGGTGTTATAATTATTAAAAAATACGCTAACCGGCGTCTGTATGACACCAATACCAGCAGTTATATCACGCTCGAGAATCTTTGTGACATGGTTAAAAAAGGTGTCGATTTTCTGGTGATTGACGCCAAAACCGACGAAGACCTTACCCGTCAGGTATTGACCCAGATTATTTTTGAACAAGAGTCAAAAGGCTACAGCCTGCTGCCTATCAAGTTCCTGCGCACGCTCATCAGTTTCTACGGCGGCAAGATGCAGCAGTTTCTTCCCCCGTATCTCGAAGCGAGCATGGAAAGCTTCAGTAAAAATCAGGACAAGATGCGTGAATATGTATCGAGTACATTTTCGCCTTTCAACCAGCTCGAAGAAATCGGCAAGCAAAACATGGCGCTGTTTCAGCGGGCGTTTTCCATGTTCAGTCCATTTGGCGCTAAAGAAGATGAAGAGCAGGAACCGTCTGCTCAGCCGCGCAAAGCCTCAGGAAGCAAGAAGTCCTAAGCATTTCCGTCTATGAGGGAGTGACGGTCCGCGCTAGCTGTAGCGCCGGTTGTTTTGCGATGCCGATGACGGCGCACGCGTAATATGCTGCTCCGTTTTTATCACAGGCAACGCAGCCATTCTTGGAGGCATCAGCGACGAGCCCATGCGTGGCGACACATGACGAATCTTATCATAATTCTTTCCGGGTACCGTTTTGGCAGCGGCAAACCCTGTAGCGCCCGCCGCACTTATTGCCGCCCCCGTGGTGATGGAGGATGAGAGCGCGGTCACCGCGCCGGTGATTGCCGCACCGATGGCAATGAACTTCGCGGCAATGCGAGTCCATTTGAGCAATTTTTTGATCCTGAGTAGTGTTTGATTGCTAAGCATATCGGACTCCCCCATTTAATACCGCTTGTTTACCCTATAATAATAGCAAATAAACAGGGGCCGATCGTGACACTATTATGAATTTTAGAACCGCTTTAAGCGACCAGGCTTTTGGCCAAAAAGCTATTGATTCTCTTGGAAAATGCTGCCGGATCAGATACTTCCTCGCCCTCGAGGATCCGGGCCTGGTCGAGCAGCAGAAACGCGATATCCTGCAAGGTGGCGTCTTTTTCCCCTGCTCCGTTTGCCACTTTCTGGGCCAGTGACCTGATAATCGGGTGCGTGGCATTTACCTCAAGAATTTTGGCATAGGTTGCCCCCAGCTGCTTTTGCTCGCGCATGAACCGTTCGAAACGAATGTCCATCGCGCCCTCTTCTACTGCAAGACATACTGCGCTCTCGGTAAGCTTGTGCGTCGCCCGCACATCTTTTACCTGTGCACCGTAAATCTTTTTGAGCACCTCAAGCAATGGCGTCAGTTCCGGTTTTGCGCTTTCGTCTTTGGCATCGTCTTTCGCAGGCGTCGTAGTTTCAATCGTATCGAGTTCGACATTGCTGCGTGTCACCGATTTCATCGGCTTGCCTTTATATTCACCCACCACATTGACCCAGAAATCATCCACCTGATCGGTCAGCAGCAGCACTTCGACCCCGCGCTTGCTAAAGCCTTCAAGCTGCGGGCTGTTCGCCATCACTTCGAGCTTATCGCCGGTGAGGTAGAAAATATGCTCCTGGCCTTTTTTCATGCGCCCGACATAACTATCGAGGCTGACCAGATCTGCTTGCGTACTGCTGTTGAAGCGGCACACTTCAAGGAGCTGCTCTTTAGGTGCCATCGCCTCACATAGCCCTTCTTTAAGGGCAGCACCGAAATTTTTCCAGAACACGGCGTATTCCTCAGGCTTCTTTTCGGCACGCTTTTTGAGCTCGCCCAGCACACGCTTAGTGATCGATTCGCGAATCTTGGCCAGCATCACATTGTGCTGCAGCGTTTCGCGGCTGATATTAAGCGGCAGATCTTCACTATCCACCACGCCACGCAGAAAACGCAGGTATTGCGGAATCAAATCGGTGTTCTCATCGGTGATGAAGACGCGTTTCACATATAGCTTCACCCGGCGTTTGCGGTCGGGATGAAACAGATCAAACGGTGCCACGGAGGGAATGAACAGCAGATTGGTGTATTCCAGTTTGCCTTCGGCTTTGTTGTGCAATGTCATCCATGGCGTGTCGGGCGAATGGGCAACATGGTGATAAAATTCGTTATACTGCTCAGCCGTGATCTCAGACTTCGGGCGCATCCACAGCGCCGATGCCTTATTGATGTTTTCAACCTTGCCGTCTTCTTCACGAAATTCGATGGGGAAAGAAATATGATCGGAATAGGTCTGCGCGATATGGCGCAGGCGGAACTTGTCGAGATACTCGTCCTCGCCCTTCTTGATATGCAGCGTGATATGTGTGCCGCGCGTAATGTCCTTGCCTTCACTGACGGTAAACTCGCCTTCGCCCGCCGATTCCCAGATATGCCCCTGTTCCTGGCCGGCCTTACGGCTTTGCACCGTCACTTTATCTGCCACCACGAAAGCCGAGTAAAACCCCACGCCGAACTGGCCGATGAGCGGCATGTCTTTTTTAGCATCGCCACTGAGCGCATTGAGGAATTCCTGAGTGCCGGACTTGGCAATCGTTCCCAGATTGGCGATCAGCTCATCGCGGCTCATACCGATACCGTTATCGCTGAGCGTCACGGTGCGCGCCTTCTTGTCAACGCTAAGCACGATTTTAAGGTCATTATCTTCCTTAAGCATCTCAGGCGCAGTCAGCGCGGCATAGCGCAGTTTATCGCAGGCATCCGACGCGTTGGATATCAGCTCACGCAGGAAGATATCCTTGTTGGTATATAGCGAATGGATCATCAGCTTTAAGACTTTGCTGACTTCCGCGCTGAAAGTATGTTTTTCGGTCATGTCGACTTCCATTGAATTTTGTTGCGGTTTCTTCTAGGGATATGGAGTAATAACACGGGAATTTCAAGATGCGTCGTCTCTTACCCCTCCTGTTTTTCCTATTATTCCCCGTCATGGCCCTGGCGCAGGAGCATCCTGCATTGGATGACGAGCTGATTTATCGCATCAATTTCGGCCGCGTGGACGATATCTCCATACTGCTGGATCGCGGCGCCAACCCCAATACCATTACAGACCAGGGGGATACGGCACTTACCCTTGCGCTGAACCGTAGCGACGAACTTTCGGTCCCTATGGCCAAAGCCTTACTGCTTAAGGGTGCCGACCCTAATATGCCCGACAAGCATAAAAACTATCCGCTGCTGATGGTCATTAAAAACCAGCAAGCCGATCTGGTGGCGCTCATGGTGGCAAAGGGCGCCAATTTTCAGCTCAAAGCGCCCGATGGCAAAACCGCCTATGAAATTGCAAAAGCTACCGGCAAGCTGGAGCTCTACAAACCCATGCAGGACATTATCGACAAAGCCAATGCCGCTATCGCCGCGATTCATTCGCCGGAGCGCCTCAAAGGCATTCTCTATCAGTATAGTTATTACAGCTGCGCGTATCAGTATTGGGGATATTTCTTAGCCTCCCGCCAGGATCCGTCGCAAGACGCCAAAACCCAACAGCGCCTCGACGATAACAAAAAGGTACTTGGTATCCTGCTGGGCGAAATTCAGCAGGATTTTCCGGCAACCAAGACGGAAAGGCTGGAGAAGCTCTCACAGGATTCGGCGCAGCCTATGTATAGTGAACTCGATGCCCTGGTCTCCAACCGCAACCGCAGCGAGCATGGTTACGGGCGCGAGGAAGATGTGAAAAATCGCTGCAAGATTCTTGCCGACAAGCAGGACTTGAGCCATATGGATGAGCCCATAGATTATTACACGCTTCCGCATCACTGAAGGTGTTTTGGCAGGCGATAGATATTACGGCTTGTTTCGCCAATCCTTATCGCCCGCTATGACGTCCGCCACCGTAGCGTCCAGATCGTTCATGGCTTTGCTGATGCCGTCCTTGGTCGCATGTGCGGCATCCCTTAGAGGCTGAACTCCCCTGTCATAGGCCTCATTCATCGCATCGAAGCCTTTATCGACCGCCCGATGCACCGCATCGATCTTCTCATTCACGGCATCGCGTGCGCCATGCACTTTTGCTATCACGGGATCGAGCTGCTGATGAATGGCATGCTTCACGTGATTCACCTGATTGTTAACCGCATTGCGCGTGCCATTGATGGCGTTGCGGGCCGGCTTGACCGTAACAGAACTTATCGCATCTAAGGACTTGCTTATACCGTTACGCCCGGTCTGAATCACGTTGGAGACGGCATTGCTGACAGGAGCCGTTCTCTTGCCGATAGCCTCACTGACAGCGCCGGCACGATAGCCGAAGGCATCACGAATGCCTTTTTTCTTCGACGCCGCGGCGGCCGCGGCAGCCGCTGCCGCTCCCCCGCCCAGCGGCGCGCGCGTTTGCGCCAGGAATCCCTCTTTAGCCGCCCTGTCGAGATGGGTTTCTCCCACCCCGGTAAGCGCGCCTACGCCGTCCTGCGCCCCGCCGCCGCCACTTACGCCCACCCCCACACCGCCACCGGCCATCTGACGGCCCGTGGAGCTTGAGGGCGCATTACCCACGCCTGAACGCTGAACCGTCGTGCTTGCGCTACCCATTAGCCCAAGCTTGGTCGCGCCCCATTTACCCGCTGCCATGGCGCTGCCCAGGCCACCTCTGACAATGCCGGCCGTACCTCTGCCGCCAGTGAGATTATTTTTGAACCAGTTTTTGATATCCGTATCGCGGGTGATGCCCGGACCGCTGCCGCCTGAGAGATCGCGCGAGATCTGCTCAATGAATTTGCCAAATGCTTTGCCCAGATGGCACAGCAGCAGGAAGTACAGCACGTCGACGATATTAATCGGCGGCGGATTAAAACCGAAATCTCCTGAAACTGCCACACCGTTTACCGTCGGGCGCCACCAGTAAATGTCAAACAGGCTGCCCAGGAAAGAGAACCATACCACGTAACAGAAATCGATTCCGTTGAGTATGCTCATCAATGTCGCGCTGATAAGCTGGACATAAAAGGCCAGAAAGGCAAAGAGCAGCACCGGGGTAAGCGAAAATGCCAGCACCTGATTGAGCCAGCCTTGAAAAACCGATCGCGTCTTTTCAAATAGCAGGAACAGGAAGAAAATCGGGGCAATGCCAAAAAGGAAGGCCAGCCCGACCATCGATTTCACATAGGTGGATACTGCTGCAATGAGCATGAAAATGAATTCGATCAAACCCCAGAGCAGGAAAATAGCTATCATCCAGCCATACATGCCCATCGCGAAAAGCGCCAGAAGCGCCACCATGAACTTGGCGGAGAACACCATACCAATAGGGCCAAACAGTGAGCCCATCGCCGTAGGTGACAGCTGCGTTGACGTATTGATGGTTACTGGCGGGCCGCCTGCCACTGCCGCTTGAGAGAACTGGACAATCAGTTCATTCATGCCACCCATGAAGAAGCCACCCACCCACTGATAGAAGTAAAACCATCCGCTGGTCGTCCCGCCGCCAAACAGGCCAGGAGAAACGACGGCATAGATAATGCCGATCTTGATAAGGCGGCTGGTAATCTCGCCGGTCTGTACCGAAGCGAGATTGAACATAATCATGACGCCATACATCGTAAGATAGAGAATCATCAACGCGTTGACGATCGGTGAAAAAGCCGGATTGGTTATGATGCCGTCAAAAAACGTGGCGGCAATGCTGGTGAGGATTGCATTGATGGCAGCAAAAATGGCAGTGATGATACCCGATCCGCCGGTGGTACTGTTATAGGCAATCGAGCTGATGCAGAGGTCATCCGCCTGTACAATCGCTGGCAGTATGGCGGCCATTATAAAACCAGACCAAAAAATCATGGCTGCATGAGTAAGACGCTTAGATGTGTGCATTCCCTTTTTCCCTTACTGGAAATAATCTTTTGCAATTTTATCTTTGGCCGCCGCAAATCCGCCAGTAATACCTTTTACTCCCACTCTGCCCAAGGTTTTCGCCGCGCCTGTAAAGCCCCCGGTGCCGCTGGCCGCAGCAGATTTCATTGATTCACCCGCTCCCTGCAGGCCCGCAATGATAGCACTTTCCAGCGGGATGCGCGCTTCTTTTGCCAGCTCCAGTCCTACTGAACCGGTAATCGTGCGCGCCATTTCCGGGATAGTATCTATGAGCCGCCACATCACACGCGCTGTAATGAAAAATGCGAGCAGCGTCATGCATAACTGTCGTATGGGAACTCCGAGCCGCAGTCGCGTGACGCCGCCGAAGGCAAGCGAGGCCATGGCGGACAACACACGGTTTACGCCGTTGATGACCGCCGATTTTACACGATGATACACTCTGGTGACAGCACCGGAAGCCGTGTTGACCACACTTGCCCAGAATCCCTCGGAATCGAGATCAACGGGGTTGTTATCATCACTGCGCCCCTGCGGGTCACCGCCGATAGACCATGTCCATAACGTTGCATTCTGTTCGAGCGCGCATTGCATGAGCAGTTGTTTCTGACTCGGACACGGGCACGGATTGACACTGGGTACGCAGGAAGTGGGCGGCGTACATGAGGCCACCGGGGTATCGGTATAACCCTTGGGGTTCAATAAATCGGTAAACGAACATACACCGCTGCCATCCCCGCTGCCGTCGGTAGGAATAGCCGTATACACGCAGTTATTATTGGCATCGAGCGAGATTGCCTGCGTCGGCACCGTACAAACGGGAGCGCCGCCTGACGTGAGATTGCGCATATTGCCGTCGATGAACATATCCAGCGCCATCGTCGCAAAACATAAAAACCCGATAACGAATATCGGCTGGAATATCGTCGAAACGATCAGCTCAATCCATTTGTCAAAAATCCCGCGCACTTCTTTTTTCTCAAAAAGCAACAGCGGGGCTATAAGCGGCGTAAGTATACACAGGAATGACAGGGTAATATAGGCAAGCAACACCATATACAGTGACCGCAGCAGCATCAGGAACACGCTGACGAGCGCTGTAATGCCCATAAGCACCAGAATAATGCCGATGGTGCTGGTAAAGATGGCGGCCGCTACAATGATGAGCAGGCTGGTCAGGATGACGGGGGTACTCGTTGCCGCTCCCGCGATCGATTTAAACAGACAGTCATAAATCTGCCAGACCGCATACTCCCCCTGCGGCGCATAGAGCTGAGCCCATACATCGGCAGTGACAGTGCCGGTATTCGTCGGTGGCTGGCAACTGGCTACAGTATTAAATCCGGCGGATACCCAGCCTATCATCTGCCCCATGCCGTCAGTAAGCGCTATATAAAGGTAACTGGCGTTATCCACCAGAAACAGCATGACCGCGATCCTTATAAACAGTCCCAACCCTTCTTTGGTCAGATCCTTGACACTCACAGTCATAAGTTTGATGCCAAACATGACCAGCACAATGGTAATCGCGAGAAAACGATAGCTAAGCAGCGCGGCACTGAGCGATTTAATATAGGTGAAGGTCGCCTGGTATATGGTCAGCTTCACGCAATATACCAACCCGACACTGAACCCAAGTGAGCTCATTGTGCTCGTCACATTAGTGATGTTGGGCGGGGTGGAAGTGTCATAAGTAACCTGATTGCAGCCAATGGTTACGGTGCCCGCTTCGGCAGAACCTGCCCAGGCCAGAGTGAGCATCAGCAGCAGAAGTGCACTGAGCCGCGGCAGCAGTTTCAGGAATATGCGCGGATGTATCATCAGCGCCTCTTGCTCATCATGTCGGAGGCCTGCTTCTTGGCCATGGAAAGCGCCATCTTCCCGCCTACTTTGGCCAGTGATGCGCCGCCCGTGGCATAGGCTTCCGCCGCCTCAATCGCAAGATTTTTTACCGCCTCCACCGTATTTTTGACCAGCGCCTCGCCAAACTGTGCCGATTTGGTAACGCCCTGCATCGAGCCTCTGGCGCCGGGTGAAACAAGATCCGAAGCAAGGTCTGGGATATAGCTGAGTGTTTTGTACATTACATACGCAAGGAGCGCCGCGGTACAGAACGCAAGCAATACATTGACGAGCCACGTGGCTGCCGATTCGCCCATATTGCTTGCTATCGTGGCAACATCGAGAGCCATTACCTTGATACCAAAGCTGGTCATGGTAGGATGCGCTGAATTTTCAAAGCAGCTGGCTTTTACATTCTCATTTCGCACCGTACCTAAAGCGCCGCCATTGGTAGATGCAACCGCTGGACCGCCGGGTGTTGCCGTGCTGGTACAGTTGCCCTGCGTATCATTTGTGGTATTACCCAATGCGACATGCGCACCGCCTTTATAGGAGGCGATATTATTGTTCACGCCTACTGAAAATGCACTATTGGATGCGTTATACGTGGTGCTTCCAGTAATCTGACTCCAAATAGAGTATTGGCCGGAGAACACCGCCACATCCAGAGCCACCAGCATCATTCCCATATATCCCAGCGTAATGATCGGCAGCAGCACATAGGCAAAAACAATATTCAGCCATTTCTGGAAGTAATCAAACGTGTTTCTGAATACCATCAGCGGAACGAAAATATACCCCAGCGTGAATAAGAACGAAAGTGCGAGTACCGACATGAGATACATGTGGATGAACCTTGTGGCGGCAAACACCAGGGCGATGATGAAATAGATGGCCACGAACACGATGATCACGCCCGTGCCGGCGGTAAAAAACAGCATGAGCAGCATCGCACCGATACCAATCGTGCCGCTCCAGATGAGGATGATATCAAAGAAACAATCCCATCGGTCCCAAAGCCGGAAGCTTGCGGTTCCCGTATCGGCGGTATTGCAGACAAGGTTATAAAATCCGCTGGAATTAATTTGTGTGGCAGCATCGGAAATGGAGTCCGACAATCCTTTTAAGATAATCAGGATGTACATGTAAAAAGTGGGGGCCTGGGTAAGGAAAAAGACGATGCCGCCGATTTTTAATGCCAGCGTTAACGTCGTGGCCTTAATGCGCTGCACATCACCCAAAATGAGTTTAACGCCGAACAAGGCGACGACAAAAGTGAGAAATATCTCCACTATTCCAAGATAAAATCCCTGCGCATGGTTTAGAAAGGCGCCGGTGGCAACAGGAATAATTCCGGCGGCCGGATCGGTAAAGCATTGCACCAAGGGGCCGGCAAATTTATCCGGAGCGGCCGTCCTGAGGCATCCGCAGAAAGTAATGGCATTGGTTGTGCTCATGCCCCCGGCTGACTGCGCAGCAGAGACCGCATCGGACACGCAATCTGCATGCGCCGCGCTTGCAGACAATTCCGTAATGAGGAACATGCTGCATGTCAGTAGAATCCAGACCCATTTAGCCACGATTGCGTACCCGCTCTGTGAAAATAGGCAGCCATTGTTCAGGATCGTCACCCACCTCTTTACGCACTTCGTCAAGTATGACCACGGTTTCAGCACGGCCGGAGAGCACCATGATAATGTCTTCCATCCCCGAAAGATCGATACGCGCCACCACCACGTCCTTGCCCTGTTTCACCAGGAAGTAACGTGAGCCGGGATCGGTGGTCTTCAGCAAGTTGAATTCGCGCTCCGAAAGCATAAAGGCCTTGCGGTAAACATCGGTCGCTTTCGGATTGGGCAGGAAGATCTGTGTCGCCGTCTGCTGAATCAGCGTATCGCTGATGGAGCTGTTGGTGGCATCTTCCACGCTCTGCGTTGCAAAAATCACGAAGGCATTAAGTTTACGCAGCACCTTGAGCCAGTCTTTAATTTTGCTGGCGAAAATCTTGTTGTCGATAAGGGCCCAGGCTTCGTCGAGCACCACCATCGTGGGTGTGCCATCCAGCGCAAGATTGATTTTGTGGAAAAGATACAGCAGCACCGGCGCCAGCGTTGATTTATTCTGCAGCACTTCGCCCATTTCAAAACCGAAAACGGAAGACTGGCTGAAATCGACCGTATCTGTAAGATTGTCGAACAGGCCGGCATACTGGCCGCCGCCATGCCACATTTTAAGGCGCCCTGCAAGGGTTCCCGGGCCTTCCATGCCAAAGAACGGCGCGATGTTATGCAGCACCCGGTTTTCCTGCTCGAGCTTGTAATTACCTTCGATCGCTTCGGTGATGCGCCCCTGATCTTCAGCAGTGAACGGCTCGTCGTTGGTCGTCACCAGCACACGCAGCCATTCGCCGATAAAATTGCGATTCTCCATCGTATCGGGAAGTTGCAGCGGGTTGAAATCGCATTTGGAGCCGGGTTCGATCAGGTTATACACGCCGTTGAGCGAGCGAATAAAAATTTCAGCGCCGCGGTCTTTATCAAAGAAGAACAGGCGGCAGCGGAATTTTTGCGCCTGCGCGCACAGGAAGTTCATCAGCACGGTTTTACCGGCACCGGTCGGGCCGATTACCGTGGTATGGCCTACGTCGCGCAGGTGGAAATTGAAGAAATACGGCGTGCCTGAGGTCGTATCGAATACGGTGACCGCATCGCCCCAGTGATTGCCGCGAATACGCCCCACGGGATAATTATGCAGTGACGCGAAACCTGAAAGATTGAGCGTGCTTATTTCGGATTTGCGCGCAATGAAAGAGAAGTTTGCAGGCAACTGCGCCCAGTAACATTGCTCAAGAATAATTTTTTCGCGCACCGGGTTTATGCCCACATTCACCAGTTCGGCAATCGCCATCGAAATCACTTCCTCAAGTGATTCGAGATTGTCCTCCAGACAAAGAATGGTCAGATGGTGCTGACCGAATGCCGCATGACCGCTTTGCGCCATATCGAGCGCATCACTGATCTCGGCAACCTGCGAGACGGCAACGTCTTGCGACTGCATCATGCGACGCTGGCGCAGCTGCATTTTGCCGATGCTGGTCTGACGGTTGGTAAAAACGAAAGACTGGCTGATGACAAACTCCAGCGGCAATTGCAGAAACGCGTCCATGACGCCTGCGGCGGTGGCGCCCGCATATTCCTTGATACTGATCATTGCCGCGTAACGGTTTTTGGTGGTGCCGCGCATTTCGATTGCACGTTTGCCGAAATACAAACGCTGGGTGGGCAGGTTATGCGAAATATCGCCCGGAGTGACCTGCATCTGCTGCGTGGTGCCGCAATTGACTATTTTGGAGAGAAACTCAAGCGGCTCGGAAAATAATCCGACATCGCGCTCCACTACCGTCAGCACGCGTGCGCCGTAGTCGCGAAAACTGGCAAGAATGCGGTAGACCGATTCGGCAAGCTCCTTATGGGCATCGCGCATGGCCTCGGTCTTGGAGACTTCGCTGGTGCTGTCGGTAAATTTCTGCAGGTAGTGTGCGAACTTTGCCGCACCTTCGGTATCGGGCTTGCGCACGACGGTGATATAAAGCTCGTTGACGTACGAGGTGTGCGAGTGATGCTTATGCTTCCATTTTTCATTGACGATGCGCGCAAAGCTGTTGGGCATCTGGCCGCCGGGAAAAGCGCTCTGACGACGGCGCACGATATGAATCCACAACGCAAAGGTGCCGTCCGCCATGCTTTTGAACAGCGAATTGCGTACCATCTTTTTCATGTCGACATCTTCATCGTCCGCCGTTTCGAACGAGAAGCCATCCACTTTTATGCATTGTATAAGCTCACCACCCTTGGTGATGATGGTTTCGTTGTCATAATGGTGCAGGTAGGGAATAAAGTTCGCCGCCGAATATTCACGCTTGGAATATCCCGCCTTGGAAGTACTGCGCCGTTTCAGTTTCAGGTTGAGGAACATTTAGAATATATCGTAGGAATTCGTGTATCCGTGAAAGGATCGGTTGAGGCACTTCGTGCCCTTGTTGGCACGCAAGATGAGCAACTCCACTGCGCGCGGTTCTTTAAGGCAGAGCAGATATCCCACGCCGTGAATCACCGGTGCGGCAAAAAACAGCACGATGAAATTACTGGTCTGAATGAATGCCACGATGCAGAGCACGGCATTGAGCACGAAAAACATGTAGCTTACACCCATCACCATCGGCGGGCGTGCCAAACCTTGAAAAAGCGGATCTGCCTGAAGTCTACCTGATTCAGCCATGATTTATCTCCCTAGTGTCTGATTATACCCTTATTGTTATAACATAAAACTGTTTCAGTTTTTTGACAGCCTAGGGGATAAACACTAAAAAAGTATGAAGATGAACCGTTTTTTAATCAAATGGTTGCCCCGGTCAGGCCTTGGGCAAAATCCATAGCCGAAAACGGCCTTAAATCCTCCACTGATTCGCCCACCCCTACCGCATGCACGGGAAGGCCAAAACGCTTAGCCAGGGCCACCACGATGCCGCCTTTGGCAGTGCCGTCCAGCTTGGTGACGATAAGGCCGGTGACCTTCACCGCCTTTGAGAATGCCTCCACCTGCATGAGCGCATTCTGGCCGGTAGTGGCATCCAGCACTTGGATGATCGAATGCGGCGCATCCGGCTGCAGCTTACGCAGAGTCGTCACGATTTTCTGCAGTTCCGCCATCAGATTCGCCTGGTTATGCAGACGCCCGGCGCTGTCGATAAGCAAAACCTCGATACCGCCTGCTTTCGCCGCTTCATAGGCCTTAAACGCTACACTTGCCGGATCGGCATTTTCTTCTCCTGTGATCACGTCGCAGCCCGTGCGCAATCCCCAGATTTTGAGCTGCTCGACCGCCGCCGCGCGAAATGTATCGGCCGCCGCAAGCATCACCGAATACCCTTGTTCCTTGAAGCGATGCGCAAGCTTGCCCAGCGTCGTGGTCTTGCCGTTGCCATTGACACCGATAGCCAGGATTACATGGGGCTTATGAGTATTTTTAATCAGCAGCGTATGTGCCACCGGCTCAAGCATTCGCGCGATCTGTGCCGCAAGCAGGCGTTTTATTTCCTCGGAATCTATTTCCTTGTCACGCCGTTCCCTGGCGAAATCGCCAATAATCTTTGCCGAAGCTGAAGCACCGATATCGGCACGCACCAGCACTTCTTCAAGTTCTGCCAGGGTTTCAGCATCAATGCGCCGCTTGGTGAACACTCCGGCAATGCCGCTGCCTAGCTGGCTGCTGGTCTTGCTTAAGCCTGCCGTAAGCCGTGAGAGCCAATTTGCGCCTTGCGTCATGACAGCGCACTGCCTTGTAACTTGCCATTACCGGCAGCGGTGATGGCAAGACGCACGATGCTGCCAACAGGCCCTGCCCCTCGCATCTGCACCGGCACAAAGTGATCGGTACGCACGATTGCATTGTTTTCAACCACACCGCAGGTTTCTTTTCCAATCCAAGAGGCAAAAAACCGCTCCATCCGCTTTTCACCTTCTGCACGCAGACGTGCCGCGCGCTCCTTGCGAATTTCCTTGGCCACTTGCGGCATGCGGGCGGCGGGTGTGCCTTCGCGTGCGGAATAAGGAAACACATGCAGATAGGTAAGCCCCGCCTCTTCAACGATGTTGAGCGTGTTGGCGAACATCGCCTCTGTCTCGGTTGGAAAACCCGCGATGATATCGGCACCAAAGACGACATCCGGCCGCAAGTCACGTACACGCGCACAGAAATCGAGCGCTTCCTTGCGGCTATGGCGACGCTTCATGCGTTTTAAAATCATGTCGTCCCCTGCCTGCAGGCTCACATGGATATGCGGCATGAGGCGCGGCTCTTCGGCAATGAGCCGGTAAAACGTTTCATCCACCTCCACCGCGTCGATAGAGGAAAGGCGCAGACGCAGTAATTCTGGCACCAATGAAAGCAGGCGTTTCATCATCTGGCCCAGCGTCGGTTTTCCCGGAAGATCCTTGCCATAATCGCTTATATCTACGCCGGTTAATACAATTTCATTGAATCCATGTTCAACCAGCATCCGCACCTGTGAAACGATCTCTCCCATGGGCACCGAACGGCTGTTGCCACGGCCATAAGGAATGATACAGAACGTGCAACGGTGATCGCACCCGTTCTGCACCTGCACGAAGGCGCGCCCAAGGCCTTCAAAACTCGTGACCATGTGCGATGCGGTTTCTTTCACAGACATGATGTCGTTGACCAGAATTTTTTGCGTATGATCTATCGATAGATGTGGAGGAGCGCTATACGACGACTTCGCGGCGAAATCGGCGCGGAACACTGACGCTGGAAGCATTTTCCCATAATATTCAGATTTCATCTTCTCTTCATTGCCGATCACCTGATCGACTTCATCCATCCCACTGTACATTTCAGGCTTCACCTGCGCCGAACAGCCCGTGACGATAATTTTGGCAGAAGGGTTGGCTTTGCGCGCCTTGCGGATGGCCTGTCGTGCCTGACGTTCGGCCTCGGCAGTGACGGCGCAGGTATTGAAAATAACCGCATCATCAAGGCCCGCTTTAGTTGCGTGATCGCGAATCACTTCGCTTTCATAGGCGTTGAGACGGCAGCCGAAAGTGACGATTTCCACAGCCATGGCAAAGGTTCTGACAGGTTGTTTTAAGGGCCTTACTCATAGCCAAAACTGCCGGCAAATAACAGTGAAATCAACGTCGATTAACGTTTTGTAAAATCAGCTATTTTGAAGCTTCCTTCGTAACTTTCCGCCACCGGGCCGGTCATCAGCACATGGTCGTCGCTTACGCGCCATTCAATCAGCAATACGCCGCCCGGCAGATGCACTTGCGCTTTGCGATCGGTAAGTCCGCGACGGTTCGCTGCTACAAGTGTGGCACACGCGCCCGTGCCGCAGGCAAGCGTAATACCCGCACCGCGCTCCCATACGCGCAGTGTGATTTTATTCTTGCTGTCGACTTGCGCGACATTGACGTTGGCGCGTTCGGGAAAAAGCGGGTGATGCTCAAGCACCGGGCCCAGGCCTGAAAGCGAAATCGCCTCCACATCCGAGACAAAGAAAACCATGTGCGGATTACCCATGCTGACCGCTGCGGGAGCATGGAGCCGGCCTTCCTTGATAGGCAGGCTCAGCGTATCGCATGCGCTGGCGAGCGGAATATCTTTCCAGTCCAGGCGCGGCGCACCCATATCCATCGTCACGACACCGCCTTCCTTGAGCTGGGCTTCAATCACCCCGGCCAGCGTCTCGATGCTCACTTTGTCTTTTTTGCCGACGAATACCGCCACGCAGCGCGAAGCATTGCCGCAGGATTCGACTTCGCCGCCATCGGCATTGAAAATGCGCATGCGTACATCGGCTTTTTTCGACGCTTCCACCACCACCACCTGATCGCAGCCGATGCCGAAATGCCGATCGGAGATTTTCTGCATGTCGAGCTTCGCCGGCGCAAGAGTGCCCTTGCGATTATCGATGACGACGAAATCGTTGCCTGCTCCGTGCATTTTAAGAAAAGGGACGGACGTCATGTCAGCCGCCGCTGCCTAGAAAGGGATCTCGTCGTCGAGATCCGCAGGCGCACGCGACTTGGCAGGTGCCGACGAAGCCGGGCCGCTTGCGTGGCTCTGATGTGAGCCGGCCGAAGAAGCGCCTTCTGCGCTGCCGCTGCCGCGGTTATCAAGCATGGTCAGCGCGCTGCCGAATCCCTGCAGCACCACTTCGGTCGAGTATTTTTCCACACCGGCCTGATCGGTCCATTTGCGCGTCTGAAGCGCGCCTTCAACGTAAATCTTGGAGCCCTTCTTCAGGTAATTCTTGATGACGCCAATGAGACCGTCATTAAACACCACAATGCGGTGCCATTCGGTTTTCTCGCGGCGCTCGCCGGTATTGCGGTCCTTCCACGATTCGCTGGTCGCAAGCGTGATATTCGCGATTTCCTTGCCATCCTGCGTCGTGCGGATTTCGGGGTCACGGCCAAGATTGCCGACCAGAATCACCTTATTTACGCTGCCTGCCATGTGCCACTCCCTAAGATTCTTAACAAAAACTTAATATAACTGTGTTATAAAGAACGGTAATCTAAAACACGGTTTCCGGGCAAAAGCAATATTTCATAGGTAGTGTATGGCTGAGGTCAAAATTCCCGATACTTTCAATGGCGAACCCACGAAGTACACATTCTTCGACGGCTTTACCCAAGCCAGCCTGCCCATGAAGATACTCTACGTTCTAGGGGTGCCTTGGCTTTCCGCCATCATGGAAGCTTATCGCTACAACAAAGCCAGCAAAAACGCCGATGCCGCGCGTCAGGCTGTTGAAAGACAAGCAAACTCTGCATCCTCCGCACCGGCGCCACTTGATCCGGAAATAAACGTACCCGCACAGGAAGCCGGCACCCGATTCCGCGACGAGGCAATTCAGCGCAAGGCACAACAGACGGTCAGAACCGTTTAAGCGCTGCCGGACGTTTTCTGCACCTGACCCCGTAGCAAGAGTTCTCGACTCTTTATAAATGCGCGTATATACTTCGCACCCCCTTTAAAACGGAAAAGTAATGATCATAGACGATTACATCCGCGTACGCGGTGCCAAGGAACATAATCTCAAGTCAGTGGATGTCGATATTCCGCGTAATCAGCTGGTGGTCATTACCGGTCTTTCCGGCTCGGGCAAGTCCTCACTCGCCTTTGACACGATTTACGCCGAAGGCCAGCGCCGCTATGTGGAAAGCCTTTCCTCCTACGCCCGCCAGTTCCTCAATATCCAGGACAAGCCGGATGTAGAGTCCATCACCGGGCTTTCTCCTGCCATCGCCATCGATCAGAAAACCACCTCGCGCAACCCGCGCTCCACCGTAGGCACCGTCACCGAAATTTACGACTATATGCGTCTGCTTTATGCGCGCATCGGCATCCCGTACTCACCTGCCACTGGCCTTCCGATTGAAAGCCAGACCGTCTCGCAGATGGCTGATCTCATTCTTGAACTGCCCAAGGGCACCAAGGTCTATCTGCTTGCCCCCATCATCCGCGGCCATAAGGGCGAACACCGCAAGGAACTGCATGCCATGCAGCGCCAGGGCTTTACGCGCGTGAAGATTGACGGCTCCATCTATGAAATGACCGAGCTGCCCGAGCTTGACAAGAATAAGAAACATACGATTGAAGTGGTCGTTGACCGTCTCGCGCTTTCCGATGAACTGGGCAACCGCCTGCCTGACAGTATCGAGACCGCGCTGCGCCTTTCCGACGGTTTGCTGCTCGTTGAAATCGTCGGCCTGCCGGAAGAAAAGGGCAAAAAACCCGATAAGGTTGCCCGCAAAGTTGGCGACATCCTTACCTTCTCGTCTAAGTTCGCCTGCCCGGTTTCCGGCT
>JABCZZ010000002.1 GCA_013289445.1 Alphaproteobacteria bacterium
TATCATTGACCCGACCAAAGTGGTGCGTAATGCGCTGCAGAACGCTGCCTCGGTCGCGGGCCTCATGATCACCACCGAAGCTATCATCACCGACAAGCCGGAAGACAACAAGCCGGCTGCTGGCGGCCATGGCGGCGGCGGTATGGGCGGAATGGGCGGCATGGGCGACATGGACTTCTAGGAAGTCCTGTTAGATTGCTCCCGCTACGGTCTTCTGACCTCCGCGATGAGCCTAACAGCTCCACTGACTAAAGGGTGCGGTCTTCCTGACCGCACTACTTTCAGACAAAACGAAAAGGCCGGTCGAAAGACCGGCCTTTTTTATTAGAAAATCTTGCGGAATTCGTCGCAAGCAAAATCCCACAATTGCGTGAGACCATTCCACATGATGAGAATAATATTTTTGAGCCAGTCGGGCAGTGCATCGCTTAAATGCATTTGCTCATAGCGCATGTCGCGCAGCACACCCTCCATCTGCTGTTCCATCACAGTGATGCCGTTGCCAATGGGAACATTGGCGATGTTGAGGTTATTGGCCCCGGCATTTTTGAGCGCAGAAAAAATGAGCGGCGGCAGAGGATTTGCCGCACTGCCATAACCCAATGAACGGGCGCTGTTGAGGTAATCATTGTAAAACGACTGCATGGAGGACGGATCAACATTCCACTGCGTGCTGTTGGGGAACTGGATATTGAACTGGCTTGTTCCCGGGTATTGATTAAACAGGCCTTGTAAATCCGGCCAGCTGATGCTGTTACTGGGCCAGGCGATGGATTGTGGCATACTGTTAAACGCAGCCTGTGATTGCGCCGGCATGCCAGCGACAGCCATCACAAACAAGATTGCCAATATAACTATTTGTTTTTTAAATAACATTTGCCTAACTTCCGGTGTTTGGCATCAAAGGCAGTATAGCGCAAAAACCGCGTTATTAAACGCAAAATTATATGACAATTTGGGTAAGTGTAACAAAACCTTAACTTCTCCACTGGTAAAATATGGTAGTATCAGAACAGTTGGGCGTAAAGGCTTGAAAGCGTTTTAATATGCCGAAAATAGAAGAGTTACAGGAACTACAGCCCGTACTCCGCCAGGCGCAGACGTTACATCGCGGCGTCTATTACGGCACCAATCTCGACATGTACGATCAGGTGCGCCGCTGCGGCGAAATCGCACTCGAGCAGACCGGGGATATCGAACTGGCCAAACTGGCACTCCTGCATAAATCGCAGGACATCCGCAGAATCAAAGATGGCAAGGCGCTTCCGCTTGCGACCATTGAGCGTGATTACGGCAGCGAGATGGCGACTCTGGTTAAAGCCCTGAGTTTAGAACCGCTCGAACCCCGCGATAACAAGCAGGCGCTATTTGCCGCCAAACTTGCCTGGGCAAAAAACCTTCCGCCCAAGGCGCAGCAGGCATTGATGATCGAAAAGATCGTCAATTTCGAAACCTCCCTTACCCACCCGCGCTCTGACTGGGCAGAACTGCAGCATGCCGACTATATCCGCACGCGCATGCCCATCATTGAAGCCTGCAAGAATGCAAGCCCGGCGCTATACAGCCTCGCCTGCAAATTACGTGACGAGGGCTTAAGCAAGTTCGGCCCTGCTGCTGCCAGCGACCCTTTGGCAATGGCGGCGAGCGGCGAAAAAAGCTGGGGTGATAAATATAAAAAGTTTGCCTTCAACAAAGTGACCTATGTCGGCATCAACTATTTCGTCAATGCCATAGGCTCGGCCGCTCTCACCTACGCTACCGATACCAAATTCAGGGACAACTTTTTAAAACTCTCAGAAACGCTGGCGAATAAATTTGCCACCCATCCCCACGGTGTCGAGAAATTAAGCGGCGGCATATTCCGCGGCATCCGCGGTTTCTTCCTCACGCTCGTCGGCACCTTGCTTGTGCCTATTATCAAAGGGCTCGAAGATCACCGCAAAAGCATCGAATTCCGATTCGGCCATATGCTCGATGTGATTCAGGAAGGCCTGGGCCGCGGTAATGACGCCACACGTCAGAACATGCAGGAGTATGATAAAATCAGACTTGAGATGAAATCGCACGGCAGCGTGCAGTTCACCGAGGAAGAAAAACACAGAATATGGGAAAAGCATAAACTGGAAATTACCGATCGCAGCAAGTCATTTGCCTTCAGGGAACGCAAGCTGCCCTGGACAAAAGTATTGCTTGCACGCCTGGTGGGATGGACAGCGGCCAATGCCACGGCATTTGGCCTTGGACTCACCGACAATAATAATAATCCCATGCTCAGGTATAAATACCATGAGGAAAAACTTGCGCCAAAAATAGGTTCGGTGCTCAGTAAAATCCCCGGATTCAAAAAGGTATTTTCGGATACCAATCTGTTCGGGAAACTGCTCCTTCAAGACGCCATCATGACGGTCTCCTCTTCGACGACCCATGCGATCGTCCAGGGCAAACTGCATAATGCCAAGCATGCGGATGACGACGAAGAGTTGACGAGCGCCCCTTCGAAATCCGACGCTCATAAGAAAATCCTCGCCGATGGACCTCGGGACTTCCGTGCACGTACGGAAAAAACTGCTGCCGAAGCCTCGGCGAACACGGCAAGTTTGTAAGATACGCATATGCAAAACGATACGCAGACAGAAGCATCGCCACAGACCGGGCCACAGACCGGGCCGCAGACCGGGCCGCAGGCAAAAAAACCGCTTAAGCAGTCCATACCTGTGCGCGTTACCCATTTTCTAGCCAATTTTATCGGCATCGGCTGGGTGCTTAACGCCGTCGTGTCGGTGGAAGTGTTTGGATTTCTCAAGAATAAGACCCCGCTTATCCATAATGCCAGCAAAGGCATGGAAAAAGTGATCGCAGCTGCGCTTAAACTGGTAAAATACCGCAAGCGCCCCACCACCGACGCCAGCACCATCAACGCTGCCAAGGACCTGGTGGAAATAAGCGCGCTGGGCATCGGCGGTTTCCTCGTGCTGCCGCTGCAGAAAATATATGCCGCGCACCGCGTGCAGATCACTGGCTGGGTGGACGGACTGTTTGGCAAGAAAAACAAACCCTCGGAGGAACCTGAGGAAAGCGTGGAAAGCATGAGCCATTGGTTCGCAGGCAAGGTGCTGGCCTTCTCTGCAGCGGTGGGTTTCTATGTGGGTCTCAAATATCTTGCCAAAGGCAGCTATGAAAAACTGAACAGAGTGGTGCTAAGTGGCCTTAAGAAATTCATGCCTGAACGCATGATGCCTACCGGCGAAAAGACTGAGCATTATGTGGCCGAGCAAATCGCCACCATTACCAGCGTTTCCACGCTCGCCGTCGCTAAAACCGCGCTCGATAAAATGTTTCCGCCCGTGAGAGAAAAGAAAGCCCATGAAAAGCTTCTTGCCGAAGGCCCTAAGAGCCTTATAGACCACGCTCAGGCGCAAAGCGCCGACTCCGGCATGGCGCTCTCCTGAGTGCTATAATTATTTGATAAGCGAGTGACTCTATAGTACCTATGAAGGGAGTGCGCCTGAGAAAGTGCACGCCTGTGCAAAGGGTCAACCGGCTTATGAACGTCACCTGGTCTAAACCATCCCTGTCACGAGACTTCACGCTGCTTGCCGCGCTGATTGTGTTCGTGCTGTCGCTGGTGTCGCTCTGGGTTACGTATCAGACCTACCAGGACCATTCCGAACAGATTGTCCATCAGCTGGAGACCGAGGCCACGCGTATCGACCGCGCCATGATTCTGGAAATCGAACATTCGTCCTATCTGCTCGAAGGCCTCGGCCGCCAGATATCCCATATGAACACCAACGATCTGGAAAGCATCGCGCTGCTGCTGCGCTCGTTTGATACCGCCGCTACCCAGCACCATGTCTTTTCCTGGATTGATGAAAATCAGAACAACGTGGTGAGCAGCAACCGCGGCGTAAACCCCAAGCCGATTGACGTCTCGGATCGTGATTTCGTAAAGAAAGCCATCGCCGAACCGTGGAGGATTCAGATTGGGCGCCCCATTCATGGCCGCGTATCCGATCTCTGGGCACTGCCCGTGGCGCTGGGCCTGACCGACACCACCGGCAAATATCTGGGCACCATCCTCATCAGCATGGATATCGACACTATCAAGCACAACTTGCGCTCCGTGCTTAAAGAGCCCAGCCTCTCATTTGCGCTTTACAGTAAGACATTGCTGCCGCTTACCGAAGCCATCGAGGATGAAAATCTTAAGTCGCTTGAGAATTACAGCGAGAAGCTGCGCACAACGGATTTAGATAAACACCCGTCGGGCGTGCTTTCCACCGGCAGCGTCTTTGATGAACGCTCGCTGTTCGTTTATTACGAAGTCTCCGCCGACTATCCCTATATCATTCTGCTAGGGTATGATGCGCAAACCAACACTACCACCGTGCGCGACCTGCTGGTGCCGCGTTTACTGCAGATACTGCTGATGGGTGTGTTTATGCTCGCCCTCCTCTGGGTGGTGCGGCTGCGCATCATCAAACCGGTATCGGATTTGGGCGAGGTAACCGGGGACATCCTGCGCGGAAAATCTTACCGGATGCCTCAAAGCAGCGGATCGGATGAAGTGGCCTCCCTGTCGCGTCAAATCAAGAAAATGAGCGACTATCTCGAAGAGATCCGGCGTGTCGGCGAAGAAAAAGAAAACAAAAACCTGATGCTGCGCAAAGGCAAAGAATCGGCCGAGCTCAGCAATAAGATCAAAATCGAGTTTTTAAGCGCCATGAGCCATGAGCTGCGCACGCCGCTCAACACCATTGTCGGCTTTTCCGAGATCATGAAAAACCAGCTGTACGGCCCGCTGGAAAACACACAATACTGGCAATACACGCAGGACATCCACGAAGCCGCACAACATCTGCAGGCGCTAATCGACGACGTGCTGGCGCTTTCCAACGCCGAAGCCGGCCTGCTTGAATTGCAGGAAAAGCCGGTAGATGTGCGTTTTGTACTTAATAAATGCCTGCGCATGGTGACGGAACGCGTAGCGGAGCAAAAATTGCATATCGAGCTCAAGCTGCCTGAAGCTTTGCCCCGCCTGCTGGTGGATGAATTGCGCCTTAAGCAGATCATCGTCAATCTGATTCTCAATGCTGTAACCCATAGCCCGGAAGAGGGACATATCATCGTTGCGGTAACGCTTGAGAAAGATAAAAACGGCGAAACCTTCTGTATTTCTTTCATCGATTTTGGCTCCAAGGCAGGGCCGGTGGTGATCAAGGGAGATAAAAATAAGGGGCGCAAGATCGATCTGAGCAATCTTGGCATTCCCCTGACCAAAGCACTGGTGGCCATGCACCAGGCAACGCTCGATATCAGCAGCCCTTCGGGTAAACCCACCGTGGTGACGGTGCGCTTCCCGCAGGAAAGAATCGTCTACTAGCTATTCAAATGTGTTGGAGCGCGGAAAGCCTTGCGGCGGCAGTTTGCCGGCGGTGCCGCGATGCCCCAGCCAATCCATGATGCCGGTTTCCGTGCGTACGCGATCGCCGGACTTCCAGGTGAGCCCTTCGGATTTCTTGAATACTTTGACGTCGGAAAGGCCGCCGCCTTTGTATTTCTGAAGCGAGACGCCCTGACCGCGTTTCATCTCGGGAATTTCATTAAGCGGGAATACCAGCAGTTTGCGGTTCTCGCCCACTACTGCCACATGATCGCCTGCAACCGGACGCGACGCCACCGCCACGCCCTTGTCGGTGTTCATCACCTGTTTGCCGTTCTTGGTCTGCGCCAGCACATCGTCGGTAGGCACGATAAAGCCTTTGCCCGATTTACTCGCCAGCAGCAGCTTCTCACCCGGCTTGTAGACATGCAGATCGACGATATCGTGATCATTTTCAAGATCGATAAACAGACGGATGGGATCGCCCTGCCCTTTGCCACGCGGAATCTTATCGCAGCCGACGGTAAAGAAACGCCCGTCACTGGCGAACACCAGCAATTTGTCGGTGGTCTGTACCTTGAGGCAGAAACGCTCTTCGTCGCCTTCTTTGTATTTGATATCCCCCAGATCGTCGTCATGCCCCTTGATAGCCCTTATCCAGCCCATCTTGGAACAAAGCACGGTGACCGGTTCCTTCTCGATGAACGCTTCGATTGAAATGACATCCGACGCCGCCGGCGCATCAGCATAGGTGGTGCGGCGCTTGCCAAGCGGCGTGCCTTCGCCGAAGGCTTTCTTGATCTCTTTGAGCTCGCCTGAAATGACTTTCCAGCGCTTCTCTTCAGATTTCAGGGTTTCCTTGAGATCTTTCTGCTCGGCCTTAAGTGTGTCGTGCTCACGCTTGATTTCAATTTCTTCAAGCTTGCGCAGACTGCGCAGGCGCATGTTCAAAATGGCCTCGGCCTGTACCTCGGTCAGATCCCATTTCTTCATCATCTTGGGCTTGGGTTCGTCCTCAGTGCGGATGAGCTTGATGACCGCATCGAGATTGAGATAGGCAATCAGGAAGCCGCCCAGCACTTCCAGGCGGTGGGCAATTTTGTCGAGGCGGAATTTCACCCGGCGCAGCAACACTTCATGACGGTGATCAAGAAATGCCTGCAACACTTCACGCAGGTTCATCACCTGCGGCACGCCCTTGGCGGTCAGCACGTTCATGTTCAGGCCGAAGCGCGTCTGCAGCTCGGTGGCGCGGAACATCGACTCCATGAGTATTTCCGGATCGACCTGGCGGTTCTTGGGCTCAAGGATGATGCGCATATCCTCCGTCGATTCGTCACGGATATTGCCTAGCAGCGGCAGCTTCTTGTTGCGATAGAGATCGGCAATTTTTTCGATCAGCCGCGATTTAGGCACCTGATAAGGAATCTCGGTGATGACGATCTGGTAGAGACCATGCGACAACGGCTCCTTGTGCCAGCGTGCGCGCACGCGGAACGTGCCGCGGCCAGTTTCATAGGCTTGCAGAATGCTGGCTTGCGGCTCAACAACGATGCCTCCGGTCGGAAAATCCGGGCCTTTGACAAAGCTGGTCAGTTTTTCCACCGACGCCTTGGGATGGGCAATGAGATACCCAAGCGCATCGCACAATTCGCCGACATTGTGCGGCGGAATGGAGGTCGCCATGCCGACCGCAATACCTTCAGAGCCGTTGGCCAGAAGATTGGGAAAGCTTGAGGGAAGCACGAGCGGTTCGTGATCTTCGCCGTCATAGGTCGGGCGGAAATCAACCGTGTCCTGATCGATGCCTTCGAGCAACGTCACGGCCACAGGCGTCAGGCGCGCTTCGGTGTATCGCATGGCGGCAGCGTTATCGCCGTCGATGCTGCCGAAATTGCCCTGGCCCTCGACCAGCGGATAGCGCACCGCAAAAGACTGCGCCAAACGCACCAGGGTATCGTAAACGGCGGTGTCGCCGTGAGGATGGTATTTACCGATAACGTCGCCCACCACGCGCGCGCATTTCTTGTAGCCCGCATGGGGGTCGAGCTTGAGCTGCAGCATGGCGTACAACAGGCGGCGATGCACGGGCTTAAGGCCGTCGCGCACGTCGGGCAGCGAACGCGCCATGATAGTGGAAAGCGCGTAGGCAAGGTAGCGCTCGGAGATCGCATCCTTAAAGGAGACGTCGGTGATAATCGGAGTATTATCCGCCTTTTTAGGTGGCAGTTTCGGCAAGTGCGCGTTCCCCTACATCGAGCATTTTCACAAAGCGCTCGCGCACCGCAGGGACGCTAACCCCGCGCGGCACGAATACGCGCTCCTGCAGGAAATAGCCGCAAAGCCGCACTCCGTCAAGGATTTGCGCAAGATCGACAAAAACCGACGAGGTGGCGGAAATGAGGAATTCGGGCAGAGCCAGCAGGCGGCTATGATACGGCTTGCCCGCATCGGCACTTACCGCGCGGCCGGATTTGGGCGATACATACGTTAGATCATGCGCTTGGCCGGTGGCGGCGCAACTGGCTAAATCCAGGCCAAAACCGGCATGTTCGAGCAGGGTATATTCAAGGAGGACATAGGCGGCGAGCCAGTCTTCGTCCGCCCTGAGCTTGTGGAGGAATGACTCCATGGCTTCAAATACCACCGGCTGCGGATCGCGCTCGGAGAGGATCTTCTCGGTCATCAGCGTGGCGGAAGTGAGCGCCGCGAGTTTGCGCCGGTCATCGAGCACATAGGGTGCAATCGAATGCATGAGCTCGCAAGAAACCGTGCCTAATTGTTCGGACATTCTTGCCTTCCAGCTTACGCTTACGGCATTGCCGGCCTGATAGAGCCCCTGTTTGCGGCGGCTGAAAGCGAACCTGTCGACACCCGCATGCATGCCGTGCTGTGGCGTCAGCAGGTGAACCACGGCAGCGCTTTCGCCCAGCCTGCGTGCCGATAATACGATTCCCTCATCGTTCCACTGCATCGTGATGCCTGTGTCTTCTTATTTTTTGGCCTCAAGCCCCATGGTCGCCACCATAGCAGGATCCGACTTCCATGTCTCGCTCACTTTGACGAAAAGCAACAGATGCACCTGCGCCTGCAGCAACCCGCCGATCTTACCGCGCGCCGCCGAGCCGATATGTTTGAGCATCGCGCCGCTTTTGCCCAGCACGATTTTTTTCTGGCTTTCGCGCTCGACCATGATCGTCTGATGGATGCGCACTTCGCGTTTGCCGTCATGCGTGTGCTCTTCCCACTTTTCCGTTTCCACCGCTAAACTGTAGGGCAGTTCGGCATGCAGCGCCAGAAAGCAGGTCTCGCGCGTGATTTCGGCAGCCAGATGGCGCTCGGAAACATCCGTCACTTCATCTTCCGGGTAAAGCCATTCGCCCGGCGGCATTTTTTCAGCGAGATAGCGCGTGATGTCGGCAACGCCATTGCCTTTGGAGGCTGAAATCATGAAGCTGCGCTCAAAATCAAACAAAGCGTAAAGTTCCTGAGACAGAATCAGCAATGCTTCTTTTTGCACCTTGTCGACTTTGTTGAGCACAAGAATAACAGCCTTGCCATGTGTCTTGAGCGCTTCGATGATGCGGCGCGTGTCATCGTCGGCCTTGCGATGGGCATCAACCAGCAGCAGCACCACATCGGCTTCGCCCACCCCGATCCATGCCGAAGCCACCATGGCTTTTTCAAACACCGGCTTGGCGTCGAAGATGCCCGGCGTGTCGATAAAAATGATCTGCGACTGCCCGTGATTAACGATGCCGCGCAGCCTTGCACGCGTGGTCTGCGGCTTGGGCGTGACGATAGCGATGTCGCTGCCGGAAAGTGCGTTAAGCAGCGTCGATTTGCCCGCGTTGGGCGCACCGATAAGCGCCACATAGCCGCAACGTCTGTGTTCTACCATTGTTTTCCTTGTGCCTGCGGTAATAAAGTCCGGCTCTCAATCCATTCCGTGCCCAGATATCCCGGATGCGTAATCATCCGCATTTTGTCCACGCCTTCACGTGCGTAGTTATAGGTATTGTAGTTCACGCGTATGTTTTGTACCCCTGCGCTGCCATGCCAGTCCATTAGATTCACATAATACGTTCTGCTGGTGCCGTGCTTATTGTGCGTAACCCTGAAATATTTGCTCGTGATGAGCTGATCATGGGTTTCGGCCGGGGCAGTATCAAAATAGATATTGATATTATAAAGCGCAGCAAACGCGCAAAGCATCGCTCCTATGATGCCTCCCAGCAAGAAAACTTTGAGAACGTCATAACCGCGCGCAGAGCCGTGAAACACCAGCCAGATCACAATCAGCATGGCGAGGATGGCCATGAGGCCAACACCGCCCGTCATCTGCATCAGGTTTGTCTTGGAAAGCACTTCGTATGGCTGCACCGCATCATAGACGGAGGCCACTACGCCGATGGTAAAAAGCCCCACAATCAGAACACTTGCAATCTGCGAAGGGCTGAAGCGCGGCCGTGCGACATCCTGCATGTTATAGTTAGAAGGCATCAGTCGCTTGATGTCGTTAAGTGCCCCCGCCACGGCTTCAGCGGTGTCTTCATCCGGCACGGAATTAGGCTGTTTGAGCAGCGCTACAAGCCGTCCGCCGCTTAAGGTCAGCGATTTGACCTGTGTCTGAAGCAGCCCGGATATCGCACGGCGCAGCTCGGAGGAATCGCGCAGCTTTTCGCAAAACGGCAGAAAATCGCAATCGATATACACTTGGTCGTCAAACACGGTATCGCCCGTCTGAAACTCGGTGGCAAAACCCATCCATTTCGCCAGCTTCTGCCCCTTGCCTTCAGGCAGCAGCAGAAAATCAAATGGGGCATCGAGCTCGATGCCGATCCAAGTGAAGCCCGGACTACCCCGCCCGCCGGGTCTGTAACGCCACAGATACGGCAAACCGTTGAGGGTCTTCAGCGGCATCATATTCTTGCCGTTGTTTTTATTAAGCGTAACCATCAGCAGAAGCAAGGCGACGGTAAAAAGTATGGGCACCGACATAACCAACGTGGCAGCGTTCTGCATGCTTTTACTCCTCGCTTGTAAGTATATCGAGTAATGATCTCGCCGCCAGCTGCTCTGCCTGCCGTTTGGAACTTGCCTTGGCGCTGGCGTTCTTCTTGCCCTCCACCGATACCTCGATGGTGAATTCCGGTGCATGTGCCGGGCCGACCGTTTCCAGCACGCGGTAATGCGGCAGTTTGAACCCGCGTCCCTGCGCCCATTCCTGCAGGCTCGTCTTGGCATCCTTGGGCGGCTGGCTCATTCCTTTGGCAAGCTGTTGCCAGTGGGTAAGAATAAACTCGCGCGCCGCATCAAATCCGCCATCCATATAGATGGCACCAATCAGCGCTTCGCATACATCTTCAAGATTGGAATTGCTGTCGCGGCTCGCCTGCTCGCTGGCCGCCACGCGCATATACTGGCTGATGCCGAGCTTGCGACCGACTTCGGCAATAGAATCGCTGCAAACCAGTGCAGCCTGGCGCTTTGCGAGGCTGCCTTCGTTTTCTGCCGGATACATGCGAAAGAGCAATTCCGCCACCGCTACCCCTAACACGGCGTCGCCCAGGAATTCCAGCCGCTGGTAATTAAACGCAACACCATCTTTGCTTTCCGCGCAACTCGGATGGGTGAGCGCTTCCGTAAGCAGGCGTTTGTCACGAAAAGTGTGGCCTATGATTTCTTCAATGGTCATCGCTGTAAATTGAAATGATGTTTGCTGGCCCAAATGCCAAAGCCCAGATAGCCAAATCCGATCAGCCAGAATACCGTGTGTTGCGTTTGTGAAAGGCCGGTAAGCAGATATCCGGCATAGATGAGCATCAAAGGCAGGCGAAAAATCTCGAGCGCCATCATCGGCGTGCCAAATTGCAGGTCAGCCACCCATGCCACCAGCACCAGCCAGCTTTTGGGATCGGGCGCCACCACCAGCAGCGGCAACATCGCAAGAATCGTCACTGGAATGCGCAGCGCAGCAGCAACACGCAGCGACGCATTGAAATCGAGCTCGGCGCGCATCAGCCTTCCTACCATTTTGACCACCACCGCCACCACTATCGCCGCGCAGAAATTGCCGAAGAACAGGCCAACCGGCAACAGAATGCACAGGCCAATCAGCAACACCATGCCATAGCGCGAGACTATATCGGCAAAGCGGTGCCAGTCGTCATGCGTGATAGTAAAAGGCCGCCAGTTTTTAAGATCGGTGATGTCCACGCGATCTTCGCGCTCGTTGAGCACCAGCAGATTGTCGTTGGCAAGCACGATGATGGTCTGCTTTTCGCGCATGAACTGGGTAAGAGTATCGACATTGGCAATCGTATATTCCGGATCGATAATGATCCAGCGCGGCTCGGTATTGGTGCCGGCATTGATCTGGTAGGGCGCGGGCTTGTCGATGGTAATCGTGTAATCCTTGTAGGTCACGGCGGGAAGCTGGCTCATCACTGCGGTCACGCGTTTGAAGCCGCTCAGTATTTCAGGCCCGGCGCGCAGCAGATTAAGCGAGATGATGCAGAGCATGATGACGGTGAGGATGATAACATACGATGTTCCCCTGCCCTCTTCTTCATTGGCAACGGCGGAATAGAACTCTGCAGAATAAAAACTGGAAAGGATCTTGCGCGGTGACGATCTCAATGCTTCTGTCAGTGCTGACGCCATCATTCCCTCAAGGACTATGCTACTGGTATAACGCGTACAAGCGCAAAGTGCAATTAGGGCAACGTCATTAACGCACGGTGCGGACAGAACGGGTAGCCGCAAGACCAGGAGAACAGGATGAGATCAGCGCGTCCGACCAGATTCTCCTCAGGCACAAAGCCCACGGGATTTTCGAAACGGCTGTCCTGCGAATTGTCGCGGTTATCACCCATCATGAAATAATGGCCCTGCGGCACGACGAATACCTGAGTATTCTCAGCAGAGCCCATCACCGGCTTATACACCGCCAGATAGGATTTTCCCTCCGGCAGGGTTTCCTTATAACGTTTGAGCACATTGTCTATGGGCGGCAGATCCTCATCGACCCAGTCGTCGACATATTCTTTTTCCACCGGCTTGTCGTTAATGTAGAGCAGGCCGTCCTTCATCTGAATGCGATCCCCCGGCAGACCGATGAGCCGCTTGATGAAATCCACATTCGGCTGTCCCGGAGGCCTGAACACCACAATGTCGCCACGTTGCGGCATATGATTTTCCATGACGCGCCCCTTAAACGGGATGATGGCAAGCGGAAAAGAATAGCGGCTGTAGCCGTAGGAAAATTTGGAGATAAAAATATAGTCGCCGATCAGCAGATTGCTTTTCATCGACCCTGAGGGAATATGGAATGGTTCATAGGCAAAACTGCGAAATATAAGGGCGAGAAGAATGGCCATTACCAATGTCTTGGCGGTCTCGTAACTGCTGCCTTTGGGTGCCATCGGATTGTCCTTGAAAACGGCCTTTGCGGTTGGAAAGCGCGAGTTATGGCAGATTTTCGCCCAAATTCAAGGGCTATACGGCAGGGCGGCTGCTTTTCTCTATCTTTAGCAAAAACTTAAGGAATGACCGCTATCATCATATCGAGCACCTTTTACTGACCACACCAGAAGCACATGCCGATGTCATCACAATCGCAGAGCAGTCCTAAACTCATTACGCTTTACGACTGGACGGAATACGGACTTAAGAATGTGACCGAAACGTCAGATTACAGCAAACCGACTGTGATTTGTCTGGGCGGCGGCGATACTACTGAAGCTAAAGCGTTACGATACGCACGTTTTATACAAACCTTTCTTGGAAGACGGGACATATTTACTCCCGAGCTGCGTATAGTTTCAGCCACCTATCCCTACGATGAAATGCAGCTCATGGAGTTTGCACGCAATCATAATTACGGCCGTGCGCAGAAAGGCTATTTTGATGACATGGCGTTGCAGTTTGTAAAACGCCAGTTCCTCCCATTACTGGCCGATAACGCGCAGGTCGATAAAGACGGTAATATCACGGGAGAAAAACTGCCGCTGGAGAAGATAAAACGCAACTTCAGCAATGTACGCATCATGACCCATAGTGTGGGCGCCATTGTGAGCGAGCAGATAGGCAATGCGCTGGTGCATTCCATGAAAAAACTTGGCTACAGCGACCAGGAAATCGGCGAAGCCACGCGGCAGATACTGGTGATGAATATAGGCAGTGTTGCTTATGCCACGGCAACCAATAAACCGCTCGCCAGTTTCACCCAGATTACGCTACTGCATTCGCAAGATGCACAGGTCAATGCATTCAATAATTCGGTGAGCGACATCCTTACGGAAATCGAGGATTACGGCCGCACAGAGAAGGTAGGCGGCAGAACCGTGATCAAGCCGCTTCATATTCTTCCGGCATCCTCTAGCAGCCTGCATAAAGTTACCGTCTTTGCTGACACGATCGGTGACCCGAACGTGCTTGGTCCGGAAGGATATGTCAGCGTAAACCACACTGGACATTTAATAACGGAAGTGAAGGAGCGTGCTGGCGATCGCGAAATCAAACACTTTGCCGTGAATACGCCGATACGCTACGACGTTAAGCATCCGCTCGATTATTACCTGGAACCCAAACTCGGAAAGAACGGACTGATTGTCTCTACCATGATGCAGTCTGCGCTTATCAATGCACTCAATAATTCCATCGCCAATATGGATACCAGTCATGAATTTACGCCCCTGCCGTTGCCACGCGAGTTATTCGTGCCCCCTGAGGAAGTGAACTACACACGGGCTGAACTGCAAGAGCGCGGCATATACGGAAATCCCAAGGCTGTGGCAATCGCCAATAACTATGCCGAGAGAATTGAGCAGGCATTGGCAGAAGACCCTGCCAGGGCCGGTCAGCGCTCCATCTGGCAAAGATAGCTGGGCAGGCTGGACAAGCGTTTCAGGTCTGCTATAAGCCAAAGCTCAGCGGAGGGGTGGCCGAGTGGCTGAAGGCGGCGGTTTGCTAAACCGTTATACGGCGTTAAGCCGTATCGGAGGTTCGAATCCTCTCTCCTCCGCCAGTTTTTCTATAGCAGGAGCGATATTCGGGTAGCATTATGCGCAACACTTGCGCGAATATGAGGGTTTTAAGGGGTTATTAACGTTCCGCTGCTAGTCTTGCATGATGACCACGATCACCATTACACCCAGGCAGTACCCTACCCCGATGCCCCCTTCGGCATTTCGGATCTGCCGCGATATCATCAACAAGATCGGGGCGAGCGAGGGCAAGCCCGGTGAGACTGCGCAAATCGCCGTAGAAGGCTTTCCTAAAGAAATTCGCGATGTCATTGACATACTGCTTTTGAGCGCTTACCTGCGAGCCATGTCTGGCACTGGCGAAGTTCAGGCACGACTGGCACGAGCAAACGCAGGCACTGCAGGGGGGATACGCATGCCCACTCACCGCTCAGGAGGCAATCAGGACGACCTCGCGCCAAGCGTCGACAAGACAATGCTGATGGACTTGGGAGAATTGGGCAAAGTCTGTATCTCCAAGAATTATTCCGAAAATCGCGTAATGCTGGAGCTGCCTTACATTCCTTCTTTAAGACAGGCTTTCGCCACGCAGATGCAAAAAGCCATCACCGAAAATAACGCCGTCTATACTAAAAAGAATCTGCCGCTTGCAGACGGTAAGAATCACAAAAAATACCGGGTATTTAGCTATTCCAATGAACAAGAGGCAGGACTTGGGCAAGCTATCAGCACTAAGTTGGCTATGGTGCATGGGTTTGGGCATACCGATGACCTTGTATTTTATGTGCCGGATTTTCAGTTGGCGGGGCAAAGACTCCCCAGGGTGTTCCTGCTTGACGATGCCTATCAAAAGATACGCACCCGTGAAAAGCTCAACGACCTGCCAGGTCACTAAAAGGCCTCCATATTAATTGATATTTATCAAATAGATAAATAACGACTGCTTCATTTTTCAGGCACCCGTAATACAATTTTAACTAAGGGGCTTTATACTAGATGCTATAAATTTAACTGCCATCATCACTCACGAAAGCATCGTATGAAAATAGTAACGAATACTGCTCTTTCCGGACTTCTTGCCACCGCGTTGCTCACAGGATGCGGTCGTTCACCTGATAATTCGCCACAGGGCACCAATGTTTCTGCGCAGAAGATTGCCGAGCAGGCGCCGGCTATCGATAACATGATTTCTGCTCTGGAGTCCTTTATTCCGCAATTCGATAAAGAAATACCCTACGAGGCCACTGATCCCGACGCGTTAAAACGTGCGCAGGAGGCCATCGACCAGTTAACGGCGTATATCAAAAAACGTTCTGGCAGAGAGCCGCAAGCGGGTGACGAAGTGGTAATGAAATTCAAATCCGATATACCGGGAAGGCAATATGTCGTTGTCGTCGATCCTCATGACAAGACTGTGCTCTTTATGGGCGCAGAGGTGAAGGGTGACGATGTGAAAGCGATCATTTACGGCCTTCATTGCACCGCAGGCATACCCAGTGATGAATTGTATAATGATATTATTAAGAAAGATGCCGCGATCATACAGGCCAAGCGTAAGGAAGAACAGCCGGATGCCCCCCTGACACCTGTGGCCGCAGTGGTAGCGGGCTTGCTCCAAGGAGATACTCTTGATCAGCAAGCGCTCGACAGGCCGGGAATGAAAACACTTTGCGACAATGCCATCCAAGAAGCGATAAACACCGGCTCTACACTCACCGTGATGGGCGGCAATGGCGAAAATGAAAAGATTTATATCCTGGTATACCCCGACGCCAGCTCCAAAAGCATTACGCTGTTTAAAGGTGTTAAGCCTTTACCTAATGGCGCTATCGATATGTCAAACGTAGTGCCCATCGGCGTAGAAATACTGGGGGACAAGAAGCTCAACGATAAAGAAACCCAGCAATTCTTTGAGAAAGCCAAAAAAGCAGTGGAGCAGTGGAATGAAAAACAAAACAGCAACCCTGCGCCGGATAGTCATCCTTCACATGACAACTCTCCGAAGGCAGCGCAGCTTCGGACTCCACAGTTGACACTTAACGTTGAGCCTTCAGCTATCGGATCCGAAGCATGGTTCGCAGCGAGGGATTTCTCCATGCAGCAGAAGCGCAAACCTGTCGCCGAAAGAAAACCGACAAGCACTTCTTCCTACAAAGCATAACAGTTGCCTAATTGGCGTGAACAAGCCGTTTTACTTTTTGGGCTTTCTGCACCTTATTCTGCTGCCCGGCCGCTAGCGTTTGCGGTCTTGCCTCTTTAAGATAATCATGAATCACACGGCCATAAGGCAAGGTGATGTCGGCGATGAAGTGGCTGCCGCCGATGATCTTACGCACCGGAAAATCCGCCACCGGTGCATTGACATGCGGCACAAGGTGAAGCCGTGCATGACCGCTCCATGCGCCTTTGACCGTGGCATCACACATATTGTATGCCACCAGCTGGGCAATCGCCTGCTTACCGTCGACGCCGGGGATGAGCTTGAGATTGATCTGCGTCTTGGTGAGCTTCGCTATAATTTTTTTTGGGTCGCGCAGTTCCGCATGCATGGGATTGGCAATCAGATTTTCGCTTTTGTAACTCATCGTTCCCAGCGCGACGAGCTCTTCATCATATTTGAGGGTGCCGGTGAGCGTATCGTGAATGACCTTAAGCGCAGGATTACCGTATTTCTTGGGAAATCCCCAGATTTCGCGTCCGCCCGTTAAGGGAGGCTCGTCGTCGAGATACATCTGGCAGGTGAAATTGACTTCCTTGCCCTGATACAGGCAAGGAATAACGACACCGCTTTCGGTGTAATCGCCGAATCCCGAACTGTCGGGCATCTTGATGAATTCATAGGCGATAAGATTACCCTTCGCGGGCATGAGCGGTTCGGGCAGCGCATGGCGTATCGCTTCCGCATCCGACTCATAGGTAATGGTGAAATATTCACGGTTAATAAAACGGTACGGGCCCTTGGGATAACTGGGCGCTGCCGCCGGCATGCCGGAGAGTGCAAGAATGTCATCGTGGTTCATGGGATAATCCTTTTGCAAAAGAGAGTTGTAGCCATCCTAAAGTGCAGCACATAAGGAACCCATATCTAATGCGGCTATGCGCAAGGGTTTACCCCAAGCTTATAAAAATTGTTTAGCCTCCTATGGCACCTTTATCAGGTTTAATGCACCGTACCCCTGTTCAATATCATCCAATCATTCAGGAGGATCCCATGGCCGATAACAGACACACACCCAAAGAAAAAGATGGTGATGCCAGAGATGGTCTCATTATTTTACTCATTCTCATTGCACTGACTTCCATCGGATACGGCGCGTACGAGCACATTACCTACAGCAATGCCGCTAACGACACCGTCGTCGCCAATAACAGCGCACCTACGAGCGCCGCTACGGGTGATACCTCAGGCACCTCAGCCACGAGCAACGGCAGCAGCTCCAATACCAGCAATTCGGCAGCGCAAAGCAGCGCCACCAATAGCCTGGGCACGGTAAGCCCCAGCGCCGGCGGCACAAGCAATAACCCATCGGGTGCTAGCAATCCTTCTGCCGGAGGCAGCAATGATACCACAGGCAATTCGACGAATGGTGGCAGCAACAGCACCAACAATTCGTCCAATGCCACACGTTAATGCCGCTGCGTTTCTTTAACCCTACTATTTTCTTTAACCTTACTATGGAGATGACTATGAAAGTTTTTGGCCAACGTGCCTTCGCACTGCTGACGCTGATGGCAGTGCTGTCCGGATGCTCGTCGCATTGCAGTTGCCCGCCGCCTATGGCGCCTTCTCCGACTACGATTATTCATGAAGAACCACGCGACTGATAGTCGCCAGCGCCCCGTCTGTTGTCCCTTGAGGCAGCAGGCGGGGCCTCCCTACCGCCGTTTCTCCCTAGTTATTATCTTTGTCTTTCTTCTTACCCTTCGAAGAGAAGATCAGTTTTGAGGGATTTTCCTTCACTTCCTGCGTCGCCTCATTAATATTTTGCGACGCTTTATCCAGATTCTTCACCATATCGTTTATCGATCCGACATTCTTATCGCTAAATAGTTTGTCTGCCTGATTGGTCATATGCGTCAGTTTTTCCATCAAGGTGTTAAGCGTGCTGGGCTCTGTAGGAATCTCGGCAATCTGGCTGCCGACAATGCTTTTCTTGTCATTCTCGCTCACCAGATCCGCTGCCTGCGGATCCTTGCCGGTAAGCTCGATATAGACACTGCCCGTAATACCCTGCAGCTTAAGCACCGCCACGGTATCGGTTTTTATCGGCGCCGTTTTTAAAATACTTGCCTCGACTTCGATCAGGCGCGTGTCCTGTGCGTCGATGGCGAGCTGATCCACCTTTCCGACCTGTACGCCACGGAATTTCACAGGGCTGCCGATCTCCAGGCCGCTTACCGATTCGGTAAAATGCATGCGGTAATGCATATAAAGACTTTTGCTATGCATGCCCACCAGCCAGACGGAAAACACCACTGCGGCAAATATGGTCAGCAGCACAAAAGAGCCGACGCGTAAATAATGCTTATCTTTTTCCATGTGTTTCCTCCGTTATCATGGCGGCCGCCTGCCCGCGCGGGCCATGAAAATACTGATGAATCCAGGGATGAGTACTTTTGAGCAGGTGCGGTAAAGTATCCATCACAATTTTCTTATCGACGAGAATGGCAGCGCGGTCGCACACGCCAAATAACGTATCGAGATCATGCGTCACCATCACAATGGTTGCGCCCAGGCTCTGGTTTAATTCTTTCACCAGCTGATCGAATTCATTGGCAGCGACCGGGTCGAGTCCGCTGGTAGGTTCGTCAAGAAACAATATCTCCGGGTCAAGCGCCAGCGCACGCGCCAGTGAAGCACGCTTGACCATGCCACCAGAAAGTTCCGAGGGATATTTTGCGCCTGTGTCGGCCGGCAGACCGGCAAGGCCCAGCTTGAGCTGGGCGATCATGGCCTGCTCCTTGCGCGGCAAATCGGTGTGCTCGGCAAGCGGCAGCATGATGTTATCCACCACGGTCATGGAGGAAAACAATGCTCCCTCCTGAAACAATACGCCAAACAACGCCGCAGACTGAGCTGGCGTCACCTCATCCATGTGCTTGCCATCAATACTTACTTGCCCGTGATCGGGCTGATGCAGGCCGACTATCGTTTTAAGCAACACCGACTTGCCGGAGCCTGAACCGCCGACAATGCCGACAATCTCGCCGCGTCGGACACTGAAGCTTACTCCGTCGTGCACCAGTTGCTTACCGAAGCGGTTGACAACCCCTTTGACGTTTAAAATGATGTCTTCGGTCATATGCCCATTTTCTCAAATACGATGGAAAAAAATGCATCGGCCACCAGCACCAGAAATATCGATTTCACCACAGCGGCAGTGGTCTGCTTGCCCACGCTCTCGGCCGAACCCGAGACTTTCATGCCATGCATGCAGCCAATCAGGGCAATAAGAAAGGCAAACACCGGCGCCTTGATCATGCCTACCCAAAAATCACTGCCATGCGCCACCATGCGCACATGATCGATGTAAGCACCCGGCGAGATATTAATAAGGAGCAATGACATGATGCCGCCTCCCAGCAGTCCCATCATGTCCGCCAGAAAGGTAAGAAGTGGCAGCGTGATGACCAGCGCAAATAACCGAGGCATGACCAGCACCTCAAACGGGTTAATGCCGATGACCTTGAGCGCATCCACTTCCTCGCGCACCTTCATCACGCCGATTTCAGCGGTAAATGAACTGCCGGAGCGGCCTGCCACCATGATGGCTGTGAGCAATACGCCCATTTCGCGCAGCACTGAAATTGCCACCAGATTGACGGTGAGTGCCTGGGCGCCGAGTGGCCGCAGCTGAGCAATGCCCTGATAGGCCAGCACGACGGCAATCATAAATGCCATAGTGCAGATGATAGGCACCGCCTCTATGCCGGTTTCCTCGATCTGGTGCATGATATCGGCAAGACGCAAATGCTTAAGGGATGAAAAAGAGAGACGAAATGTCACGCATACCTGCCCGAGAAATGCGGTGATTTCCTTCAGCCATTTCCAGCCATCCAGCGTCTGCTTGCCTGTGCCGGCAACAAAGCGTCTCCATGCAGACGCATGCTTGAGTGGCTGAGGCGGCGACATCTTGGCTTTTGCCACCATTTTAAACAGATCAGCATGCTCAGGTTTCAGATGCAGAATCGTGGCATGATATTTTTCCTGAAGCTGGCGGAGTAATAATGCGCCAACCGTGTCGAGCTTACTTATACCCGATAGATCGATGGCAGACTGACGCACCCCGGCCAACGCATTTTTAAGTGTCTTGCGCGCGCTCTGGGCATGATAGATATCAAGCGCACCCTGCAACTTAAGATGACCGGATTCGGTATCCTTCTCGATATGAAAACCAGACGGCATCGACTAACCTTTTCATTTTCAGGCAATTCATCATACGGCCGCGCATATAAAAAAATGATGTGGAGTGCGGCGGCGGCGGTCACAAAGGCTTGTGTATGCTTCCTGATGGGCTAAAATAAGGCATGGCACAGTATTATAAGCGATTTCTTGTCGCGCCGGACAGCAAGGTGCGGTTATCCGACGTCGATGCGGATTACACCGGGACGTATCAAGGCCATAAGTCTGCACAGCAAGCGCAGGAACAGACCACAGTGCGGCTGCGCCAATTGCAGGAACTGCTCTATGCGGAACACAAGCAGTCGTTACTTATCTGCCTGCAGGCACGCGATGCCGGCGGCAAGGACGGTGTCATCGCCCATGCCTTCGCCGCCATGGAACCCGCAAGGCTGCCACGTGCGCTCCTTCAAGCAGCCAAGCAAAGAAGAACTCGACCATGACTTCATGTGGCGGGCGTACCGCGATGTCCCTGCCAAAGGTGAAATCACCATTTTCAATCGCTCGCACTACGAGGACGTGCTCGTCGCGCGGGTTCATGGTCTCGTACCCAAGAAACAACTACGCATGCGCTACGAGGAGATCAATGCCATCGAACGCCATCTGTCGCTGAACGGTACGCATATTCTCAAATTCTACCTGCATATCAGTAAAGAGGAACAGTTGCGGCGTTTCAAGCAGCGCCTCGACGATCCGGCCAAGCACTGGAAAATCAGCGCCGATGACTACCGCGAGCGCAAATACTGGGACGAATATACCGACGCTTTCGAAACCATGCTCGCCCGCTGCAGCACACGCGCCGCGCCGTGGTTTATCATTCCGGCCAATCAGAAATGGTTTCGCGATCTCGCCGTTTCACGCATCCTCGTCGAGTACCTTGAAGGCCTGCGCATGAAATATCCGGCACCTTCGGTGAATCTCGATAAAATTCGCAAGAAATACCACCAGGCCAGTAAGAAACGCTGAATCTCTGGTTCTGCCGCCCGTCTTTATAAACGTTTTATAAGAATGGCTATCTGCCCGCATCGTTTTCTAAGGCGATAATGCGCAAAGTCTGGGAACAGACCGAAAGGAGGTAAGCAGATCATGAGCAACAATCCCCAAAACCAGAATCAGCCTCAGCGTCCGCAGCAGCAGAATGATCGTGACCAGAAGCGCAATCAGGGTTCACGCGATCAGGAAAGCCGTCAGCGCGAGGAAGAACAGAACCGCGCCAAAAAGCGCTCCGGTTCTGAGTACTAGTCCTTACGCCGCGTCGACTACCGGGGAGGCCAGTCTTCCCCGGTGTCACGCTCAGCAGAAATGTCCGTACTTATCTTGCGTATGTTATTCACTCTATAAGGAGCAGTTATGCGTGGTTTAATACTTTGGCTACTGGGTCTTCCCATTCCGGTCATTATCCTGCTTTATCTTTTCCATGTCATTTAACGCCAAGCAGAATATCGCTTGGGTTTATAGGTTTCTTATGACAATTCACCCCGCCCCGTAGCGCAAAATAACGATGGCGGCGATAAACTTAAAAGGCCAATAAGGCATTCATTTATTCGGAGGTTTTATGTTGAACTGGGTCATCACATTTTTCATTCTGGCGATTCTTGCGTCAGTATTCGGCTTCTGGGGGCTTGCGGGCACGTTCTCGCAGATTGCCCAGTTCCTTGCAATTATCTTCGTCGTACTGTTCGTCGCAAGCCTTGTCTACAGCCTGGTAAGCGGCCGCAGAGTAAGCCCGCCGCTGTAATAATTCTTATAATCCAAACACCGAAAGGGGGGCATTTTGCCCCCCTTTATTTTTGCTGGCGTAAAATGCTTGTTACTGATTTTTACTGTCCCGCCGCCGTGGACTGCTTGATGTTGTCGCCGGTATCCTTTACCGCATCGCCCAGTTTTTGCCCGGGGGTGCGATCTTCAAGCTGGCGTGCAGCCTGTGTTGGGCCTTTATCCAAATCATGGATGGCATCACCCACCCGCTGCGAGGTGGTCCGGTTGTCGGGCATGGTGAGTATGCCATAGCCTACGACGGCAATGACAGCCACGACGAGGATAAAAACGAGTGTTTTACTGCTGGAAGTCATGAGAGAAACTCCGTATGGGTTAATGAGAATAACAAGGCACGTTACTGATGCAACATCGGCTTGCCTTCATGGGCAATCAGCAGATCGTGCATGTCGTTGGCATGTTCTTCTTCTTTGATCAGGATGCTTTCCATCATCACGCGAGTGCCCGGATCCTTGTCACCAAAAAAGCGTACAAGCTCGCGGTAATGTTCGCAGGCGATGCGCTCGGCAATCAGGTTCTCCTTGATCATTTCGACCAGACTCTTGGCCTCAACATATTGCGATGCCGAGCGCGTCGTGAGCCTGTCGGGATTCAAATCAGGGCTGCCGCCCAATTGGTTGATACGCTCAGCTACCTGGCGCGCATGCTGGAGTTCTTCACGCGCATGTTCATCGAATTCGGCTTTCACGCCCTCGCTGGCAATGCCGGTGGCGGCGACCGCATTCATGGTGTAGCGCAGCACGCAGACGATTTCCGTCGCGAGCACGCTTTGCAGAATGTCGATCGCCTGCTTCACGTCTCCCTGATAGGAAGGCGTCACCGCACCCTCGCCGAGATGCGCGCGCGCACGCGAACGCAATGTTTTAACATCGGTGAGGAAAGGCTGGCTTTCTTTGTGATCATCGTTGTTGGCTGTTTTTGTAACGGGTTTCATATCCATAGCTCCTGGGTTGATTATCGATGGGTTACGCCTGAAATCGCACTGTTCGTATTCACTCCGGCGGCGGCACCGGTATTGATATTGGCCCCTGCCCCCGCGGCTGCCGCTGCATTGGCATCACCCAGCGCGGCGTTACTCGCCGCCGAGCCTTTCTGGCCTGACGCGGTTATGCCGCTACTGTTAACGGTGCTGCTGTTAGGAGTGCCGTTGCAATTGGCAGCAGGAGTGCCGTTATTGGCGTTGGTGCCGAGCAAGCAGTCGGCAGCAGAGGCGTTTCTGAATTCGCTGCCGTTATCCGGGCGTGATGTATCGCCGCTATAGGCACAAGGAGCGTAGGTCAGCAGTAGCACGCTTGTTAACAATGCCGGCAAGGTAGCATACACACGGCTGCGCCGCGTGGGAAAATGCACATATTTTTTCATCGTTTCCTCCTCCTGCTCTCTGCAACCCTAGGCAGCGGCGCATCGCTTTTATATGCTGTTTGGGCAAGCTTTATCTAAAGATGGCATAATGATGCCGCCGCTTACCGGGCCGATGGTTGCGTATTATCTTTCATATCCAGCCCTTTCTGCAGGGCGCCGACAAATGCATTATGCAGAATGCCTTCGATGGCGGACCATGTATCGGTGTTGATATTATGCAGATTGCCTTTGAGTTCGATCTTCGTGGCAAACTGATCATTGTGGTGATTGGTAAATATCGTGAGGAACACCGATACTACCGATTCCCACGCTATTTTTGCCGGATTGGAGCTTTTTCTAAGATCGATGAGCGAGATATTGGTTGCGATCGGTTTTACATATCCCGATACTTGGTCGTCTTTGATAATCAGCTGAGAATAGACATTCAGATTGCCGTCCCTGATATCAATCAATGCATAGGCATTCGAATAATCGTTCAGCGCGGGCAAATGTACGTTTTCAAGCTGGGTGTCGATATCCATGTCCGGCACGGGTTTGAGAATATTAAGCCTGCCGTCGATTTTTAGCTTTCCGTCGCCAATGGAATCGCCTTTCAGTGAAAGCCGCGAAGGCAGGGGATCTGAGCGATCCACGACATTGCGCAGATTGCTTAGCTCACCTGACATATGGTGAATATAGATATTCACTTTCGGCGCAGTGGAGAAATCCTGATAGGTCAGCTTGCCTTCCTTGAAGATAACATGGTTGATGTCAATGGGCGCCAGCGCCTTAATCGGCTTGATCCAGTCTATGCCTGCCCCCGTCTGTTTGGCAGTGCCGGACGGATTGACGGCAAAATTGAGCACCGGCTTGGTCAATTCGATATCCGACACAATCCTGCCATGAAACAGCGCCGTCCACTGAAGTGACAAGTCTACGGTCTCGATATCAAGGAAGGGCGTGGGAATATGCCCGGATTTTTTGTATATTTTCAGTGTATGAATACGATAGGCGCCGCGATACAGATCAATATCGATGCTCTTGGCGGAGCCTTCATAGCCATCAATATGGCTTAAAACCTCATTTACATGGCCCAGCAGCCATTGGTTAAAATACATATGCGCGGCTACACCCGCCGCAATCAACAATACCAGCAGCGCGGTAAGCAGGTAATGTCTGCGAAAAGCCGAGATAATCTTCATGCATTAAGCTCGCCGGGCGCGATGGTAAAAAGCGGATGCGCCCGCATCGCGGCGGAGAGTCTTGCATGATGCGGGATAATCTGCGTCCAGCGCTGTGTCTTGCCCTTACCAGATGATTCAACGCTGAAAATCTCCTGCATCGTAGGCGTCTCGCCTTCCATACCGACAATTTCGGATATGTTTGAGACCCTACGCTTGCCGTCAACATCATAGACAAGCTGAACAATGAGATGGAGCGCAGAGACGATCTGCTGGCGGATACTTGCAGCAGAGGTATTCTGCATGCGCGGCCCCATCAGGTTTTCAATACGCGTAAGGGCGTCACGGGGAGCATTGGCATGCACGGTCGACATCGATCCGTCATGACCGGTACTGAGCGCCTGAATCATGTCGTAGGCTTCTTCGCCACGCACTTCGCCGACGATGATGCGATCCGGCCGCATGCGCAGCGCATTGCGCACCAGATCGGAAGCGTTCACTTCCTCTTTGCGTTCATCGATGGTCTGCGGTTCTTTTATCTCAAGCCGCACCACATGCGGTTGTTGCAAGCGCAGTTCCGCGGTGTCCTCAATAGTGATAATACGCTCGCTGTCAGGAATGAAATGCGAAATTGCATTAAGCAATGTAGTCTTGCCTGTGCCTGTGCCACCGCTGATGAGCAGGCTCACGCGGTGCTGCGCGCATAGCTTGAGAAACTCGGCCATCTGCTGCGACATCTCGCCTTTTTCGATCAAATCGGCAAGTGTAATTTCCTGCTTGGGAAATTTGCGGATGGATATGCTAAGCCCGTCCACCGCCATCGGCGGCGCGATAATATTGACACGGCTGCCATCTTTTAGCCGGGCGTCGATAAGGGGGCGCCTGGGATCAAGATTGCGGCCGACAGAGCTGGCAATCGCCTGAGCAAGCTTACGCAGGCTGCGGGCATCGGCAAAAATGATATCTGTTTTCTCCAGGATATTATCGCGATTGATATAAATTTCCTTAGGCCCGTTGATAAAAATATCAGTGATGCCTTCATCCGCCAGCAGTGGCGCAATCGGGCTTGTCGCGAGCAACTGGTTTACTTGTATGCCGTCATAAACCTCGCCGTGTACTGGCGTAACCGTTTCCAGAAACGCCATCAGCGGGCGTGATAATGTTTCGAGCATGTCGGCTACACGGGTGACCGATTCCGTCAGCGCTTGCAGCTCTGCGCCCGGCTGAGATAGTGCCGGCACTGCAGCACTGTCATTGCCAATATAGGGAGACGCTGGTTTGCGCCGTACTCTGGATAACTCCGCAGTATCAGATGCCATGAATCGCTCCTGTGCAAGATGCCTTCAGTGTCGTCGCCGCGACATAAGGATGCCATTAGTGATACGGCATTTTTTGGCCGAAATGATAAATGCCTCATAAATGATCGGGAATATGCCATGAAAAAATATCCGCTCTTGATGCACCATGTTTTCCCCCACATGGTTTTTTAATGCCGGCTGAGAGTAGTGTTTGCCCCACCGCATTTATCGCCTACAGGGGTTTTATGTTGATACCATCGGGCTCTCGGCACACTTTGCCCGGAAATAAAGCAAGTAATTGATAGTTATAGGTATAATGGATTTTCCACAACGTTCCCGCGAATAACTATTTCGGGATCCCCGTCATATTTATACCTTTTTTATAACTTCCCTTCACCAACCGCATTGTTCGCTTACGCCTTTCGTCGCTCTAATAATAAAGAGTAGGCGGTTCATCCCTCTTTTACATAAGGAGTGGCTAAAATGTCAGCAGCAAATGCGGCCCTGCAACTCATAGATGAACCCCCGCCCCCGCCAAGTCCCGGCAATGAAATGACAGCGCTGCTTTACGCGCTCAATGCCCTTAAAAATGGCAAGACCCAAGTGCGCTTGCCTGCCGAATGGACCGGTGTCGCCGGCAAGGTCGCCGACGCTTTCAATGCCGTAGTCGAAATGAACGAACGTATCGCCGATGAGCTTGGGCGCTTAAGCCGCGCTGTCGGTAAAGAAGGTAAACTCAGCCAGCGCCTGTCGCTAGGCGATGTCAGCGGTTTCTGGCAGGGTTCCGTCGAATCGGTAAACAACCTCATCGACGATCTGGTGCATCCGACCAGTGAAACCGCGCGCGTGATCGGTGCGGTGGCGCAAGGCGATCTTTCACAGATGATGGCGCTCGATATTGACGACCGGCCTCTGCAGGGCGAATTCCTGCGCACCGCGCGAACGATTAACACGATGGTGGCGCAGCTGGGCTCATTCGCCGCAGAGGTAACGCGCGTGGCGCGCGAAGTGGGTACCGAAGGTAAGCTCGGCGGTCAGGCCGAAGTGAAGGGCGTGGCCGGTACGTGGAAGGATCTTACCGACTCGGTGAACATGATGGCCGGTAACTTGACCGGTCAGGTGCGTAACATCGCCGAAGTGGCAACCGCTGTGGCTAACGGCGACTTGTCCAAGAAAGTGACGGTGGACGTCAAAGGCGAAATTCTTGAACTTAAAAACACCATCAACACGATGGTGGATCAATTGCGCTCCTTCGCATCGGAAGTGACACGCGTGGCGCGCGAAGTGGGTACCGAAGGCAAGCTCGGCGGACAAGCCAAGGTGGAAGGTGTGTCGGGCACATGGAAGGATTTGACCGACTCGGTGAACTCAATGGCCGGTAACCTCACGAGCCAGGTGCGTAACATCGCGCAAGTGACCACCGCCGTGGCCAACGGCGACTTGTCGCGTAAGATCACGGTGGACGTCGCCGGCGAAATTCTCGAGCTCAAAGACACCATCAACGCCATGGTGGACCAGCTTAACTCGTTTGCCGCCGAGGTGACGCGCGTGGCGCGCGAAGTGGGTACTGAAGGCAAGCTCGGCGGACAAGCCAAAGTAGAAGGCGTGTCGGGCACCTGGAAGGATTTGACCGACTCGGTGAACTTCATGGCGTCCAACCTCACCGGTCAGGTGCGTAACATCGCGCAGGTGACCACCGCTGTGGCCAACGGCGACTTGTCGCGTAAGATCACGGTGGACGTCGCCGGCGAAATTCTCGAACTCAAAGACACCATCAACGCCATGGTGGACCAGCTTAACTCGTTTGCCGCCGAGGTGACGCGTGTGGCACGCGAAGTGGGTACCGAAGGCAAGCTCGGCGGTCAGGCTGAAGTGAAGGGCGTGGCCGGTACGTGGAAGGATCTTACCGACTCGGTGAACTCAATGGCCGGTAACCTCACGAGCCAGGTGCGTAACATCGCCGACGTGACCAAGGCCGTGGCCGCAGGCGACTTGTCGCGCAAGATCACGGTGGACGTGAAAGGTGAAATTTTAGAGCTCAAAGACACCATCAACACCATGGTGGACCAGCTCAACTCGTTTGCCGCCGAGGTGACGCGTGTGGCGCGCGAAGTGGGTACCGAAGGCAAGCTCGGCGGACAGGCCGAGGTAAGAGGCGTGGCCGGCACGTGGAAGGATCTTACCGACTCGGTGAACATGATGGCCGGTAACTTGACCGGTCAGGTGCGTAATATCGCCGAAGTGGCAACCGCTATTGCCAACGGCGACTTGTCTAAAAAGGTGACGGTGGACGTCAAAGGCGAAATCTTGGAACTCAAGGCCACGATTAACACCATGGTGGACCAGCTCTCCTCGTTTGCCGCCGAGGTGACTCGTGTGGCACGCGAAGTGGGTACCGAAGGCAAGCTCGGCGGTCAGGCCGATGTGAAAGACGTCGCAGGTACCTGGAAGGATTTGACTGACTCGGTGAACATGATGGCCGGTAACTTGACCGGTCAGGTGCGTAACATCGCCGAGGTCGGTACCGCTATTGCCAACGGCGACTTGTCGCGCAAGATCACGGTGGACGTCAAAGGCGAAATTCTTGAGTTGAAAAATACGGTGAATACCATGGTGGACCAGCTTAACTCTTTCGCCGCCGAGGTGACGCGCGTGGCGCGCGAAGTGGGTACCGAAGGCAAGCTCGGCGGTCAGGCCGACGTGAAAGGTGTGGCCGGCACCTGGAAGGATTTGACCGACTCGGTGAACTTCATGGCGTCCAACCTCACCGGTCAGGTGCGTAACATCGCCGACGTGACCAAGGCCGTGGCCGCAGGCGATCTTTCCAAGAAGATCACGGTGGACGTCAAAGGCGAAATCTTAGAGCTTAAAAATACTATCAACACCATGGTGGATCAGCTTAACTCGTTTGCTGCCGAGGTGACACGTGTGGCGCGCGAAGTGGGTACCGAAGGCAAGCTCGGCGGTCAGGCCAGGGTGGAAGGCGTATCGGGCACCTGGAAGGATTTGACCGACTCGGTGAACCGCATGGCCGATAATCTTACCAGTCAGGTGCGCGGTATCGCCAAAGTGGTGACCTCGGTCGCCAACGGCGAGCTCAAGCGCAAACTGACGGTGGAAGCCAAAGGCGAGATCGCCGAGCTTGCCGATACTATTAACAGCATGATCAACACGCTTGCGACATTTGCCGACCAGGTGACCACGGTGGCACGCGAAGTGGGCGTCGAAGGACAGCTGGGCGGTCAGGCAAAGGTGCCGGGTGCGTCGGGCACATGGAAAGGTCTCACCGAAAACGTCAACCAGCTCGCCGCCAACCTTACTACGCAGGTGCGCGCCATTGCAGAGGTGGCCACTGCCGTGACCAAGGGCGACCTTACGCGATCCATCACCGTGGAAGCGCAAGGCGAAGTGGCCGTGCTCAAGGATACGATCAATGAAATGATCAGCAACCTGCGTGACACCACGCAGAAAAACACCGAACAGGACTGGCTGAAAACCAACCTCGCCAAGTTCAGCCGCATGTTGCAGGGCCAACGCGATCTTACCAACGTCGGACGCATGGTGCTCTCCGAGCTCTGCCCGGTGGTATCCGCGCAGCTGGCCGAATTCTATGTGCTCGACAGCAAAGAGATGCAACCGCAGTTGACGCTGCTTGCCAATTTTGCCTCCGACGGCAGGGAGCAAATCGGCAAACAGATTGGTCTGGGCCAAGGCGTTATCGGCCAGTGCGCGCTGGAAAAACAGAAAATCGTGCTCGACAATCTTCCGCAGGATTATATTCGCATCTCCTCGGGGCTGGGCGAAGCCTCACCGCGCAGCGTGCTCGTGCTGCCGCTCATCTTTGAAGGACAGGTCAAGGGCGTGCTTGAGCTGGCGTCATTCGATGGATTCAATCCTTCGCACAAAGCCTTTCTTGATCAGCTAACGGAATCCATCGGCATCGTGCTTAACACCATTGAAGCCAACATGCGTACGGAAGATCTGCTTAAACAGTCCCAATCGCTAGCTCTGCAGCTGCAAAGCCGCCAGGAACAGCTGCAGCAGACCAACGAGGAGCTGCAGGAAAAAGCCCGCCTGCTCGCTGACCAAAATCAGGAGGTGGAGCGCAAAAACGAGGAAGTGGAACAAGCCCGCCAGGAACTTGAAGACAAAGCAAAGCAGCTTGCCCTTACCTCCAAGTACAAGTCAGAATTCCTTGCCAATATGAGCCACGAGCTGCGCACACCGCTTAACAGCCTGCTCATTCTTTCCGATCAATTGACCAAGAACTCGGAAGGCAACCTGACCGGCAAACAGATCGACTTCACCAAGACCATTCACAGTTCCGGCAACGACCTGCTGATGCTGATTAATGATATTCTCGATCTGTCGAAGATCGAATCGGGCACGGTAATGGTGGAAAGCAGCGAACTGCGCCTCGACGATCTGCACGGGTATGTCGCACGTACCTTCACGCACGTGGCCGAATCCAAGAGCGTCGAGTTCAATATTCTTTTCAATTCGGTGTTACCGAAATCCATGTATACCGACGCCAAACGCCTGCAGCAAATCATCAAAAACCTGCTGTCCAACGCCTTCAAGTTTACCCATCACGGCAAGGTTAACCTCAACGTCCAGATTGCGCAGTCCGGTTGGAGTACCTCCAACGAGGATCTTAATCGCGCCAATGAAGTGCTCGCGTTTGAAGTATCCGACACCGGCATCGGCATACCGCTCGATAAGCAGATGATTATCTTTGAAGCCTTCCAGCAGGCCGACGGTTCGACCAGCCGCAAATACGGCGGCACGGGCCTTGGACTGGCCATCAGCCGCGAACTCTCGCGACTGCTGGGCGGCGAAATCCGTCTCATTTCAACGCCCGGCCAAGGCAGCAGTTTCACCCTCTACCTGCCAACGGTCTACTCACCTTCGCGTCCGCGCAGGGCTTCAGGGGGCAGCGATGCATCCCCTGAGCGTCTCGAATCGCCGGAAAAATTCCAGCCCGTGCCGACCCGTTACGCATCGCCAGCATCCGATGCGCATGAAATAGTAATCGATAACCAGCAGCCGGAGATTGGCCAGCTTATTAATGAAATCGGCGACGATCGCATGTTCATCCGCCCAGGCGACCGTGTGCTGCTTATCGTCGAGAATGATCTGGGCTTTGCCCGTTTCATGCTCGATACCGCACATGAGATGGGTTACAAGGGCCTTGTGACCTCGCTGGGTGCTGCCGCACTCGCTTTGACGCATGACTACGATCCCGATGCTATTTTGCTCGATATTCACCTACCCGACATTCAGGGATGGCGCATTATGGAGCGACTCAAGAACGACATTGCCACACGCCATATCCCGGTATGCGTCATCTCCACCGATGACTCGCGCGATCAGGCTCTCTCCTCCGGTGCACTGGCGTTCGTGGCCAAACCGATACAGAAACGTGATGTGCTTGACAAGCTGCTGCAAAACCTTGCGCACTATGGTGATCGCCAAAAGAAAAACATCGTGGTGGTCGAGCCTGATGCCAAGCGGCGCAGTCGTCTTTTGAAGACGATTACCTCCGACAATATTAATATTTTTGTGGAAACCGAAGCATCAGCGGCGGATCGCCTTTCCTCGGAAAACGAGATTGATTGCCTTATTCTCAGTCCCAAATCGCTTGAGGTCGCAAGCAAACTGCCCGTGGCTGACGACGAGGCCAAAAGCGCCTGCAATCAAGTGCCGATCATATTGTACGGCGAAGGCAAAGCCGATGCCGCACTGCTGCGTCGACTCCAGAGAACTCATCTCATTCGTAAAGCGCTCTCGCCCGACCGCCTGCTCGATATGGTAACCTCTTTCATGCATTCCAATATTACCAGCCTGCCCGAACCCTGGCAGAAGAAAATGATGGATTTGCATCAGTCCGATAAAATGCTGGCCGGAAAGAAAGTGCTCATCGTCGATGATGATACACGCAATATTTTTGCTCTCACCAGCGTATTGGAAGAGCACCATATGGTGATTCTTTCGGCCGACAACGGGCGCGATGCCATTAAAATCCTCCAGAACGAGGGGGAGATCGATATCGTGCTCATGGACATCATGATGCCCGAGATGGATGGCATGGAAACCATCCGTGAAATCCGAAAAATATCAAGTCTGAAGGATTTGCCGATTGTAGCCGTTACCGCCAAGGCCATGAAGGGTGACCGTGAAAAATGTATTGAAGCAGGGGCATGGGATTATCTCTCCAAACCTGTGAATACGGAACAAATGATGGCGGTTTTGCGCGCATGGCTACATCGTTAGGAAAGTCTTTATGGATCATGCAGCGGCTGTAAAACATGTGGAGGAGGTGGTACACAGCCACCCGCAGCCATCGGAGGCCGAGCGCGTTAACATACTGGTCGTCGACGATCTGCCCAAGAACCAGATGGTCTATCAAACCATTCTTGAAGAACTTGGGCAGAATCTGGTGACAGCTTATTCCGGCGAGGAAGCGCTTAAACTGGTGCTCAAACATGAATTCGCCGTCATTCTGCTCGACGTCAATATGCCGGGTATCGATGGATTTGAAATAGCCACCCTGATCCGCAGCCGGAAAAAATCCTCGCGCACACCGATTATCTTCCTTACCGCCTTCACCGATGAGATGCGCATGGCGCAAGGCTATGCGAGCGGCGCGGTGGACTATTTGCCCACCCCCATCGTGCCTGAAATCCTCAAAGCAAAGGTCAGAGTATTCATCGAACTGTCGCAGATGCGCCGCCAGGCGGCATCGCAGGCTGAAGAGCGCGCCAAGCGCACTGCCGCCGAAGAGGCCGACCGGCGCAAGGATGAATTTCTGGGTATGCTCGCTCACGAACTGCGCAATCCACTGGGCCCCATCCTCAATGCGGCAAACTTGCTGCTTCGCATTGCTCCGCAGAATCCACGCCTTGCCGAACTTGGCAATATTGTCGACCGGCAGGTAAAGCATATGTCGCGTTTGATTGATGATTTGCTCGACGCCACACGGCTGGCCCATGGAAAAATTCTGCTGCGCAAGGAATTCTGTGATCTTGGGCTGCTCGTGCGCCAGACGGCGGAAGATTACCGCAGCATTTTTGATGCCAGCGGCCTGCGCTTGGAAATCCGCGTTCCCGAAAAACCGGTATGGATGAAGGGTGACCCCACACGCCTGGTGCAGTCGGTAAGCAATCTGCTGCACAACGCTCACAAATTCACTGATCCGGGCGGTCTGATCACGGTCAGTATGGAACTGGAGAAAAAAGGCCATATGGCGGCTATCACCGTGTCGGACACCGGTATCGGCGTCGAGCGCGCGATGCTGCCCTGCGTTTTTGACGTATTTCGCCAGGCTGATCAGGGCCTGGACCGCAGCCGCGGCGGCCTTGGGCTGGGCTTAGCACTGGTGAAAGGTCTGATCGAACTGCATGGCGGCACGGTGCAGGTCAATAGCGACGGGCTGGGTAAGGGCACGCAATTCACGCTGCGCATGCCGATTGACCATACGCACGCAGTAAACGGCATCGCTGCCGCCGAAAATATTGCGACCGAGGTCGTAAAATACCGCGTCCTGCTCATCGAAGATAACATGCCCACTGCGGAGAGCATGCAATCACTGCTTATGTATGACGGGCATGAGGTCAGGACGGTGTTCACCGGGTCAGCGGGAATTGAAATTGCCCGTACTTTCCGCCCCCAGATCGTGCTCTGCGATATTGGGTTGCCCGACATGGACGGCTATCAGGTGGCACGCACCCTGCGCAACGATGAGGAACTTTCATCGTCTTATGTCATCGCCCTTACCGGCTATGGCCGCGACGAAGACCAGCGCCGCGCTCAGGAAGCCGGTTTTGACATGCATATGATTAAACCGGTGGATTATAAAAATCTGCACCGTGTTCTGGCCAATCTGTCCGTGCGCAGGACATAATGAGGGCAAGACGATGACCTATTCTTCGACCAAAACACCCTTCACACAGGAATCGGATACCAGTATCTCACCGACGGGCATGCGCGCAGTGGTGGCCGATGACAATGAGGCGCTGGCCCAAACAACGGGCTGGATGCTGGAACTGCTTGGATATGAAGTGCAGCTTGCCGCAGACGGCCTGCAGGCTCTTGCCATCAGCCGCGCATTTCAGCCCGATGTCGTGCTGATTGATATCGGCCTGCCGGAATTGAGTGGCTACGATGTCTGTCGCCAGCTGCGTGCCGATCCGGCTTTTGCCCATAGCCTCATTATTGCCCATTCCGGCTGGAGCCAGCCCGAGCACCTGCAGCGCTCACAGGCGGCGGGATTTGACTATCATCTCGTCAAACCCGTCGATATGGAGGGGCTGGAAAAACTGCTCATCGCGCTACGCAAAACACCCAGCGATACTGCGCACTAACCTACTATCAGGCAATATAGACGGTTTTGGCATTCATGAATTCGCGGATGCCTTGTGCGCCCTGCTCTCTTCCGTAACCGCTTTCTTTTGTGCCGCCAAACGGCAGGCGCGGATCGGATCGCACGAAGGCGTTGACGAAGGCCTGCCCAGCATCCATACGGGTGCGCGCCAGTTCTTCGCCGCGGGCCGCATCCGCTGTGAAGATGGCCGAACCAAGCCCAAAACTTGTGGCATTGGCAAGCGCAAAGGCTTCATCTTCATCCTTCGCTTCGATAATGGAAGCCACCGGGCCAAATAATTCTTCGTCAAATGCTACCATCCCGGGTTTGACGTTACTTAACACCGTCGGCGGATAAAAGGCGCCCGGCCCAGGCGGAACCTTGCCGCCAAGACGCAGCACTGCCCCCTTGGCAAGGCTTGCCTGCACCTGCTTGTGCAGCGCATCACGTAAATCCTCGCGTGCCATCGGGCCAATACCCGATGCCTGATCCCTGGGGTCGCCCGCTTTGATGGTTGCAAAATAATCAATGAAATGTTTTTCAAATGCTTCCTTTACCGGCGAAAGCACGATGAAACGTTTCGCTGCGATGCAGCTTTGCCCGGAATTGATAAGTCGGCTTTTGGCACATTCAATGGCAGCGGCTTTGACATCGGCATCGGCGAGGATGACATAGGCATCGCTGCCGCCCAGCTCAAGCACGGTTTTCTTGATCAATGAACCGGCTTTGGCCGCCACTTTTTTACCCGCGGCCGTACTGCCCGTCAGCGTAACGGCGCGAATATGCGGATGAGCGATGAGCGCGTCCACTGCATCGCTGCCAATCAGCAAGGTGCAAAAGCATCCTTCGGGAAAGCCGGCGTCGTGAAATACTTGCTCAATCGCAAGGGCGCAACCCGGCACATTGGAAGCATGTTTGAGCAGGCCAACATTGCCTGCCATGAGATTGGGGGCGGCAAAACGGAATACCTGCCAGAAAGGAAAATTCCACGGCATGATCGCAAGCACCGCACCGATAGGTTCATAGGCAACAAAGCTTTTGCTCGCATCGGTCTTTATCGGCTCATCAGCCAGCAGTGATTGAGCATGTGCTGCATAATGATCACAGGCGAGTGCGCATTTTTTGATCTCTGCGACGCCTTCCTTTAACGGCTTGCCCATTTCGTCGGCCATCAATGCGGCAAATTCATCCTTGCGCTTGCGCAGCTGCGAGGCGGCAAGACGTAAGAAACTGCCGCGTTTTTCAAAGGAATAGGTTTTCCACCGGGCAAAACAGGCATGCGCCTTATCGACATTGCCATTCACCTGATGCTGGCTGTGCGCGGTATATTCGTGGATTATGTCGCCCGTCGCCGGATTAATGCTGCGCATGAGATGTTGATACACGGTAAAGAAAATAATGCCAAGATATTAGCAATCAAAAGGCTGAACCTCGTGTATTCTCTACGTGCGCGGCGCACTGCCGATAAGCCCTTCCAGAAAAGCATTCACCACTTCACTGGCTTCGGAAAGCGCAGGGGATTTAGTTTTCATCAGCTTGCGTGGCATGCTGCGCAGGTGACTGAAAAACATCAGCGTCAGAATGATCAGCGTGCCGGCGATGGCCACACTGAGCACAACGACGATGAGCACCGCGCTGTGCGGGTCATAACCAAAATGCAGCAACGCAAGATAGGTGGCATAGAGGCCACCTATCAGCGTTGTGCCTATAATCATCGCGGTGACGATAGTCAGGCCCGTCACCACGATCATGCCTAGAAGAAGTCGCCTGAACAGCCATTTTCCGTAGATGTTCTGGCCAATGCTTACAATCGCAAGCAGCTTTTCCATGGGATACCTAGCGACGCAGCAATATGCCGAGTACCACACCCACTCCCAGCGCTATCATGCTTGATTGCACCGGTTTTTCATGGATACGCGTACTCACGGTCTCCGCGGCATGCGAAATCCCTTCGCTGCTTTCGTCAAGGAATCCGCGCACTTTGCGGCCCATCTTGTTGGCGGTCGCGCGCAGATCATGTTCGGCAGCATCCGCAGCCTCGTGAATGTCCTCACCAATCGTACGTGAAGAACTCTTAATGCTGGGGGTGCCTTCCTTCGTTGCAGATGTAAACATGGTATTTCTCCTTAGGTTAACAGAATTACGGATTAAGCAGCGTCTTTGTTCTTGTTGCAGGCGGCTTCAATATCCTTGATACGTTTTTCGGCTTCTTCCTTGGCTACGCCGTATTTTTCTTTCAGCGCACCATAGAATTTTTCGCGGCTGCCTTCATAGAAAGCCATTTCATCGTCGGTAAGACGGCCCCAGGTTTCCTTGAGTTTGCCTTTGATCTGTTCGTACTTGCCTTGTGCTTGTTCCTTGTTCATGACTCTCTCCATTTGAGATTATGTACGGTTGGGATAACCGCATGCCTAAAAGAAGTGCCATAAGGCAGATCAGGATACGATGTCCCTATCCTGCCGTTTTATAAACTCGACATAAGTACATAAGCCAGCTGCTCTAAAAGCGGCTATTTTCAAGGGTTACAAAGCTTGACTGTCCGTTTATAAATACTCCGGCACTTTCTATTGTGCCTTTATTATAATTTGGGCAGGCTTTCATACAATACTCAAAGTTGATCACGTCAATACCCTCAACACATTTTTTATTTTATTATGGAGGTTCTTATGAAACACATGCTGCGCAAGGTTCTTATGAAACACATGCTGCGCAATTTAGCTGTGCTTACTGCCCTCACTGCCCTGACCGCCACTGCGGCAGAGGCCGGCAACAGCACGGTGGAAAATGCCCTCAAAAGCCGCGACGATCTTTCCTTATTCTATGCGGGACTGGTAAATACCGGCGTCATCAACGAACTGCAGGAAGGCCAGTCCTACACCGTTTTTGCTCCCACCAATGAAGCATTCGCCAAACTGCCCCAGAGCCAATATCCCTGCTTCTATTCTGCCGAATGCAAAGGCCAGGTAGCGGAAATTCTGCGCAATCACATTGTACCTGGTGAAAAACATTTAAGTGATATCGGCACGCAGGCCGGTGGCATCATGAGCATGTTCTCCATTGATAATCGTCATGTCATCGGCAGTGAGCCTTCGCGTGGCTCCTATGCGGTCGATGGCGAGAAAGTGCTGAGTGAAAACCAGCTGTTCGGCAGTATTCTCTATCGTGTCGACGGCCTGATCGCCACTCCGCGTGAACTGGCCGTTCTCACCCCCGCACCGGTCATCCGTGTATCGAGCACTGGCTTGCCGCCCAGAGTGCCTGAAGGCACGGTGGTCAGCATCACCAGCTCACAACTTATTCCAGACGAACAATAAGGTGTAATGCATGCAAAAAATTGTTCATAGAATTATTCTCGGCCTGCTGGTGGCGCAATTGCCAGCAGGCGCGGTGTTTGCTGAGGATATCAGCATGCCCCAGCCGCTGAACACCGACCATCCTTCCACCAACCAGCTCAACCCCGCCCCTGACGATCCTCCCGCGGTCAACAGCAGCTCCAGCGACATTCATAAGGTGCCGGCCGAGGTACCTAAAAAGACGAAAGGTATCGTCTATGATCCCGGCCGCACGAAAATTGATGACAAGAACCTGCCTTCCGCACCCAGTAATGACGATGCGCCTTACCCTAATTCGGGCAATACCGGAATCGAAATACCTGTCCCCGCCACCGGAGGCAGGGGTCGCTGAATAATTCTCAAGGAGATGTTATGGACAAGAGATATGGTTTTTACGGGCTAGTTCTGTGCTTATGCGTCAGCACTGCCGCTTACGGCGCCGAAGTCATAGTCGCGGCTCCTGTATATCCCCCGGCGCCCGTCTATGAGGAGCCAGTCTACGCCTCGCCACAGCTGGTGTATTTCTCACCCTACCCCGAGTATTACGATGTCTGGCATCGCCATCATGACTGGCAATACTGGCGCGAACACCATTACCATGAATTACACGCGCATGATCGCCATGAATTCAGGCACGATCATTATGACCATTACCATCATGATGATCACTACGATCATTATTAAATAAGGCGATCTTATTTACTCTGCATGCGTGAGCAGAGCTTGCATGACATCGGTCCGCTGGCTACTAAAGGATGCAATGCAGGAGCAAAGATAGAATCTCCACAGGCGCAGGAATGCTTCATCGTAGCCGCCGATCGCCTTGATATTTTCCTTTTGTGCCTCAAAGCGTGAAAGCCAGTGTTCAAGCGTAATGATATAGTCCTGGCCGAATCCGTAAATCTCTTCGCATTCCAACTTTTCACGTGCGGCAACGGCGCAAAAACGTGCCTTGGAGGGCAACATGCCGCCAGGAAAGATATATTTCTCGATGAATCCGCTATAACCGCGCAACGTTTCAAACAAGTAGTCATCAAGGGTAATCGATTGAATCATGGCTTTGCCACCGGGCTTCAGATGCTCTCTGATGGTGCGGAAATACACGGGCCAGTAACGTTCGCCCACATGCTCAAACATGCCGATGGAAACGATATGATCGAACGATCCTTCTAATTGGCGGTAATCCATCAGCTCCACCGACACCCTCTTATCGAGTTTCGCTTCGGTGATGCGCTCCTGCGCATAAAGCGCCTGACGATCAGATAAGGTAATGGCGGTGACATACAAGCCTTCTCGCGCGGCAGTCTCGGCAAATCCGCCCCAACCACAGCCGATTTCCAGTATATGTTCACCGGGTTTTGCGCCCAGTTTGTGCAAAATACGATAATATTTGGCCTGCTGCGCCAGCTCCAGTGTGCGTGTTCTGTCGCCGTCAAAAAGGCCGCAGGAATAGGTCATGCCTTTATCAAGCCACAACGCATAAAAATCATTTCCCAGATCATAATGCGCCACTACATTGCGCCGGCTCCCGCGCAGTGAATTGCCATTCATGGCGTTCTGCAAATAAAGCCAAATCGCCTGCCAAGGCTTGCCGTGGAAAAACCGCTCGAGCGATTGCGAATTGACCAATCCAAACGTGAGCAATGCCAATAGATTCTCGCTGTCCCATTGGCCTTCAATATAGGCTTCGGCAAATCCCACCTCGCCGCGCACCACCAGGGCATCAAGCGCTTTCCAGTCATAGAGCCGCAAATGCGCCGACGGGCCTTTTTTCCAGCCGGCAAAAGTGAGAACAACATTGTCAGGGGTAACGATGACCATGCGGCCATATTCAACCTGTTGCAAGGCAGCAAGGAAAAGCCTGCCTTCCTTTTGCACGGTGGCCGCCATTGTCTGCTGTCTTTGCATCAAGGTATGCGCTGCCATAAACACTTATGCTAAAAAATTGGGAGTAGTTAGTGATGCTATATTTTTAATCAATATCCCATCCGCTTCTCACTGCAAAAATATAGAAATTCCGTTAAGGGATAAAAACGATAGCTTACAGTTTCTTTATAAACCTTCCGCCCCACCGCTTAGCATCTTTATGCTCTGCATTTTACCCTTGTACTTAAGGGGTCTATTGCCCTTTTACTGTAGGAGGAGTTTTTATGCAGAATATGAAGGATCACAGCAAAAAGCCTAAAAGCGCGGTGCGCACACGTAAACAGGAAGTCGGGCATGTGGAAAACCTTATCCATGAGCTTAAATACCTCATTGAGCATCATTCGCCCTTACCCGCCGAAGAAGCTATTCGCGGGGAAATCGTAGTGCTGGAGAGCTGGCTTGATTCCTATCGCCGCGGCGTGCAGGCGATACATGATTTTCCCGGCAAGGATATGCAGTGGCTTCATGACTTGCATGACCATCTGAAATTGTCAGCAGAAGAAATGCAGCGTCTGGAAAACGAAAGCAGCAACTTCGCCAATAAGGAACAGGCAGAGAAGACTGAGCAACTGCTCAAGGCAGCCCTGCATCTGGAAAAGCTTATGCCGGAGATTGACGAGATATCACGCTGCGCCGCCACCTCGCATGAGGCCGCTTAAAACGGGCCAATCCGATTTTACAGCTTCTCGCCGTTTTGATAGGCGCGTTCGATTTTCTTGCGGGCGAGCGCCTGATAGAGACTCTGGCGTATCACCGCACTGCTCGACTCACCCTTAATGAGAAACTCCTGCACACCGCTTTGCAGGGCCTTATGCACCATCTCGACGTTGGAGTAGCCGCTGATGACGATAATGGGTATTTCCGGGTAGAGTTCATGGATGGCCGTCACTGCTTTGAGTTCCCTGGCATCGGGCAGCCCCAGATCGAGTAACACCACATCCACTTTTGCACTGCGCAGATAGCTGAGGCCACCCTCCAGCGTATATTTGCGGATAACCTTGAAGCCATAAAACATCTCGCCTTCAATAAAAGCTTTGGTGATGGCGACACCATCGTCCAGTGAATCTTCTATCAGCAGCACGGAGACATCGACTGTTTCTGCATATTCCATCGGCTTCTTGTGAGTAAGGGTCATCTTTTTTCTCCTTTTTCAAGTGTCCGTGCGTACAATTGGTAATGTAAAATAAAAACGGGTGCCCTCGCCCGGCGTGGATTTCATCCATATCATTCCGCCGTGGGCTTCGACGATTTTGCGGCAGAGCGCAAGGCCAATGCCGTCGCCGTGATATGTGCCGGCAGGATGCAGGCGCTGAAATAGCGTAAAAATAATATCCCGATATTCTTCATCAATGCCGATGCCGTTATCCTGCACGCAGAATTCCGCCATCGTGCCCTGCCGACGTGCTGAAATATGTATTGTGGGCGCATTGCTGCTGTGAAACTTGAGTGAATTCTCAAGCAGATGCATAAACAGGCGGGTAAGCCTGCCGCGATGGCCATATACCGCCGGCAAAGTATCGACGCTTATTTTAGCGTTGGTGGTTCGAATCTTGTCTTCAAGCACCGCGCGCGCCGCTTCAGCAATCTCGTTGCCGTCGACCAGCGAACGCGAAGGGCCAAACGTCTCGAGCCGCAGATAATCCATCACCCCGTGCAGCAGCGTTTTAAGCCGTCCGGTTTCAGATACAATCTTTTGCAACGAGGCCTGCGCGGAGCTATCGGCAAGAGCTTTCTGGCCACGCAGATTCTCACAGGCACTTAAAATGGCTCGCAAGGGCGACTGCAGATCATGCGACGCAACGTAACTGATAAGTTCGAGGTCTTCCTTGGCGCGCTCCAAGGTGGCCGCCAGCGATGCGATTTCATCTTGCGGTGAAATGTTAGAGGCGGTCTTGTCTTCGGGTAGCGCACTCGGCGACATCGGCTTTTTTCCCTGAATTATTGGGTTAAGTGACCCCTGCTGTGAGCCCGCCATATTCTTTATTAACGTCATTTTTCGACAGCATGCCTACTTATCAACATCTCACATGATTATCGAATGTCTGGTATAAATTTTCTATGTTTGTCTTACTTCAAGACTGTGTAAAAGCCGTCTAGCATTATAGGCAAAATACTCTTTGAACGTCCAATGGCAAATATTATCAACTCTATGACACATATAGAGAATTTTAGTAAAATTTTGTTCTATTGTGATACATTTATTAATGAAACCTATACATTTTTTATAATGAATCTGCTTATATTAAACGTTAATATAAGTACTTAAAAAAAAGGAGTGAGCTGCTCCTTCGGACTGGATAATGAAAGCACAATCCACCGCAATTCCAACTCCCGATTTTCAGGATTTATTTGAGTCCGCCCCCGGACTTTATCTGGTGCTGACCACAGAGCTGGTCATCGTTGCCGCAAGCAACGCGTACCTGGTAGCCACGATGACCAGGCGCGAGGAAATTCTTGGCCGTCACCTGTTTGATGTGTTTCCCGATAACCCGGATGATCCTACCGCGCATCCCACGCGCAACCTCAAAGCCTCGCTCGACAGCGTGCTTACCTACAGCGCGCCTGATGCGATGGCCGTACATAAATATGATATCCGCCGGCCTAAATCGGAGGGTGGAGGCTTTGTCGAGCGCTACTGGAGCTCGGTCAACTCACCCGTGTTCGACAGCGATGGGGCGATTGCATACATCATCCACCGCGTGGAGGATGTCACCGAATTCATCCGCCTAAAAAAGCAGGAACATGCGCAGGTAAAGGAAAACAAAACCCTGCGCATCCGCATGGAGCAGATGGAATCCGAAATCTACTTGCGGTCGCAGCAGCTCGCGGAGGTCAACCGTAAGCTCCAGGAGGTCAACCGCGAAACCAGCGGACTCTTGGGCGCTATCGTCGAATCCTCCGAGGACGCGATTATCAGTGAAACCTTCGAGTCTATCATCAGTTCATGGAATGCCGCTGCCGAACGGCTATATGGCTATAACGCAGCCGAAGCCATCGGCCAGCATATTCGCCTTATTATTCCCGATGAACGCCAGCCGGAAGAAAAACACATTATCGCGCAGATACGTAAAGGCAATCGCATCGAACATTTCGAGACGGTGCGTATGCATAAAGACGGCAAGCGCATCGACGTCTCGCTTACGGTGTCACCGATTCACGACGCGACGGGACAAATCATCGGCGCTTCCAAGATTGCCCGTGACGTTACCGAGGACAAGGCCATTCAGGCACAGCTGAAACTTACCCTGCAGGAAGTGATTATCGCCAAACGCTCCGCCGAAGAAGCGCAGAAGAAGGCGGAAGTAGCTAATCACACCAAAGACGAATTTCTTGCCAACATGAGTCATGAAATCCGTACGCCACTAAATAGCATGATCGGGCTTACCGAACTGTTGCTGGAAACCGAGCTTACCACTCAGCAGGAAAGCAATATCCGCACCGTACTGGCTTCGGCGGAAACGTTGATTGAAATCATCAACGACCTGCTCGATTTCTCCAAAATCGAAGCCGGCAAGCTCGAACTTTCCACTATCCGTTTTGACCTCAGAGTGGCGATTGAAGATACCGTTGAACTGTTTGCGCCCAAAGCGCGCGAAAAAGACGATCATGTCGAGCTACTGGTGCATTTCATGCCCGATGCGCCGCGTTATGTAATGGGCGATCCGCTGCGCCTGCGCCAGATTCTCTCCAACCTGCTGTCCAACGCCATCAAATTCACCCAGCAGGGCTATATTCTCATCACCATCGCCAAAGGGCCCGCACAGACTAGCGATGACAAGGTGGCCATACAGATCGATATACGCGACAGCGGCATTGGCATTGCCGCCGACAAGCTGCAGATCATTTTTGACAAATTCTCTCAGGCCGATATTTCGACCACGCGTAAATTCGGCGGCACCGGACTGGGGCTCGCCATCTGCCGTCAGCTCGCAAAAATGATGCAGGGCGATGTCACTGCCAAAAGCACGCCCGGTGAAGGCTCAACATTCAGCGTCAATTTGTTGCTGGGACGCGATCCGCAACCACCCGTCGATAATTCTGCCTATACCGATCGCCAGCTGCTTAAAGGCAAGTGCGCCCTGATTGTGGATGATTTTGAGCCCGGCCGCATGGTGCTGACCGTCCAGCTTACTGGCGCCGGCATACGTTGCGCAGCGACAAAAGACGCTAAAAGCGCCGTTATCATGCTGGCAAAAGCGCAGGCAAAGGGTGAACCTTTTGATATGCTTGTCACTGATTATATGCTGCCGGAGATGACCAGCGAGCCCTTCACGCAGTTCGTCAAACGCGAGTATCCGGATATTGCTGTGGTGATGGTCACCGCGCTGGCCGAGAAGGGCTATGCCCAGCTTTTTGCCAGTGCCGGCTGTGATGCCTATCTCACCAAACCTATGCGCGCAGAGCAGTTACTCGACATGCTGTCGATGATTTTTGCCGCCAAGCAATCGGGCAAGCAGTTAAGCATGCTCACCCCGCTCACGCTCTTTCGCAAAGGCAGCATCCCGCGCAATGCCAGCGACGATAACGGCTTCCTCGAAGGCGCAGAAATACTGCTGGTGGAAGACAACCGCGCCAATCGCGAGCTGGTGGTGCGGATCCTGGAGAATTTCGGCTGCAATCCGACGACCGCGCGCAACGGTGAAGAAGCCATTGAGGTGACGGAGAAACGATCCTTTGATCTCATTTTAATGGATTGCCAGATGCCGGAGATGGATGGATTTGAAGCCAGCCAGATTCTCGACAAAATGAAAAAGCAGGAAAAAATTCCCGATATGCCGATCATCGCGCTTACCGCCAATGCCATGAAGGGCGACCGCGAACGATGCCTGGAGTCGGGCATGAACGACTACATCAGCAAGCCATTGCGCAAGACCGCATTGCGCAGCATCCTCATGCAATGGCTACCCGCCAAGGAAAAGCGCGTGGCGCGGCAACTGCATTCCTATCACCTGTAGTTTTAAATCATTTGCGTTAACAGTGGGTTTTAAAAAAAGCGCTGAACAATGGACGCAACGGAGAGTCATTATGCCAGTGTGGCAAACAGCTCTTCTAGCGTTTCCATCGTCACAGGCTTAACCAGATGATGCGCGAAACCTGATGCCTTTGAGCGCATGCGGTGCTCTTCCTGCCCCCAGCCGGTCTGCGCAATCAGTATGCAGGAAGCAAGCGCCGGATCTTCGCGCAGCAAATGCGCCAGATCATAGCCGTTCATGCCGGAAAGTCCGATATCAAGCAGCGCCACCTCAGGAAGAAAAGTCTTTGCCAGTTCCAGCGCTTTTTCCGCATCGTTCACTACTTTGACGTCATGGCCAATCAACTCGACCATCCAACCCAGCGTCCTGGCAAGCGCCGGATCATCGTCGACAATCATCACGCGCAAAATGTGATCTCCCATTTCATGTAAAGCGATTTTTCTCTGGGCCTGAGCCATTATATGTCTACCTATCTATTTTAACGCCAACCTAGGCTAATTTGCCAGTATTCAATGCTATTGTTGATGACTGCGAATAAAAAAGCCATGAGGAATCGCGGTCATCTGCCTTCAGCCTCACACGTATTAACTGTAAATTAAGCGATCTGCACTACCATGGAGGTCTATGGGAAATAATAGCGATATTGCCCCACGGGCGCCCGTGCACCTGTCAGAAATTCAGGAAATGGCGCTGGCGCGCATTCGCGAGATGGAACAGGAAATCTACCAGAATTTTGGGCTAAAACTGCGCTGCGGCATGGAACTGGAGTGGCTGCTGCGCAACCAGCATAATGCGCGCGAAGAACCTTCAGAGGTCTTCGATCCCGTATATTACAGACGCAACACCACACCGGGCGCCATACCGCGCGAAGGCACTTTTGACCGCTCAAATATAGTGGAGGGCGTCACCAGCCATGTGTCTAGCGATATCCATGAAGTGCAATTGGGCAGGCACGCCAATGCCAAATCTCGGGACATCAACCGTATGTCACCTTCCGTGATAGCGTGTGCTGCCCATGCACTGCAGCATCAGATGGCGACATGGCAAAGGCATCCCGCAAGCAATGACAGGATAAAATTATGGGCACACGATCCGCATCGGCCGAATATTGCAGCCTCCACCCAGGTCACTCTCAGCCTGTGGGGCATACCGGCGGAGGATTCGGACAAAAAGCCGCCGGTGATGGGCAATCTTCTTACCAATGACCATAAGCTCCTCTGCCTCATTCTCGATCAGGCAAGCACCACCGTGCAGAAAGCATTGTTTCCTCTTATCGTCGAATCTTCTGATTCCCTGAAACGTTTTAAGAACGGAATGGATGCACCAAAATATTTCGGCGATACCCGATATTCTTGGAATCCAGAACTAAGCGGCTGTGACAGCAGTTTGCGCAGGCGTTCGCAAGATTACGATGCCACTTTTTACCTGGAAAACCGTCTGCCGGGCGCCGATTGCGATCCTATTCTTGCGACCTTGATGTCTGTGGGCGGCGCGTATCTGGCGCTTAAGCGTTCCTGCAAGCTTGCCGAACCTCAGAAAGCTCCTGAAGAAAACCATATAAAAATACTCACCGCGCAGCAATGCGAAGCAACCCTGCAGGTGCAGCGATTTGCCGTGCCGGCCGAGGATAAAAAATTAACCGCTATTCCAAAGGAACTGGCCGACTATAAAAAATACATTGAAGGCTGGGAGCATAACGCCATCGCCAATGAAATTCTCGGCACCGACCTGCATAAGAAACTGGCGTCATTACGCCGGCAGCAATTTTCTGAAATGGCTAAAGGTGCTGCGCCTTCGCGCTTGTAACTTACGCCACGCACATCCGGTAGAGCAGGAAAATATTGGCGGCGATAATCGCGATGCAAATCAGCCAGCACAGGTTGCGCAGCCAGGCCGACATCTTCCACGGGCCCATGATCGCCTGATCATTGTTAAACAGAATCAGCGGCACCACGGCGAATGGCAACTGCATACTGAGCACTATCTGGCTTACGATAAGCAGTTTCTCCAAGCTGCTTTCGCCCCAGATCGCTATGGCAAACCAGGCAGGCAGCACTGCGGTGACACGCGTGAGGAAGCGCTGCTGCCAGCAGGGAATGCGCAGTTTAAGAAACCCCTGTAGAATGACCTGACCGGCAATCGTGCCCGTCAGCGTCGAGCTCTGTCCTGAAGCCAGCAGCGCCAGCGCAAAGAGGGTGCTCGCTGCCGTCGCGCCCAGCAACGGAGTAAGCAAATGATAGGCGTCATTGATGGCAATCACATCGCCATGGCCGCTAAAATGAAACACACTTGCGGCCACAATGAGTATGGCGGCATTGACGAGCAAGGCGAGCGACAGCGTCACCAGCGTATCGAGTGTAAGCAGCCGGATGGCATCTTCCTTTGCAGCCTGCCCCGGCGCAATTTTGCGGCTGCCGACCAGCGAGGAATGAAGATAAAGATTATGCGGCATCACGGTGGCGCCGAGAATACCTATCGCTACTACCCATCCTTCGATGGTTCTAAACGGTGCCGCATGGGGCAGAAGTCCCCGCGCCACTTCCACCCAGTCAGGTTTGCTCATGAATATCTCGGCTGCAAAGGAAATGGCGATGATGGCCACGAGCGCAGTAACAATCGCCTCTATCTTAAGCAGCCCCCTGCCCTGAAGCAGCAGCACGATAAATGTATCAAAGGCGGTAAGCACGATGCCCACACTCAGTGGCAGTCCCAGCAGCAGTTTAAGTGCAAGCGCAGTGCCCAGCACCTCGGCAAAGTCGCATGCGATGATGGCGATTTGCGCAAACGCCCAGAGCAGGATATTCCATCGCGCGGAAAAACGCTCGGCGCAGAGCTGGGCAAGGTCCCTGCCTGAGGCCATGCCAAGCCGTACGCAAAGCGTCTGCAGCAGGATGGCAATAAGGCTCGACAGCAATACCACGCTGAGCAGCGCATAACCAAAACGTGAACCGGCCTCAAGATCGGTCGCCCAGTTTCCTGGATCCATATAGCCGACGGAAATCAGAAAGCCGATGCCCGCATAACGCCTAAAGCGCGTCAGAAACGGGGCTATCAGAGGTACGGGGATAGTCTGGCGCACCTCGGAAGGGCAGAAAGGCGCAGTGGATCCCTTAGGGAATTTGCTCCACAGAAAAGAGGGAACTTGGTATAATTTTTCAATAAGCATGCGAAAAAAATTTCTACTTCTACTCGCAGTAATGATTCATTTCGGGACAAAGATTTTTTTGAATATTGAATTTCCGTTTCTATTTTTTTAGCTCAAATAAATCTGTCCCATAATAGAATTCTGGCTTAACGCCATCTTAAATTCTCTCTCATAATTTTTTAACACACATAACGTATCCTGCTCGTAGGAGTTGCTTTTCATAGCAGTTCAATCAACCAAGGGGAGAAGTTATGTTGCGTCATTCTAAGGTAGTATATATAGCCGTTTCGGCGCTATTCCTAGGAGTTTCCTACGCAGCCGAAGCAGCCACCCAGGGCTCTCTGGGATCGACCTCGACCGGCACGGCCAATATCAGCATCACCAAGTCGGTGCAGGCGCAAATCAGCGATCTCAGCGACATGACGCTCTCCAACTGGAACGTGGGTGAAGGCGCAGTGACGCTGACCAGCAACGTCTGCGTCTATTGGATGACACGATGCCGCAGATGACCGGGATGAAAATGCTCGAAATCATGAAAGCGCAGGCAGATCTTGTGCATGTGGCGGTGATCATGTTGACGTCGAGCGATCGTCCGCAGGATTTTGCGCGTGCAGCAGCGGCGGGCGCTGCTGATTATGTGATCAAGCCCTTCGATCCGCAGCTACTCAAGGAGAAAGTGCGTCGCCTGCTGCAACAGGCTGCATGACAACAGCATGAAAGGTTTTATAGAATCTTTATAAATCACCGAAGCGCTACGATTAGTAACTTTATTCGCTTCACCCTAGATTGCATCAACGCCAGAACAAAAAAATACTGCAAATTTTAACAATAACCATTTCAGGGAAACCGCCATGTCAGTACAACAAAATCATTTCAAGGCCTGCATCAAACAGCTCTGGAGCCATCTGACAGAAGAGGAAATCGCCGCACATGAAGAAATGCGCGACGTGTTTTTCATGGCGGTGCGCCGTAAGCACGGCGTTGCGCGCTCGGAGGCCGAAAGCATCCTTGAGCGTATCATAAGCGGCCTGGAATATGGCCAGTGCGAGAATGCGGCCTGAAATATTCCGCAGGCTCAGCGGGATAAATAGATAAAAAGCAAAGTATCTTTTACCGGATATTAACCGCTGTTTCTTATAATGACCCCTTCAGTCCTTATAAGGAAGACGCGCATGCTTCACTCCCGTTTCCCGCTTCTTACTGTTCTGTTCCTCATCGCAACTTCTGCTGCAATGCCTTTGCAAGCGGCCGATGCACCCCAGCCTGGCGCCACGTCCCATCAGGAACGCGAAGCCTACGCGCATGAATTCGCCCAGTCGGTCGTGACCATTTTGCACGACCCCAAGACCCAATACACCAACCGCCAGAACACGCTAAGGCGCGCATTCGTCAATTCTGTCGATACCGACTGGATTGCAAAATTCGTGCTCGGCCGCGCATGGCGGGATGCTACTGACGATCAACGCGCGCGCTACACCGCGCTGTATGGCAAATTCCTGACAGAAACCTATGTCACTAATTTCGCGGAAAGCCCCGCCAAGACTATCTATGACATCAAGGTCCTGAGCATCGTCGATGAACCGCAGAACGATTTTGTCGCACATACCCGCATGCAGCTGATGAACCAGTCGGATCTCAAAGTCGACTATCTCGTCAACGACAATGGCGGGCATTATCGTGTGCGTGATATCGTGATTGAGAATGTCAGCCTGATCAACACGCATCGCGCAGAATTCACACAACTCGCTGCTCAGCAGGGTGTCGACGGCGTCATTACCCGTCTGGAGCAGTTGCTCAAGAGTAATCCGCAGGAAATGACCCTAACGATGAAATAGGGCATTATCGGCAGTAAAACCCGCCATCGCCCGCCCTCCTGACAAGCATATTTCTACACTTTATATCCATTTTATTATATTGTTATATATCATTTATTAACTGAATATTCGTTCAGTTAATTCGGGCAATGGGCCCGTCCGCCCTTTAAAAAAATTAGCAAAGAATTAATCAAGCTCCACTACACTGGTAGCTGAATTTTTAGGATTTTTGGCAGGGAATAAAATGCCCATGACAGCGCTGCGCGTCAGGATTCAAATAGCCGTAGGAAGGGTGCGCTAGTCCCATGGCATCGGCGTTCTCTCCCACGCTCTACAGAACTGCTGATAAACATCTCACCGTTCCCGAAATACGCGTGTTTGAGAGGATGGCATGGTTCTATTCGCGTAAGCACCCGCCTTTTGATGCTGCACAGAAACAGTATGTACGCGAAAAAATGGTGCTGCTTAATTTGGCGCTCTATCCCGATATTTTTGGGCATTATCTAAAAGCCAAGGCGTTCGATGATAAAACAGAGGGGCATATCAGCCCTGCGATATACGAAGAGTTTCTTAAAATCTCTGTTTCCCCGGCAATGCAGGCATTCGTGCAGGCCTACGATCCGAGAAACCCCTCTCGTACGGGGCCATTCTTTGATCTGAGCGCGGCCAAGGCAGAAGAGACAAGCACACAATTTATCAACGCGCTGGATATATCGGATGCGGCAAAAGAATATGCGCTCAATGCCCTAAAAACCGGCGGCATGGAAGAAAGCCTGCGTTACTGCCGGCAAGCGATCGAAATCTGCGATATGAAATTTATGGAGCAATGGGCGCGGGGAGAATTTACCTACAAACCTTCCGTCTTTAAAAACAGAGAGGAACTCACGGTATTTTGCGCCAAGATGACTTACCGGCTGTTCTCGTATTTTCCGTCCCCCTACACGCACGATCTGAAGGCACACATGCGGACTGCGGGCACCAAGTTGTTTGAGCGCCTGCTCGCGCGTGAACAGGAATTATGGAAAATGGAAGCCGATCGGCAGGTAAATGCAGATGCGCAGGCAAAAGCTGCCAGAGACCTTGCCGAGAAACAGAAGGAACTCGCGTTGAAGCGTCAGGCTGAGCTTATTGCCAATCCGCAACCTCACAACTACAGCAATGAAAGTCTCGATATTCTGGGGCAGCTATCGCTTCATTCACAAACCACTGCCAGCAATAGTAAAAATGCTGCCCGGCTGCTAGATATCGTACGAGACGCACACGGTATGCTGGATGTGCGTGACAGCAAGGTACAAGAGCTTGGCGACATCCTTTTTTCTACTTACAACCTCACCACGGCTGCAAAAGCATTCGGCCTTGAAAAACAGGCAAAGAATTTCAGAAGCGATCACGCGTTCATCGTCGGTAGCCAGAGCATCGTTCTGAGCAATCTCTACAAAAGCTCGCCGGAAGTAAGACATATTGTGGATACGCTGATGCAGCAGGATGACGGTATACTCCTGCTGGCCACACTCTTGCGTGACGAGCAACGCAGTAAAAATTACGCGGCATACAGAATGCAAAGCCGGCCTGCTCTTACAGCATTGCGGCAAGACGTGGATACCAAAGCAGCAGCGCTCCATGGGCTTACGCGTGAGGAGACTCTCAAAGATTTTGCCGAAGACACCGAAGTCGTTAATTTTAAAACCGCGCGAAATAACCTGGCAACAAAAATACGTCAAACCAAGCGCGCCAGGAAAGACCTGGAAGCTGAAATCCGGCAGGTCTTGCAAGGCCATGAACCTGCTGCAAGTGCGGCCTTACCTATAATCGAAGCAGGGACTGACACGCTGCAGCCGGGATGGCTATCGACCCTTAAGGAAGAGGGATTTCGGGCGGAAGCGACACCACACCGCAAATTTTTCCGTGTTTGCAGCATTGCATACCCTCACCTTCACTTCGACATCAAGAACAGTGACGCGGAGGGTTTTAACAGAGGACTCTCCACACTGCGCATTCTTTCCAGCCAACACGAACCCAATGTTAAGCTTAGCAATGAGCTGGTGAATGAGTGTGGTTTTATAGAAAATGATGCCGCCAAGACGCTCTGCCACCCGGAATACGGCATCGAAATTTCGAGCGTGGAAGATGTCAACCTTCCCCAGGCTTTGTGCAAAGCCAGAGAGCGATTTGAAGCCGAAGCATTTAAACAGGAAGCGATGATGGGCAGTATCCGGCGCACCGGTATCGTCATCGAAAGCTCCAACACCCCGCATGGCGGCCAGTTCACACTGCGTCATCCGGAATTTGGCAGCGTCCAGGTGGCGCAGCGAGGCTATTTCCGTGAAGAAGACTTCGCCAGCACGCAACAACTGCTTAACCGCATCATAGCAAAGCAATCCGCACAAACATCTGCCGCGCCCGCCAGAAATCTGCCCGCGAAGTCCAAAACCGTGCCGGGCACCATCTGGACGCCTGAGCCCGGGCAGACGATGCTGCTCTATGACAGCACGACGCTAAAAAACCTTTCTGCCACGCGCAAAAGAATGCCCGGCAACAACTGGCTCGATCTTATTGAGTGCAGCTCATCACTGCCCAATGTGATGGTGATGGTTCCCTCGCGCATTGCTGACTGGGAAATGCAGGGACGCATTCCCGTATTTGATGCCAGCGGCAAACGCAAAGGGTTTGAGCAGATTGATGAGCGTTTTGATGACGATGCTCATCCCCTGTATGCCAGCCATATGCCTGTACGTCAGCTCCTTAAAACCGCAGCACGCGCGAGGCTCACGCCGGACGGGCATTTCATCATGGAGCCGCGTACCGACAAGACCATCAACCCGAATCTCATTGTCATAGATTTGCCTGGCGATCGCCGCGAACTATACGATACGCTGCATCAGATCCATCAATCCCCGAAACATCTTCAGACGCAACGCACGCAGGAAGTGTCACAAGGCCATCATCACGGAGATAATGCGCTCACCGAGCTTGCTCAGGCACTGCCAGCGAATGTCGGCGCGATAATTATTTCCGATGACTTCGATTATTTTCAACACCACGCACCACACACTACGGATAAAGGCATGCCTATCGGGCATGCCAGCACCACAAGCTATCTTGAGGCCGAGTTTGCCGCACACGCGCCTGATTTACGCAGCAGCCTTGGAGAGAAAGAGGCGCTCACTTTGTCACGAGTTATCGATGAGATTAAAGAATATTGGGTACAACACAACGATGATGAACGTATACTGCAACGTATACTGCGCCCCTATTCCACGAGCGGCAGACATGCGAGTCCAAAACAACAACCCGCACACAAGATTAGCGACATCATCAGGTCGGGTGTGAATAAATCCATCGCAGAAACCGCGCCGCGGGTGGAAGAAAAAAGCAGCAGCGCAAAAGCCTGGACGGATCCGGACTTACGCAAAAAAACCCAAGCGCGCCCCATCGATCCCGCACGCGTTGATGAGCGCCCCAATCAATCCGCCGGACCCAATCCGCCTGGATAAAATAATGCGCTGCAATTGCGCTTCCCAGAAACGCGAAAAGCCGTTAGAATCAACGACAAGCATCCTAGTTACCACATAAAAATATCGGGAGGAATCATGCGAAAACATTCATTGGTTCTCGTACTTGCGACCACCAGTTGCATCATGGCGTTCGCGTCTGCAGCGCAGGCAGATGACGGCTATGGCATGCCCATGCCTCCGGGCATGAACGGCGCGCCCAATGCCGCGCACCCGACACCGGGTGGCGATGCGCAAATGCCCCCGGGCGGCCCGCAGGATATGGACGGTGCGCCAGGTGGTGACGATAGCGATAAGCCGCCGCAGCGTGGCGATGCGCCTCCTCCACCTCCAGGTGGCGACATGCCTCCGCCACCGCGTGGTGATGCCCCTCCCCCGCCTCCTGCTGGCGATATGCCCCCACCGCCACGGGAAGATGCACCGCCGCCTCCGCCCCTCGGGAGCGATCAGGATATGAATGGTGCACCGCCGCCGCCGCGTGACGATAATGGCGGTGCAGCTCCGCCTCCGTCTCCGGGTGGCGACAACGGCGCACCTACTCCTTCGCCACACGGCCGCGAGTAGACGTCACCGCAGATCAGCTTACGCTTTCAGCGCTGTAGCGGGCGATAAGCCCGGTGCGTACGGCCACGCGGTACATCCAGTTAAAGAATCCACAGGCGAGAATGATGTAGCCAACGGCAAGTGCGGCGCCGATAAGCAATGAGCCGGAAGAAACGCCGCCGCCTTTGACGATGCTGCGAATGCCCTCAAACACGTAAGAGGGCGGAAGCAGATACGCCACGCACTGCATCCAGTGCGGTAGTGTGGCGAGCGGATAGAATACGCCGACAAAGGGCGAAATCAGTGCAGGAATCGGCCAGACGAACCATTCCGCTGCCGGCCCCAGGCGCAGCACCACGGCACTGCCGAAAATACCCAGACCGATGGCAAAGAGAAACAATACCAGCAGAAACGGCACGATCAGCGCGCCGTAGGCAAAGATCGAAAGACCGAATGCGAACGTAGCCAGCAGCAGCATCACCACCAGCCCCACGGCACTCGTAAAAATGCTGGAGACAACATGCCCTGCCACATATTCAGCGATGGAAATAGGTGCCGCAAAAATATTGAGGAAATTGCGCGACCACACATCCTCAAAGAACGCCATGGTGACGCCCTGCATCACGCGGATGAAAAAGTCCCACATCAACACTGCGCCCAGCATGGCGGGCACAAAGCTGAAGCCGGTCATGGCAACGCTGTTGAGATAACGCGTGATGAATCCCCACAGCAAGATATCCACCGTCACCCACGCAAACAGCGGCACTATACGCGTAGCGCTTCCGCACATGAGATAAAAAACGCGCAGCACTATAGCAAAAACCCGTCCTGATCGCATGGTTATTTCTCCCTGAGCGTAAGCGGCTCACGCGCCACCGCGATGAATAATTCCTCAAGCGAGGCCTTGCCATGTTCAGCGGGCATCGTACGCGGATTGCCAGAGAGCAGGATTTCCCCATGCGACAGGAACAGCACCCGGTCGCACACCGTCTCGACTTCGTACATGTTATGCGAGGTCCACAGAATACCGCAGGATTCCTTTGCCGCGATGTCTTTGATCTGCGTGCGTATATCACTGGCCGTCGCCGGGTCGAGCGAAGCAGTGGGCTCGTCAAGCAGCAGCAGGCTCGGGTGATTGAGCAGCGCCTTGGCGAGACCCACACGCGTCTGTTCGCCGGAGGAAAGTACGCCGCAATTAGTGTCGCGAAAACGCGCGAGATCAAACTGCACGAGCAACGCTTCGATGCGGGCACGCAAGTCCTTCACACCATACATCAAGCCGAAAACGCGCAGATTGCGCCACACCGTAAGATTGCCGGGCAACGCCGCATATACTGCCGCAAAATTGGCACGCTCCAGCGCCTTTACGCGCTGGCGGGCGACGTTGAAACCTTCGATAGTAATGCTGCCCGCACTCGCCTCGAGCACGCCCAGAATCATGCTGATGGTCGTGGTCTTGCCGGCACCATTGGGCCCAAGCAGCCCTACGATCTCGCCGCGTTTAACGGTGAAGGAGATATGGTCAACCGCAGGCGTACCGCCGTAAATCTTGCTTACACCCGATAAGCTGAGCACGTCCTGCTGGCTTTGCCCGGGCATAGTGATGACTCTACTTGCCCGGTTTATTATTAAGATAATTAGAAAGACTGCCGGCCAGGGTGACCATATCCGAAGGCAGCAGCACAATAGTCGTGGTGTTATGATCGGCGCCGACTTCCGTTACCATCTGCATGCGGCGAAGCTCAAGCGCCAGCGGATTGGCGGCAATCATCTTGGCGGCATCGGTCAGCTTTTGTGCGGCTTCAGATTCCGCTTCCGCCTTGATGATGCGCGCACGCTTTTCGCGCACCGCTTCGGCTTCCATCGCCATGACGCGCTGCATCGAGGTGGGAATCTCGACATCCTTCATCTCCACCATTTCAATCTTGATACCCCATGCTTCCGTGGTCTCATCGACAATGGTGCGCAGCGTTTCATTGATGGTGTCGCGCGCCTTGAGCACTTCATCGAGCACATGCTGGCCGATGATGTTGCGCAGCGTCGTCAGCGCTACCTGATAGACTGCTGCCTCATAATTCTCCACGGCGATAATGGCTTTTTTGGGATCGACTATTTTATACCACAGCACCGCGCTCACTTTGGCGGACACACTGTCTTTGGTAATGGTTTCCTGCTGCTCGACCGAGACGGTAACCGTACGCAGGTCAACCGTCACTTTTTTCTCCACCAGCGGAATAATCCAATAGAGTCCGGGGCCCTTAAGCGACTGATAGCGGCCCAACCGGAAAACGACGCTGCGTTCGTATTCCTGTGCGATCCTGAAGCCGGAAATGATCACAGCAACGATAATAACGGCGATTCCAGACATGTGTTTGATTCCTTAAGATTAATAGTGGAAGTGAGGATAGGCGTTATACCGGCAACTGCAATAAAAATTGTCTGCCCCTGTCAGGAGACATGTGCGCAGGACTACTACTTGATTCCTGATAAAATTAATGCCACTACAATCGCATGAAACTTTTACGCTATGGCGACATAGGCAATGAAAAACCCGGGCTGCTCGATGTGAGCGGGCAGATCCGCGATCTCTCGGGCATTATCAGGGATATCACCCCGGCAACGCTCAGCCCTGTGGCGTTGCAGAAAATCGCGCTTGCTGATCCCCTCAGCCTTCCGCTGGTCGACGGCAAACCCCGCATCGGCCCTTGCGTGAGCGGCGTGCCCAAGCTTGTCGGCGTGGGCCTCAATTACAGCGATCACGCTAAAGAAACCGGCGCCAAGACTCCCAAGGAACCTGTGCTGTTTCTCAAAGCCGTGAGTGCCATCTCAGGCCCCAATGACGATATCGTCATCCCGCAGGCGTCACATAAAACCGATCACGAAGTGGAGCTCGCCGTCGTCATCGGCACCAAGGCAAGCTATGTCAGTGTACAGAACGCACCCATTTACATCGCCGGTTATTGCGTGGCCAACGATGTCTCCGAACGTGAATTCCAGATGGAACGCGGCGGCAACTGGTCCAAAGGCAAGAGCGCTGATTCCTTCGCGCCTATCGGCCCTTATCTGGTCACTGCCGAGGAAGTACCCCATCCCCAGGCGCTGCATCTGTTCTGTGAAGTTAACGGTGTGCGTGTGCAGGACAGCAATACCTCTGAAATGATCTTTCCGGTCTATGAGCTGGTAAGTTACATCAGCCAGTTCATGACGCTGATGCCGGGCGACATCATCCTGACGGGCACGCCCGCCGGTGTCGGCATGGGCGCTGTGCCGCCGCGTTTCTTAAAACCCGGCGACGTGGTGCGCGTCAGCATTGCCGGGCTGGGTTCGCAGGAACAAAATGTCGTGACCTACATCCCCGCCCTGCACGTATAAGCCTGAATACGCATTGACCGTATAAAAAAGCAGGACTCTAATGGCGCCATGGTGAAGAGTCGATTAAACCGATATTTTACTGATCATATTGCGGGCATCCATTATGCGGCGCGCATTTGCATCGGCACCACCATCCTCTGGCCCCTGCTGCAATATCTGCATGTAAACAACCCGGTCTGGGCGCTTGTTTCGCTCATCGTTGTCACCGAACCGCAGATGCGCCCGGCATGGCTCGCCTTCCGCGCGCGCATCATCAACACGCTCATCGGCTCTGCCATCGGGCTGGTGTTCCTGCTGATGCTGGGGCCGCAGATCTGGCTGCTTACCCCGGCACTCACAGTCAGCGCATTGATCTCAAGCTATCTGAGCCGCGGGCAGCAGGGCTGGCGCATTGCACCGGTCACTACCGCGCTGGTCGTGTCCGCTGCACTGGCCGATCCTGCCGCACATCATTTGCTTGCGATTCCCCTGCAGCGCACCATGGAAGTACTGCTGGGCAGCACGATGGCATTGGTAGTCACCGCAACCCTTGCACGCGTCTGGCTTCCGCCTGAAACCACCCCGGCGGGCCATGCGCGCGCTGCCGCAGAAAGAAAGTAAATTCTACTGCGCCTGATTCATCTGGCCGGACGGACGATCGGGAGTATCGGACTTCGACGCGTGGTGGTTCATATGCTTATGTTTTGTCATAGCATGCGCACCTTCCAGATTTCTTGCCACGCGCATACGCTCCTGCTGCGTCAGATCACTGGCGGCAAGCGAGAAAGCCTCTGCGCGATTTTCCTCGGCTTCTTTTCTCAGATCACGGATTTCCTTGCCCTTGGCGATAAACGCCCTGCGGTCAAACTGTGGTGCCGTCAGGATACCATAGAGTTCAGCGCGTTTCTGCCTGAGCTGGTCATAGATCTGTTTGTTTTCTTCCTGTGCATCGCGCAGCGAATCCTTGAACTCCTGAGCCTTGGCCTGCGGCAAGCCGGAGGTCGCATGTACCAGCGCCGGCGTATTGTCGCTTTTATCGAAAGCGGTATTGTGCGCAAATGCCATGCCCGAAAAAGCACAGACCAATGCGGAGGTGAGCAATAGTTTCTTCATACGGTTTCTCCTTGGGTGATACAGAAGGATTATAAATGTGCGCGATGGCGAGACTTGCGCACGCTGACCAGCCCGTAAAGAAGACTGATGGACAACAGCGAAAAGAACACCACCGCAAGAAACTGCGCGATAGTCGCAAGCAAACCATCCAGGGCATAAAACCCGAACAATGATGCCACCACCGTCAGTGCAAAGAAATTTATGATCCAGCCAAGCAGCATAGGCACCTCCTGGAAAGTAAATCGATTGCAGAAGTATTTATAAGTGCCGCATTATAATTTTGCGGTATGGGCTGCGGCTTTTGCCGTAAGCAGAATATAAATTCTACGCCTGTCAGCGCGAAAAACCAGTCTTCTTATGTTAATGAAACTTAATAAAACGGCGACAGGGAGCGATTAAAGTTTACCGGTTATTAAATTCTTATGCTTACATTTCTTATGGAAAACTGATGTGACTTGGTTAGTATGGTTTCTCCTAATTAACCGCTAAAAATGGAGGATCACCATGAAAACACTCTATACCGCACGCGCCACCGCACTGGGCGGCAGAAAAGGCCATACCGAAACCGATGACAAACGCGTCTCGTTCGATCTCTCCACCCCCGGCGCGCCGGACAGCAAACCCAATACCACCAATCCGGAACAATTATTTGCTTCAGGATATGCCGCCTGTTTTGGCAGCGCCGTCGAGCATGTGGCCAAACAGCAGAATATAAAAGCCGAGGGCACGCAGGTGCGCGCGGAAGTCAGCCTCAATCAGGATGAGGCGGGTTTTTCTCTGAGCGTCACACTCAGCGTCACCATTCCGGGAGTCGACGGCGCCAAGGCCGAGCAGCTCATCCGTGCCGCGCACAAGGTCTGCCCCTATTCCAAAGCGATTCAGGGCAATGTCGACGTCAAGCTCAAAGCCAACGACAAAGACCTGCAGCAGGCCGCCTAAAATTCCTCTTTGGGGTACACGCCCCAGATCCGGGATTTTTCAATCCATCCCTTGCGGCCGGAAATCTGCAGTCGGCACCAGTCTTTTTCGCATTCGAGCACGCGACCGATGACGCCGGACTCGGCGCGAAGTATCGGTGTTCCCCGCTCTTCGGGTGAACGGCGCAGCACGCCGGTTTCGCGACGAATAGCCGCCGTGCGTTTGCCTTGCAGCATTTGCTTATGCACCCATCCCTTGGTGCCATCGGGGTCGCGTATCTCGCGCCACTGATCGAATTCCTGCAAGATTTCGACCGGCAATCCCTCACGTTTATAGACCCAGGTGATGCTGTAACGTGTGCCGGGCCCGACACGCATATTGACCTCGCCTGATTTCAGCGATGCAAACCGCGGCAGCGGCAGGCCTGCCGCTTCTTCATCTTCGGCAAAGCAATGATCGGGAAAGCTCAGCGCAAAAACCACGCAGGCGCAGAGCCATAAGCGCACAGCGGCAGCATTGTGCTGCAGCATAGGCCATTTAATGCAATTCTTCCTTGTAGCGATCATGATAGCCCCATAAGGCAAAGAACGATACCACGGCACAGAACATAATGTAAAATGCAGGCACCGCCTGCATATGGGTATTTTCAACCAGCCAGGTCTCCACCGCGGGTGTGGTGCCGCCAAAGAGCGCCGCACAGATATTATAGGAGATGGACATGCCGGTATAGCGCACGCTGGTGGGGAACAGCTCGACGAATATCGCCGGGGCCGCACCGATGAAGAACGCCACAATCACTGCAAACAGCAACTCACCGGTGAGCGCTGAGGCAAAACCCGGCGCGGTCATCAGCACGAAAATCGGATAGGCCGCGAGGAAAAACACCACCGCCGTCGTCATCAGCACGGGCTTGCGGCCGAGTTTATCGGTAAGCCAGCCAGTAAAGGGTGCCAGCACCATGAGCACCACCATGCTGATCGTGCCCATGAGCAACGCGTCCTTCATCGAATGTCCGAGCACATGCAGAAACCCGTTGAGAAAGACGGTAAGGGTATAAAACGGCACGGTGACCGCCATATAAATTCCGATGCCGCGCAACAGTTCAACATAGTGATGCGCGAAAGCTTCACGCACCGGCTTTTGCGATAACGTCCCCTGGGCTTTGGCCTTCACATAATGCGGGCTTTCTTCGGTGTATTCGCGGATATAAAAGCCGACATAGGCAATGGCACCGCCCAGAATGAACGGCACGCGCCATCCCCATTGCTCCAGCGCTTCCTGCGTAAGGTGATGGGCAAAAAGTGTCGCCACTGCAGAACCCAGCAGCATGCCGCCGCACAGGCTTAGAATCGCCGCGCTGCCGGCGAGTCCGCGTTTTCCCACGGGTGCGTGCTCGACGATGAAAGTAATGGAACCGCTGAATTGCCCGGCAAGCGATAAGCCCTGCAGCAGGCGCACGACCGCAAGCAATATCGGCGCCCAGAAGCCGATCATGGCGTAGGTGGGTAGCAGGCCGATGCAGGCGGTGGGCACCGCCATCATGAGCAGGGAAACGGTGAGCGAGCATTTACGCCCGAACTTATCGCCCAGATAGCCAAACAGCACACCGCCTAGCGGGCGGCTGATGAAGCCGGCAGCAAAAATGATGTAGGCGGAGATCAACTGAACGTAGTGATCCTGCGTGTCCGTGAAAAGTTTACCGATCGTGGTGGCGAAATATCCGTAGAGTGCGAAATCGTACCACTCAAGCCCATTCCCGATCATACCCGCTATAACAACGCGGCGCATAGTTCCCCATTTCTTGCTTTTGTTTTTAACTATTCTTATTCTATTGAGTGAGACCTAAGGGATTTAACGACTTTCTGCGCGCTCAGCAACTTGTTTTGCTTTTTGCATCACAATAATAGCTCTTGCAATCGCGCAAGAGTTGCACACGTGACATTTCTACCATCGCCGTGTTCCTAGCTGGTGCATGCATCCGTATGGAGTGTTCCCTCATTATCATGGCGCAGTTTCCACGCCGTTACGATGCAAGACGGTGCATAATATACTGTTTCTGTTACACAAATGACGCGCAAATGTCACAAAAGATTAACACTTCTTTCATACCTTGCACTTATAATTACCTGAAGATCGGGTTATTTCGCCAGGGAGAGCATTATGGGTACGTTAGACACATTGGACGAATTCGGTGGCACAAACCGCGTTGCGCAGATGGCCCGAAGGGATCCCGCGATCCAAACTGCTCTGGACAATTTCCTCAATTCGCGACCCGCTGTCCAGGCGCAAGAGGAAGCCGCCCCCAAACGCATGGGCACCTTCCAGATGGAAGCGGAGCTCAAGACAAAAGAAGCCGCAGCTCCAGCTATTGCGCCCGAGACACAGAATGAACTCGATAAAACTCTCCAGAGCGTATTGCAGTATGCAGCCAAAGGCGCGCTCAGCCCGGAAGAAATCGCCCTCGTTAAAACCGCCTTCCCGCAGAAATCACAGGGCACCGGCATCAATCTTAAAGACATGAAGGGTCTTGAAGGCCAGAATCTGGCACTCGCCTATGTCGGCGGCAAGGGCGGTCTGAGCGAGGCTCAAATCGAGGAAGAACACGCTGCCATCAAGAAACATTTCCCCGAGGCAAAATTTGAAAGACGCATGTCCAAAGACGGCCGAGCTGTCGATGTGATTATCGGCGTCGATGCCACCACCGCCAACGCCGTCATCACGATGGAAAAGCACGCCCAGAAAGGCAAAGTGCAGCAACCGGTGCAGGACAAGGCTCCCGCAGCGCAGGCGCAGGCTGAACCGCAGGCGGCAAAATCATCCCTTACTCCGCAAGAAACCGCCCTCGACAAAGAGATGCGCGCGATCACCGAACGCGATACCGCCGCCATTAATCTGCGCAATGCGGCTGTCAAGATCATGGAAAATGGCGATCTGGCCAAAGGCTCCGCGATGTTTAGAACGGCCGAAGAGCTCGACAATAAACTCATCGCCCAGATCAACGCGATGTGGGATAAGCACGGCGAAAAAGCGTTTAATGAGTCCATCGCTCGCATCGATACCGGCAAGATTGCCAGGGACGGCCTAAACGTTGCAGGCGAGCAAAAAGCCGTACAGCAATATGATAACGGCGATTTCAGCCCGACGGCTGCCAAAACAGCCGCGCCGCAAGTAGTCACGGCTACAGCTGCCGCAAAGTCGGCCCCCGCTGCTGACGTAAAATCTGCCGAAGCGGTGCGCGAGCCGCTTAACGCGCAGGAAATGCAGACGCTCGATAACGCCATGACTGCGCTCGCCAAGCGTCAGGCAACCGTTCAGATGCTGCGCACAGGCGGCGACAAGCTGATGGACAGCAATCCTGCCCAGGCTTCACAAATGCTCGTCTTGGCCGATCAGCATGAGAAAAAACTCAATGCGGAATTCAAGGGCCTTACCGAGAAATACGGCACCACTGCGATGGAATTTTCGGCTGACAACATCAATTACAGCAAGATCGTCAAGGACAACGTGACGGAAAAAGGTGAAAAGAAACTGGCCAGCCAGTTTGAAAGAAGTTTTACCCAGTTCATGAAAGACGATCTGGCCAAAACCGGCCGGGAAATGAAAGCCCTGGGCAATCTGGGCATCAAAGGCGCCAAGGCCGTTGGCAATGAAATGGCCGAAGTGGGCAAAGCCGCGGTGCTGCTACCGGTGCATGTTGCCGGCAATACCATGGCCTACGGCGCGGATACGGTGGCAACACTGGCCGATAAAGTGCGCGGCTTCGGCAGCAAGCTCGCCAGCATCGGCGTCAAACATGATGCCGCCGCAACTAACGTTTCATCGCCGGTAGATAACAGCGGAAAGATGAAAGAAGTGGCCACGCACGGTAAAGCGCAATAATTTTACCGCCCGCAGCACTCGCAATGCGGATCGCGCGTCAGCGTGACGATGCGCTGGCGTAATGTCTCCCCTTCCAGCAGCAATAATTTTCCGCCAAGCGACGCATAGCCGCCCAGCAATTCCTTGGTGGCCTCAAGCGCCATCAGCGAGCCCACCACACCCGTGAGTGCCCCCAGCACGCCCACATCCGCACAGCCGCGCTCATCTTCGGGATGCGCTGAAACAAAACAGCGATAGCAGGGCTGCGGCGCGCCGAGATAGGATTTGAACACCGCAAGCTGGCCGGCGAAGGCACGCACCGCACCGGATACCAGCGTCTTTTTTTCCTTGTGGCAGGCATCGTTCAGTGCAAAGCGCGTGGCGAAATTATCGCTGCCGTCGAGCACCAGGTCATAGGGCCTGATAATCGCGGCGGCATTGCCCACGGTTATTTTTTCCTCATACAGGCTTATTTTTACGTCAGGGTTGAGCTCCTGCACCCGGTCACGGGCGCTGTGCGTTTTGGGTCGCCCGATATCGGCATTCTCATGCAAAGTCTGGCGCTGGAGATTGGAGAGTTCAACGCGGTCGAAATCGGCAATACCCAAATGCCCCACGCCCGTTGCCGCAAGATAAGAAATCGCGGGCGAGCCCAGCCCGCCCGCACCGATGACGAGTACGCCGCTGGCAAGCAAACGCTCTTGCCCCGCCACGCCTACGCCCGCAAGCGAGATGTTGCGGGCGTAACGACGACGTTGCTCATCCGTAAGCATTATGGTGCCGTAGTCATGGAGGAATTTTTTATGACGACCATTTTGCGCTTAGACAACATGGGACGCCACCGGCGCCCGCCAGGGTGAGCCGAGTTAAAACGAGGCGAATCACCTCGCAGCATCCCATTTTTATTATTAAACCTCTGCAAATAAGTCGGTCGACAGGTAACGCTCCGCAGAGGAAGCGGCGACGACAACGATGAGCTTGCCCTTCATCTCCGGACGTTTGCCCACTTCAAGCGCGGCGGCGATCGTCGCACCCGAAGAGATGCCGACGGGAATGCCATCGAGCTTGGCGACCTTGCGGGCAGTGGTAAAGGACGTTTCATTGCCGATGGTGATGACTTCATCGATCAGCGAGCGATCAAGAATGTCGGGAATGAACCCTGCACCCAGTCCCTGAATCTTATGCGGGCCGGGCTTGCCGCCGGAGAGCACAGGGCTGTCCTCGGGTTCGACCGCGATGATCTTCACGCCCGGCTTCTTCGATTTGAGCACCTGTGCGGTGCCGGTGATCGTGCCACCCGTGCCTACACCGGTAATGAACACATCGACCTTGCCGCCGGTGTCGTTCCAGACTTCCGGGCCGCTGGTGCGGCGGTGAATGTCCGGATTGGCCGGATTCTTAAATTGCTGCACGAGCAAGGCATTAGGATTGCCCGCCACGATTTCTTCCGCACGCTCGATGGCACCGCGCATGCCCTTGGGAGCAGGCGTGAGTTCGAGTTCGGCGCCGAGAATCTTGAGCATCTTGCGGCGCTCGAGCGACATGCTTTCAGGCATGGTGAGAATGAGCCTGTATCCCTTGGCAGCGCACACAAACGCAAGCGCGATGCCGGTATTGCCCGACGTCGCTTCGACCAGCACCGAGTTGGCATTGAGTTTGCCCGAAGCTTCCGCCGCCTCGATCATGCCCAGCGCGATGCGATCCTTCACCGAGGAAAGTGGATTGAAGAACTCGAGTTTTACCGCAATATCGGCCACACAGCCCGCTTCCTTGGCGATGCGGTTGAGGCGCACCAGCGGCGTGTTGCCGATGGTCTCGATGATATTGTCGTAGATGCGCCCGCGGCCCGGTTCGTCGAGCTGGGCGGGTTCGAATTTAAGTGCAGTGGCAGTCATAAAATGGTCTCCTTTGGTTAAATGGTAAAATCATTGCGCTCGCCGGCAGCCTTGCGGATGTGGCGGGCATTGGCCTGTTCGTACAGTTCGGCGATCGTCGTCTCCTGCATCTGCTGTGCAATCGACGACTGGCATTTGCGTATCACGGGCAGCACAATCTGGTTGCCCAGCGGCGTAGACTGGGGTTCGGTTTCTTCATCACCCAGCGCGCCGCTGATATCGGCCAGCGTAATGCGGCGCTTTTCTTTGGCGAGCAGGTACCCGCCGTGCGGCCCGCGCACGCCGCGCAGCACACCCGCACGCACGAGCCGCTGCATCATCTGTTCAAGATAGCGCGGCGGCATACCCTGTCTGGCTGCGATCTCCTTGCTGCTCATCGGCTCGGTCGTAGCATTATAGGCGATGTAGAGCACCGCTTCGATGGCGTAGAACAATTTTTTGGAAAACGAGATCATGCGGTTTTCTTGCTCTTTGTGCCGGTGGAGCCAAACCCGCCTGCCCCGCGCGCGCTTTCTTCAAGCGATTCGACTTTCTGCCAGACGGCGCGCGTATAGGGCGCGATGATCATCTGGGCGATGCGCATGCCGCGCTCGACCACGAACGGCTTGTCGCCGTGATTAATGAGCAGCACACCTACTTCGCCGCGATAATCCGCGTCAATGGTGCCAGGTGCGTTGAGCACGGTGACAGCGAACTTAAAAGCAAGACCCGAGCGCGGGCGCACCTGCGCCTCATAGCCTTCAGGCAGGGCGATGGCAATGCCAACGGGCACCAGCGCATGCGTGTGCGGTGCAATCGTCAGATTTTCCTTCACGGCGGCGAGCAGATCCATCCCCGCGCTATGTTCAGTGGCATAGGCCGGAAGCGGAAGGTCGGCGGCGTGGGGAAGTAAAGTAAGTGCGATTTTAACCATGGGTGTCCTTCTTGTGCTAACGTTTAACGACCAGTGATGCCCGGGTTGCGGGCGATTTGCCGAAATGCTTCACAATTTTTGCAGTAAGCCTCAGGGCGAGCTCCTGCTTGCTGATGTTTTTCCAGTCCTCGGCGCCCTGCGCAGTGAGAATCGTGGCGCTTGTCTCATCTGCACCGAATACTTTGCCGCCCGAGACGTCATTGGCGACGATCCAGTCGCAGCTTTTGGCTTTGCGTTTTTCCTCGGCATTTTTCTTCACGTTCTCGGTTTCGGCGGCAAAACCGATGACCAGCTTTGCCCGTTTTTCTTTGCGTGTGGCCAGCGTCTGCAGTATGTCGGGGTTGAACGCCAGTTCAATTTTTGGCGGACTGCCGCCCGCGCGCTTCTTCAATTTGTGATCCAGCGGGTTAGCTGCCCGCCAGTCGGAGACGGCAGCAGAGCATATAACCACATCAACGGGCCATTGGGATGTGCAGGCAGCCAGCATTTCTTCCGCCGTTTCCACCCGCGTGACTTTAACATCCTGCGGCGCAGGCTCGGAGGTGGGCCCGCTCACCAATGTTACCTTCGCCCCCGCATCGGCTAGCGCAGACGCGATGGCATGGCCCTGCTTGCCCGACGAACGGTTGCCGATGAAGCGCACCGGATCGATGGGCTCAAAGGTCGGCCCGCTGGTAATCAGCACCGAAAGTCCTTTAAGCGGCTGCGCACCGAGCGCATGCTCGCAGATGGCCTCTACTATATGCTCCACGCTTGCGAGCTTGCCTTCACCGATTTCACCGCAGGCCAGTTCCCCCGCATCAGGAGCGACAAAGATCACGCCGTCTTTGGTAAGCTGCGCGATATTGCGCCTCGTCGCCGGATTTTCCCACATTTTGGTGTTCATTGCCGGAGCCGCAAGAATGGGCTTGTCGCTGGCGAGCAATGTCGCGGTCGCAAGATCATCGGTTCTGCCCGACGCCATCTTGGCCAGAATATCGGCGCTCGCAGGCACCACCGCAATGAGATCGGCTTCGCGCGACAGGCGGATATGCCCCATTTCCGTTTCATCCTTGAGCGAAAATAATTCGCTATACACCGGATTGCCCGAAAGCGAGGCAATGGACAGAGGCGTGATAAATTCCGCGCCACTCCTGGTCAGAATGCAGTTCACGTTGAGTCCGCGCTCGCGCAGGCGGCGAATCACATCGAGCGATTTATAGGCAGCGATACTGCCGGTTACGATAAGTAAAACGGATTTTTTCATATTTCATATGTAAATAAGGAATAATATACTAGCTTAATGTGTGATATACGCAAGCACGAAGACCGCCAGAGCCGCCCAGCCCAAGATAAGCCATTGGCGCTGCAGCCGTTGGCGGGCGGCTTCCATGGTCGACGTCGTCTCCGGATGCAGCTTGATTCCCCCGCCGCTGACGCGTGAGAGCACCATTTCGGCATCGCGCAGCAATCCGGGCAGGCCTTTGACCAATGCAATCGTCTCGCGTGCATGGTCTTTCAACTGCGCCGCAGCGCCCAGATTCTCACGCGCCCAGTCTTCAATCAACGGCTCGGCCACCTGCCACATATTGACTTGCGGGTTGAGCATGCGCCCCACCCCTTCGGTGATCATCATGTTCTTCTGCAGCAGCAGAAGATGCGGCTGCACTTCCATTTCAAACGCCTCGGCGGTGGCAAACAGCTGGCCTAAAAGTTTTGCCACGGAAATCTCGTTGAGCCTACGGCCGATGATCGGCTTGGCAATCGCCATGAGCGCAAGGGCAAAATTCTCCACCGATTTATGCGCAGGCACGAGGCCTACGTCAAAATGCACCTTGGCAAGGCTGTAATAATCTTCCTTGAGGAAATCATGCAGGATCTGCGCGAGATACATACGCGTCTTTTTATCCAGGCGGCCCATGATGCCGAAATCCACCGCTGCAATCCAGCCGTTGGGTAACACGAACAGATTGCCCGGATGCAGGTCGGCATGGAAAAACCCGTCGCGGAATACCTGCGTGAAAAAGCCCACCGCCGCCAGATCCACCAGCTTCGCCGGGTCATGGCCCGCCCCGCGCAGCGCCGCCACGTCGCTGATGGGAATGCCACGAATGCGCTCAAGCGTGAGCACGCGTGCAGCGGTGTAATCCCAATAGACCTCCGGCACGTAAAATCCGGTGTCGTGCTTGAGATTATTTTTTAATTCCACCGCGGCGGAGGCCTCAAAGCGCAAATCGAGTTCGAAGCGGATCATCTCCTCGAACGTTTTTACCACTTCCCTGAGTTTGAGACGATGCCATTCCGGTTTCCAGTACTGTGCGATGTCGGCAAGCCAGTAAAACAGGCGTATATCACGCGCGAATGCTTCCTCAATATGCGGGCGCAGGATTTTCACCGCGACTTCGCGGCCATCTTTGAGCGTGGCAAAATGCACCTGCGCGATGGAAGCCGCTGCAGCCGCCTTGTTTTCAAATGTCGCAAAAATCTCATCCACCGGTTTGCCCAGCTGGCGCGCGATGATGCTTCTGGCCGTGCCCGCCGGAAAGGGCGGCAGCCTGTCTTGCAGGCCTGCAAGTTCGAGCGCGACGTCCTGGCCGATGAGATCGGCGCGCGTCGAGAACGCCTGCCCCAGCTTGATAAATGTCGGCCCCATCTGCTCGAGCGCGCGCGCGAGCCTTTTACCTTTGCCCGCATTCTCGCTGCTCCAGAAAAACAGCACGTCGTTGCGCGCGAGGATAATCGCGATGCGGATGAGACGCGCACTATTTCTCAGGGAGCGCAGCATCAGATTTTGTATCCCGAATGGATAGCCACGACACCGCCGCTCATATTGATGTGGCGCACCTGCTTGAACCCCGCCTTCTCAATCATCGCCGAGAATTTCTCCTGCGCAGGGAAGGTGCGGATCGACTCGACGAGATACTGATAAGGCGCGCCGTCACCCGCGATCCATTTGCCGAGCTTGGGAATGACGTTGAATGAATAACTGTCATACGCCCTGGCAAGCAATTCCATATTCACTTTGCTGAATTCAAGGCAGAGAAACCGGCCGCCCGGCGCCAGCACGCGGTGGGCTTCGGCCAAGGCTTTGTCGATATGCGTCACATTGCGGATGCCGAAAGCGATAGTGTAGAGATGATATCCATTATCCGGCAGCGGCAGCGACTCTGCATTGGCGCACAGCCATTCGACTTTCTGCAGTATGCCGCGATCATCGGCGCGTTTTCTGCCTTCGTTCAGCATGGCGTTGTTGATATCGCTGATGGTCACATGCGCCGCGCCCGCTTTTAGCAACGCAAAGGCGATGTCGCCGGTGCCGCCCGCCACATCAAGGCAGCGCATGCTGTTGCGCACCGCCGCTTCGCTGATGAATGCGCGCTTCCACAGCCGGTGCAGCCCGAAACTCATCGCGTCGTTCATGAGGTCGTAGCGCGATGCCACCGCATCAAATACACCTTTGACCAGCGACGTCTTTTCCTCCGCCTCTACCGTGCGGAAACCAAATTGTGCGCTGCTCATCGTATGGTGCTCAGTACGGTCGACTCGGTGAGAATCTGCGGCAGCACCACGGGCGTTCCGCCGTCCGCCGGATAGTACACGTAAATCGGCACGCCGCGGCGGCCGAACGATTCGAGATAACGGGTGATGTCCATGTCGCCATGCGTCCAGTCGGCAATCATATAGGTCACATGCTTTTCAGAAAATGCCTTGAGGATAACGGCGGAAGAAAGCGCCACCGTTTCATTGACCTTGCAGGTCAGGCACCAGTCGGCCGTCGCATCGACAAGCACCGCCTGGCCGCCTTTGCGCAATTCATCAAGCCGCGCGAATGAGAAATGCTCGGCGCGCTCATGCAGCGTGTTGCCCTGCTCCACCGACATCTGCGTGGCACCCGCCACCATCACTGCGCCGGCTACCGCCATCACCATCGCTATGCAACGCATCCAGGTGGAGTCGCGCCGCCACAGCCACATGCAGAATGTCACCAGCACCATGAACAGCAGCACGGCGCAGGCCGTATCCGCACCGGCTTCGCGCGCCAGCACCCACAGAAGCCAGACCACGGTGAGATACATCGGGAAGGCAAGAAACTGCTTGAACGTATTCATCCATGCGCCGGGCTTAGGCAGCATGTTCATCAGTCGCGGAAAAAAGCTGATCACCAGAAAGGGCGATGCAAGACCGAGCCCCAGCGAGGTGAACACCACGAGGATGATGGCGATGCCCTGCGTGAGCGCATAGCCGATCGCGGGCGCCATGAACGGCGCAGTGCAAGGCGTGGCTACGAGCACCGCCAGCGCACCGGTGACGAAGCTGCCCACCGGACTGTCCTTGCCCGCTGCTGCGCCGCCGACATTGCCAAACAGCACCGGCAATTCGAAATAGCCCGAAAGATTAAGCCCGACCGCGAATAACAGAATGGCAAGCCCGGCGACAAATACCGGCGATTGCATCTGGTAGCCCCAGCCGATGGCCTGTCCGCTGGTTTCAATGGCAATCAATATGCCGGCCAGTGCCAGAAAACTGAGCACCACGCCTGCGGTATAGGCCAGGCCCTGTGCGCGCACGATTTCCGGATGCTGTGCGGATTTCTTGGCAATCGCCAGCGCCTTGAGTGAAAGAATGGGAAACACGCAGGGCATGAAATTAAGAATAAGCCCGCCCAGGAAAGCAAACACCATGGTCAGCGGCAAATCGCTGAGATTGCCTGCATTCGCCATGTGCTGCCCGCTGGCTGCCGCCGCGCTGGCCCCTGTCTGCAGCTGCACTTCGTAATCGATGCGTGAACTGTCGTTGAGGAAAAGCGAGATGAGCCCCATCGTCGAGGGCGGAAATTTGGCGTTGCCGCGATGGATGGCAAAGGCAATACCATCCGGCTTGATTTTAGTCAGCTGCTCGGCGGCATTGGCAATGACGCCATCACTGGCCGGAAAAAACAGCGCGGTCTTGGTTTTGGCATAGGGCAGATCACCGCCATCGAGCGTGAAATGCACTTCGCCGTTTGATTCCTCATAATGTACAGGACGCGCAAGCGGCTTGGGCAGTTTTTCCGCAAGACTTTTCACCAGATCCGCATCCGCGCTGGGCGCCACGGCCGGGTCCATCGTCGCGGGCAGCGGCAGCGAAAGATCGCCCGATTCAGGGATGCAGATATCCTTGCACACCAGCCAGTTTGCCTTAAGCGCAAGGATGGCGGTGGTCTTGTCGCTGAGCACCGGCGGCGGCGTGATGGCGACCAGATAATAGGCATCATTGCTGTACGCATAATCGACCAGCGGGCCGACCGCCTCACGATCCGGCGCCAGGTATTGAATCTCCCCGGCCACAAAGCCGTTAGGCAGCGTCCATGTCAATATCGGCGACGTGCCTGAATCACCGGGATTCTTCCAGTAGGTGTGCCAGCCCGGCTGCATCTTGATATGCAGTACCGTCCAGAATTTCTGCCCGGCATGGATGGCGCGCACATCGGCAATCAGCGATGTCTCGGTGCGCTCCGTGCTCACCATGTTGGCTTGTGCACCGCCGGCAAACGCCAGAAATGAAATCAGCAGTGAACCGATGAGAAAACGCATGCTACACCTCAGTGGAAAATTTTACCGTTATCGGCCGCATTCCTGCTGCCTTCGACTTCAATATGGATGGCTACCTCGTCACCCACATCCTTGGCAAAGGCAGTCATGCCGAAATCCGAACGCTTGATTACGCCGTCCGCCGAAAAGCCGCAGACATAACTTGAGCCAGCACCCGAGGCATGACCAAACGGATCGATGCCCGAGCGATTATACGTCACATGCAACGTCAGCGGCCGGGTGACGCCCAGCAGAGTGAAATCGCCGGTGATGTCGCCGGTTTTTGCACTGGTTGCGACGATCTTCGTGCTCTTGAAACGCATGGTGGGGAATTTTTCGGTATTGAGGAACCAGCTTCCCGCCAGCGCCTTATCGAGCTCTGGGATACTGGTATCGATGCCGGCGGAATTCAGCGTCACATCCAGCGTGCTTTTTTCGGGTTCTTTTTCATCAAACGTGAAAAACCCGTCAAACGATTTGATGCGCCCGATGGTGTGGGAAAATCCTTCGTGGCTCACCGAAAACATGACATGGGTGTGTTTCTTATCGATGTCGTAATGCTCGGGCCAGGCAAATGCCGGAGCGGCCAGCACAAACGGCAGAAGCGAAAGAATAATTCTACGCATGAAGAAGGGCCCTCTTTGAGAACCCGGAATCTAGCCTAGTTCAAGGCAAGTGAGAAGGGGTTTTATGCGGGTTTAAGCGCCGAAGCCATCTTGATAAAATCGCTCACCAGCGCAACAAGCTCATCGTTCAGTTTGGCATCCTTCAGCGCATGGCCGTCAAACATCTCCAGCGCACGCGACAGCGTGAACAGCCGCGGGAACACAAAGGCGCCGAGCGCCTGCAGCGGCACTTTAAGATGGATGAGCCCTTGCGCCCCGCCCCTGAGCGACGGCGACGCGGAGAGCAGCAATACCGTTTTGCCGAAAAGCGGGTTAGGCGTGGCAGTCGAGGCCCAGTCGATGATGTTCTTAAGCGATCCGGGGAACGACCAGTTATATTCCGGCGAGGCGATGATGATTCCGTTTACGGCCGCGAGCTTGGAGACGAAAAGCTTCGCCGCTTCTGGCATCGGTTGATCGTGATAGGTCTCATCATCATACAGCGGCATATCCAGCGATGCATATTCGCAGAAATCAATTTTCGCGCCCTGCCTGGCCGCAAGATCCGCTGCCAGCTTTGCCAGCTTGCGGTTGACCGAGGCCTTGCGATGTGATGCGGCAAACACGAGTAGTTTCACAATACTTTGCCTTCCCTGCCATTGCGCACATATTCCATGAATTTCTCAAACGCGCGCGTGCGGTGACTGATAGCGTATTTTGCTGCGGGCTCCATCTGCGCGAACGTCTCCTGATGACCTTCGGGAACAAAAATCGGATCGTAACCGAAACCTTTTGTGCCCCGCGCCGGAAATACAAGACGTCCGTGCACAATGCCTTCAAAGGTTTTGGTATATCCTTCGGAATCGGTTAAGGACAGCACCGAGATAAAATAGGCGGGCTGGCCACTGGCTTCAATGTTTTTCGCTTCGCATTCCTGTTCGATGCGCGCAAACGCTGTGCTAAAATCGCGCCCGCCGGCCCAGCGCGCCGAATAAATGCCGGGCGCTCCGTCAAGACCAGCCACGCAGAGGCCCGAATCATCGGCAAGGCTGCTATGGCCTGAGAGTCGCTGTGCGCTTTGCGACTTTATCATCGCGTTTTCCTCAAAGGTGGCGCCCGTTTCTTCGGGTTCGGGCAGCTTGAGCGCGCCGGCGGAGAGCACGGTGATGCTCATCGGCGCCAGAAGCGCGCGTATCTCTCTCACCTTGCCTTCATTGTGGCTTGCGATCACCAGCGGGCTCATGCAATTCCCAATGCCGTTTTTTGTAATTGCGTCAGCTCGGCAATGCCTTTTTTTGCCAACACCAGCAGTGTGTGGAACTCTTCCTCGCTGAACGGTTTTTCTTCGGCCGTGCTCTGAATTTCCACGAGATTGCCTTCGCCGGTGAGCACGAAATTGGCATCCACCTGCGCCGCGCTGTCTTCGGTGTATTCAAGATCGAGCACCGGCGTGCCATCGACAATGCCGCAGGAAATCGCCGCCACCGAAGCAGTAAGCGGAATGGTTTTGATCTTGGCTTCACGCCTGAGCTTGAATAACGCCTGATACAGCGCCACGTAACCGCCGGTGATAGCTGCAGTGCGCGTGCCGCCATCGGCTTCGATCACATCGCAGTCGATCGTGATCTGCTGTTCGCCGAGCGCTGCCAGATCCGTCACTGAACGCAGCGAGCGGCCGATGAGACGTTGGATCTCCTGCGTGCGGCCGGACTGTTTGCCCTTCGCCGCTTCGCGCGGGCTGCGCGTATGCGTGGCGCGCGGCAACATGCCGTATTCCGCTGTCACCCAGCCCTTGCCGGTATTGCGCAGGAAATGCGGCACGCTGGAGTCGAGCGAGGCGGTGCACAGTACCTTGGTGGCGCCAAATTCCACAAGGCAGGAACCTTCGGCGTAGCGGCTGATACCGGGCGTGAGGGTGATTTTGCGCAGGGCGTCGGGTCGGCGGCCTAGGGGACGTGGCATAGAACCTCGTAAAGTAATGAGGCCACCTCTTCACATATTTCGCCACCCTGCGCAAGAAATTTGCCAAGAAAATTTGATTTATTGCGCCTGCAACGTATAATGCGGCACCTTGAAATTCCGACGCGACGCACTATCTAATAATACGCAATAATAACAACGCATTGAATATATGACGGATACGCCTCCCAAGAACGACACCTCTGACGAACCCGTGCTGGCTGAGAGCGCATCGCAGGAAGCAATCGCGCCAACGCAGGCAGACGAACTGGTCTTGCTCGCCGAGCAGGTTAAAAAGCAGGAGGAGGAAATCGCGCGCCTGAAAGATCAGTATCTGCGCGCTGTCGCCGAAACCGAAAATGTACGCACGCGTGCACGCCGCGACATTGAAGATACCGGCAAATATGCCGCCACCAAATTCGCGCGCGACATGGTCGGCCTTATCGAGAATCTCGGTCGTGCTTCGCAGAGCGTCACCGCTGAAGCGCGTGCGGGCAATCCCATCATCAAACAGGTGGGCGATGGCATCGACATGACGATGCAGGAATTGCTGAGCATGTTCGAGCGTCACGGCATCAAGCGCGTAAGCCCGCTGGGTGAAAAATTCGATCATAATTTCCATCAGGCGGTGGCACAGGTGCCGACTGCCGATGCTGCGCCCGGCACCGTGGTGCAGGTCTTGCAGGCCGGCTATATTCTGCATGACCGCCTGCTGCGCCCTGCCATGGTCAATGTTGCCATTGAAGCCAAATCCGGCGAAGCTGCACCGATGGATAAAAGCGCATGAGCGTATTTACCCGCATACGACGCCTGTGGCTGCTAGAGCATTTTCGCCCCGACATTCCATTGTCGCGCGACGAAGCCAGCCGCTTCCTGCCCTGGATCATCGCTCTCATGGTGTATCTTGCCGCACTCACGCTGACGGGCAGCTTCACGCTGCACCACACGGTCATGGCAGGGCACAACGCGCAGGTCGCGTCCTTCTCGGTCGATCTTCCGCATATGAACGACAAAGCCTCAGAAACCGCGCAGAAGGCGCTCACCCTTATGCAAAACACGCAGGGCGTTGCCGAGGCGACGCTGGTGAGCGCCGGGCATATCAAGGAAATGGTCGAGCCGTGGCTGGGCAAAAGCGGGGCGCTTGAAACCCTTCCGCTGCCCATGATCATTGAAGCCAAGATTGCGCCGGGCGCAGCGGTGGATTTCACCGAGCTTAAAATGAAACTGGGCGTGCTCGCTCCCGGCTCCGACATCGATGATCATAAATTATGGATCGCACAGTTTTCGGGCTTCGTGCATCTGGTGCAATGGGTACTGCTCGCCATCGCCCTTTTCATTATCGCCGCCACTGCTGCCGTGGTCATATTCGCCTGCAAGACTTCGCTTAAGATCCATAAAGGCACGGTGAGCCTGCTGCACCGCCTGGGCGCATTTGACAGCTATATCGCCAAACAGTTCCAGCAGCATGCTGCATTGCTCGCACTCAAAGGGGCATTTGTCGGCAGCGGTTTTGCGGCGGGCACGTTGCTTATCCTGCATCTGATGGCGCGCCATATCGACTCGCCGCTTTTCCCCTCGATTGCGCTTACGCTTCAGCACTGGGGCATTCTGTTCGCCCTCCCGCTGCTCATGAGCGCACTTGCGCTCGTCAGCGCGCGTAGCTCCGTCTTGGCCACGCTTAAAAAAATGCCATGACACTGGTCCTCATTGACCGCGACGGCGTCATCAACAAGGAAATTCCCGGCTACGTCAAAAACGTGAGCGAATTAAAAATCTATCCGCAGGCGCTTGAAGCCTTTGCATTGCTCAGAAAACATGGCTTCACCTGCGTGGTGGTCACCAACCAGTCAGTGGTAGGGCGCAGCATTATCAGCGAAAGCGATCTCGCCGCTATCCATCTTTTCATGTGCGAGGAAATCCGCATGAAAGGCGGGCGTGTAGACGATATTTTCACTTGCACCGACACACCGGAGCGCGCCACTTACCGGCGCAAACCCAAGCCCGGCATGCTTATCGAGGCGATGGAAAAATTCAAAACAACGCCAGAGGACACGTATTTCATCGGCGATGCGCTGACGGATATGGAAGCTGCGCTTGCCGCAGGCTGCGGGCGCTATCTCGTCATGACCGGCAAAGGCGAGGCATCGGCGCGTGCCCTGTCCGCTCACCTGGAACCGGTGGTGCGCGCAAAGGATCTGCTCGATGCCGCGCGCAAAATTGCGGAGCGTAAATGATATGGGACGCGCCTTAATTACATTGTTGCGTTTTCTTGTGCTGCTTGCCCTTCTTTGGGCAATCGGGCTTGGCTGGTTCGTGATACAGATTCCCATGCAGCCATCAGACAATACGGAACATACCGACGCCATCGTTGTGCTCACTGGCGGCGCATTGCGGCTGGAACACGGCTTTGAGCTGCTGGCGGCGCAGCGTGCGGACAGGATGTTCATCTCCGGCGTGGAAGACGGTGTAAGCCTGCCCTCGCTGCTCAAGAAAAAAGAATATCATGCGTTTGAAGACCGCATCAACGCCGCCAGCATCACGCTGGGCTATAAGGCGCGCAGCACGCTGGGCAATGCCGAAGAAACCGCCGAATGGATCGCGCGCGAGCATATTAAAAGCATCCGCCTCGTCACGGGCAACTACCATATCCCACGTAGCGTCTTCGAGCTGCACCAGACGGTGCCGGATCTGATCATCGTCGCCGATCCGGTATTTCCGGGCCATTTCGAGCATAACGGCTGGTGGCGCTCCGGCGACAGCGTGCGCCTCGTGCTGCTTGAATATCATAAGTATGTGGCGAGCGTGATAGGCCACAGGCTGCTGGCATTCACATGGTAATACGCTCGGCAATTTTCAACGCGCTCTTCTGGATCTGGATCGTCGTGCTGGGTCTTGCGGGCCTGCCGATATGTCTTGTGTACCCGCCCTTCTCTTTTGTCATCTCGCGCATCTGGGCGCTGGGCACGCTGTCGATGCTGCGCGTACTTTGCGGCATCACGCATGAAATACGCGGCCACGAATATATTCCGGCGACGGCAGCCATCATCGCCTCCAAGCATCAGTCAGCATGGGATACGGTTATCTTCTGGACGCTGCTCAAGCGCCCGGCCTATGTGCTCAAGCGCGAGCTGCTCTGGTTCCCTGTGTTCGGCTGGTACCTTTTGCTGCTACGCAGCATCTATATCGATCGCAAGGCGGGAGCCTCTGCACTCAAGCGCATATTGCGCGAAGCGCAGGACCGCGTGACGCGCGGCAGTTCTATCGTCATCTTCCCGGAAGGCACGCGCATCGCTGTGGGCGCGCCAAGCAGCTATCAGCCGGGCGTCGCCGCGCTCTACCAGCATCTGGACGTGCCCGTAGTGCCCGTGGCGCTGAATTCGGGAAAGTTCTGGTCGAAAAATGCCTTTGTGAAAACGCCGGGGAAAATCACGATTGAATTTCTGCCGCCGATTGCGTCAGGGCTCAAAAGCCGCGAGTTTCTTAAGCAGTTGCAGGACAGCATCGAGAATAAAGCGGCAGAGCTGATCGCGTTATAATTTTTGCATGGGTACGCGCAGGAGTTCTATAGACGACCTCGCAGGAGATTTTGCGGAGCGAAATCGGAGGGCGGCGTCCCCTGAATTACTTCAGCACCCGGCCTTCTTTAATACGGATCACCGGATAATTAAACATGGAGATCAGGCTCTCGTCATGTGTGGCAAACACGATAGTCGTGCCACTCTTATGCAGGGTTTCAAAAAGATACATGAATTTGAAACGCAGCGCAGCGTCGAGATTGCCGCTCGGTTCATCGGCAAACACCACGTCCGGGTTGGTGATGACCGCACGCGCAATGGCCGCGCGCTGCTTCTGCCCACCTGAGAGTATTTCAGGACGCGCGCGGTGATAGGCGGAGAGCCCTACCCAGTCAAGCATCTCGCCGACTTTCTGCGCGATCTGTTTCTTGGATTCGCCCGCGATTTTAAGCGGCAGGCCGACATTTTCTTCAATCGTCAGATGATCGATAAGACGGTAATCCTGAAATACCGTACCTACGCGGCGGCGCAGCGGTGGAAGGGCGCTGCGCATGAGCATGGTGGTCTCTTTGCCAAACAGCTTGACGCTGCCACGCGTCGGCTTTACGGCGAGCGACATAACATTGAGCAGTGAGGATTTACCGGCACCGCTGACGCCAGAGAGAAAATAAAACCCGCCGCGCTCAATGCTGAGCGTGATGTCGCGCAGCACTTCCTGCCCGGTGAGATACCCCATCGAGACTTTATCCAGCCGGATTATTTCTTCCGCCGGTGACGCGGCCGGCTCACCCTCGCTTATTATTTGCTCGCCTAAATGCATCCCGTCGTTATAATCCACTGTGGTGAAAAATCCACCGGGTTTTACATGATTCTGACTTGCGAGAAATGCAGCACGCGCTACATGGTGCCCGATGCCGCTATCGGACACACCGGCAGAACCGTGCGCTGTGCCAATTGCGGCAATACCTGGCTGCAAACCAAGGACGGCCCGATTGCGCAGCCTCAGCCGCAAAGCGATAAGATAGTAGAAAAAGTGAGGGAAAAGCTCACTCCGCATCCGGTCTTTGCTGCGGTACGCAAGCGTCCCATCCCGCCGGGCTCCAACCTGCCTGTCGTGGTCGTCACCCACAGCGCCCCCCGCTGGATGCGCTTGCTCTGCGTGGCGCTGATTCCGCTCATCATCATCCTGTCGCCTTTTGCCTATCGCAAGACCATCATCCATAACCACCCCGAACTGTCGTTCCTGTTCGAGCCGTTCGGTATCTATTACACGGACGGGCTTTCGCTCGCCGATGTCGGCATCAGCAAGAGCGAGGGGCTTAATCAGAAAGTCAATGTTACTATTGATTGCAACGTCATCAACGAAGCCAAGGGCAGCCGTACCCTGCCGCAGTTAAGCGTGACGCTGATTGGCACCGACGGAAGGGCGGCGGGCAGCAGCGGCAATATCGTCGAGAGCGGCAAGAACATGGTCAGCGGCGATCTGACGCACTGCAAACCCTTTACGTTTGAAGCCAGCGATGACATCGACAGCGCACGCATCGACCTGGCCGACCCCTTCGACCTCGCATTGCGCAGCAAATAAGGAATCCCGATGCCCTCACGTGAAATCCCCATACTCTACTCCGCCGAAGAGATCGAAGAACGCGTCAAGCAACTGGCACGCGAGATATCGTTGAAATTGCCGCCCGACCTGATGATCGTCTCACTGCTTAAGGGCAGCTTCGTTTTTACCGCCGATCTCATTCGTGCGCTGCACCAGGTGGGATTGCATCCGCAGATCGATTTTCTTACCATCTCAAGTTACGGCGGCGGCACCGCGACCAAAAAGACCATCACGGTCAATCGCGATTTAAGCGAGGAGGTCAAGGATCGCCACGTGCTGATTCTCGATGATATCCTTGAATCCGGCCGTTCATTGCAGTTTGCCCGCAACCTGCTCACCGAGCGCGGGGCAGCGTCGCTGAAAATCGTCGTGCTGCTGGAAAAGCCCGGTAAGCGCGAGACACCGGTGAGTGCCGATTTCGTCGGGTTCACCATCCCGGACAAATTCGTCGTCGGCTACGGTCTTGATTACGCCAATTACTACCGTGAACTTCCCTATGTAGGCGTACTCGACATTCATTAAAAGTATGCGACGCGTACTGCTTTGCTTTTAATGAAAATCGCGGGGCGAGATACGAAGATGTTGCTCAAGTTTATCGAGGTGCGTGCGTAGTTTCCGGGTCGTCTGCGAAAGCGGCAGGCGTGAAAATTCATCGACCGTCCTCACTTTGTCAAACGCCACCGGCTGGCCAGTGATGGGTCGCCTGAGCTCAGCGTCGTCAAAAGGCGTGGGCACCATGCGTGCGGCATTTTCGAGTTTTTCGGAAATGCGGCGTTGCGCCGTGCTTACGCGCAATATAAGCACTGCCGACTCCGGGCCCGACGGTATCTGGAAGAACGGCGTGGTAAATGTCGACAACATCTGGTGCACGCTTCTGAGGTGATTGGGAGAAACTCCACCGAAGCAGCCTCTGTAATCAATTGATGGCACTTCCGTATCGATCCAGCGCAACGCATTATCGGAAAGCGTCAGGTTATCGCCGATGGGATCAATTAAATGGCCTTTTTTCGTAAGCAGATTCATGTTGCGCAGCAGATCCTCATAGGAAGATTGAGGGACGTTGGCAATGCGTTCGAGCACCTGCGCATACGCCTCATGTTCCGCATTAACGCCAATAAGCGTGGATTCGCTGGCCAGTTTACGCCACAACCGGTGCAGCGACATGCCCGGCTGGCGTATGCGCAAACTGATGCCCGCCTCGCCCTGCAGCACTACGGGCGCAAGCGTTGTGCCGCCATATCCATAATCGACCGGAGTGAGCACGGTGCTTGCAAGCAGCCTTTTTTCAAGAACGTCGCGTGGCGCTTGCCGGCGCTCCTCGTCAGAACGCAAGGCGCACAACACATAGCTGTTAAAGCGCGGATCGCTTACAGGAAATACCCACGCACCCTTACCTTCGCCAAGCATGGGCTGCGAAGCAGAATCAAGAATGAGCTGGTGAATGCTGTCTCTTGCCATGCCTTAAGTTTAGCATGGAGTATTTAACAAATCGTTTACGCTAAAATTGGCTATCACAGCCACTTCGGCAGGCTATCGCGCGCAAGCAATTCTTCGTAGGTCTGACGCCTGCGCACCACGGCATGTTGCGCCCCGCTTACCATCACTTCGGCCAGCAGCGGGCGGGCGTTGTAGGTTGAGGCCATGGAGGCGCCGTATGCTCCGGTCGTGCGAAATGCCAGCAGATCACCGGCGTTTGGAACTTTGAGCAGACGAGAGGCGGCAAAAATATCGCCGGTTTCGCAGACCGGCCCCACCACATCGACCAGTTCGGTCTTGGCATTGGCATCCACCACCACCGGCACGATGTCATGATAGGCATCATACAATGTCGGGCGAATGAGATCGTTCATGCCGGCATCGACGATGACAAAAATGCGATCGGCGCTGCGCTTGACGTAAATCACGCGCGTCACCAGCAGCCCGGCATTGCCCGTGAGCAAGCGGCCAGGCTCAAAGATGAGCTGGCAATCAAGCCCTTGGGTCGCTTCCTTCACCACTTCGCCGTAGGCGGCGGGCAGCGGCGGCGGGTCCTGGTTATTGCCGTAAGGAATGCCCAGCCCTCCGCCCAGATCGAGCGTCGTGATCGCATGCCCCGCCTTGCGCAGCGCATGCACGAGTTCGACTGCGCGTGCAAATGCATGCCTAAACGGCGTGAGGTTGGTGAGCTGTGAACCGATATGCATGGAAACACCCTGCACCGTAAGGCCGGGCAGCTTCGCCGCTGCTGCATACAGCGCGCCCGCCTCTTTAATTGGCACGCCGAATTTGCTTTCCTTGTGGCCGGTGGAAATCTTGGCATGCGTGTCCGACACGATATCGGGATTGACGCGCAGCGCGATGCACGCCGTTTTCCTGGCAGATGCGGCCTGCTCGGAAAGCAGCTCCAGCTCGGGCCTGGATTCGACATTGAACTGAAAAATCCCCTGCGCAAGCGCAAACGCTATTTCATCACGCGTCTTGCCGACACCGGAAAACACGATTTTCTGCGGCGCGATTCCGGCGGCAAGCGCCACACGTATCTCCCCGCCCGACACCACGTCCGCACCACTGCCTTCGCCCGCAAGCGTTTTAATAACCGCCAGCATGTCATTGGCTTTGACCGCGTAGCAGATGAGCGCCTTGGCGGGCAACGCATCACGAAACACGGTGAAGTGGCGCTTGAGTGTCGCGCTTGAATAACAGTAGAAAGGCGTGCCGGTTTTTTCAGCGAGTGCGCTGAGCGCGACGTCTTCCGCATGCAGCATGCCGTTTTTATAAATAAAATGATCCACAGCTACTGACCCGAGTTCGATATGGGCGGCACAATCGCCGGGTTGGAGAGCGACGATGGCGGCGTAGCATTGGTCGCAGGACTCGTCACATCAGGCGGCGGCGTGTTTTGTTTGGCAGCGGGGCCGGATTTGCAGTTCGGATCGATCTTGTTGCCCTGATCATCGAGCTTGCAGTTATGTTTGTACTTTTCCTGATTCGGCAATTCGAGATTGCGCTTGAGTCCACAGGCGCTGAGCATGCTTAGCATTATCAGGCAGAGCAGTGCGCGTTTCATAAATACTTTGCCTTCGCCGCCTTGACAGCCTCTTTCACCAGGGCGGGCGCCGTGCCGCCGAAACTTGTGCGGCTCTGCAGCGAATGGGCAAGGCTGAGCACATTAAACACATCCTTGGTGATGCCAGGCTCGATCTTCTGCATCTGCGCCAGCGGCAATTGCGCCAGATCGCATTTCGCTGCGATGGCGACGGCCACGATTTTTGCCGTGACATGATGGGCTTTGCGAAACGGCATTGTCAGCGTGCGTACGAGCCAGTCGGCCAGATCGGTCGCCGTGGAATAGCCCGATGCTGCCAGTGCCTGCATGCGTTTTTTGTCGGCGGTGAAATCGCCCACCAGCCCGGTGGCGGCGCTTAACACCAGCTGCCATTGGGTCGCCGCGTCAAACAGCGGTTCCTTGTCTTCCTGCATGTCCTTGTTATAGGCCAGCGGCAGGCCTTTCATGGTGGTAAGCAGCGAAATGAACGCGCCCGCCATGCGGCCGGTCTTGCCGCGAATCAGCTCGGCGGCATCCGGGTTGCGCTTTTGCGGCATGATCGAACTGCCACTGGTGAACAAATCGGAAAAAGCAATGAAACCGAAGGGCGGTGTCGACCACAAGATGCATTCCTCAGCAAAACGCGACAGATGCATGGCACTGATCGAAGCAGCGCTTAAAAATTCGAGCGCGAAGTCGCGATCCGACACCGCATCGAGCGAATTGCTCATCGGCCTGGTAAAGCCAAGGGCCTTGGCGGTCATATGGCGGTCGATGGGAAAAGATGTTCCGGCCAGCGCCGCCGCACCCAGCGGGCATTCATCCAGCCTTGCCAGCAGATCGTTCACCCTGCCCCGATCACGGCCAAACATTTCAACATAGGCCAGCAGGTGATGGCCAAGCGTAACAGGCTGGGCCGGTTGCAGGTGAGTGAAACCGGGCATGATGGTCTCAGCATGTTCGCTGGCGCGCCCCAGCAACGCCGCCTGCAACGCGCGCAGTAATTCGTCGATACCGTGCAACGCGTCACGCACGTAAAGTCTCAGATCAAGCGCCACCTGATCATTGCGCGAGCGCGCAGTATGCAGCTTGCCCGCCACGTCGCCCACCAGTTCGGCAAGACGCGACTCGATATTCATATGGATGTCTTCAAGGCTTTCCTTGAATTCAAAGGCACCGGCGAGAATTTCTTTTTTGATCTTCTCGAGTCCGCCCACGATGGTCTTTGCTTCCGCATCGGTCAGGATGCCGACCTTGGCAAGCATCTGGCAATGCGCCACCGAACCCGCGATATCCTGCGCGAAAAGCGCACGGTCAAACGCGATGGAAGCGTTGATTTTCGCCATGCTCTGCGCCGGGCCGGCCTTGAACTGGCCCCCCCACATCGGATTGGCGCCTTTTGTCATCTTGTGCTTGTCTTCACGTTTCACTATCTTGTCCGCCATAAATAAAGGAAACCTTATGCTCCGCCCTGTTTCTTACCCGATTGCCCGGTTTTTCACAAGCATTGCTATGGGCTTAGCCGTTCTTGGCGTGCTGGTGGCCTATGCACCAGACGCAGTGGCCGAGGAAGACCCGAATATGGCGCCCACGCCGCAAGCCTCGCCGACAGTAAAAAATCTTGCCGCCCCCGTGCGCACGCCCGTTGTGACTCCAGCGCCTGCGCCTGCATCCGCCGCCGCGCCCGCACCTGAAGCAGCGCCCACCGCAACTCCTGTTCCCAGTGCCTCGGAAGGTCAATTGATAACTGCCGTCGTCGGCTTTCAGGACATGAAAGGCAACATGCTCTTCCTGCACGACTTCAAAGGCAAGGCGGTGATTGTCAATCTCTGGGCGAGCTGGTGTGGCCCCTGCGTGCAGGAAATGCCGTCACTCGCCAGACTGCAGCAGCAATATAAAGACAAAGGCCTCGTGGTCATCGCACTTTCGGAAGACGACAGCCCTGAAATCGCCAGCAAGTTTTACAGCGCCCACGCTATCACCGGCCTTGCGCCGTATTTTGATAAAGACCATGCGGTGATGACGGCGCTTGCCGCGCGCGGCCTGCCCACGTCCCTTCTCATTACCCGCTCCGGCCAGGCAGCGCTGCAACGCATCGAAGGCCCCATCGACTGGCAGGCAGCCAGTTTCAAACCGACGATTGAATGGCTGCTCAAGACCAAATAACTATTACCTGAACTTGCTCACCAGCTTGGCCATGTCCTTGAGTAGCTCCTGACCTACCGGGCCGCCGTCGCCGGTAATGCGCTTCTGCAAAATAAGCTTGATGGCATCGATATGTTTGCGCAGCACCAATGCCTGCGCTTCGGTGAATCCGAAATTGTCACAAAACGTATAGAGCGAACGCGCGACGCTTGAGGCAAGTGTGAAGCCAAACGTTCCCGCCTGCGATTTGATCGAGATGGCGATGCGGCGCAGCTCCTCCAGATGAAGATTTCCGGGCTTGAGCTTGACGGTAAGATCGGTGAAGGCTCTTTCGAGTTTCGCGATATCCTCGCCGATCCATTGAAGAAAATCTTCCTGTTTGCTGTCGACATTCTGCTGCGCCTGAGCCACCACCGCTTCGTCGAGCATCTTGGACATCTCGACATTGCCGATGGCTTTCTTCAGCGTGTAATCGGGCGGCAGGATAGTGACTTCTTCGTCCTGTAATAACGGCGTCACTGGCGTCGGTGTGTTGTCTTTCATGTCTCTCCCTTTTGGCCGCAACCGTTAGGCCTTGCGCCTTTTTCTTTTTTCGATGCCGCCTTGCGAATTATCATCACGCCGGCGGCGGTCATGGCCGCGGAAATTGGGGGCGAGCACGAAATTGCGCGGATTATCGACTACGGCAATAATGCGGTCGACCAGGCGTTTTACCGTAAAAGGCTTGGCGATGAATTCGGTAACACCGGCATCGCGCGCAGCGATCACATCTTCTTCTTCAGCGCGCGCGGTGAGCAATATGATAGGTATCACGCGGTAGAACGCATCCGGCAAACTGCGCACGCGCTTGACAAAATCGATACCGTCCATCGGCTGCATCGTCCAGTCGGTGATGATGAGATGCACCTGTTCTTTGTCCAAGATGCTAAGGCCCTCTTTACCGTCGCTTCCTGTGAACACATGCTTGAATCCCAGATCGGAAAGAATACCCTGCACCAGACCCAGCATGCGCGGATCGTTATCCAGCACGAGAATCTTGATATTCAGCAATGCGGCGCGACCGGGGGCGGAAGTGGATTTTTTCATGATGTCCTGAATGCGATGTGTGGAAAAAAAATAGAGGCATTGCCGGTATTGTCAATGCAAAGCACAGAGGCATTGCCGCCGGGCAATTTTTTCTCAGTAGCACCGCAAGGGAGTGTCGGAAGTTCTATTTTTTTATCGCTGAGAGGGAGAGATAGTGCAATTTTACCACTAGGCAAAAATTGCCTAGTTTACGCGGAAAATTGCTTTGACCCGAGTCTGAGAGCCATATACAATGCCCACCAACGGGAACAATAAAAACGCAAAACGGGGGAAAATGGAATCCATTTTACAAACATTGCGGGGCATGGGGCCGGCAAAGCTTGCGGCACTGGCCTTCACCGGCATCATCCTGATGATCGTTCTCTTCCTGGTGACGGCGCATCTGACCGCGCCCAGCATGGTTCCCGTCTATACAGACCTCTCGCTGGATGACAGCGCCAAGATTGTGTCCGAACTCGATAAAAGCGGCACGCAATATGAGCTGCGCGCCAACGGCACCGAAGTGCTGGTGCCTTCCGATCAGGTGTTGCGCCTGAGGCTTTCACTCGCACAAGCGGGGCTGCCCACGGGCGGATCGATGGTGGGATATGAAATTTTTGATCGCAGCGAGACACTCGGCACCTCGACCTCGGTGTTGAACATTAACATGCTGAGGGCGTTAGAGGGTGAGCTCTCCCGCACTATCGCTTCGCTCACCCAGGTGGAAAGCGCGCGCGTGCATCTGGTGATCCCCAAGCAGGAACTGTTCAGCCGCGACAAACAGGAACCGACCGCCTCGGTCGTTCTCAAGCTGCGCGGTTCTGCCGAGCTTTCCAAGGAAGAAATCGGCGCTATCACCCATTTGGTTGCCACGGCTGTGCCAGGGCTTAAGGCCGCAAGCATCACGCTGGTCGACACACGCGGCCGCATGCTGGCGGGTGGCGGCGGTGAAGATAACGACAGCTCCTCTCTTGCTGCTTCCGCTGCCGAGCAGAAACTCGCCTATGAAATGCATTTAAAAAGCGTGCTGGAAAACCTGGTGGAAAAATCGGTCGGCGCCGGCAAGGTGAAGGTTACTGTCAATGCCGACATCGATTTCGATCGCGTGGTGACCAACTCGGAAACCTATGATCCCAACGGTCAGGTGGCACGCTCCGTGCAGACCGGCGAAGAAAAGGAGCAGTCTAACGAACGTGAAGGCCGCGAGAACACCAGCGCTGCCAACAACCTGCCTAACGCACAGGCAAACTCCACAGGCAACGGCTCCAACCGCATCGTCGATAAGACCGATGAAACCACCAATTACGAAATTTCCAAGACGGTGGAAAATCACATCAAGGAAACCGGCAAGGTCAACAAGGTGACTGTGGCAGTGCTGGTGGACGGTACCTATACCGCCGACAAGGACGGTAAGCAGACCTATGCGCCCCGAAGTGATGATGAGCGCAAGCAAATCGACACGCTGGTGAAATCCGCCATCGGATACGATGAGAAACGCGGCGATAAGGTGGATATCGTCAATATGCGCTTCATCGCGCCAGAGGAAGAACCCGCCGATCATTTCATCTGGTTCAAAGAAAATGCGCGCATGCTGATTCAAACCGTAGTGTTCGGCGCCGTGGGCATACTCTTTATTCTCATGATTCTGCGTCCGGTCATGACGCGCCTGCTGGAAGGCGGCTTGCTGTCTGCTGGCGGCGGCGCCATACAGACCGGCGGCCCGGTACTGGCAGCCGCAGGCGGTGCGCCCGCCTTTGGCGGCGATGACGCCGCTCCTGCAGCAACAACAGGGGCAGCGGAGCCTGGTGTTGAAGAACCCTCGGTGGATATCAGCCGCGTGACCGGAAGGGTCAAGTCCTCCACCGTGAGCAAGCTCAATGAACTGGTCGAGAAGAATCCGGGCGAGGCGCTGGGTGTGCTGCGCCAATGGGCGGCTAGGAAGGCATAGACTGCATGGCAGCACCCCAGAAGGAAGAATACCGCAAACTCACCGGTCCGCAGAAAATCGCTATCTTCATGATGTCGATTGGCGAGGAAAGCGCGGGCAAGCTTTTCGCCATGATGGACGACGATGAAATACGTGAAATTTCCGCCACCATGGCAACACTGGGCGAAGTCAGCTCCGACACCGTTGAACGGCTGTATGTGGAATTTGCCGATCAGATGTCGGCCAGCGGCGCTGTCGTCGGCACGTATGACACCGCCGAACGCCTGCTGGTGAAGGCGCTGGGCAAAGAGCGTGTCGACTCCATCATGGAAGACATCCGCGGCCCGGCAGGCAAGACCACCTGGGATAAACTCGGCAACGTCAGTGAAGAAGTGCTGGCAAGCTACCTGAAGAATGAATATCCGCAGACCGTCGCGCTCGTACTCTCCAAAATCAAACCCGATCACGCCGCGCGCGTACTGGGTGTGCTGCCGGAAGAACTGGCACTCGAAGTCATCATGCGCATGCTGACCATGGAATCGGTGCGCAAGGAAGTGCTGGAAGGCATCGAGAAGACGCTGCGCGTCGAGTTCATGAGCAATCTCGCCAAGACACAGAAGCGCGATTCCTACGAGATCATGGCCGACATTTTCAATAATTTCGACCGCGCTACCGAATCACGTTTCATGAAAACACTCGAAGAACGCGACAAGGTGTCCTCGGATCGTATCCGTTCGCTGATGTTCACGTTCGAGGATCTCAAGCGCATCGACGGCGCCGGCATCCAGGCGATGATGCGCACCATCGACAAGGACAAGCTCGCCATCGCGCTCAAAGGCGCGTCGGAAGCCATCAAGAGCCTGTTCTTCGACAACATGTCGGAACGCGCCGCCAAAATTCTCAAGGAAGACATGGAAGCCAAGGGGCCGGTGCGTATCCGCGATGTCGACGAGGCGCAGATGCTCATCGTCACCACCGCCAAGGACCTCGCGGCCAAAGGCGAAATTATTATCACCGCTCCGGGCGGCAAAGATGAGATGATTGGATAAATGAGCGAAGACATGACAGCAGCGACGACCCCTTCACGCGTAGAACGCTTCCGCTTTGCCCAGCTTACCAAGGAAAGCAAAGCTAAGGACGTAACCGCACCGCGCCCGGTGGAGCCGGTGCGCGAACAGGTGAAACGCGGCACGCAGGCGCTCATGAGCAAGCCCGAACCTGCTGCGCAGGCACCCGCCACTCCTGCAGCGCCCGCTATTACGGCGCTCGATCTGGAAACGGCGAAAAAGGAAGCGCAGGATAAAGGTTACCGCGAAGGCGTTGCCGCCACTGAGGAAAAATTCAAGAAAGAGGCGGGCGAGCGTGAAGACGCCATACGCAGCCTGCTCGATGTCATTGCCAACCGCATCACCATCGCCGCAGAATCGCATGCACGCGCCATCAAGGGCCAGGAAGCGGCACTGGGCAAGCTTACGATGATGATTGCACGCAAAGTGTCAGGCGAGGCACTCAAGCGCGAGCCTTATAGCAATGTCGAAGCGTTGCTCAAAGAATGCGTGGTGCTGATCACCGGCCAGCCGAAAATCATTATCAGCGTAGCACCCGCACGTGTCGAAGGACTCAAACAGCGCGTGGACACGCTGCGCCCGCTGCTGCCCGGATTTGAAGGTAGTATGGTGGTGGAAGAAGACAGTGCGCTTGGCGAACAGGATTGCCGCGTCAACTGGACGGGCGGCTACGGCGAGCACAACGCTGCCAAAATCTGGAGCGATATCGAATCACTTGTAACACAGAAAAACGTTAACTCTTAAAGGAGAGACCCATGGCCGACACTCCCCCACCCGCTGCGCCCGATGGCGATGCCAGTAACGTCACGCTGGAGGCGGTGTATGACGTCCCCGTGCAGCTCTCGGTGGTGCTGGGCAAAACCTCGATGCAGGTGAGTCACCTGCTTAAGCTGGGCCGTGGCGCAGTCATCGAGCTTGACCGCAAGGTCGGGGAACCCATCGATATTTTTGTCAATAACCGCCTCATCGCACGCGGTGAAGTGGTGGTGGTGGAAGACCGCATCGGTGTCACCATGACGGAAATCATCAAGCCGGAAAAAGTATAAAAAACTAAAACTGAAGGACGTCGCATGCGCTTGCTCATTATAGGAGAACTCGAAGGCCAGATCGGTGCAGCCAGCAAGATCGCACGTTCACGCGGCGCCAAGGTCACGCAGGCGGGCAGCATCGAAGCGGCGCTCGCCTCACTGAGAAACGGCCAGGGCGCCGATCTCGTGATGATCGAAGCCAAGGCCGATGTCGAATCACTCATCAACAGCCTCACGGCTGAGCGCATCATCGTGCCGGTGATCGCCTGCGGTGTGCAGTCGGATTCCGCTGCGGCCGTCAAGGCCATCCGTGCCGGCGCCAAAGAATATTTACCCCTGCCGCCGGACGAAGAACTCATCGCCGCGGTGCTTGAAGCCATCACCGAAGAAACCCACGCCGTCATCCACGCCTCATCGCAGATGAAACGTCTGCTGGAGCTTGCCGATCAGGTCGCGGGCTCGGAAGCTTCGGTGCTGATTACGGGCGAATCAGGCACGGGCAAGGAAGTCATCGCCCGCTACATTCACCGCAAAAGCAAACGTGCGGGCAATAATTTTATCTCGGTCAACTGTGCGGCCATTCCCGAAGCATTGCTCGAATCAGAATTGTTCGGCCATGAGAAAGGTGCCTTCACTGGCGCTGTTGCACGCCGCATCGGCAAGTTCGAGGAGGCCAATAACGGCACCATGCTGCTGGATGAAATCAGCGAGATGGACAGCCGCCTGCAGGCCAAGCTTCTACGCGCGCTGCAGGAACATGAAATCGATCGCGTTGGTTCCACCCGCCCGGTGAAAATCAACATCCGCGTGATTGCGACCTCCAACCGCGACCTGCAGCAGGAGACCAAGAAGGGCACCTTCCGCGAGGATCTGTATTTCCGCCTCAACGTCATCAGCATCCATCTGCCGCCGCTGCGCGAGCGCCGCGAGGACATCGAACCCATCGCCAAGCATTTCGTCGCCAAATATTCCAAGGCCAACGGCGTGCCTGAGCGCAAACTCTCTGCTGCTGCGCTTGACAAGCTGATGCGCTACAGCTGGCCCGGCAACGTGCGCGAGCTCGAGAACATCATCCACCGTTCAGTGCTGCTGGCTACGGGTGCCGATATCGGGGCCGATGCCATCACGCTTTCTGCCTCGGCGCAGGAACCTGGCCCTCTGCTCGCGCCCGGCGCCGCGGCCGCGGAATCGGAAGCCAACAAGAACGAATTGGTGGGCCGCACGGTCGAGAGTGTCGAGCGCGAGCTGATTCTCGACACGCTCAATTACTGCCTGGGCAACCGCACGCATGCCGCCAATATCCTTGGCATTTCGATCCGCACGCTGCGCAACAAGCTCAAGCAATACGGCGACGACAAACCCGAAACCAAGACAAAGACCGGATAAGGTGACGTAAAAACCGATGGCCGACGCACAACCCATAGGCATGAACATGCCGACCCTGCAATGGGGTGCCAAGGAGGTGTCGCGCAGAAGCGATATCTTCTTCGCGCTGGGCATCATGGCCATTCTGATGGTGTTGCTGGTGCCCATTCCCAAGCAGTTGCTCGATCTGCTGCTGTCGATCTCGATCACCGTCTCGGTGCTGATCCTGATGACGGTGCTGTTCGTTGAAAAGCCGCTGCAGCTCAGTTCGTTCCCCACCATCCTGCTGATTGCCACCATGCTGCGCCTGTCGCTTAACATTGCCTCGGTGCGCCTGATTCTCTCGCGCGGTCATCTGGGCACTGATGCCGCCGGCCACGTGATTCAGGCCTTCGGCTCGATGGTGATGGCGGGCTCGGTGCTCATCGGCATTATCATCTTCGCCATTCTCACCATCATCAACTTCGTCGTGATCACCAAGGGTTCGGGCCGTATCGCCGAAGTCGGCGCGCGCTTCTCACTGGATGCCATGCCCGGCAAGCAGATGGCGATTGATGCCGATCTTTCCGCCGGCCTCATCGATGAAAAAGTCGCCAAAGCCCGGCGCAAGGAACTCGAAGACGAAAGCTCGTTCTACGGCGCCATGGACGGTGCCAGCAAATTCGTCCGCGGCGACGCCATCGCCGGCCTGCTCATTACTTTCATCAACTTCATCGGCGGTATCATCATCGGTACGGTGCAGAAAAATCTGACCTTCGGACAGGCACTCGAGACCTACACGGTGCTCACCATCGGTGACGGTCTCGTCTCGCAGATTCCCGCACTCATTGTCTCCACCGCCGCCGGTCTGCTCGTCACCAAAGCAGGCGTAGGCGGCACAGCGGAAAAAGCGGTGCTGGGCCAGCTTACGCGCTCGCCCTCGGCGATGGGCATCACCAGCGGCCTGCTGTTCATGATGGGTGTCATGCCCGGTCTTCCCGCCCTGCCGTTCCTCGTACTCTCCAGCATCACCGGCTATGTCGCCTGGACCATGATGCAACTGCGCAAAAAAGAAGGGGCACCCGCCGGCCCCGGTATGCCCGGCCAGCAGGTCAAACCCGGCGTGGCCGTTCCCGGCGCCCCTGCTGCAGATGGCAAGGCCGAAGAGCAGGTGACGGATTCGCTGCATATCGACGTGCTGCGCCTGGAACTCGGCTACGGCCTGTTACCGCTGATTAATTACCAGAAAGGCCATCGTCTTACCGAGCAAATCAAAGCGCTGCGCAAACAGATGGCGCGCGATCTGGGCTTCATCATTCCGCCCGTGCGCATTCAGGATAACATGCAGCTTCCGCCCAACACCTATGTCATCAAGGTCAAGGAAGTCGAGACCGGCCGTGGTCAGGTGAAGCCCGACATGCTGCTGGTGATGAACCCGAGCGGCGCCAAGATTGCCTTGCCCGGCGAAGAAACCACCGAGCCGACCTTCGGCCTGCCCGCCATGTGGGTGGGCGACACCTACCGCGAGGAAGCTTTGTTTAAGAATTACACCGTGGTGGATCCGCCGACCGTCGTCACCACGCACCTGACCGAGATCGTCAAGGACAACATGCCTGAGATGCTCTCCTATGTAGAGACGCAGAAACTTATCGACGAATTGCCCAAGGCACAGCAGAAACTCATCAGCGAGGTGATTCCGTCGCAGATCACCATCAGCGGCATTCAGCGTGTGCTGCAAAGCCTGCTCGCCGAGCATGTGAGCATACGCGATCTCTCGACCATCATCGAAGCCATCGCCGAGGGCTCGCGCGCCAACCAGAACATCACCATGATCACCGAGCATGTGCGCACACGTCTTGCCCGCCAGATCAGTCATGCCAACACCGTGGACGAAGGTTACATCCCCATCGTGGCGCTCTCAGCGCCGTGGGAACAGACCTTCAGCGAGGCCCTTTCGGGCACCGGCAATGAAGAACGCATGCTGAGCCTGCAGCCCAGCAAAATCCAGGAGTTCATCACCATCGTGCGCAAGCGCTACGACAACTTCGCCATGCAGGGGGAAAGCCCGGTGCTGCTGACCAGCCCGTCCATCCGCCCCTATGTGCGCTCAATCGTCGAACGTTTCCGCCCCACCACCACCATTCTCTCGCAAAACGAAATTCATCCACGCGCCAAAATTAAAACGCTGGGGCAGTTATGAGACTTCGCACATTCTCAGCACCTGACATGAACGCGGCGATGCAGATGATCCGTGAAACGCTGGGCTCGGAGGCCATCATCATCGCCAGCACACGCGCTGCCAGCGGCAAGGGCGTCACCGTCACCGCTGCCGCCGAACAGACGGACGGCCAGGATACCGATCGCCTGCCCACCCTGCCCGATGCCTCGATGACGCAGGAAACCGTGCTCGATAAGATCGAGGCCATGCTGCGCTTTCATTCGACGCAGGACCATGTGGTCAGCCAGCTGCTCGCCACCGCGAAAATGCTGGCGCTCAGGGGCAGTTCCATCCGCACCGATATGACGCGACTCATGGCCGCATCATTTCAATACGCACCGCTGCCGCTCGATCAAGATTCCTATACGCTGATGCTCGTAGGGCCGCCAGGCACGGGCAAAACCATGACCGTCGCCAAGATGGCCTCGCAGGCGGTGATGGAAAAGAAAAAACCGGTGGTGATCACCACCGATAACAAACGCGCCGGCGGCGTCGAGCAGCTCTCGGCCTTCACCACTATCCTAGGCCTTCCGCTGCATATCGCCGATAATCGCGGCGAGCTCTGGCGGTTGCTCAAAGAACATGCGCCGCACAGCCGCATCCTCATCGACACAGGCGGCGTCAATCCCTACAATGCCACCGACGTGCGCGAGCTCGCCGAATATATCAAGCTCGACCGCAGCATCGAGCCGGTGCTGGTAAGCGCCGCCGGTTCCGATTCTGCCGAGGCCGACGACATGGCACGTACGTTCTTGCCGATGGGTGTGCGCCGTGTGCTGATTACGCGCATCGACGCCGCACGACGTTACGGCAGTGTGCTTACCGCTGCCTATAGCGGCAAGTTCGCCTTCTGCCATGCGAGCAATTCCTCACGCATCATCGGCGAGTTTTCCACGCTTAATCCGGCATTGCTTACCGAACTGCTGCTGCGTTACCAGACGCCGCAGAAAGATATCGTATGAACGCACGGCAAGCCGGCAACATCATCGCGATTGCGTCAGGCAAGGGAGGTGTCGGCAAGACATGGCTTGCGATCACGCTTGCCCACCTCATTGCACGCACCGGCCGCAAGGTGCTGCTGTTTGACGGCGATATAGGCCTCGCCAATGTCGATGTGCAATTGGGCCTTACGCCGGAGCATGATGTAAGCGAGATGTTCTATGCCAAGGCGACGCTCAAAGACGTCATCACCAATTACGCGCCGAACTTTGATATTGTGGCGGGCCGTTCGGGCTCGGGCAATCTCGCCACCCTGCCCGAAGGCATGCTCACCTCGCTGAAAGAGCAGCTCACCCAGACGGCGCGCAATTACGACTTCCTGTTCATTGATCTGGGCGCGGGCGTGGAAGAGCATGTGCGCACGCTTGCAACCATTGCCACGCGCTGCATCGTGGTGGCGACCGACGAGCCGACCTCACTCACCGATGCTTACGCTTTCATCAAACTCTGTGCCACGGCAAAGCTGGTGCCGGCGATGGACGTGGTCATCAACCAGTCGGCCTCGCTCAAGGAAGGCGAAAAAACCTATAATTCGCTGCACAAGGCCTGCGTCAATTTCCTCAAGCTTTCCCTGCCCTGCCTGGGCGTCATCCGCAAGGACGGCAAGGTCAAGGAGTCGATCAAGACCCAGACCTCGCTGATTACGCTCGCACCGCACTGTACAGCCGCCACCGATGCCGCTACTATCGCCATCAAGCTGATGCAGAAATAGCGTGACAGGCCCATGGCCAATGTAATCATTCTTCCACCCTCCGCACAGGTGCAGGGCGTACCACCGGGCGGCCAGCAGGCACCCAACGCCACCGAAGCGCGTGCGCCTTCCCCCAGCCTGCCGCCGGGCAGCGTGGTGTCGGGCACTATTATCGGCAAGGACACCGCCGGTAATTTCCTGCTCAAGACCGATCAGGGCACGTTCTCGCTTAAGAGTTCGACACCGCTTACCTATAACAGCGACGTCACCATCCGCATCGATCAGTCCAATGCCGCCAGCACCAGCGCGCGCATTCTCACTGTCAACGGCCAGCCTTTTGACGAATTCGCCGCGCCCGATCCGCAAGGCACTGACGTGGTGAGCACGCAGCAACTGGCTGAGCTGAATATTCCCACTTCCGCAGGCAGCCAGATCAATGCCGTGGTGATCAGCGCACCGCAGACACAAACCGCACAGGCAGTAACGCAGACGGGCACCGCTAATGCCGCGCCGCAATTAGCCAGCGGTACGCAGGTCGTCATTCATGTGCCTTCAGCGTCACAGGCCGCTGCTTCTGCCGATAATAATGCGCAAACCGCGCTTGCTGCCAATGCGCAGGCAAGCGAGGCCACGCCGGAAACCGTCACGCGCCTGCTCGCACCACAACCCCAGCAGAATGTGCCGGGTGATGGAGAGCAGAATGCCGGCACTTCCGGCAATAGCGCACAGCCTGCACCGACAGCTGCTTCGGCAACGGAAGAGATTCCGCTGCCTGCCAATCAGACGCCTCAGCCGCAA
>JABCZZ010000003.1 GCA_013289445.1 Alphaproteobacteria bacterium
AGAATTCCGGCTCTGGCGTGTGGATATTGATATCGGAATCCTTGCCGGTAAAACGCATGAGAAACCATTTCTGGCGTTGACCGCGAAATTTGCCGCCCCAGATTCTTGGCACTAATGCTTCGGGCAGATCGTAGGTATGCCATTGCTTGCTCTGTGCCACCAAGGCTGCTTTGTCTGTGCCGGTTTCCTCGGCCAGCTCGCGCCATGCGGCGGCCAGCGGGGTCTCACCTTCATCGATACCGCCTTGGGGCATCTGCCATGCCTCGCTGGTCATATCGATGCGCTTGGCGACGAAAATATCAGACTTGGCATTCATCAGCATGATGCCTACGCCCGGGCGGTAGGGAAGGTGGTGAGTGGAAGTCATGGGAATATACGTGTGGCGACGGCGGAGACAGGCACCAGATCAACGCCCTGCGCACTCAGCCCTTGTGCCCATTCAACCACGGTCTCGGTCGTTGGCGGATAGGAATGGGCAATGCCGATGGCGTAGCCCTGTTTCTTGGCAAGGTCGGTGAGGTTTTGCAACTGTGCGGCGATGGCGGCGTTGGAAATTTCATCATCAATGACCATGTCGGCCGCCAGTGTATGCAGTGAGCGCGATTTGGCGAGTTCCTCGACACCGCCATTCTTCGGTGTCTTCAGATAGACAAAAAGCACGCCGCGCGCAGCGAGCTCTACGAGTGTGGGCCTGAGCACACTTGCATTGGCTGTCAGTTTTTCATTCTCGGGTGCGAGCACCCCCACAAATCCTGGAAAACGTGAGAGCACCCAATGCAGACGTGCGCTGCTGTCTGCGGGGCTTAGATCATCAAGCAGGCCGTAAGGGCCCGGATCCGAGAGGGGATAATTCTCAGGCTGCATCGGCAGGTCGACCAGCGATTCAAATCCTTCCTCGCGGGCTTTCTGTGCCCAGACCTTTGCATCGCCCGCATAAGGGGAAAACGAGAGGGTAAAATTATGCGGCAGTGTGAGCACGTCCTGCGTCAGCGGTCTGCTTAAGCCCAGATTGGTGAAAACAATCGCCACCACTGGCCGTTTTTCCTGAGCAGTGTAAGGACGGGCGTAATATTTCCATGGCTGTGTACCATCGCGCCCGACAATCGGAATGAGTCCTTTGTCGGACTGTTCGGAAATCGCTGCTAACGGCGCCGGAGCAAGGCCATCTTTGCTGATAATGGTAGAACTGGACACGTCGGGAGCTTTGGCTTCAGCGCGGCGCGTATGACGGGCATTGCCGTCCACTGTGTCGCCTGCTATATGCACAAGCACACGCTGGCCGGCGTCGATGGCTTCTTTACTCAGGTCATTGCCTGAAAGAAAGATCTTGGTAATCAGCAGCAGAGCAAGAATGCCCAACACCGTAGTGCTGACCGCCCATGCCCAGAAGCCGGGCGTGTGTTGCGCCAGATATCGTTTGACTAGCGTCCGAACGTCCACCGGCGTACCCAGCTCAGGTCAGTTAAGTGTCTTGTACACAGAAAGCGACCGCAGCAGATCAAGCGCACGCGACAACTGGAAGTCCTCGCTCTCCGAAATATCGCCTTCCAACGTATGGTCGGTGATATCGTCGGGTTTGCCATGCTTGGAGTCGCCCTTGTCCTTGTCTTTGGCGTCTTTCTTGGTCTCTTTGGGCAGTTTGCTTTCAGACTTGTCCTTGCCCTCATCCTCACCGCGCAGGCGTCTGGGCAAGCTTGCCTCAAGGCGCTGCATGGCGTTCTTCTTGATGGGTTCAATCTTGGCCTGCTCCACTACGATATCCGGTGAGATGCCCTTGGCCTGGATCGAATGTCCCGACGGGGTGTAGTAACGCGCCGTCGTCAGACGCATAGCGCCATGGCCCGGCAGCGGGATGATGGTTTGCACCGATCCCTTGCCGAAGGATTTCGTGCCCATGATGATGGCGCGTTTGTGATCCTGCAAGGCGCCTGCGACAATTTCCGAAGCAGAAGCCGAACCGTTATTGATCAGCACCACAATCGGGATTCCTTTGGCAATGTTGCCGCCATGTGCCACATAACGCTTGGTGTTTTCCGGATCACGGCCACGGGTGGAGACGATCTCGCCTTCATCGAGGAATGCATCGGAAACGCCTACCGCCTGGTCAAGCAGGCCGCCGGGGTTATTGCGCAGATCGAGCACGATACCCTTGACCTGGGGAATGGCTTTCTTCTGCTTTTCCCACTCGCTCTTGACCTTTTCGGTGGTCTGTTCATTGAACTGAGTGATGCGTATGTAGACGACATCGCCCTCGGCGCGCGAGCGCACCGACTGAATGCGGATAACGGCACGCGTGAGGGTAAAGTCGATTGGCTCGTTCTCGCCTTCGCGCAGTACGGTGATTTTGATTTTGGTGTCAGGTGCGCCGCGCATTTTGTCGACGGCGTCAGACAGCGTCATGCCCATGACCGGTTCGTCGTCAATCGCGCTGATGAAGTCACCGGCATGGATGCCTGCTTTAAACGCTGGCGTATCGTCAATCGGCGAGACGACTTTCACCAGACCGTTTTCCATGGTCACTTCGATGCCCAGTCCGCCAAATTCGCCCTTGGTCTGGACCTGCATTTCCTTGAAATTCTTTTCGTTGAGATAGCTCGAATGCGGATCGAGCGAAGAGAGCATCCCGTTAATGGCTGCTTCGATGAGATCGGTGTCCTTGACGGGTTCGACATAATCGGTGCGCACACGCTGAAAAACATCACCGAAGAGACTGAGCATGTCATAGACGTCATTTTTCTCGGCCCATGATGCAAGCGGCGACAATACCAGTCCCACAGAAAACGCACTTGCGGCAACCAATCCCATTTTCCACGCGCGACGCATAGTCTCTCCTTGTCTAACAGCCCAAGTGATCTCAGGCTGGCTTTATCAGGTTATTTTCATCCCTTGAACCACGGAAGGGGATCCACCGGTTTTCCGTCTTTTCTGAGTTCTACATACAGGCGGTTCGCGCCCGAGCGCCTACCCATAGCACCAATCGGCTCGCCTTCCAACAGGAATTGCCCGGGGGTGCAGTTGATTTCATCCATGCCCGCAAGCAGGGTATGATACTCGTTGCCGTGACGCAGTATCACCATACGTCCGTAGTCGCGGAAAGGTCCGGCGAACACGACTTCCCCGTCAAACGGTGCCAGCACTTCTGTTTCCGGCCGTGTCTCTATTACCACACCTTTGGAGAAGGCGGCGCCCATCGCCGTGTTGCCGTAATGGCTGATGATCTTTCCGGGGACGCACCGCAAATGGCCCTCTGCGCTTGCAAAGGAACGCTGAGAATGATGCCCGGCGGATTTCTGATTTTTCCAGCTGCCCGCCGCACTTTCATGTTCCCATAGATGGTTGTGTTCGGACTTGCCGATAGCATCCACCAGATCCTGCAGATTTTCCGATTTGGCAGTGAGTTTGGCAATATGCTCTTTCTCTTCACGCGCCTTGCTTCCCAATGCCGTCTGTAGTTTGCTGCGCTCTTTTATTTTGCCGCCCAATTCGCTCTGGCGTTTTTCCAGTGCAGCCGTTCTGGCGGCAATGGCTTCACGGTTTTTCTGGATTTGCGCTTCGAGCGCATCAAGCTCATGCAGTTCCTGTTTTAAGCTTTCCGCCTCTTCTTCAATCGCGTGGGTCACCACACCCAGTGCGCGGGCCGTTTGCAGTGTCTCATCGAGCTTGCCGGGCATGGCGATGACTGCCTCCGGCGGCAGTTCACGCAGTTTCACCATGGCGGATATCATAGAAGAAAGCTCCACTTGGCGCGCTTCAAGCGCCTTGGTTTTTTGTTGTTTCTGCTCCTCAAGAATGCTGCGTTTTTCTTCGTAAGATGCCAGATCTTCTTCCTGTTCCTGCAGATCACTTGCTATTTTCACCATCTGCTCTTGCAAGCCCCCCAGTTCATGCTCGAGTGCAGCATGTTTTTCCTGCAGCTGCTTTTGAGCTCGGAAAGCGTTCCCTGCAGCTCTGAGCGTGCATCTTCATCTTCTTCTGCGTAGGCGCAGAAGGCAGAGCATATCAGGAAAAAGAAAACAACCAGTAGGGGCATGAGCGATGTTTGCCACAAATGGACGCGCTTGTCACGGCGTGCATAAATAAAGCATGCGGATCCGATGGTGCAACGCAAGAAAATGCTTGGAAGCTGGCGCGTTTTGAGGCATAATGAAACCAGGGTAAATGTTCAGGTTTAGGCTGCCACCAAGGTTAAAAACCCGTACAAAGGAGGAAAAACCATAGCCACTGCAAAATCCACCTCTCAAGTGGTTAAACTGAAACGCCTCATCGAGAAATCTCTCGATGCCGACAAAGCCTTAGATGTTGTCACCATCGACCTCGCCGGGAAAAGCACCTTAGCAGATTACATGATCGTAGCTTCCGGCACTTCCCTTAAACATATTTCCACGCTTGCCGACCATCTTTCCGACAAACTTAAAACCGTCGGCAAAGATCCCGTGCCTGTTGAAGGCAAAGATGTCAGCGACTGGGTGGTAGTCGATGCGGGTGATGTTATCATCCATCTTTTCCGCCCGGAGGCCCGCCGCCACTATAACCTGGAGAAGATGTGGGCGATTCCGCTGCCCGCATTGGAAGTGGCGTTGTAATCTTTGAGGCGAACGTTCCGCCCGCTACGGCCCACCTAGTTGCGCGGTGTAAAAACTCTTCCGTATACCTTCGAGAGGTAAAATAATGCACATCCTCATCGCGGCTATCGGCAAACTCAAATCCGGTCCCGAGCAATCACTCTATAATGAATATATCGCCCGCCTGAAATGGAAGGTGTCGGTCAAAGAATTCGACATGCGCAAGTCGCTCAAGGGTGATGTCGGCAAAACGCAGGAGGCGGAATTTCTCTTACACGCCGTGGCAGATACGGATCATTTGATCGCGCTGGATGAACGCGGCAAAGATATGACCAGTGCGGCTTTCGCCGCGCATCTGGGCAAATGCCGTGACAATGGCGTGGGTGCGATTGGGATAGTCATCGGCGGAGCGGACGGGCTTGATGAAAGCGTACGCAAAAAAGCGCATCTCGTATTATCGTTTGGCAAGCTTACCTGGCCGCATCTTCTTGTGCGCCCATTACTTGCTGAGCAACTCTACCGCGCATATTCCATTTTGAATCATCATCCCTATCATCGGGAGTAGTGCTTGCAACTGTTTTGCATGCGCGTATACTATATCTAGTAAAAATTTACCGCATGGCCCATCTACATCTGGTAAAACGATCTGGTCTAGAAATTGAATAACGCACCGTTTCAGTCCTATAACGAACAACTCCAGCAGCTCACGCGCTCCATTCTATCCATGGGAGGGCTGGTGAAGGAAATGATAAGCGCTTCTGTCAAATCGCTTACCGCCAAGGACGATGCGCTTAAAGAACATGTGCGCGAGCTTGATCGTCAGGTCAACGCGCTTGACCGCAGCATCAACGAACAGGCAACCATGATGCTGGCATTGCGTGCGCCCATGGGTGACGATCTGCGTTTTGTCACTTCGGCACTGGGTATTGCAAGCGATTTGGAACGCGCCGGCGATCTGGCGAAGAATACCACCAAGCGCTCGCTCAAGCTTGGCGACTATACACCGACGCTGGTGATTGAATCGCTCAATAAGATGGTGAGTATCGTGCTTTACATGCTGGGCGAGGCGCTCACTGCCATAGAACTGCGCAATCCCGAACAGGCCATCGAAGTCTGGAAGCGCGACAAGCAGGTCGACGATCATTACCATGAAATCCTGCGGGCGCTGCAAGAGGAGATGCAGAAAAACCCGGGTGCCATCGAGTCGGCGACCCATTTCGTCTTCGCTGCCAAGAATTTTGAGCGCATCGCTGATTATGCGACCAGCCTTGCGCGTACGGTCTATTACGTCACCACCGGCAAACAGGCCGGCAAGGAAGTGCTCAAAGCCGCCAAAGAAGACCCGCATTGACTCTGAGGCCCGCTTCGCCTAATGCGTAAGGCATGGCCCAGACCCCGCGCCCCGTAGTGCTTGCCGTTCTCGACGGATTCGGTGAAAACCCCGATACCGAGAATAACGCCGTGGCGTCCGCGCATATGCCTCATTTCAAGGCACTTAAGGCAGAATTTCCCCATGGATCGATCAATGCCTCCGAGTTGCATGTAGGGCTGCCCGAGGGCCAGATGGGCAATTCAGAAGTGGGCCACACGAATATCGGCAGCGGACGCGTAATCATGCAGGAATTACCGCGTGTCGACCAGGCAGTGGCCAGCGGCGCGCTCGCCAGGAACGACGAGCTGCTTGCCTTTATCGCCAAGCTCAAGAAAAGCGGCGGGGCCTGCCATCTCATGGGCTTGCTCTCGCCCGGCGGGGTGCATTCGCATCAGCGTCACATGGCGGCGCTTGCCAACCTTATCAGTGCTGCGGGTGTGAAAGTATGGGTGCATGCGTTTCTCGACGGACGCGATACCCCGCCCAAAAGTGCGCTCGAATATCTGGCGCAATTCAAAAAAGATTTTCCTAAGGCGCAGTTTGCCACGGTTAGCGGTCGATATTATGCGATGGACCGCGACAAACGCTGGGATCGTGTGGAACTTGCCTACCGGACCGTTGCCGAAAGTACTGGCCCGCGTGCCAAAACAATAGAAGAGGCAGTGAACGCCAGTTACGCTGCCAGCAAGAATGACGAATTTGTTCTTCCGACGACGCTTGGGGATTATACGTCCATGCAAGACGGTGACGGCTTGCTCATGGCCAATTTCCGCGCTGATCGCGCCCGCGAGATCCTGCAGGCGTTGCTGATGCCACAGTTCACAGGGTTCGCGCGCAAGCATAGAGTCAATTTTGCAGCGACGCTGGGCATGGTCGAATATTCAACCGAGCTGAATCCTTACATGCCCGCACTGTTTACGCCTGAGCCTCTCAGCCATATCCTGGGCGAAATTGTGGCGGAAAAAGGCCTGAAGCAATTGCGTATCGCCGAGACCGAGAAATACGCGCATGTGACATTCTTTTTTAATGGCGGGCGTGAAGAGCCGTTTACCGGCGAAGAGCGCATACTTGTCGCCTCACCGAAAGTGGCGACCTACGATCTGCAGCCGGAAATGTCGGCGGCCGAGGTCACCGACAAACTGGTGGCGGCCATCATCAGCGATACATTTGATTTCATCGTGGTGAATTATGCCAATTGCGACATGGTGGGGCATACCGGCAATCTAGAGGCGGCCACCAAAGCAGTGGAAGCGGTGGACGCAGGGTTAGGGCGTGTGTGGGAAGCGGTGAAGCAGAAGAACGGTGCGTTCATCGTCACCGCCGATCACGGCAATGCCGAGCAAATGCATGATGACTCCACAGGGCAGCCACACACCGCACATACGCTCAATCTGGTGCCGGTCATTGTGGCATCTGCAATGCTTAAAGGAAAAAGCCTTGTCATCAAGGAGGGTAAGCTTGCCGATATTGCGCCCACGGTGCTTAAGCTGATGGGGTTGACGCAGCCCAAGGAAATGAACGGCAAAGCGCTGGTCTAGCTTTTTTCGACGTAAGGGTTTTTGTTGCTCTTAAGCAGTATGCGAATGGGGATGCCCGGCATGTCAAACACGTCGCGCAGGCTGCCGATGAGATAGCGGATATAGCTTTCGGGTAATTTGTCGGCCTTGCTCGCGAACATCGCAAAGGTGGGTGGCCGGGTTTTTATCTGCGTCATGTAGCGGATTTTGATGCGTCTGCTGTTCATGATTGGCGGGGAATGGCGCACCAGCGCTTCCTCCAGCCATTGGTTGAGCTTGCCTGTAGAAATGCGCTTGTTCCAGATTTCATAGACCCTAAAGACCGCGCCCATGAGCTTATCGACATGCTGGCCGGACTCGGCGGAAATAGGCTGCACGATGACGCCGGTGACTTGCGGCATGACGTCCTTAAGGCGGTCATGCAGATCCTTGAGATACTGCTGTTTGTCCTTCACCAGATCCCATTTATTGATCGCCACGACCAGCGCTCGGCCTTCCTTTTCGATATGATCGCAAAGCGTAAGATCCTGTTTTTCGAGTGCGCCTACGGCATCGAGCATCAGTATGATGACATGGGCATATTGGATAGCTCGCCTGGAATCCTGGGCGGCGAGTTTTTCTACCTTGCCCGTGACGTTGCTGCGCCGGCGCATACCCGCGGTGTCGACGAGTTTGAGCGCCCTGCCTTCGTAATTGAGATCGACGGCGATAGCGTCGCGCGTAATGCCCGCCTCCGGACCCGTCAATGTGCGTTCGTAGCCCAGCAGACGGTTAAACAAAGTCGATTTGCCGGCATTGGGACGGCCGACGATGGCGACCTGCAAGGTGATGTCTTCTGGCGCAAGCAGCTCATCTTCCTTCTGCTGGTCACGTTTTATCCTGCCGCGCGATCGTTTTTCCTGCGTTTCTTCGCCGGTGAATCTGGCAAACGGGGCCAATGCTTCATAGAGTTCGCTTAAGCCTTCGCCATGCGCAGCGGAAATGGCAATCGGCTCACCCAAACCGAGCGCATAGGCTTCGCCCAGAGTCTCTTTGGCTTTTCCACCTTCGCATTTATTAACGACGAGCACGACCGGCTTGCCGCTCTTACGAATGAGATTGGCAAAATGCCTGTCATCGGGCGTGATGCCGGTGCGTCCGTCGATCACCAACAGCGCTACATCGACTTCCCTGAGCGCATGTTCGGACTGTGCGCTCATACGTTGTGAAAGCGAGCCTTTGGGCGCTTGCTCCAGGCCGGCCGTGTCAAAAAGGGTGAAGGTCAGGGGCCCAATGTTACCCTTGCCTTCGCGCCGGTCGCGCGTGACGCCCGGCATATCGTCGACCAGCGCAAACTGCGTGCCGGTCAGGCGATTAAATAACGTCGATTTGCCGACGTTGGGGCGGCCGAGTATGGCTAGGGTAAGCATGATTAGTACAATACGTGAAGTCGGGCATCCTGTGTAAGCACATAAAGCTTACCGCCCGCGACGACAGGCATATCGGTGATATTCTCAGGAATATCGGCGGTGGTGATCGTGCTGCCGTCCTTGGGCGATAGTACCAGCATCTGGCCATGTGTGCCGGCAATCAGCAGTTGGCCGCCTGCCATGATGGGGCCACGCCAGACGAGCGGATCTTTGCGCTTTTCCTCTTTAGCGTAACGCTGCAGCTGTTTTGTCCATTTGACGCGGCCGTCGGCGCGCATCATGCAGACCAGTTCATAGTCGCTGCTCAGCAGGTAAATGAAATCGCCTGCAATCCACGGAGTGTTGAGCGAAGAGACATCCTGATCCCAGATGCGCCGTCCGCTGAGCAGATCGATGGTGGCGAAAAATCCGCTGCTGCCGGTGGCATAGACAATGTTGTTGTCGACCACCGGATTGCCGCCGATACCGGAAAATGCAGCCGTGGCCGAGTTACGGCGAGAGAGCAGCAGCGAGTCGTTCCACACGTCCTGGCCGCTGCTGGTATCGAGCGCATGCAACGTGCCTGAAGAATAAGGCGCAAGCACGATATTTTCGGTGGCTGCCGGTGATATATCGGCCAGAAATCCGGCATTTTCATTGATGCCGCGATGATTCCACAGCGGCGTGCCCGTCAGGCTGTTAAGTGCGAACAGCTGATTGTCGATTGAGAGCACATACAGTTTATCTTTATGCACTTTGGGCGGGGCGCGCAGCGGCAGGCCGATAACTTGTTTCCAGACTTCTTTGCCATTGGCGGCGTCGATGGCATAGACCTTGCCGCGGCCGCTGGTGACGTAGAGGCGTCCATCCTCAAATGCCAGGCCTCCGCCTATCAAATCGGGTTCATTGTCTTCGACGGCGCTTTTGTTTGTCCAGCGCACTTTGCCGATGTCGGTGGTTTCATGCGCAGTGATGTATCCCTTGGCATCGATGGCAAATACAAGACCGCCCGCTACGACGGGGCTGGGGTAAAGCGGCTGCTCCCAGCCGTTATGATCGCCGATTTTCACGCTGTCGTGATGACTGTAACCCGAGAGCTCCAGGTTGCCGGTGATGCCTTGGGGGCCACCGCCTGCCTGCGGCCAGTCGCCATTCGCGGTGGCGGCAGGTACGGTGACGTCGACGCCCTTAAGCGAATCATCCGGCTTGAGGTGGGCGGCGTCGCTTAAGACGGCGATACGCTCGCCGGGCAGCGGCGTTTTCTTTTCGCTGCTACCCATCCAGTCAGTGATATCTTCAAAAGTAGAGCAGCCGGAAAGGAGCAGAAGCAACAGCATCCCTGCGCGGATATGAGGTATCAGGGCGTGCGCGCGATTCATTTTGCATCCTCGCCAATGGTATCCAGTATTTCGTGGGCACGCGCTCTTTGGGTGGAAGGCAGCATACGATTAACGCTGATGCGAAAGAGTATCTCACGCGCTTCTTTGGTCTTACCTTCCTTGATCAGGCGAAGGGCAAATATCTCGTCGGAGATGCCGTTAAAAGGGGGACTGGCGGTTGCGGACGTATCTACGTTTCCTGACCCGTTGGCTTCAAGGATAATGACCTGCGCGGCTGCGAGCGAACGCAGGGCCTCGTCATTGCCACGGTCTGCCGCGATTTCCTTATAAAGTGCCAATGCTTTATCCGGTGCTTTCTGTTCCAACAGTATTTCCGCATGTTTGAGTTTCGCAAGTGTGGCCACGTTACCTGATTGATTTTCAATGGGTTGCAATGCGTCGATAGCCTCGTTGGTCTTGTTCTGGCCAAGATAAGTATCCGCCTGCATCAGCGCCGAAGTCTGGAGCGTGTGTATCTCGCGCATATGATTCTTCCACACTACCGATGCGCTGGTAAGCACCACGATACCCACACAGCCGGCGATGACCATATTGCCAAAACGCTGCCAGAACTGTTCGAGTTTTTCGACGCGCAGCGACTCTTCCACCTCTTGCATGAAACTTATATCATCGGCCATCGTGTCACTCCCATTCTATCGTGCCCGGAGGCTTGCTGGTCACATCATACACTACCCGGTTGATTCCGCGCACCTCGTTAATGATGCGGGTGGCCACCCGGGCGAGAAAACTATGTTCAAAGGGGTAATAATCGGCGGTCATGCCGTCCGTCGAGGTGACGGCGCGAACGGCGCAGACATACTCGTAAGTGCGGGCATCGCCCATTACGCCCACGGTCTTGACCGGTAGCAGCACGGCAAAGGCCTGCCAGATTTTATCGTAGAGATCGGCCTTGCGGATTTCGCCGATGTAAATCGCATCGGCCTTGCGCAGGATGGCGAGTTTTTCCTCGGTGAGGTCGCCGGGCACGCGTATGGCCAGGCCTGGGCCAGGGAAGGGATGGCGTGCGACCATTTCCGCCGGCATGCCCAATTCGACACCGAGCCTGCGCACTTCGTCCTTAAACAATTCGCGCACCGGTTCCACCAGTTTCATGTTCATGCGTTCCGGCAGACCGCCGACATTGTGATGGGATTTGATGGTCGAAGAGGGGCCGCCGGCAAAAGAGATGGATTCGATGACGTCAGGATAAAGCGTGCCCTGCGCCAGAAAATCGGCGCCGCCGGCAATGCCTGCCTCGCGCTCAAACACTTCGATGAAGGTCTCGCCGATGATTTTGCGTTTTCGTTCCGGATCGCTGATGCCTTTCAGGCGTTCAAGGAACATCTTGCTGGCATCGACATGTACCAGCGGAATATTGAAATGCGAACGGAACAGCAGGTTTACCTGTGCGCCTTCATTTTCGCGCAATAAGCCGGTATCGACAAAGATGCAGAGGAGCTGATCGCCAATTGCCTGGTGCAGCAGCGCTGCCACCACCGAGGAATCGACGCCGCCTGAGACCGCGCAGAGCACACGCTTCTTGCCGACCTGTTTGCGCACCGCCTCAATGGCCTGTTCGCGGAAGGATTTCATGCTCCAGTTGCCTTTGCAGCCGGCGATGCGGTGGGTAAAGTTCTTAAGCAGTTTGCCGCCGTCGGGCGTGTGCATGACCTCGGGATGGAACTGCACGCCGTAATAATGGCGCGACTCATCGGCCACGGCGGCAAAAGGCGCCGAGCCGGTCTTGGCAATGACCTTGAAGCCGGGTGGCAGTGTGGTCACGGCGTCGCCATGGCTCATCCATACCGGATAATTCTTTCCTTTTTCCCATACGCCCTCAAACAATGGGCTTGTCTGAATCACACTGACTTCGGCGCGACCGAATTCGCGCTCCTCGGAGCTTTCCACCTTGCCCCCCAGTTGCTGGCAGAGCAACTGTTCGCCGTAGCAGATGCCCAGCACCGGCACGCCCAGCGTAAATACACTTTCAGGAGCCTTGGGTGAGAAATTAACATGCACCGAATTGGGCCCGCCCGAAAGGATGATGGCTTTGGGTTTGAAAGCGGCAATGGCGCTTTCGTCTGTGGTACAGGGCAGAATTTCGGCATAGACGCCGTTCTCACGCACACGCCTGGCAATGAGTTGAGTCACCTGAGAGCCGAAATCGAGGATGAGGATGCGGTCGGTCATAATACCCTGAGTTGGAATGGGGCGCATTCTGCACAGGGCGGGCCGCAATGTCAAAAGGGCATTTTATAGGGGAAAATACAGGCAATACGCCGGACTACATCGAGAAATCGACGACGCTCACATATTCCAGATGGTACCAGTCCACGAAAGGTTTCACGGTGGCCATTCCTTTTTCGATTTTAGTGACCACGCCTACCGGCAGACCGGGGGGCAGGACCCCGCCGTCACCCGAAGTGACGATTTTCTCACCGACTTTAAGTTTGCTGTCTTCGGGCAGATAGACCAGCGTAAGCGTATCGCTGTTATTGCCGCCGGCAATCGAGCGTTCACGCGAGGTCTCAGAGAGCACCGGGATGCGCGAGTTCATGTCGGTCAGCAACAATATACGCGAGGTTTTCTTCCCCACTTCGACCACACGTCCCACCAGGCCACTGTCATTAATCACCGCGAGATCATCCTCCACACCCTGATCGGCGCCTGAGGTGATAAGCGCGGAGCGTGAATAAGGGCTGGCGGAATCGACGGCGACACGTGCTGAGGTATAAGCCTGTTTATTGGTAGGCGCGAACTTGAGCAGCGCGCGCAGTTTACCATTCTCGGACTGCAGCTCGGTGGCTACGGCCTGCCATTGCTGCAGACGGGTGTTCTGATCTTTAAGCACACGATTTTCTTCGCGCAGTATCACGGTTTCATGCACCCATTCACCGAGCGCAGAAAAAGCATCGGCCGGTTTGGCAAGCACACCTACGACGGGTACAAATACGTCGGCAATGGCGGTGCGCAACGTATGGTTTGCATTGTCAGGCGTGCGACTGACGATAACCATGCCAAGGGATAGGGAAAGCAGGAGCAGTATCGCCACGCGGGCAATCAGGGGTCTTAAATGCAGGGCCAAGGTAATGGCCGATGAACGCGTGTGTCGTTTCAAAATACACTCCCTAATACGACCTTAGGAGTTTATCACAAAACCCTAAACATAACTATTACAATCTGTTGCGGATTGGCAAGCGATAAATACTATCTTTAGTTGTCGGCTTGCCTGCGTGATTCACGGCTGATAGGGTTTGTACGCCTTAAAAAATATGCACATGACTTCTTTTACGCTCAACAAACGGACAGTGGTTTTTATATTTGCGCTGTTATCGGTTGTGATGGCGGCAGGTATTTTGAGTGTTTCCGCTCCTCTTTATGCTCAGGGCGAACGGGCTTTTTTTACCCCGCGCGAAGATTTTAGGGTCTTCTACATCGCTTCCGAATTAATCAATGTCGGCAGACCGGCGGATATTTATCAGCCTGCGCTTTTTCTTAAACGTCTCTCACAGGAGTTAGGGCACGAAGGCATATTCGCCTGGTTTTACCCGCCACCCTATTTACTTGTGCTGCAGCCGTTGTCATGGCTTTCGTTAAAGAATGCCTATTTTGTTTCCATAGTCCTGCAATGGGCATTATTTCTTTCAGTGACATACCGATTTCTCTGGAAACGCCCTCTGGAAGCGTTGGCACTCAGTTCGCCGGTGATGTTTATGGCCTTTGGCTGGGGGCAAAATGGTGTGCTTATGGCTATATTGTATCTGGGCGCATTCCGATTTCTCAAGATCTGTCCGTTGCTTTCTGGCTTTTTCTTTGGCTGTTGTGTGATTAAGCCACATCTTGGAGTATTGTTGCCGGTATTTCTTCTTGCCGGTCGTCACTATAAATCTTGCCTGGCTGCTTGTCTTACGGCGGTTTTACTTGGAGTAGTGTCATGGTTTTTGTATGGGACAACACCCTGGTTGCTCTATGGCCATATGCTGGTGGACAATTTTATAGGCTCTACCAAAGCGCTCGGAATTGGAAATATCATGGGGATTTTTCCTATACCAACAGTAGGTAAAATGATGCTTTCGTTTGGCGTATCCGCTGCGCTTGCTAAGCTGGTCCAGTTACTTGTATTTGCCTATTGCTTTTATCAGATATGCAATGCGAAGCGGGATGGATGGTCACAAAAGCCGCTTGTTGCTGCGGTTTATTTCAGCTTGCTAAGCCTGCTGGCGATTCCTTACTTCAATCTCTACGACTATGTATTTGCGGTAAGTGCTGCACTTGGCCTCGTATTGGCTGCACCGGAAAATAAACATTTCGATCTAAGATTGGTTGTCGGACTGTTGCTGGTCTTTTTTATTCCCGTCATCCATATGACGTCCATCCGTCTGACGGGATTTATCATCACACCACTGCTGATGGGATTGTTCTATCTTCAGCTGCGTTGCCACCCGGAATATCTTCCTGAAGTAGGGGCAACTAATCTTGCTTGAAAAGCACGTGCTTGAAGACATGCATGGTCTCAAGCACCTTACCCGTGCCCAGCGCCACGCAGTTGAGCGGCTCCTCGGCCACAAAAACAGGAAGGCCGGTGGCTTGCGAGAGCACATAGTCGAGATTATGCAGCATCGAACCGCCGCCGCTCATGACAATGCCTTTGTCGACGATGTCGGCCGAGAGTTCGGGCGGTGTGCATTCGAGGGCGACTTTCACGGCTTCCACGATCTGGCTTACCGGTTCAATCAGGCTTTCGGCGATCTGGTATTCGTTAAGCGTCAGTTCCTTGGGCACGCCGTTCATCAGGTCGCGGCCCTTGATCTCGATGGTTTTGCCGATGCCGTCCTGCGGCGGGCAGGCGGCGCCGATTTCTTTCTTGATGCGTTCGGCCGTGGTCTCGCCGATGAGCAGGTTATGGTGACGGCGGATATAGGAGATGATGGCTTCGTCCATCTTGTCGCCGCCGACGCGCACCGAGCGTGCATAGACGATGCCGCCGAGGCTTAACACGGCCACTTCGGTGGTGCCGCCGCCGATATCGACGATCATCGAGCCGGTCGGCTCGGTGACGGGAAGGCCAGCGCCGATGGCGGCCGCCATGGGTTCTTCAATAAGAAATACTTCGCGCGCGCCTGCGCGTTCTGCTGCGTCCTGAATGGCGCGGCGTTCGACCGGCGTTGAGCCCGAAGGCACGCAAATGATGATGAGCGGGCCGGTGAAGCTGCGGCGGTTATGGACGCGGAAAATGAAATGCTTGATCATTTCCTCGGCAGTTTTGAAATCGGCGATCACGCCATCTTTCAGCGGGCGCATGGCTTCGATCTTGGCGGGTGTGCGGCCCAGCATCAGCTTGGCTTCGTTGCCAAACGCATAGGGGATCATGACGCCGCGCTCCTGCACCATGGCGACCACGGAAGGCTCATTGAGCACGATGCCACGGCTTTTTACATACACCAGTGTGTTGGCGGTGCCCAAATCGATGGCCATGTCGGATGACATCATTCCAAAGAAACGTCCAAACATTCAAATGTCCTTAAGCGGGTGAAAATATGGCCCCATTTATACCGTGATTTTGAGGCTTGTCATCAGGTTTCATAGGTCTTGACGGTTAAGCGATATTAACCTTATGCTTCGCCCCCTATGGCGCAATCTCGCTTTGTCCCCCCCGTTCTTGGCTATGGTCTTGGCCTTCGCCAGCCGCATTACGAGCAGGCGATGGGCGCGCAGGATGTGGACTGGTTCGAGGTCGTCTCGGAAAATTTTATGGAGGCGCATCCGGGGCACCTGGAATATCTCAGTGATATGCGCAAGAAGTTCGCACTTGTGCTGCACGGCGTCGGGCTCAATATCGGCAGCACCGATTCCATTGATCGCGATTACATCGCCAAGCTCAAGGCGCTAGCCGCTGCCACGCGCCCGGCGCTCATCTCCGATCATCTGTGTTTTACCGGCGTGCATGGCAAGAACTCGCACGATCTGTTGCCGGTGCCTTATACGCAGGAAGCGCTTGTTCATATCAGCGATCGCGTCAAACGCGTGCAGGATGCGCTGGGTATGGCCATTGCGCTGGAGAATCCTTCGACTTATGGCGAGTTCAGGGAATCGACGATGAGCGAATGGGAATTTCTCGTGCGCCTCACCGAGCAAACGGACTGCGGACTGCTGCTGGATGTAAACAACGTCTATGTGAGCGCATTCAATCATCGTTATGATGCCAAGAGCTACATTGATGCGATGCCTGCCGGGCGTATTGCCTATGTTCATCTTGCCGGGCACCGCAACCTCGGCACGCATATTGTCGATACACATGACGACCACGTCATTCCTGCCGTCTGGGAGTTGTATGCCTATACACTGCGCAGGCTCGGCGCGCTTTCCACGCTGGTGGAATGGGACGGCAATTTACCCGGCTTTGATGTGCTGCTTGCCGAACTTGCCAAAGCAAAGCAGGTGGCGCAGGGCGCACTCAGAAAGGCAGCTTCATGAGCGCATATCCTCAATTGCTGGGTGAGATGATGGATGCGATCCTAAAACGCGATATCACTCCTGCACGAACGCTTTTTCGCGACAAAAAAGATTTTGCGCCTGAGGAACAACTGGCCGTCTATGTCGAAGGTTATCGTTTAAGGCTTGCCGAGGTTCTCGAGGGCGCCTATCCGGCGCTGCTATACGTCCTTGGCAAAAAAGAATTTACGTTGCTTGCAACGCGATTCATTGCGTCGACGCCATCGCGCCATTTCAATCTCGACAAATATCCGGTGGCGTTTGCCGGTTTTGTTGCCAAAGAAACCGACGATGTATTTGGCTGCGAACTGGCAATGCTGGAAGCAGCCATCTGCGAAGTGTATCAGGAAGAAGAAACGCCGCCGCTGAATGCTCAATGGCTTGAAAAACAGACACCGGATTTGCTTGCCGCTGCGGTTTTCCATCTGCGCAAAGCCGCACGCATATTGGCGTGTTCCTATCCGGTGAATGATTATTTCAATGCGTTTCGTGCGGGCGAGAAACCATCGCGGCCGCAAAAGAAACAGAGCCACATATTGGTGTTGCGCCATCATAACCACCTGCAACGACTTGCGCTTGCACCGGCGGAATATATGCTGCTTTCACTCTGCGATGCGGGCATGCCGCTTGCTCAGGTGATCGAAGATGAGCGCCTTGCGTCCTATGTTCAGGACGAGCATTTCTCCGCCGCACTCATGGGCTATTTCGCGCGCTGGAGTAAAGAAGGATTTCTGAGGTTACCGTCATGACCGATCCCATCGCCTTATTCTCTGAGTGGTATGCGGAAGCACGTGCCAAGGCCACCGATCCCGAACCCACGGCAATGACGCTTGCCACGGTCAGCAAAGACGGCAAGCCCTCGGCACGCGTGGTGTTGCTCAAGGCACACGATGCGCGCGGCTTCGTGTTTTACACCAACATGCAGAGCCGCAAGTCGCAGGAATTACAGGCCAATCCTTATGCGGCGTTATGCTTTAACTGGATTGTGGTAGGCAAGCAGGTGCGCGTGGAAGGCAAGGTTGCAAGAGTCAGCGAGAAAGAAGCGGATGATTATTTCGCCAGTCGCCCGCTTACCAGCCGCATCGGGGCCATTGCATCCGACCAGTCGCGTCCGCTCGATGCGCAGGCTACGCTCGAGCGCAAAGTAGCAGCGCTCACGAAAACCTATTCCGATAACAATCCGCCACCGCGGCCTGCGCACTGGTCGGGCTGGCGCATCGTGCCGCAGATGATGGAATTCTGGCAGCAAGGCAGATTCCGCCTGCATGAACGCAAAGTGTATGAAAAACGTGGTGATGGCTGGGAAGTGAGCCGGCTTTATCCCTAGGATTTTGTAGGCGCGCGGCCGGCGAGAACGTTCACAGTAACAGTTGTGCCGCCGATTACTCTGGTTTCACGGTGCGCAGGTAATGAGGGTGTAGAATCTGGTGTTACCCCTTCTTTGCCTCTGGCTTTCGCCTGCGTTGCAAAATGATCCCAGGTGCGCGCGACCATGGTGTTGGCCAGACTCTCGACAACGCTCAGCTCGGGTGTCATCTTAGCGGCGACCATTGCGCCCGCCAGAGCATTCATCAGCGGTTCATGAAACTGGGTGTAGGCTGTGCTGCTGAAAGCTTTCTTGAATGTATCATTCTGCGTGAGGTCTGTACTTACCGAATTAATGGCGAGTTTCTGCACCTCCTGCATCACCGTCATAATCGCATCGTTTGGTTGAAGCTTGCTATTCGTCAGCGCTTCTAGGCAGGAAGGTGGCAGGGGCAATTGCATGTCGGGCATAAATACGGTCTTTTGGGTATAGCTCTGCGAATTATAGCGAATCAGAGTTAAAATACGGTGAAGGGCGAATGACCGTTTGGTGAAATTTGACGCCCGTTTGCCAAATTATTGATAAATATACTGTTTATGCCACAACTTCGGCATAGCAATTGGGCGTCTCATAGAGCCTGAGAGTGATGCAATGGGCGCCCTTGCCTTTAAAAAGGGTGGGACAGACTTCGCGTAGCAGGTAATTCGCCATGTTTTCGGCGGTGGGATTTTGCGGCAGATAGAAAATCACCTGTCCGGTTTTGGCCGCGATGGCTTCGCCCAGTGCTTTGTCTTTTGCATTGAGGATGGTGGCGTGATCCCAATGGGCATCGATCCAGTTGCCCAGCAATTCGCGGATAGTGCCAAAATCAATCACGCGGCCAAGCGCATCGAGATCATTGGCGGAAAAAGTAGCTTCGACCGCGTAACGGTGGCCATGCAGATGCTTGCATTTGCTTTCATGTTCCATGACGCGGTGAGCAGCGTCGAATTCAATGCGTCGGGTACAGGTGATCATGCGCGCAGTATGCCGACTTTTTATTCTTTGTTGAGAATTTTCTTTAACGTCGATGTTTGCGGGTCGTCATCCGTGTCCGTCTGCGATGAAGGCGTTGTGCTCTGCGCAGGGGTACTGTTGGGTGTGGCAGCAGGTGCCGGTGTGGGCGCAGGTGCAGCGTTCACCGGGCTTGCGGCGGTGGGACCGCAGGTGCCTTTATGTGGCTTGGCGCCCTTGGGCAGATTGAGCGGCACCACGCAAGAGCCGGGATCGGCGGGCGGCGGGGCAGTAGCAGCGGGTGGCGCCTGCACAATAACCACGGTGGGCGCATTGGGCTGATTGACGGGTTTTGCCGCCACGTCTTTGTCTTTTTCTTTAGGTTTGGGGCAGCCTGCCACTTTCCAGTCACGTTCCTTCATGCATTCACAGAACAAGACGAGCAACGTACTGTTTTTATCTTTCTCGCTCATCGGATAAGAAGTGGGTTGGGCATAGACCGCCATATTCTCTTCCGAGCGTGCCCGGCATTTATCGCGGTCAGAGATATAGCCCAGCTGCACGCTGGTGATATCCCTGCACCCGGCAGCACATAAGGCTAAGCAGAGCAGCACCAGGCGAAATTTCATTGTGCGAGAATCCGCTCAAGTTCCTGCGTTGCCGGATCATTTGTCTGTGGCGGGGCGGGACGTGCCGCGTTCGTTTTGGCAGGCGCGGCAGAAGCAACAGCCATGGGAGCGCTTGCAGGAGCGCTAGCAGGACGCACCGCTGCGGTTTTAGCAGCAGCTGCAGGAGCATTTGCAGGCGCAGCAGCGGCAGAGGCCGGGGCGGGGACGGGGATGGCCACAGGCAGCGCCGGTCTGTAGGCAGGCTGGGGCGTGGCCGCGGCGGCTCCTTGAACAACCACTACCGTAGCACCAGGATAGCTTGCGTTCAGATTATCTGTCTGCGGCGGCTTGTTGCCCCCGGAAGACGGGCTGAGTGCGGCAAGGCCAGAGACATCTTTGGTGTTAGGGTTTGCTGCCTGTGCGTTCTGTGACTGCAATACGATGACGGTGCCGCCCGGCGTGCTGTAAATGTTGGCGGGCGTATTGGCATTCTGCACAGCGCCGGTGGGCGGGATTTGCGGCGGCTTATTGCCACCGGCAGCAGGACTGAGTGCACCTAAATCTTTGCTGGCAATTTGTTGTGGCGCCTGCGTGGTAGGAGCGGTTCCCGCTACCTGTGAATTGGGGCCGTTCATGCATTCCGAGAACAATGCCATGCGGGCATTTTTTCTTTCTTCGTCGCTGATGGGATAGGTGTCAGGGCGATCAAACAGCCCCAGTTTTTTGTCGGCCTGCTGCAGGCAGTCATTGCGGCTTTCAATGTAGCTTTGCTGCGTGGTGGGACGCTGCGACGTGCTGCTTGAGCATGCGCTGACAGCGGCGAGCAATGAAAGGCAGAAGACCATGCGGGCTAGAAGTTTCATACGATGCTATCCCTTATTTTTGTGTATTGTTGTGCGCCGATTTCGTCAAAACGCTGCTGCACGCGACGTTTGGCTTCCTCGGCAAGATGCGCTTTGGCGTGCTCGCGTGCGACCTCGTATTTTTTCTGCTCACTGAATTCGGCGCGAATGGCTTCGGCTTTTTCCTCGATCGCGCCATCGAGGCGTTTGATTTCTTTGTCGATGCCCAGCAAGCGCTGCTTGATGCGTTTGGAGTAAGCCACAAAGAATCCCGCCATTTTGGGATCGCGAAGGGCAATTTCCGCTTCATGCGCATGTTCTTCGCGCAGTTTCTGGGCAAGCAGTTCAAGCTGTTTGCGCTCTTCCTCAAGCGCGATCATCTCACGGCGAATGACGTCGACCTTGCGCTTGTGCAATTTGACAAGAGTGTTGAGGGTTTTTAGGGCCATTGGACCCCCAGTACGCTGGCAAGCTCACCGTATCCGGTGGCCAGATCACTATGCTCGTCCTTGCGCTGGCGCAGGAAGTTTTCGATGGCCGGATAAAACTGGATGGCGCGATCGACATCCGGATCGGTGCCGCGGCGATACGCGCCCAGGCGAATCATTTCAGCCATGTCCTCGTAGGTGGATAGCAGTCGGCGCGCGTTGACGACCAGTTCGTTTTCTTTTTCCGAATTGCAGTCCGGCATGGTACGCGAAACGCTCTTGAGCACATTGATCGCCGGGAAACGCCCGCGTTCTGCGATGGGGCGGTCCAGGACGATATGGCCGTCGATAATGCTGCGCACCGCATCGGAGATAGGTTCGTTATTATCGTCGCCGTCTACCAGTACGCTGAACATGCCGGTGATGGAACCTTGCCCCTGTTTGCCTGGACCTGCGCGCTCAAGCAACTGCGGCAGTTCGGAAAACACCGTTGGTGTGAAACCTTTGGTGGTAGGAGGCTCGCCGGCAGAAAGCCCTATCTCGCGCTGTGCGGTGGCAAAACGGGTAACCGAATCCATGATGAGCAGCACATTCTTGCCCTGATCACGGAAATATTCGGCGACGCATAATGTGACGTAAGCGGCTTGGCGGCGCAGCAACGCCGGATCGCTTGAAGTGGCGACCACCACGACCGAGCGCTTGAGGCCTTCTTCGCCCAGATCATCCTCGATGAATTCCTGCACTTCGCGGCCCCGCTCACCCACCAGGCCGATAACGTTGACATCTGCCTGCGAGTAACGCGCAAGCATCGACATCAGGATGGATTTGCCGATACCCGAGCCGGCAAAAATGCCCATGCGCTGCCCGCGGCAACAGGTAAGAAACGTATTGATGGCGCGGATACCCAGATCGATTTTACCTTTAACGCGCTGACGCGTGTGTGCTGCGGGCGGTTCGGCACGCAAGCGATAAGGGACATCGCCCTTGGGCAGCAGGCCTTTGCTGTCCATCGGCTGGCCCAATGCATTGACCACGCGACCTAGCCACGCGTCATGCGGATACATGGCGGATTCAGAAGCGAGCACGGTTACTTTGGCGCCAAGGCCGATACCCTCAAGCGTAGAAAACGGCATGAGCAACACGCGATTCTCACGGAATCCCACGACTTCGCAGATGATTTTGGGCACCACGCCGTTTTGCGCTGTCAGCCCTTCGATTTCACAGCGCGCGCCGACATTTAAGGCCTTTTCGATGCCGATACATTCGACCAGCAGCCCTTTGACGGCAGCGACTTCACCCACCAGGCGGTGGGGTGAAAGGCGTGAAACTTCAGATAGTACATGCTCCAGCATAGGACGTATTTATACCACGGCTGCCCCCCTGGCTGCAACCCCGATACTTAACTTTTTATTAACTTTTGTTAAGAGCTGGGTTTGGAGGCAGATGAGCTGCTAACAGAGGAGCCAGAACTGCTGTTTTGCCAGAAGGTTATGATATTTTGCATATACTGGCTCATCTTGCTCTGCTCAGTGCTGCTCTGCGAAATGCTTTGTGAAGCCGGGTCGGTATAATTGCCGTTAAGAGCATCCAGAAGCATGCTGGTCGGGTTTAAGGAGGTTACCTGGTCCTGCGCAGCCAATTGTTCAGGGGAAAGGCCGGCAGCGTTAAGGTCGTTCTGGATTTCATCAAATGTAGCCTGGTCTTGCGGTGCATCCTTATATTTTTCGATGATGGCAGTGATGGTGTTTTGCTGTGCGGTGGTGAGCGTGAATGTGTCGCTGCCTGAACTACTGCTGGCTGTGCTACTGGTGCTGCTGCCGGCATTGAGCAGCTCTTGCGCCGCCGGGCTCAAATCCAACGTATAGGAATTGTTGCTGCCCGATGAGTCGCTGCTGGTGGTGACCGAATCAAGCGCATCAAGCAGAGATTGCGTCGGATTGGAAGCAGCGGTGCTGCCGCCATTGCTCAATAAATCCGACTGTTGCCCGGAGAGCTGATAATATCCGCCCGAAGGTATAGCTACGCTGTTCATACACTTGTCCTAAACAGTTCAGGCACCCGCTGCCGTTGCCGACGGAGTTGCAGTAGAAGCAGCGGTCGAAGCCGTGCCGGTGACTGCATTACTGGCGGTGGTGGAATCCGTGGAGGTAGTAGTGCTTGTGCCGGTGCCAGCGGTGCTTGTGCTGCTATTGGTCGAAGAAGAACTATCCGACGATGACTCGGCGTGATGATGGTGATGGTGATGCACGGGGGCATTTGTACCCGAAGCATCCGCCGTCTGTGAAGTGCTGCTAGAACCATCGCTCGAGGTGGAACCGCCCGCGGCATTTTCGAGCGTGCTTTCTAAGCTGGAGAGCAGCTGATCCACGAGTTGCAGGAAGTTATTGTCGGAGGTGCCGGTCGAAGAAGAAGCCGACGTGCTGCCCGTAGAAGAAGTGCCTGCGGTCTGCGTAGTGTCGGTGCTTGATGAAGAAGTATTGAGACTGGCAAGCAGTTCTTCAAAGGCGCTGCCAAGCGAGCTGCCCGATCCGGAAGAACATTGCGAGGCACCGCTCGAGGAATAAGCGCCAAACGCCACTTCATCGGTCGTGCCATCGGAAGAAGATTCTTCGCCTATCGCCAGCACAAACGCGTTGCCGAAGCTATTTCCACCGCCACTTGAGCTGCCGGTTTGCGACGTACCCGAGGACTGACCGGTGGATGAGGTCGGAGTGGCAAAGATACTTGCAAGTATGCTGCTCAGTGAACTGATGGAACCCATATATAATCTCCTCAAGGATTGATGTAATGGTCTGCCTTGGGTAAATGCATATTGCGTGCCAAACAGGCAAATAGCTGTATTGTCTGATAATAATGCGCTGCGCTTATTTTCGCACGGCAATAATTACCCCGTTGCCTTCCTCGGTGTGCGGGCAATAATTTCACTCGCTTAAGTATTTCGTGTCCTAGAAATCGTAAGCGACGAGAGCCTTGTAATAGACCGGTGCCACCAATTGATTGCCGTTGACCGTCTGATATACCGGCAATTCAATGTCGGCATAAAACTTCACGCGATTGATATGATACTCAACTCCAGGAGAAATCATCAGGCGCGTATAGCCGCTGTCGGCCGAATCGGCATTGGCGCCGCTATCGCGCCAGCGCTGCGAGCCGATGACCTGAAGCAATGGTGAAATAATGCCTATGCCGAAAACCGATCCGGCCTTGTAATAAGCACCCAGCGCGGCATCGATCTCATCGCCGGGGCGGTATTGTCCCTGCACGATGACCGGCTGATCAAGGCGGCCGTCGGCAAACCATGTCGTCCTTGCGGTGAGACTTCCCATGTGATAGCCGCCCAATAACAAGTCGGTGCTGCCGGTGCCCAGGCTGGTGTCGCGGTCAAAGCCTGTATAGGTGTAATCTCCTGTCGGCAGTTTGACGCCGAAGGTAAGACCGGTGGACATATCTGCGGAGAATCCGGAATAAATGCCGCTGATGCGAATATCGCCGAGTGCACTATGCTGCACTCCTGCGCCGCTGCCAGCATCATCCGATGTCCTGAAATAACGATCATTGTAGGGCACTTCCAGCTCGGCGCCCCAGCTGCGGTTAAACATATACTGCGCCCCTGCCGTGATGAAATCCGAACGGATGCGTTTGTCAGGATTGTTCGCTTCAGACGCGACATTGCCTCCGCTCCAGTTCATGCCCTGGTTCATGAAATCATATTCAAGCCAGGCTGTTCCTCCGGGGCCCGTGGGCAGCATCGAGCCGGTGCCGACGTCAAACACGCCGCAACCGCAGGCACAGGCGGATGCAAGTCCCGGCAATAAGATAAAAAATGACAATGTCAGCGAGTAAATGCGCAATCGCATGGGGATTCTCCATACTAAAAATGCAACAGGACGCAGCAATAAAGCTGCGACAGAAAAATGGTGCAGTCTTAAGAGAATAGTGGCGGTGCGCGGGCGGGGGTGTTCGCAGGTATGGCCTGTGTGGCTAGCGCTGGGGGCTCAAAGAAAGCCAGTGTAAGTGTGAAAACCGGCGGGGTAAGCAGAGGCGCGGCAATGCCGCTGAAGCCGTAAGTTGCCCCGACGCTGAAGGGACAGATATCTGTGTGGTGGTTCTGGCTCTCGCCCGCCTTGCCCGTCTGCATATGGTGATGCACGCCGTCGCAGAGCGTGAGCATGCCATGGCCGGAAAAATCCGGCATGTAGCCGGCAGGAATAAGGCTGCGCAGGCCAAGCGCCAGCACTGCCGTGAAGACAAACGCCCTGCGCAAATAATGTAAAAATGAATTTATCTGCATGCTAAATAACAAAATACCGCTTTCTTATATAATGCCAGGTTCTAGTTGAGCAAACGGTTTCTTGGTTGTGCCATGGGTTTTTATCCGTACACTGACGCTTAACATTCATAGAGTATTCATCCCCATGGCGCACTGGACTTTAAACGACATTTCCTGGAACGATTTTGACGCCAGCAAAGCGCGTCCTGACCTCATCTCGCTGGTTAAAGCCGCCTGTATGGTCGAACATAACGGCTATGATTACGCGCGCTACTTAAGCGAAGTGTTTGTAGGCGACGAAGAATTTCTGGCGCTTGCGCATGAGTGGGCAGTAGAGGAAGTGCAGCACGGGCAGGCATTGCGCAAATGGGCCGAACTTGCCGACCCGGCCTTTGATTTCGACAAAAGCTTTGCCATGTTTACCACCGGCTACAAGTTGCCGCTGAATGTGCAGGCATCGGTGCGCGGCTCACGCACAGGCGAGCTGATTGCACGCTGCGTGGTCGAAACCGGCACCAGCTCCTATTACACCGCCATCAAGGAAAGCAGCGATGAGCCTGTGCTCAAAGCGATCTGTGGCCATATTGCTGCCGATGAATACCGTCATTACAAATTGTTCTACACCACGCTCAAAAAATACCTCGAACTTGAGAATATCGGCACAGTTAAACGCCTGTCTGTGGCGCTGGGCCGCATCACTGAAAGCGAGGACGACGAACTCGCCTATGCTTTCTTTGCCGCGCACAATACCGATGGCACCTTGGTGTATGATCACAAACTTTACAGCAACCGCTATCTCGCCAATGCCTATGCGCTTTATCACAAGCGGCATATTGAAAAAATGACATCGATGGTATTCAAAGCCGTGGGTCTTAAGCCGTTCAATGTCATTCGCCGTGCGGTAGACAGCGCATTGTGGCGCATCATGCAGCGGCGCACGCAGAAATTGGAAAGTTACCGCACGCCTATGCCCGCGGCAGCGTAATTATTCGCATTTATTGACCTCGACCGTTACATGCACGAGCTGGGGAAAGTCCTTCAGCAGCGCTTTGTAATATTTTGGTGGTTTGGGCTCGTGTGTTACCAGTGAAATGATGGCGGAGATTTTTCCCGGTGCCACTTGCCACAAATGATAGTCGGCTACCTTATTGTCACTGTCGTGTTCGATAGCTTCGCGCACGGCCTCTTCCAACGCGGGGTCGGGCGTGAAATCGAGCAGCATGAAACTAGCCCTGCGCATCAGCGACCAGGACCAGTTGAGGATGACGACACTGCCGATGATTCCCATCAATGGGTCGGCCCAGTGCCAGCCGAAATATTTTCCCAGCAGCAACGCACCGACAGCAAAAATGGAGGTCACGGCGTCCGCCAGCACATGGGTGTAGGCCGCGCGCATGTTGTGGTCGTGATGCGGATGATCATGCCCGTGCGCATGCGAATGCTCCTCTTTGAGCAGGCGTGCACAGACGATATTTACGGCAAGACCCAGCAAGGCGACGAAGATCGCGTCGTTAAAGACGATCGGCGATGGGTGTATAAGTCGCCAGACGGATTCCCCTGCCACACCCACCGCGATAAGCGCAAGAATGGTGGCGCTGGTGAATCCGCCCAGCGCGTTCATCTTGCCGGTGCCAAAGGAAAAATACCGGCTTTGCGCATGCTTGCGCGCCATAAAATAGGCCAGCCCGGCAATGCCCAGCGCGCCTACATGCGTTGCCATATGCCAGCCATCGGCCAGCAGCGCCATGGAATTAAACCGCATGCCGCAGAGAATTTCTGCAGCCATCATGATCGCGGTCAGGCCGACCACGTACCAGGTACGGCGCTCGTTTTCCAGCTCATGGCCGGAAACATAGCGGTGATCATGCTCATGGGGGGCAGTGTTATGGACATGCATGCGCCAAGCATACGCGCTTTGCATGGCTCTTAGCAATGCTGTATAGATCGCTCAAGGGAGGCATCATGACCATATCACTTAAAGGCAAACGCGGATTGATCGTCGGCATCGCCAACGATAAGTCCATTGCCTGGGGCTGCGCAAAAGTATTTCGTGAGCAGGGTGCAGAACTTGCCATTACCTATCTTAACGACAAGGCAAAAGTCTTTGTAGCGCCTCTGGCGAAGAAAGTGAGGGCCTCGCTTATCCTGCCGCTTAACGTGCAGAGCGATGCGCAGTTGAAAGCGGTGTTTGCCGCTATTGTAAAAAAATGGGGCAGGCTCGATTTCCTGCTGCATGCGGTGGCGTACTGCCCCAATGAAGATCTGCGCGGCCGTACGATTGATTGCTCGCGCGAAGGATTTCTTACCGCCATGGATATTTCCTGCCATTCCTTCATCCGTATGGCGAAACTTGTCGAACCGCTGATGAAAAAGGGAGGCACTCTGCTTACCGTGGGCTATCTGGGCAGCCAGCGCGTGATCGAAGGCTACAACGTGATGGGTCCGGTCAAAGCAGCGCTGGATGGCACAGTGAAATATCTGGCAGCGGAATTGGGCCAGAAAAACATCCGCGTCAATTCGATCTCACCGGGGCCGATTTCTACGCGTGCGGCCAGCGGGATCGTCAAATTTGATGTGCTGGCGGCCCAAACGCGATCACGCGCGATTCTTAAGCGTCAGCTTACGATAGAAGAAGTCGGCGCGCTTGCGGCCTTTCTGGTGAGCGATGACGCACGCCATATTACCGGTCAGACCGCCTATATTGACGGCGGCCATAGCGTAATGGGGTAGTCTGCAGACCCAAAAACAACACTTGACTGATTGGTCAAATTTTGTATAGTGAGCCTAATTCACTGACGAAAGGCATTTGGCCATGGCCAATGTAAACGATACTAAACAAAAATTGATCGATACCGCCCTGGAGCTTCTGTGGACCAACAGCTATGGCTCAGTCAGCGTTGACGATATTTGCAAAGCGGCGGACGTAAAGAAGGGAAGCTTCTATCACTTTTTTCCTTCCAAAATCGATCTTACCGTTGCGGTCATGGAAGAGAACTCCCGCGTCAGCAAACCTTACTATGATGATATTTTCTCCGCGGGCACCCCGCCCGTGGAACGCTTTGAGCGCCTGGCGGACTTCATGTATAATGTGCAGGCCCAGGCGGCGGCCAAATATGGCCATGTGTGCGGTTGCCCATGTGCCTCACTTTCCTCAGAAATTGCAGCACATGAAAGGGGCGTGCGCCGCAAATTCGAGGATATCAGCCAGCTGCAGGATCGCTATTATCAGAACGCGCTGCGCGACATGGTAGTGCAGGGAATTCTGCCGGAAAATACCGATGTGAAAGTCAAAGCACAGGAAGTGCGTGCCTATCTTCTGGGCCAGGTCATGCTGGCCCGCATACAAAACGATCTCGAGCCGCTCAAGCGCGACCTGAAAGCAGGACTGCTCAGGACGCTGGGTGTCGAAAGTAAGTCTGTGAAAGCCGCGTAAAAATTCTCACTTTAATAAGAGTGCCTATCCCACGGTGAGGTGATGACCTACAGCCGCAGAAGAGCGGTTTTTTTGGGGATATGACTTTACCGACCGGTCAAATATAAGCGTGACTAATCAGTCTAAAATCACCAAACAAAAGGAGACGTGCCATGACTAAGAAACTTGAAGGAAAAGTAGCGGTAATCACTGGCGGCAATAGCGGAATGGGCTTGGCCACCGCCAAACTGTTTGCCGCCGAGGGTGCTTACGTCGTCATCACCGGGCGACGCCAAAGCGAGCTCGATAAAGCGGTGAAAGAAATCGGTAATTCAAAAGTTACCGGCGTACAGGGCGATGTGGCTAAACTTGCCGATCTGGATCGCCTGTATTCCACCGTAAAAGCCAAACACGGCCATATCGATATTCTGTTCGCTAATGCCGGCCTGGGTAACCTTGCACCCCTTGGCCAGATTAGCGAAGAGAGCTTCGACCTGATGTTCAACGTCAACGTCAAAGGACTTCTGTTTACCGTGCAGAAAGCCTTGCCGCTGCTCAAAGACGGCAGTTCGATTATCCTCAATGCCTCTATCGCGGCCTCCAAAGGCATGGAGAATTTCAGCGTCTATTCAGCTACTAAGGCTGCCGTGCGATCGTTTGCCCGCAGCTGGACGACAGACCTTAAAGCCCGTCATATCCGTGTGAATGCAATCAGCCCTGGTCCCATCGCCACGCCGATTTTCGGCAAGATGGGATTAAGCGAGCAGGAGCAGCAGCAATTCGGTGCGGACATCGTGGGGCGCGTACCGATGGGCCGCATCGGCGCCGCTGAGGAAATAGCCACGGCGGCATTGTTCCTCGCTTCCAGCGACAGCAGCTTCGTCACCGGCATCGAGCTCACCGTCGATGGCGGCACTGCCCAAGTCTAGCAACATTCAACGAACCGAGTGATACCCGGGAGGGACATATGAAGAAAATTACCTTATACATCAGCAAAGGCCGCGCCCTCGCGGCGGTGATTGTCCTGCTGGGTATCGCCGGTCTTACGTACTACACGACAGGGGCCAATGCCGTTATCTCAGCGTTGTCCAATACAGCGATTTCCATCGCGGCACAAACATTGGTGATGAAGAGCTTCAGGGCATGAGGCTTGGCGGAGAGGGAGAGATTCGAACTCTCGAAACCCTTGCGGGTTTAACGGTTTTCGAGACCGTCCTATTCAACCACTCTAGCACCTCTCCGTGCACGAAAAATTTCCAGAATTCAAATTGTTATAGGAGAACAATACGTTCTGGCGCAGTGGAAGGCGGGCAAAATAGCGCAAGTACAGCGCGCTAGCAACCTGAATATCTGTCTTTTTCGCGCCAAATTCCCAGAGGGCCGCACTCAAGGCCAACCTCTTGCTAAATGAGGCAAAGTTAGCGATTGACAATTGGACCTGCGTCTTTATATTCCACCGTCCAAATCAGGAGACACCCATGCTTGCAGTCATCCGCACCGGCGGAAAACAATATACGGTTGCCCAGGGCGACGTCATCAAAGTTGAAAAACTTGAAGGCAAGGCCGGCGACAAACTCACGATCGGCGAAGTGCTTGCCGCCGACGGCAAACTCGGCGCGCCCTTGCTTAAAGGTGCGAGCGTCGCTGCTGAAATCGTCGAACAGACGCGCAACGACACGGTGCTCATTTTCAAAAAGAAACGCCGTCACAATTACCGTCGCAAGAATGGCCATCGCCAGCAGCTGACGGCAATCAAAATCACCGGCATTACACTTTAAAACGGAGAGACGTTCATGGCACATAAAAAAGCAGGCGGCAGTTCACGCAACGGACGTGATTCAGCAGGTCGCAGACTCGGCGTAAAGCGCTACGAGGGCGAAATCGTTCTTGCGGGCAACATCCTGGTTCGCCAGCGCGGCACCAAGTTCTACCCGGGCAAGAATGTCGGCTTAGGCAAAGATCACACCTTATTCGCCAAAGCTACCGGCAAGGTCAGCTTCGCCCAGAAAGCTCTGGGACGCACCTATGTTTCGGTGGAGGCGGCACAAGCCTAACCTTCTTCTTTAGAAGAATACATAAAGGGGATAGGTGACTATCCCCTTTTTATTTGGCCCTATTTTTTATGATCCGGTTATGAAATTTCTTGATGAAGCGAAAATCTATCTCAAAAGCGGAGACGGCGGTGCCGGCTCACGAAGCTTTCGTCGCGAAAAATTCATCGACATGGGCGGGCCTGACGGCGGCAACGGCGGGCGCGGCGGCGATATCATCGTGGTAGCCGAGCATGCGCTTAACACGCTGATTGATTATCGCTACCAGCAGCATTTCAAGGCCAAGAAAGGCCAGCAGGGCATGGGTGCGTTGCGCAGCGGACTCGGTGCGGACAATATTGTGCTCAAAGTGCCTGTGGGCACCGAGATTTTAGCCGAAGATAAAGAAACCGTGATTGCCGACATGACGCAAGTAGGCCAGAGTGTCGTGCTGCTTCGAGGCGGTCGTGGCGGCATGGGCAATGCCCATTTTAAAAGCTCCACCAACCGCGCGCCTACCTACGCCCAGCCCGGCGAACCCGGACAGGAAATGTGGATATGGCTCAGGCTGAAATTATTCTCCGATGCGGGATTGCTTGGCATGCCAAATGCCGGCAAATCGACATTTCTGGCAGCGGTGTCGCGTGCGCGACCTAAAATTGCCGATTACCCTTTCACGACGCTCACTCCCCAGCTGGGTGTGGTCTATATCGACGAGCGCGAATTTGTACTGGCCGATATTCCTGGCCTCATCGAAGGTGCGCATGAAGGTGTGGGACTGGGCTTACGCTTCCTCGCCCATGTCGAGCGTTGCGGTGTGCTCTTGCATCTGGTCGACGGCACGCTTGATGACGTAGCGGGTGCCTATAAAACCATCCGCGCAGAGATTGGGCAATACAGCGAGCAGTTGGAAGAAAAAGAAGAAATCGTTGCGCTCAATAAATGTGACGCGCTTACAGAAGATGTGATAAAAGAGAAACTTAAGCAGCTGAAAAAAGCGAGCAAGAAAAAGAAAGTCTACGCCATTTCCGCGGCAGCTGGCATTGGGATAGAAGAGCTGCTGCGCGCAATGTGGAAAGTGATTGAGAGCAAACGGGAGCGGCACGATGCAGATAGCCAAAGCGAAACGGCTGGTCGTTAAGGTCGGCTCCTCGATTCTCATCGGCGAGAAAGGATCGGTGCGTCGCGACTGGTTTGACTCTCTTGCCGCAGACATCGCTGCTCTTGCCATACGCGGCACGCAGATAATCGTAGTAACGTCAGGTGCGGTGGCGCTGGGACGTTCGGTGCTTGGCATTGCGGCGGGACCGCTCAAGCTTGAAGAAAAACAGGCGGCCGCGGCCTGCGGGCAGATACTGCTGGCCGATGCCTGGCGTGAATGCCTTGGCAAGCACAAGCTTTCCTGCGCGCAGTTGCTGCTTACCATTGATGATTCGGAAGATCGCCGCCGCTATCTTAACGCGCGCAGCACGCTGGAGACGTTGCTTGAGCATGGCGTCATCCCCGTCATCAACGAGAATGACACAGTGGCCACTGCCGAGTTGCGCTTTGGCGACAATGATCGTCTTGCCGCGCGCGTAGCGCAGATGGCGAGCGCTGATCAATTGGTGCTGATGAGCGACATCGACGGGCTTTATACAGGCAATCCCCATCACGATAAAAACGCCACGCGTATTGCCGAAGTGCATGAGATCACGCCCGAGATCGAGGCTTATGCGGGGGCATCGGCTTCCGAGGTTGGCTCAGGCGGCATGATCACCAAAATCATAGCGGCGAAAATCGCACTCGCAGCCGGATGCAATACGGTGATCGCGTCGGGAAAAATCAATCATCCCTTAAAGGCGCTGGAAGAGACCGGGCATGGCACCTGGTTTATTTCATCGTCTACGCCCAAGAGTGCGCGCAAGCACTGGATCAGCGGTGCCATTGCGCCCGCAGGAGTGATTACGGTGGATGATGGCGCGGCCGAAGCGCTTAAGGGCGGCAAGAGTTTGCTGCCTGCCGGCGTGACCAAAGCCGAGGGAAGATTCGAGCGCGGCGATGCGGTTACCATCCGCGACCGGCAGGGCAGAGAACTAGGCAAAGGCCTGATTGCCTACGGGTTTGAAGATGCCCAGCGCATCCTCGGTCATAAAAGCCAGGATATTGAGAAGATTCTGGGTTTTAAGGGCCGCAGCGCACTGATTCACCGCGACGATCTGGCGTTGCGCTAAACCGTTGACTTTTGAACACGCGCCTCTTACAAACGGCACTCCTCTAGAAGGGGCTCGTAGCTCAGGTGGTTAGAGCGCACGCCTGATAAGCGTGAGGTCGGACGTTCAACTCGTCCCGGGCCCACCATTGCCAGACTACCCGTGGATCATTTCACCGTGCTGGCTCTGGTCAAGACCGATGCGCTGGTCGGTCTCACTCAATGTAAGCCCCATCGTCGCCTTGATGATTCTAAGGAGGATGTAACTCACCACCGCACAATAGACGATGGTGATACCCACGGAAAGGATCTGAGTAAAAAGCTGATTGATATTGCCCTCAAGCGCGCCCTTGGTGCCGCCGATGGATTCGACTGCAAATACGCCGGTCAGAATCGCGCCAATGATACCGCCGACGCAATGCACGCCGAACACGTCGAGCGTATCGTCAATGCCGAACTTGTACTTAAGACTGGTAGCGAGGTAGCAACAGATGCCCGCAGCCACGCCGATATAAAACGCACCCTGCACATCGACAAAGCCGGATGCCGGCGTAATGGCAACCAGTCCTGCCACGGCTCCGGAAATGATGCCCAGCACGGTCGGTTTTTTCGATTTGAGCCACTCCACCGCCATCCATGCAAGACCGGCCGCTGCCGTTGCCACATGGGTCACTAGCATGGCCATGCCGGCGCGATCGCCTGAGGTCACTGCAGAGCCGGCATTAAAGCCGAACCAGCCGACCCACAGCAGCGAAGCGCCGGTAAGGCTTAAGCCGATATTATAAGGCGGCGTGTTACGGCGGCGTTTGTCGAAATCAAAGCCCTTGCCCATGACGATGGCGGCGACGATGCCTGCAACACCAGCATTGATATGCACCACGGTGCCACCGGCGAAATCAAGCGTCGTTCCCAGTCCGAAGAGGCCCGGATATTTATCAATATTGGTGCCGCCCAGCCAGCCGTGATCACCCCAGACCCAATGGGCGATGGGGATATAGACGAACGTGAACCACAATCCGATAAACACCAGCATGGAAGAAAATTGGATACGCGTTGCCACTGCGCCCAGAATCAATGCGCCGGTGATGACGGCAAAGGTCAGCTGGAACATGACATAGACCGATTCGGGAATGGTGGTGGCCAGAGGCGAGATGGCCTTAAGCCCCATGCCCGACAGCATGATGCGCGAAGCGCCGCCCAGATACAGCGAGCCGCCTTGGGTGAAGGCAAAACTGTAGCCGTAAATAATCCACAGCACGCTGATGAGGCAGCAGACGGCGAAACTTTGCGCCAGCACACCCAGTACGCATTCTTTATTCACCATGCCGCCGTAAAACAGCGCAAGACCCGGAATGGTCATGAGCAAGACGATAGCAGTGGAGATAAGCATCCATGCCGTGTCGCCCGAGTCAATTTTGGCAGCGGCGGGCGTTTGTGCAAGCCCAAGCTGCGGAAAGATAAGCACGATACATGCGATCAGAAGAAAAAAGAAAACCGCAGAAAAAGAGCGCTTCGACAGACAATAAAGCATCATAAAACCCTGCTTAAAATTCGATTCCGAATATTGCCTGCAGCCAGTAATTCCGGGTTTTTGTAGCTATTTGAGCCCGGTGCCGTTTGCGTAACATAGGTTTTTTTGTTTGTCAAAGCCCAACGAAAGAGGCTGGCGCCCTCCTGCGCACTTTATTATAGTGGCGGGCATGATGCAGATTTTGCGCCCGTTTTGGCTTGTGGCACTGTTGCTGCCCGCGATGATTTTTTGCGGCGCGCCGCCTGCCGTTGCGTTGCAATCCTATTTCATCAATAACGAAGTGAAAGCCGACAACATCGACATGTTCCCTAAATGGATGGACATGATCGCGCGCTATAACGCCGAGTCGCATCCGCTTGATAGTATCTGCGGACAAGAACGTTACAGCACCTGCAAGCTCAAGGAATGGAAAGACTTCGTCGAAGGTCTTCGCGGTCAGCGCAGGCTTGACCAGATGGATCAGATCAATCGCTTCGTCAACCGCTACCCTTACATCGAGGACATCGTCAACTGGGGGGTCGAAGACTACTGGGCCACGGTCTATGAATTCCAACGCAAGAGCGGCGACTGCGAGGATTATGCGATTGCCAAATTCATGAGCCTGCGCGCACTCGGCGTGCCCAATGACGACATGCGTATCGAAGTCGTGCAGGATCTCAATCTGGGCGGCATTCTGCACGCTATACTCATCGTGTTTGTCGGCGATCAGGTCTACGTGCTCGACAACCAGATCAAGCAGGTGATCCTGGCGGTGGATATTTATCACTATAAACCGATTTATTCGATCAATGAGGCCCACTGGTGGCGCCATATCATGATTCAATGATTTCATTTTTGCAAAAAACACTTATGATGCTGCGACCGGAATGAAAGGATGATTATGCCCTCGTCTTCGCACACTTCTTCGGGACTTCCTGAACTGACCCAACCCTCGATAAGCCCGTATAAGCTTGCAGTGTTGCTGGTCCTGCTGGCGATTATCGGCATTATGCTGGTCACCAGTTTTGCCAGTTCCGACGAGGCGCATGAGCGCAATATCTGGCAGAACGAACTCAATCTGATTGCCGACAGCCGTGCGGCGGATGTCGAGGCGTGGCTCAATGGCCATTTCCGCGATCTCACCGAGCTTGCATCCAATCCGTCATTGCAGTTGTATCTCACCGAGCTCGAAACCGCTAAAACGACGACCACGTCGCACGGGCCCGCCATAGAGGATCCGGCACAGGCGGTTTATCTGCGCAACCTGCTGCTGGTGACTGCCGATCGCCTGGGCTTTGAAAACAAAACTTCCGATGCGCTCAAGTCGGTGCATGCCAATGTCCATAAACCCGCCGGCACCGGTCTGGTGATTATCGACAATAGCGGCAAGGTGCTGGTGTCCACCGACGGTTTGCCCGCACTCGATGCAGCGCTTGCTGTCAAGGTGGAGCAGGCGCCCAAAGGCCAGGCCTCGCTCATTGATATGTTCGCTTCGCCCGAAGGCGAAATCCATATCGGCTTTGTGCTGCCGATCTATCCCATTCAGGGGGATTCCGTGGCATCGCAGCAGATTGGCAAGCTCGTGGGCATCAAGACGGTAAACGACGATTTCTTTAAACTGCTGCAGCATCCGGGCACGATCGACAAGGCGCTTGAAGCGGTGCTGGTGCGCAAGGAAGGTGAGAACGTCATTTATCTCTCACAGCAGAAAGATACCCAGAAAGAGGCCGCTGCCGTTCCGCTTTCTACGCGCTTCCTGCTTTCCACCCCCGATCTCGATGCGGCCTATGCGCTTAGCAATCCGGGTGTGTTTGCCAGCAAAATCGATCGGCAGTCGCGCCGTGTACTGATGACCAGCCGTGCCATTGCCGGCTCGCCTTGGGTGTTGTTGCTGCATATCGACCGTGATCAGGCGTTTGCCGAAAGTGACAGCCGAAGAAGCAAAATGGTTTCTATCATGGTGCTGGCGTTGATCGCTATCATCGCGAGCGTATGGGGAGCGTGGTGGTATGGCACGTCGCGTCGTGCCATGCTACTCTCCCTGCAGACAGGAAGGCTTGCCGCCCATTCGGTGGCGCAGGAAAAACTGCTGAGACTCGTGACCGATAACCAGCCGGAGCCGATTTTCATCGCCGACCAGAAGAATGTCGTGCGCTTTGCCAACGAGAAGGCTGCCAAGCTGTTTAACATTCATGCGACCGATGTCGTCGGCAAGGACCTGACGGCGCTTCTGGGGCAGGCGGCCGCGGCAGAATACAGTGAAGCCAGCAAATCGGCACTCACTTTTGGCAAGTCGCTGGCCCATACTCATCGCGTAGGGGAAGAAACGCATCAGCGTCTCATACGTTCCGAGCATATTCCTCTTTCCCATATTCCCATCGACAGCCTGCCATTTCCTTCGCCGGGCGTACTCGTGGTCGATCAGGACATCACCCAGATTGTCGCCGAGCGCGAGCGCCGTGCCCGTACGCTCAATCAGCTGATTGAAACGCTCGTGCGCATGGTCGATGAGCGTGACCCATACGCCGCCAACCATTCTTCCAGCGTGGCGCTGGTGGCGCGTGAAGTGGCGACCGGCATGGGACTGGAGCGCAATCTTATTGAAACCGCCGAGACTGCAGGACGGCTGATGAATATCGGCAAGATTGTGGTGCCGAGCAAAATCCTTACCAAGCGCGATGCGCTGGCGGAGGATGAAATCCAGGCTATCCGCGATTCGCTCAGCCGCAGCGTGACGCTGCTTGAGGGCATCGAATTTGACGGCCCGGTGGTCGAAACGCTGAGACAGGCCGCAGAGCGTTATGACGGCACCGGCCCGCTTAAGCTTAAGGGTGAAGACATACTGGTTACGGCACGCATCATTGCGGTGTCCAACAGTTTCATCGGCATGATCAGCCCGCGCTCCTACCGCGCCGCGATTAGTATCGAGCAGGCGACCACGATGATGCTTGCCAATATCGACACCCAGTTCGACCGTCGCGTGGTGGTAGCACTCATCAATTTTATCGAGAATAAACAGGGCAAGGAGATGCTCTCCCAGCTCTCGATAAAAAAAGTGGGTTGAAGCGCTTGACAGTCTGAGTTTGCACCCATAAAGTCCGGCAAATTCTGACGTAGTTTCCTTCATGCCCGACGAAAAAAACGCCCTGCCTTCGCCTCTGAACGCAGCCTTGTTGCTTGCGGACGGAACGGTGTTTTGGGGCACCGGCATAGGCGCGCATGGCAGCGCGGTCGGTGAAATCTGCTTCAATACCGCGATGACCGGCTATCAGGAAGTGATGACCGATCCTTCCTACCAGGGCCAGATCATCGCCTTTACCTTTCCGCATATCGGCAATGTCGGCTGCAACAATGAGGATATCGAATCGCTCGATATTCCGGCACGCGGTGCCTCTGGTCTGGTCATCCGCGAACCCATCACCGATCCTTCCAATTTTCGCGCAACCAGGCATCTCAATGACTGGCTCATCCATCGCGGTGTCACCGGCATCTGCGGCATCGACACGCGCGCACTTACCCGCAACATACGCAAAAAAGGTGCGCAGAACGCCCTGATTGCCTTTTTTGCCGACACCGCCAAGACGCTCGATATCCATGCCCTGCAAAAGCAGCTGGCCAAAGTGCCCCATCTTGAGGGTATGGAGCTTGCCAAAGGCGTGAGCACGCCTGAGAGCTATGACTGGCAGATAGCGCGCTGGAAACTTGGCGTGGGCTACGAGAATCTTGCCAAGCCGCTTTATCACGTGGTGGCAATCGATTACGGCGAAAAACTCAACATCCTGCGCTCGCTTGCGTCGCTTGGCTGCAAAATAACGGTCGTGCCCAGTGAAACTTCCGCTGAGGATATTCTAAAACTCAGGCCGCAAGGCGTTTTTCTCTCCAACGGGCCGGGTGATCCCGCAGCAACCGGCAAGTACGCTGTACCGGTCATCCGCAAACTTATTGATTCTGGTGTGCCGATATTCGGCATCTGCCTGGGACACCAGATGCTTGCTCTCGCGCTGGGGGGCAAAACCGAGAAGATGCATCAGGGGCATCGCGGTGCCAATCATCCGATCAAGAATCTTAAAACCGGACAGGTTGAAATCACCAGCCAGAATCACGGCTTCGTGGTGAGTGAAGCCTCGCTGCCCAAAGAGGTGATGGTCACGCATACATCACTTTTTGACGGCACCGTGGCAGGTATTCGTATGAAGAATAAGCCGGTGTTTGCCGTGCAGTATCATCCGGAAGCATCTCCCGGGCCGCACGACTCGCTCTATTTATTTCTTGAATTCGTACATAGCATGGAGAAGCGCGCATGAAATACGGCAAGGACACAATAAGCAGCGCAGAATGGAAAACTTTGTGCGCACACCCGACATTCACTACCAATTGGGACAATGCGACGCAAACCGGCTCACTTGCCATACATGGAGACTATTACCAAACCAGGTTAAAGAAGCTTTCCGCGTTTGCCGAAAAACAGCAGCTGAAGGATTTCGATGCGATACAATGGGTGAAATTTCTCAATGCCTATCATACCCACATCATTGGTTTTTTGCCGTCAGAACGCACTGGCCGGATTTCAACTCCCCAGTTACAGAAGAGCGAGTTGCGTGAATTATATTCGCTGATATATCATTTGCTGCCCGAGGACGGCACTCATACGCTTCACGGCGGCGGAAAGAACGCATGGCGCAGCCATATCAAACAATTTTTCGAGACACTGCAATTAGGCGAAATTCTTAACGAAGCCCAATCCGCCGCCAATCTGCAAAAACTGGCCGCGCAGGGCGCCCAATACACCAAAAAAAGACACGGAGGCATTACCTGATGGGTAAACGCACCGACATCAAGTCTATCCTCATCATCGGCGCCGGTCCCATTATCATCGGCCAGGCCTGCGAGTTTGATTATTCCGGTACGCAAGCCTGCAAGACGCTAAAAGCTGAAGGCTATCGCATCATTCTGGTGAACTCGAATCCGGCGACGATCATGACCGATCCGGATCTGGCGGATGCAACCTATATCGAACCCATCACGCCGGAATTTGTCGCCAAGATCATCGAGAAGGAGCGGCCCGACGCGCTGCTGCCCACCATGGGCGGGCAGACGGCGCTTAATTGCGCCAAGGCGCTGGCGGAAAACGGCACGCTGGAGAAATTCAGTGTCGAGATGATCGGTGCGCGCCTTGAATCGATCAACAAAGCTGAGAATCGCCAGCTGTTTAACGAAGCGATGGCGCGCATCGGGCTGGAAGTAGCCAAGAATGCGGTGGTGCATTCGATTGAGGAAGCGCGCGGCATCCTTGAATTTGTCGGCTTGCCTGCAGTCATCCGCCCCTCCTTTACCATGGGTGGCACGGGCGGTGGTATCGCCTATAACCGCGAAGAATTCGAGCAGATCGTGCTTAGCGGTCTTGACGCCTCGCCGACCCATGAAGTGCTCATCGACGAATCGCTGCTGGGCTGGAAAGAATTCGAGATGGAAGTGGTGCGCGACAAGGCGGACAACTGCATCATCGTCTGCTCGATTGAAAATGTCGATCCGATGGGCGTGCATACCGGCGACTCGATTACGGTGGCGCCCGCACTGACGCTTACGGATAAGGAATACCAGATCATGCGTGATGCATCGCTTGCGGTGCTGCGTGAGATTGGGGTGGATACCGGTGGCAGTAATGTGCAGTTTGCTGTCAATCCGCAGACCGGGCGCATGGTAGTCATCGAGATGAATCCGCGCGTGTCGCGTTCCTCGGCGCTGGCTTCCAAGGCCACCGGCTTTCCCATTGCCAAAGTGGCGGCCAAGCTCGCAGTCGGTTATAGCCTTGATGAAATTCTAAACGATGTGACCAAGGTCACGCCCGCGTCTTTTGAGCCGACAATTGATTATGTGGTCACCAAGATTCCGCGTTTCACCTTTGAAAAATTCCCGGGCACCGAACGCACCCTTACGACCGCGATGAAATCGGTAGGTGAGGCGATGGCAATTGGACGCTCATTCCCCGAATCGCTGCAGAAAGCACTGCGTTCACTGGAGACCGGACTTACCGGACTTAATGATCAGCCGGGTTCGCTTGACGTCATTCGTTCGCAACTTTCCGTACCCACGCCTGAGCGTCTGCTGCAGATTGGTCAGGCCCTGCGTATGGGCATGAGCAGTGAGGAAGTCTGCGCTATCACCAAATTCGATCCGTGGTTTGTCGCGCAGATAAAACGTATTATCGATGCGGAGAAAAACATACTCGTTGCCGGCATCCCGTCAACGGCGTATGAGCTGCTAAGCCTTAAGAAACTCGGTTTTTCCGATGCGCGCCTGGCGCAGCTTTCCGGCAAGAAACCCGCTGATATCTCTGCATTGCGGGCACAATGGAAAGTGCAGCCGGTGTTCAAGCGTGTGGATACCTGTGCGGCGGAATTCGAGTCGGTTACGCCTTACATGTATTCATGTTATGAAGGTGACGGGGTAGCTCCGCCCGAATGCGAATCGGCGCCCAGCGATCGCAAAAAAATCATCATTCTTGGCGGCGGCCCCAATCGCATCGGCCAGGGCATCGAGTTCGATTATTGCTGCGTACACGCGGCCTATGCCTTGAAAGAGGCGGGGTACGAGACGATCATGATCAACTGCAATCCGGAAACAGTCTCAACCGACTATGACACTTCCGACCGGCTTTATTTCGAACCGCTCACCGCCGAGGATGTGATTGCCATCGTCAGGCGCGAGCAGGAAAAAGGCACATTGCTGGGTGTCGTTGTGCAGTTTGGCGGCCAGACGCCGCTGAAGCTTGCCCATGCGCTTGCTGCGCAGAAAATTCCTATCATCGGCACGTCGCCCGATTCGATTGATCTGGCTGAAGATCGCGAGCGTTTCCAGCAGTTGTTGCATAAACTCAAGCTGCTACAGCCGGCAAATGCGATATGTCATGATGCGGAAGAAGTCGTCGCCAAAGCCGAAGCCATTGGCTTCCCGGTGGTGGTGCGCCCGTCCTACGTGCTGGGGGGGCGCGCCATGGCCATTCTCTACGGCAGCGAAGCGCTCAAAAAATATACGCAGGAGATCACAGCTGCATTTGGTGACGGCCCGATTCTCATCGACAGTTATCTGAGCAATGCCATCGAGGTGGACGTCGATGCGCTGTGCGACGGAAAAGACGTGCATGTCGCGGGCATCATGGAGCATATTGAAGAAGCGGGCATCCATTCGGGTGATTCAGCCTGTTCGCTGCCTGCGTACTCGCTTAAGCCTGTCATTCTGAAAGAGATTGAAAAACAAACCATTGCACTGGCTAAAGAGCTGCATGTGGTGGGGCTCATGAATGTACAGTTCGCGGTCAAGGACGACGTGGTGTATATTCTTGAGGTCAATCCACGCGCATCGCGCACGGTGCCGTTTGTCGCCAAGGCGAGCGGTCTGCCGGTGGCAAAAATTGCTTCGCGACTGATGGCGGGAGAGAAGCTCAAGAGCTTTAATCTTGTGCCCAAAGCTATCCGTCATATCGCTGTTAAAGAAGCGGTTTTCCCCTTTGCGCGTTTCCCCGGAGTCGATGTGATTTTGGGCCCGGAAATGAAATCAACCGGTGAGAGCATGGGCATCGATACTGATTTCGCGCGCGCTTTTGCCAAAGCGCAGATTGCTGCCGGCACAACGTTGCCGCAGAAGGGCAAAGTGTTCGTATCGGTCAAGGAAGCGGATAAGAAACATATCGAGGAAAGTGTCGCATTACTGCTCAAGCTCGGATTCGAAGTGGTGGCAACACACGGCACCGCCCAATATCTCGGCGAGAAAGGCCTCAAAGTCTCGATCGTCAACAAGGTGCGGGAGGGACGCCCGCATATCGTCGACATGATGAAAGACGGCCATATACAGCTTGTGATCAATACCACGGAAGGGGTGCAGTCCATCTCCGATTCCTTCAGCATACGTCGTACGGCGTTGCTTGGAAAAATACCCTATTCGACGACTCTTGCCGGATCGCGCGCCCTTGTATTTGCTCTGGCTGCGGTAAGAGAAAATGATGGCTTGGGCGTACGATCATTGCAGGATTATTTTTCCGCCTGATTTGTTATCCCCAATTAGCTGTGGATAACTAAACTTTCCTAATGACCTAGCTATAGTTTTGTTTTATTAATGGACCCACTAGATATAGCGGGGATGGGTGGCTATAAAACAAACATGAAAACACGTGAAAGCATAGGTCGGCACCTGCGATTCGCAGCGCGCGTCTCTGCCGTGCTGCTGTGCTATAGCTTTGCCTTCACGGCCGCTGCCGCCACTACACAATCCTACCATTACGTTCAGCCCGATTCCGACGAGCAGGGCACTTCGCGTGGCGGTTACTCGTATGACGTGCCGCAGGATCCGCCTGATTACATGCAGCAGGAGGAAAAAAATCTCAGCTATACCCCGCTGCATAAACGAGCCAATAGTATCGCCGCCGTGCCTTCGCCAAATGCAGCTCCTGCGGTGACCACTGCGCCTTCGGCACTCAAACCCTCGCTGCTGCCGGCAGCGCCTGCCACGGCCGTAAAAATTCAACCCATCCCGCTCATGCCTCCCGTGGTGTATGAACGGGTGACACAGCCTGTCGCCACGGTTGCAACTGCCCCACCTGCGCTCAGTACCCCTGTATCCACCGCTGCGGTGCTTCCGGCCTTGCCGATGGCGCATGCGCAAGCGAATATGTCCGTTGTCCCAACTTCTCAGACAGCTTCTGCCGCCGGGCTTGGACAGCTCTCACCCGCTGCCGGCGACAACTCGCAAGTATTATTGCCTTTGCCCGGCGCTTCTGCTTTGCCACCTGCTCCTGCTGCACCACTGCCAGCGGTGCTGCCCACGCCGCTGCCGCCTGCTCCGGCATCTGCTTCGCCAATGGCGCTGCCCACGCCGCTGCCGCCTGCCGCCGCGTCATCGCTACCGCCCACACCTCTGTCATCGACGCCTTTAATGCCAGCCGCACCCGCGCCGGAGTTGTCTCAGGAATCCAAGCAGATAATTCATGAACTGCCGGAAGAAAAACAGCCGAAAAACAAAAAAACCAGCACAGCGGAGAATACGCCGCCGCTGGAAATGCACCATACGCGCAAAAACGTCATGGAACGTAATCTCGATGTCAAACAGCATGAAGGTGTGGGCATCTCGATAAGCATCAAGCGCAAGCAGATGAACGTCAACCACATGCTTGAGCAGGCCTATGATGCATTGATCGCGGGCAATCAGGAAGATGCCATCACCATCTACAAGCAGGTGCTTGAAGAAAGACCGGACGATAAACTGGCGCTATTTGGACTGGCGACCACCTATCACCGTGCTGGCCAGATTCAACTGGCCCGCCCGCTCTACGGAAGATTGCTGGAGCTCGATCCGAAGAATGTCGAAGGGCTGAATAATTTCCTCGTATTGCTGGCCGACGAATCGCCCGAGGCGGCGCTGGAAGAATTGCAGAAGCTGCAAGAAACCCATCCGAATTTCAGCCCGCTTCCGGCACAAATAGCCACGATTTATGAAAAAATGGGTAATTACGACAGGGCGGCGGAGTCGATGGAGCGCGCCATACTGTTATCGCCGGAGAACCTGAAATACAGGTATAATATGGCAATTATCCTGGACAAACGTGGCTCCTGGGATGCTGCGGGCGATTATTATCAGCAACTGCTCCTGGCTAACGAGCGCGGTGAAAAAATACCCGCTAAGGCCGAGGAAATTCAGGAAAGATTAACTTTTATACGCTCTAATAAACCCAAGGGTTCCTCTTCATAAAACAGGGCACGAATGGAAATCACCGACCTTCTGCTGGCGTCTCAGAAAAATAGCGCATCCGATCTGCATTTATCGGTGGGCAACCCACCTCTTCTGAGGGTGCATGGCGACATGATTCCGCTCAAAATGAATGCGCTGTCTTCGGATGAAGTGCGGCACATGCTTTATTCGATTATGACGGAACAGCAGCGCGCCGATTACGAACGCGATTTCGAGATCGACTTTGCCTTGTCTTTCAGCGAATCCATGCGTTTTCGCGTCAATTGCTTCAATACCATCGGCGGTCCGGCGGCGGTGTTGCGCACTATTCCCACGCGCATCATTTCGCTCGATGAGCTCAAAGCGCCCGAAGTGCTCAAAAAGCTTACCGAGCTGCATAAGGGGCTTATTCTCGTCACCGGTCCTACCGGCAGCGGCAAATCCACCACGCTGGCGGCCATGGTCAATCATATCAACCAGACGCATTCCAAACATATCCTGACCATCGAAGATCCGGTCGAATTCGTCCATAAATCGCAGAAGGCGCTGGTCAATCAGCGCGAAGTAGGTGCAAGCACGAAATCCTTTGCCAAAGCCCTGCGCAGTGCGTTGCGTGAAGATCCTGACGTAATTCTGGTGGGCGAGCTTCGCGATCTTGAGACGATTCAGCTTGCCATGACTGCGGCCGAGACAGGCCATCTGGTGCTGGGTACCTTGCATACCAATTCGGCGCCCAAAACCATCGACCGTATTATCGACGTGTTCCCTGCCAACGACAAAGAAATGGTGCGCGCCATGCTTTCGGTCTCGCTTGAAGCCGTCATCACCCAGGCACTGGTGAAGCGCTCCGATGGCACGGGGCGCATCGCCGTGCATGAGATATTGCTGGGCTCGCACGCCATCCGCAACCTGATCCGTGAAAACAAGATTCCGCAAATCGCCTCGATGATGCAGGTGGGCTCGAAGCACGGCATGCGCACAATGAAAGACGCTACCTATGCCCTGCTCAACGACAATCAGATTACGCATGAAACGGCCAGGACACTGCTTGCCACGAGCGCCGGCGGATCAGACGAGACGAATGAAAGCGGTGATACGGCTGGCGGAAAACGTGCTGCCACCGGAGCCCCGGCAGGCAAATTTGGTAGTAGTTTCTAAGATAATTCCAGGCACAGCATGAGCATGACGCGGCCGACTCTTGATCCCCTTCTGACACGGTTTGTCGAGCTCAAAGGCTCCGACCTGTATCTCACCGTGGGATGTGCGCCGAGCGTGCGTGTGTCCGACCGTATTGTCGCGTTGTCGGAAACTCCGCTTAACGACGAAGATATCGAGAAGATTCTGAGTGAAATGCTCGATGATGAAAAACGCGAGGAATTTTATTCAACGATGGAATTCAATACCCCGATGGCATGGGATGAATTTGCGCGTTTTCGTATCAATGTGTTTCGCCAGCAGCAGCATACAGGCATCGTCGTGCGCCGTATCCAGACGGATATTCCGAGCGTGGAATCGCTCAAGCTGCCTAGAATCTACAGCGATCTCATCATGGAAAACCGCGGACTGGTCATGGTGGTAGGGCCCACAGGTTCAGGAAAATCCACGTCGCTTGCCGCAATGATTGGTCATCGAAACCGGCATGGCTACGGCCATATCGTCACCGTTGAAGATCCCATCGAATATATCCACAAACATAACGGATGCATTGTCACCCAGCGCGACGTGGGCATTGATACCTATTCCTTTGGCATGGCACTGAAAAATGCGCTGCGCCAGCGTCCTGACGTGGTGTTGATCGGCGAAGTTCGCGATCGCGAAACCATGGAGCATGCATTGCATTTCTCTGAAACCGGCCATCTGTGCGTCGCTACGATGCATGCCGGCAATACATCCCAAGCCCTCGAACGCATGCTGAATTTCTTTCCTGAGGAAAGACATGGCCAGGTGCGTTATGGTCTGTCGCATAACCTCAAGGGTATTCTGACTCAGCGCCTCGTGCTCACCAATCAGAAACCTTCTGCCACCAGCCCGTCGATGCGCACAGTGGCGGTGGAAGTGATGCTCAACCGCGGTCTTATCCGTAATCTTATCCAGGAAAATAAGATCAAAGAAATACACGAAGTCATGGGCAAAAACCGCAATGAAGGCATGCAGACGCTTGATCAGGCGCTGTACCAGCTTTATTTCGACAATATTATCAGTGAGGAAGTGGCGGTGGCTGAATGCGAAAATCCTGCCAATCTGCGGCTGCTTATCCGTCAGCATCAGACGTCTTTGAAGGGTATGCGTACGGCAGAGCCTACACTTTTACGTAATGAGCCAGCCCTGACTCTTAAAACGCCACCGGCTAGTTCTAATTTCTAGAATGCCACGCTAGGCAATTGCCTTGAGGAAAGATTTCTCAAGCGTGTCCTCAGGATAGGTGTGTTTGAAATCTTTGGGCGAGCCCAGATATATCATCTTGCTATCACTGATGACGCCGACGCGATCGCAGATTTCATCGATGTCCGAGAGGATGTGCGAGCTGAAAAATATGGTCTTGCCTTCACGCTTGCAGGCCAGCAGTTTTTCCTTGAGCATGATACGCGCTCTGGGGTCAAGGCCGCTCATCGGTTCATCGAGAATAAGAAATGGGGCATCAATAAGAAACGCGCCCATTAACCCCAGTTTCTGGCCCATGCCTTTGGAATAAGAACCCACCTTTTGCTCAAGCGCATCCGGATCGAGATCAAGCGCGATGGCTTCTTTACGGGCTTTATCTATGTCGAGTTTGCGACCGAAATAGGATAGCGAAAGCGAAAGATATTCCCGGCCACGCAGATAGCGGGAGGGCTGAAATTTCTCAGGAAGATAGGATATATGCCGCCTTGCAGACGCATTAATGCAAGGCTCGCCCATCAAGCGCACCTCGCCTTGATCGGCAGTGGTGAGGTCGAGGATGATTTTTATCAGGGTCGTCTTGCCGACGCCGTTTAAGCCGATAAGACCAAAGAGCTCGCCGGATTTAAGCGTCAGGGACACGTCGTTAAGCACCAGATTCTGGCCGTAACGTTTAATAACGTGAGAGACTTCAAGAGGAGCGATAGCGGTCATAGAGAACGGCAGAAGGTAAAAGTAAAAGGAGTATTGTTTTTTGCATGTTCTGGCATGCAATCATAGTTTTATTTTTATCGGGGCGTTTTGGCAAGGGTCCGTCTATTTATGGGGCCCGGCGTCCTTGACTTCCATCGGAACTACTAAATTCATATTAGGCTTGATAAGCCCTTCATGGATACTGAGGCTGGTAGGAATGAACGTCTGGTTGGGATGCAGCAGCAGGGTCACCGTGCCTTTGGACGCATCCAGCACAATGCCTGGCAATGCCTGTTTGTCGCCGGCAGTGTATTGTGCCCAGAGCAGCGGCATGTTCTGAAGCGAAGAAGGCTTCCAGACGAGTTCAACTTCTTTGCGGGATAGGCGGCTTACATAGAATTCATTGGAGGGATTATTGTGAGTGTTGACCAGTTTCTTATCATTGATCCATACCGACCAATGCGACGGGGAGTAATAGAGAATCGAGGCCAGATAGAGCGGCGGCAGGGGAGCGATGAGATGTCCGGCTTTACTGTCGCTGCTATCATTGCCGTGATCCGATAATTTATCGAGCAACGAGCTTAAGTCTTCGGGCGACTTGTTTTCATCCTGAGCAGGTGCCGGGCGTTCATGATTATCATACGATTCGTAGAACTTATTGATAAGCTCCATTTGCGATTTATCAAACATCAGGCTGCTGCTATTTAAGTGAAGCGGCGTAAAAAGAATCTCAGGATGCTTGTCTGTGACACTTGCGCTATCGGCGGAAGCGGTGGACGAATTCACGGTAGCGGGCACTTGCGCTGGTTTTGCTGGTGCAGCTGCTTGTGGCGGTATGGGGGCAGGCGCCGGCGATGTGACGGGCGGCGCAAGTACAGGTACGTTTACCACCGGGGCCGGGGTTTTTACGGCCGGTGCAACTGCCGCAGATGCGGGCAGGGGAACGGGCGTAGGCAACCGCGTAGGTGAAGCGGTAGCCGAAGGCGCATTAGGTGCCGGTGAGGCAGCAGGCGGGGGAGCAGGCAATTCCAGAAGCCCTCCTGGGGCAGCGCTTGGGGCAGCGCCAGGCAGCGGCGCAGGCGGCGGAGAATCTGCCGCGTGCAAAGACAACGCCATCGTTGTCGCAACGGTAACAACGGCGAGTGCCAACCCCATTTTTCTGCGCAAGCTATCTGCCACCGGGCGGCCCTCCCGGCGATGCAGGTTTTTCCTCGCTGCGTATGCCCAGCCAGGTGAAGGACAATTGGACATCTACCATCGCGCTGAGGTTATGCTGGTCGAGATTGGTAGAGAGTCGTTGAGCAAGCGTTCGTATAGTATTTTGTGGATTTAAATCCGGCGTGCCATCGCTGGCCGTCTTAGGAAAATCGCCGCCTTGAGCAATTTTTATATCATAAAGCAGCACAATACCGGGAAATGTACGCTGCAGGCTTTCCATAAAATTATAGGCCGCAGTATCGCTGATCGTGCTGAAAGTAATTTTGACATCGCTTTTGACCAGTTTGCCGGTTTTAAGCTGAAACGATTCGCCGGTGACATCGGTTATGGGAGAGATCGTCAACGAGAGGTTTATCAGGTGATATTTCGCCTGCAAATCCGCCAGCCATCCCGCTGCCGCCTCACGGTCAAGCTTGAAGCTGGCGTTGTGATTCTGGATATAGAGATAATACCATTTGCTGGCTTCCGAGCCATTGGTGAACTGGGTCTGTAACGCAGCAGCGTCCGCCTGCAGAGAGCCGTTTTCACCGGCTTTGCTGGTTTTTTCGCTCTGCGCATCATCATCGTAATTGGATATGACAAAGGCGCCAGCCAGCAGAATCACCAAAAGCACGACGGCAATGATCGCCTCTTTTATAAGACGTCTTTTTAGTTGGGATTCTTTGCCTCCTGCTGCCATATGCTTGCTACATTCCCTGATTCAGCGATGTGCCCGCCGCGCCGCCGGGGGGAGTGCCGGGCATCGCTGGCGTGTTGGCACGTGGTCCTTTGATGGCGACTTTTACCGCGGTATCGGCAAGAGTGACCGGAGATTTGCTGGTATTGGTGGGAGTGCCTATGACCGTTTTTAGATCCTTGTTATCCGAGAGTACGCCGGGAAGTTCAGCATTGGTGACTTCAAATGCGGGAAATGCTTTCTTTATCCGATCAATAAGTCCGGTAGCGCTTGCGATAAACTGGTCATGCGGTTCCGTAGGGGCAATCATGTGCAACTCTACGTCAGTAACAATCTGCCGTTTATCCGCATCCCGGCTGTTGGTAGGATCGTTAAGCAGCCAATGGTAACTAGTCACCACCGCACTGTCTTGCAATGTGCCGATAAGATTATTGATGAAAGCGAGAGGATCGTAACGGCGTTTTTCATAAATTTTGATAAGCGAGGAGACGTCTTCAAACAGAAAAGTCTGGGCCGGAAGAGCTGCTGATGTGGCTTTGGCAGCAGTAAGTTTGCTTTTGAGCCCCGCCTGTTCATGTATCAACTGTTCCGTATCTTGCTGAGTGGAAAGCATGTCCCAGGCGTTGCTGCCTCCCCAGACAAGCACGGCAAGTACAGCTAACGCGGCTAACACACGCGTGCCGGCAATGGCCATGGCGAGAGAGCTTAATTTGCGCGTATAGACCGTTTGCAGCGCCAGCAGAAGTTTGCGTCGTCTGGCGATAAATGCCGAGATAACGACATCGCCGAAATGATCTTCGGGTTGCGCGGCATCGGCAAGCGCAAGCAGCTGGCCCATTTCATAGGGGGTGAAGAAATGATATTCGCCTGCCTTGATATTTTTTGGGTCGATGGCCTTCTTGATGTCTTCAGCGGCAAGAATAATCACCGAGAGTGTGTTTGCGTCCTGCAGGCCAAGACGTTTGAGATATTCGATGGTATTGGTCATTTCCTGCTCAATATTGCCGGCAATGACTTCGGGCACAGATTCCCCAATAGGTTGGGCCATACGGGTAAATATCAGCTTGCCATTGCGCAGAACAATCTGTCTGAATCCGCCCACTTTGTGGTGATTGACCATGATCTGCCATTCAAGCGCCTTGCCGTCTTTGCCCAGAAGTTTCTTTTCCGCGGCGAGCAATAATGTCTGTGCCTCCAGCGGCACAAGACCCAAGCCTTTGAACGGATTGGGGCGCTCGACGGCAAATGCGATCCATTTCTGCAGCAAAGGCGGATTGGCAAGCGAAGCCATCAGATAATTCCAGTCCTTGCGACCGGTTTTCTCGCGTCCGAGAATGAGATATCCCTTAATGTCGTCGGGCGAGAAATCCTTATCCAGCCGGCGCTTGACGATCTTGCCGACACTGAAAGATGACACAGGAGGCAGGGTCTGGCGCACATAGGATTGATCCATCATGTCGACCAGAATCGTAATGGGCGACCGGGGCATTGAACTCAACGCCTCATCCAGCGCGCGAGTATGATTGGGTTCGGGAGATTGTGCGAATAAGCGGCGCACCACGCGCTTCTTCTGCATCTGAACCAGGATAGCGCCTTCGTCGCCCACCATTAATACGAAAGTGCCGCCGCCGCCTTTGGGAAGAGAGATGCCTTTTGCCATTATACCTTTGCCATCAGACGTTCATCTTGCTGAAAGATTGATAGAGCGGACCGAAGATTGCTGCAATCACCCAGAATATGAGCAAGCCCATCACGACCGTGAGAGTGGGCTGAATCATGCCTACCACACTTTCCACGGCATCGTTTACTTCGCGGTCATAGAAAAAGTTAATGTTCTCGAGCGATTCCGTCATATTGCCGCTGTCTTCGCCGATTTTAAACATGCGCACCACCAGATTGGGGAATTGGTTCGACATGCGCATGGATGCGGTGAGCGATGTGCCATCGGATACGCTTCTGGCCATGAGTCCGATGGATTCCTGCAGCACGCGGTTGGCCACCACGTTCTTGGCGGCCTGCAAAGATTCCAGAATGTCGATACCGCTGTTGAAAAGCACGGCAAAGAAGTGGGTGAACCGTGCCATGTTGAGCTTGCGACTGACATTGCCGAAAATGGGAAGTTTGAGAATAATGCTGTCGACCCGGTAGGCAAAAGGCTCTGAAAAACGATAGACCGCCATGAGCGTCATCACCGTGACGATGGGGATGCCGAAGATAAGATACCAGTAATTCTCGAAGGCGTGCGACGTGGCAATCAGCGCAACAGTCCAGGGTGGCAGATCAAACCCCTGGGCAAGCATGAAGTCGGTAAGCTTGGGAACCACCTGCGTCATAAGCGTGGCGATGACTCCGCTCATAATCAGCAGCAGCGCGATAGGATAGCGCACCGCCTTTTTCACCTTGCGGCGCAGGTCGGAGGTCCATTTAAGATGGTCGGCAATATGCAGGAAGGATTCGGAGAAGTTACCGGTTTTCTCACCCGCCGCAATCAGACCGACGAAGACGTCACCGAATACGCGCGGATAATGCGAAAGGGCCTTGGATAGAATTTCGCCGTTTTTGACGTATTCATAGATGCCGGTCATGATGTTTTTAAGCGCCATGGAGTCGGTCGTGTCACGCACATCGGCAATGGCATCTAGCAACGGCACGCCCGCGCGGCCTAATTGCTCCAGATGCAGGCACATCACGATCATATCCTGGCCTTTGACCTTGCCGCTTCTGCCGCCCTGCTTTTCTTTAAGTTCGCGGAAATTGACCAGTTCCAGGCCGATTTGCTTGAGGCGTTCTTCCAGATCGACATCGTTCTCGGCCACCACCACGCCGGTGATAGTTCGCCCGAGTTCATTCATTGCCGCATAACGGTAAGATGGCATAGCACTCTATATAATGGCTAAATCTTAATAATGTGTTTACAAACGGTCGGTCATGTCGATGGTGTTAATCAATTCCTGCAGGTCGACAATACCGCTGACAACCTTGTCGATCCCATCTTCCGCCATCGGAATAAAACCATTGTCGAGCGCGTATTCCATCATGGCGTTACGTGTGGCATGTGTGGCGATGAGTTCGTCCATACCTTCGTCGACGCGCAAAATCTCGATGAGCGCCACACGGCCTTTGTACCCTTTGCCCTTGCAGCGCTCGCAGCCGACGGGTTCGTAGAGCGTCGGCGGATCTTCCGGATCATAGCGCAGAATCTGGCATTCGTCGCGGGTGGCAAGACGTGGGCGGCGGCAGGAGGGGCAGAGTTTGCGTGCCAGTCGTTGTGCCATGGTGCAGATAAGCGAGCCGGCAAGCAAATGCGCCGGCACCCCGATATCGCCTAACCTGGGAATGGCGCCCAGCGCATCATTGGTGTGCAGCGTGGTATAGACCTGGTGACCGGTCAGCGCGGCTCGCACCGCCATGATGGCGGTGTCCTCGTCGCGCACTTCGCCGATGAAGATAATGTCAGGATCCTGACGCATCAGCGACTTGATGCCGTGCAGGAAGTCGACCGACCCTTCACGCACGTTGGTCTGGCGAATAAGCGGCAGCTGATATTCCACCGGGTCTTCGAGCGTCATGATGTTGACGTCGATCGAGTTGATGTAACTCAGTACCGAGTAAAGCGTCGTGGTTTTACCGCTACCCGTGGGACCGGTTACGATGATGATGCCTTCAGGGCGCTTGAGCAGTTTCTTGAGCAGTTTACTGTTGTGATCGCTAAAACCCAGATCGGACAGCGGCACCAGCGACTTGGTTTTATCGAGAAGACGCATCACGATATTTTCGCCGTGTACCGTGGGCTGGGTGGCAACGCGGAAGTCGACGTCTCGGCCGAGCACATTATAAGAAATGCGGCCGTCCTGCGGATTGCGCGTTTCAGCGATGTTCATGCCCGACATGATTTTAAGACGCACGACGACGGCGTTCCAATAATCGCGGTGGAAACTGCGGATCTGCGTCATTTGGCCGTCATACCGGTAGCGCAGGCGCAGGAACGCGCCTTCAGGTTCAAAATGGATGTCCGAAGCGCCCGTCTTAATTGCGTCCACGAGCAAGGCGTTCACCAGACGCACTGTCGGGTTGATGTACCCTTCCTGCCGGCCGTCGAGGCGATTATTTTCGCGGATACCTGTTTCAATTTCGCGCAAAATGCCGTCGATCGACATTTCATATTCGTAATACTGGTCGATGAGTTCGAGAATTTCGGTCTCGGTACAGAACACCGGGACAATCTTGGTGCCGCGCGCAAAATGCCGGCGCACCTGGTCGATAGCCAGCACGTTGTAGATATCCGCCATGGCCAGATGCACTTCGTTGTTTTCCAGTGATACCGGAATAACCTTGTGGCGTGTGGCGACTTCCTTGGGAATCTGCTTGATGACGCTGACATCGAGCATCGCCGTCTTGGGATCGAATTTCTGCGCACCTGCGGATTCGGCAAGCACTTCGCCCAGTGCGCTTTCGGTAACGAAGCCCATCTCGACAAGGATGGCGCCCAGCATCTTCTTGGAGGATTTCTGCTCCAATAGCGCAATCTGCAGCTGATCCTCAGAAATCAGGCCCAGCCCTATCAGTTTCTCACCGATACGCAGAGGGCGTTTTACGGGCTGGTCTGAGGGCGGTGCGGCAGTTTCGACGGGCGCGACAGGTGGTGCAGCGCTGGGGCTCGCGGCGGGTGCGCGGGTCGGTGGTGGCGTAGGGGTTGGCGGCGGGGCAGTCATGTCATCAAGACTCTATACCGAATCGAAATAATTTGCACCATTCCTGATTGCTAAAGAAAATCAACCGTGTCAAAATTAATATCATACTACAATATGTTTGCATTATTTTCCCGCACAATGGGCATTCTGCCGCGGGAGGTGGCGCAGACACGAAAATGCAGGATAGCACAAGCATGCATAAGATTATTGGTAGCCAGTGTCGAACCGCACGTTCGCTGCTTAAGTGGAACGTCTATGATCTCACCAATCATTTGGGGAGCATTTCGTCGCGCCGTATCCAGGATTTTGAAAAAGGAAGTACGCAGCTGCTCGGTTGGGAAAACGAAGATCTGATGCGCCTGTTTACCAAGAACGGCATAGAGTTTAAGTCCGAGAAGGTGATGTATAAAAGCCTGGCGCAACGGCGCAAGGAATCTGATGTGATGCGTGGCGATGCCGAGCAGGTCGAGGCGCAACTTGCCGAGGAAGTTGCCAAGGCTGCGCAGGAGGCGGTGGACAAAGAAGCCGTCCCACAGGATGGCGCTGAGAATGCGGCAGAAAAAGACAAAACGCAGGCGCCGGACAAAGCAGGGAAGATTGACGAATAACAAGGGCTAAGATTGGAGCTCCCGGCCCCGTTTATTAACCGTTGCATTTTTGCCGCCGATTCTTTATATATCCCCTCCCTCCGCGTCCAACCACTTGGGAGATTACCGCATGGTTGCCAAAATTGCTGCCAACTACAAGCCTACTGAAAAAGAAGAATATATGAACTCCAAGCAGCTGGAGTATTTTCGCCAGAAGCTGCTTGCATGGCGCAAGGAATTGCTCGAAGAATCGCGCGAGACCATCGACCATCTGAAGGAAGAAAACTGGCATGAACCCGATATCGCGGATCGCGCCTCGCTCGAGACCGAAGCCGGTGTCGAACTACGCACGCGCAATCGTTACCTCAAGCTAATTTCCAAGATCGATGCGGCGCTCAAGCGCGTGGAAGATGGTACGTATGGCTATTGCGAAGAAACCGGTGACAAGATCGGTATCAAGCGCCTGGAAGCACGCCCCGTCGCTACCATGACGATTGAAGCGCAGGAACGCCACGAGAAGCTTGAAAAGCAATATGTTGACGAAGAATAGAACTTCGTTTTCGTTGCACAAATCTGCTTCGCCCATCCGCGCTCGTTATGTTCCAAAATGATCATTACCAACATGTAACTTGCATGTTGCAGGGTAAAAGATTGTTATGCCTGTGGCTGCATGAGCAGTCAGGGCAAATTCTTTGCTCTCATAACCTTAAGAAACTTTACAGGAGAGAACGTATGATCAATTCCAAGCTTCTCATTTCCGCCGCTATCGCCGGCTTCATGACCGCCGGTTTTATCGTTACGGCCAGCGCTGCGGATGAAGCCGCTGCCGGCAGCACCAAATGCTACGGCATTGCCAAAGCCGGCAAGAATGACTGCGCCAGCGCCACGGGTTCACATTCCTGCAAAGGCCAGGCCAAAGTCGATGGCGATGCAGGTGATTTTGTGCTCTCCACCGATGCTGACTGTGCAAAAGCCAATGGTAAGACTGTGGCTCCCACTGCGAAGTAATTCGTAAGTTCAAGTAAGAAAAAGCCCTGCGGCGTAAGCTGCGGGGCTTTTTTTAATTGCATGCTATTGTCGAAATGGTTTTCTTACAGTATGTTGCCCCTATGGATTGGGATAAACTTCGCGTTTTTTATACTGTGGCGCAGTCACAGAGCTTTACCAAAGCAGGTGAGGCATTAAATCTGAGCCAGTCCGCCATCAGCAGGCAGGTCGCGGCGCTCGAAGAGCATCTGCAGGTGACGCTTTTCCACCGTCATGCGCGTGGGCTGCTGCTGACCGAGCAGGGTGATATTCTGTTTCGCACCGTTTCCGAAGTATTCACCAAACTTTCCGCCACGGAGAATGCGCTGATGGAAAGTAAGGAACGGCCACGAGGGCCGCTTCGCATCACCGCGCCTGTGACGTTTGGCACTACCTGGCTTGCGCCGCAGATGGCGGAGTTCATGGAGCTTTATCCGGAAATTCAGGTCTCGCTGCTCGTGGATGATCGCGAACTTGATTTGCTCATGCGCGAGGCGGATGCCGCCATTCGCGTGGTGCCGGCCAAGCAGTCCGATCTTATCCAGCGCCCGCTGGTGACGCTGCATAATTCGGTCTATGCCTCCAACGAATATTTGCGGCTGCGCGGTGTGCCCAAAGATGCCGAAGATCTCGATAACCACAGTCTGATTACTTACGGCGACGATGTGCGCATGCCGTTTCCGGAAATGAACTGGCTGCTGAGTGTCGGGCGTAAAACCAAGGACGAACGCAAGTCGGTGTTTAAGATTAACAATCTCTCCGGCATGATGAAAGCGGTAGAAAGCGGCATGGGTATCGCAGCACTGCCTGACTACATGGTGCAAGGTGCCAAAGGGCTGACCAAAATCCTTCCGGAGCTTAAAGGGCCTGAAGCAGAGGCCTATTTCACCTATCCGACCGAGCTTAGACACTCTAAGCGTATCAAAGTGTTCAAGGAATTCGTCCAGCGCAAGCTGGCGGAATACCGATTTTAGCCCGGCAATAATGGCACGTCTGCGGCTATTATTAGCGTTAAACATGCAAGTAACGCATATCTAACCTACCTTTATCATGCTGGTTGAATGGGTACCCCAGACCTATATTAAGCCCATCAGTTGGTCATTCTTTGATTGACTAAAGCCTTAAGCTCCCTGTTTAAGGCCGTCTGGGTGAAAGGCCCGGCATTTCGGTCGAGCTTAGGCTCCCGAAGTGAAGCCTCCCTGTTAAACTCATAGGGCCGGAGCAATCCGGCCCTTTTTTTATCTTTATAATCATTCTCGCTTCGGTCTGCTGACCTGCGCGATGAAACTAACGCTTCGCGACTACAGAGCGCGGCCTACTGACCGCGTCTATGCATTAATGCTATGACAATTTACCGCAGGCGTCCTTAATGCGCGCGCAGGCTTTTTCCAGCAGGCTCTGCGATGTTGCGTAGGAAATGCGAAAATATCCTTCAAGACCGAACGCACTGCCTGCTACTGCGGCAACGAGCGCGTCGTCGAGCAGATATTCACAAAATTCCGTGCTGGTATTTATCACCTTGCCGGCGGGCGTTTTGCGTCCAAAAAAGGCGGCACAATTTACAAAAACATAAAATGCGCCCTTGGGCGTGGTGCAGTTAAGACTGTTGGTAGCGTTCATCTGCTTGACCACATAATCGCGGCGCTTCTGAAACGACGCCACCCATGCGGGCATGAAGTCCATCGGGCCGTTTAAGGCGGCCACCGAGGCGGCCTGGCTTATCGAACTGGGATTGGAAGTGCTCTGCGATTGAATATCGGTGATGGCGGCGATGAGGGATTTTTCACCAGCTGCGTAACCGATGCGCCATCCCGTCATGGCAAAGGCTTTGGACACACCGTTGACCGTCAGCGTGCGGCCATAGAGCTTGGGTTCAATCTGCGCGAGGGTGTTGAACTTGAAGCCGTCGTAGCACAGATGCTCATAAATATCGTCGGCGAGGATATGTACATGCGGGTGTTTGAGCAGCACATCGGCCAGGGCGCGCAATTCTTTATCAGAGTAAGCCGCGCCTGTGGGATTGGAGGGCGAATTGAGAATAAGCCACTTGGTTTTAGGCGTAATGGCTTTGTTCAGATCGGCAGGAGAGAGTTTGAAATCCTGGGTCTGCGGGCAGGCAATCGTCACGGGCGTGCCGCCGGCAAATGCCACCATATCAGGATACGACACCCAGTAAGGCGCCGGAATAATGACTTCATCGCCGTCATCAATCGTGGCCAGCAGGGCATTAAATATCACCTGTTTGGCTCCGCAGCCGACGACAATCTGATTAGGAGCGTAGATTAAACCGTTTTCGCGTTTGAGTTTATCACAGATAGCCTTTTTTAACGCAGGGGTGCCGCCCACGGCAGTGTATTTGGTTTCCCCGCGCGCAATCGCATCGATGGCCGCCTTTTTAATATGATCCGGCGTATCAAAATCAGGCTCGCCGGCGCCAAGGCCAATGACATCTTTGCCTGCGGCCTTAAGCTCTGCGGCTTTGGTAGTGACGGCAATAGTGGGGGAAGGTTTGATGCGGGTAAGGCGGGTAGCGAGCAGCGACATGTATTTACTCAGGTGATACTTTTTTTGCCGGTGCTGTGGGCTTTTTCGTTTCCGTCGGCACAGGCGTGGACTGTTCTTCTAGCGCAGGCAGTAACACCATTTCAACTAAAACCATTTCATGCGCGGCAAATGTGATGGGAATAAGTGATGTTTGCGGGTGTTTAGCCCATTTGGTGTCAGAGGGCTGAAGATAGGCCGGGGGCACAATCAGAGTGCGTTTGCTGCGCTGTTGCATGCCAATAGTCCCTTGCTCGATACCGTAAGGAACCTCTCCCTGGCCGATGGTATAGGTAATGGGCTTCTCTTCGCCGGCAGCGAAGAGCTTTGTACCATCCATTTTCCAGATCGTCAGCGCGATGCGGACGGTATCGCCGCATTCCGCCTTTGCGGTGCCGGTATGCATGGCATCAATGTAACGCAGAGGCATATCAGAGTCAGGTGGTGTCCCGGCAAGCGCGGCTAGCGACACATCTGCGGTGATGATTTCATTTTTCAACTTCACTCCCGAGGGAATTTTGTAGTGATCGCTGCCTTGCAACACGGCGATATCTCTGGGGTTGTCAAAAGCAAGCGGCTGGGGAATGGTGATAGTGCGCTGGCCACCGGGTTTCATGCCCAGGAGTCCGCGGGTCATGCCTGGCAGAATATCGGTGCCGCCAATGGTGATCGTGCGTGCCTCGCCGCTGTCATACAGTACATTGCCATGATTGAGCGCCAAGCTGTAATGCACGGTTGCGCGCTCGCCGCAGATCGCAGGGGCGCCATCTCCGGGCTTGGTGTCTTCGGTATGCACCGTGGGAATCATTGCGCCTAATAGCGGAATGTTAAGCAACGGGAAATCCTGCAACGTAGTGGCGCTTTTGCTAGTGGTGCAGTCGGTATTTTTCCCCGTCGTCGTTTGCTGCAATGTCTGTGGCGGGGAAGGCGGTTTGGAGGTGAAAGTGGGAGTAGAGTGCCATAACACATAGGCAAAGAAGATCATCAGGGCCCAGCGGACGACGCGGGCAACCGAATCAGGCGTCGGTGCGTTCTTCATGGCGCTGCCTCATACATTAAACCGGAAATGGAGCACATCACCGTCCTTCACCATGTAATCCTTGCCTTCCAGGCGCAGTTTACCCGCTTCTTTTGCTCCCTGTTCGCCGCCGAGCGTCACGTAATCCTCGTAGGCAATTGTTTCGGAGCGAATGAAGCCTTTCTCGAAATCCGTATGTATCACGCCTGCGGCCTGCGGCGCAAGCATGCCTTTCATGATCGTCCAGGCGCGCGCTTCCTTGGGGCCGACGGTGAAATAGGTGATCAGGTTCAATAGCGAATAACCAGCGCGTACAAGTCTTGCCAGGCCGGTTTCCTTGAGTCCCAGATCGGCGAGGAACTCTTTCTTTTCCTCGTCACTGCCCAACTGCGCTACTTCAGATTCGATTTTAGCCGAGATCACGATGACGGGACCCTGCACGCGTGCCTTAACCTTTTCGGAAAAAGCATTGCCGGTAGCGGCGGACGCTTCCTCGACATTGCAGACATACAATACCGGCTTAGTCGTAAGCAGCTGCATCTGCGTAATGATTTTCTGTTCGACTTCATTGACAGGCTTGTAATGGCGCGCGCCTTTGCCGGCAGAAAGCAGCGGCAGAATTTTCTCCATGACTTCGGCCTGAGCGGCCGCTTCTTTGTCGCCGCGCGCTTTTTTCTGCAATGCCGGCAAACGTTTCTCGATGCTCTCTAAATCGGCAAGCACCAGTTCGGTCTCGATAATCTCCAGATCGCTCAGTGGATCGATGCGGCCCTCGACATGGGTGATGTCACCGTCTTCAAAGCAGCGCAGCATGTAGATGATGGCATGCACTTCGCGGATGTGAGAAAGGAACTGGTTGCCCAGCCCTTCACCCTTGCTGGCGCCGCGCACGATGCCGGCAATGTCGACGAACTCCAGCTGCGTGGGGATGATTTGCGCCGAGGCAGCTATCTTGGCAAGCTTGTCGATGCGTTCGTCGGGCACCGACACGCGCCCGACATTGGGCTCGATGGTGCAGAACGGATAGTTGGCGGCTTCGGCCGCCTGTGTCGAGAGCAGAGCGTTGAACAACGTCGATTTGCCGACATTGGGAAGGCCTACGATGCCGCAGTTAAAACCCATGGACTATCCCTGAAATGAAAAAGCGTTATGTGTGTAGGGGGCAGGGGAGCAAAAAGCAAACATTAATCCCTTGTGGCCAATGCAATCTTGTTCATGAATTCCGCCGCATCGCCCGCAATCATCAGGGAAAAATGCTGGGCAATGGCGTCGATCACCCTTTGCTGCACCGCAGACTCTTCGCGTGAGAAATCCGAAAGCACGTAATGCGATACCAGGTTTTTATCTCCAGGATGGCCGATGCCGATGCGTACCCGCCAGGTGTTTTCCCCCAGATGCGCGTCAATGCTCCTCACGCCGTTATGCCCGCCGTTGCTTCCACCTTGTTTTACGCGCAATTTACCGTCGGGCAGATCGAGCTCATCGTAAAGCAGGATAATATTTTCCGGAGAAATCTTATAAAAACGCGCACAGGCGGCGACAGACTCGCCCGAAAGATTCATGTAAGTTTCGGGTTTGAGCAGCGTAAGCTTCTCGCCTGCGCAATGCGCCTCGCAGACTTTACCATTGAACTTGGAAGACCATCTGCTGGCGGAGAGTTTCTCCGCCAGCGCATCGATTGCCATGAAGCCGACATTGTGCCGGTTGCGCGCATATTTCGCGCCCGGATTGCCAAGGCCAGCGACAAGCCACATGGTCTAAGCCTTACTTTTTCTTGTCGCCTGCAGGTTTCGCCCCCGCGGTCGGAGCAGCGGCGCCCGGAGTAGGTTTCGCCCCCGCGGCCGGAGCAGCGGCGCCCGGAGCAGGTTTTGCACCCGCAGCCGGAGCAGCGGCACCCGGAGCAGCGCCCGGTGCTGCAGCGGCGGCACCTTCGGCACCCGCCACGGCAGTTGCGGCTGCGACTGGCACTTCCTCTTCTTCTTTACTGCGGCCAGCGATGGTGACCACGGTGAAGTTGCGGTCTTTGATTGCGGTTTTGACATCGCTGGGCAATTTGATGTCATTGATATGCACCGACGTGCCGATTTCGGTACCCTGCACGTTGACTTCGATGAAGGCGGGGATGTCAGTGGGTTTGCACAGCAGTTCGATTTCGTGACGCACGATATTGAGCACACCACCGCGCTTGAGGCCCGGGGATTTTTCCTGGTTTACAACCTTCACCGGCACGAATACGTGGATGACGGTGTTGCTGTCAACGCGCTGGAAATCGGCATGCTCGATGATGTCGCTGACCGGATGGGTCTGCACATCGCGCGGCAAGGCCTGCACGGTCTTGCCGTCGAGTTTGATGTCGACAATCTTGTTGAAGAACGAGCCTTTGGAATATTCTAGCGTCAGTTCTTTCAAGGGCAGCACGATTTTTGCGGCCTGCTGCGTGCTTCCGTACAGGATTGCAGGTACGCGGCCTTCACGGCGCAATGCGCGGGCTGCGCCTTTTCCGGTGTTTTCTCGACTCTGGGCTTCAAGTGTGACTGCGGATTTCATGAGATTTCTCCTTTAAAAAATAAAATTTAATCAAATAAACTCGAGACCGAGGATTCTTCGCTGATACGGCGAATGGCCTCGGCAAGAAGGGCGGCAATCGAAATGACGCGGATATTATGCGCCTTGGTGATTTCCGTGGTGGTGGCGATACTGTCGGTGATGACGAGCGAGGTCAGTGCCGATTTGGTCACGCGCTCAATCGCCTTGCCTGAGAGCACACCGTGGGTGACGTAAGCTGAGACCGACGCGGCTCCGCCTTTCTTCAGCGCTTCCGCTGCGTTGCACAGCGTGCCGGCGGAATCGACGATGTCGTCGTAGAGAATGCAATGACGGCCTTCGATATCGCCGATGATGTTCATCACTTCCGAGACGCTGGCGCGTTCACGGCGCTTGTCAACGATGGCGAGGTCGGCCTCTAAGCGTTTAGCGAGCGCACGGGCGCGCACCACACCGCCGACGTCGGGCGAGACGATGACGACATTTTTTTGCTTATAATTGTTCTTGATGTCGGCCACGACCACGGGAGCGGAATAAAGATGGTCGAGCGGGATGTCGAAGAAGCCCTGTATCTGGCCCGCATGCAGATCGATAGTGAGCACGCGGTCGGCACCGGCCGAGGTGATGATATTGGCCACAAGCTTGGCCGAGATCGGCGTGCGCGGGCCGGGCTTGCGATCCTGGCGTGCATAACCGAAGTAAGGAATGACCGCAGTGATGCGGCGGGCTGAGGCGCGACGCAACGCATCGAGCGAGACCAGCAGCTCCATAATATTGTCATTGGCGGGGAACGAAGTGGACTGCACTACGAACACATCTTCGCCGCGCACGTTCTCGTGAATTTCAACGAAGATTTCATTATCGGGAAAACGGCGCACGGTGGCTTCGGTGAGCTTCACGCCCAGGTAGGAAGCCATGGCTTCGGCGAGCGGCCGATTGCTATTGCACGAAAGTAATTTCATAGTGACCGTTTTATCTGAGTTAACCCCAACAGCCGCTCACCACACGGTACACATGGCCAGCCGCCCGAAGGGAGGCATCTTGTAGCAGGGAAGCCCTGTATTGTAAATTGCTAATGCGCGCGCGCCAGTGAGCGAAATAAGCATATATATTTCTATGACTTATCCGGCAGCACGGCTCCCTTTACCACGGCGTTATGGAAGGCCAGCATCTTGCCGTAAGGCGTATGGTGATCGCCGGGATTGATTTCAAGCGTGCCGCGGGCAAGCGCATAGTCGCGATCACGGAAGAGTTCGATGATGCGCAGTATCTCATGATCGGCGATGCCCAGATGCTTGAGCAACGCACCGCCCAATTGCAGGCTGGCCTCGAACATTTCCGATACGGCAACGTTGGCGCCGGCAGCTTCCATCAGCAATACGCGTTCCAGATCATGCGCCCGCGCAATAATCGGCATGGAGGGCGCCACCGAACGGATGGCGCGCACGGTGCGCTCCGCCGCTGCCGGTTCATTGACGGTGATGATGGCGGCACTCGCCCGGTCAACCCCGATGGCCTGCAGCACTTCGCGGCGCGATCCGTCGCCATAATAAACCGGCAGGCCGATTTTCTTCGCCTCCTTGACGGTGGCCACCTGCATATCAAGCGCGATATAATTGATATTCTCGGCAGAGAGAAGCTTGGCGACGGTCTGGCCGACGCGACCAAAGCCGGTAATGATGACGTGATCGCGAATGTCCATCACCTCGGCGGTCGATTCTTCGGCCGTCTGCTGTTCACGTTCTATCCTTGTTGCAAGCGAGCGACCCAGTGCTGCGGCAAAAGGTGTCAGCGCCATGCTGAACGCAACAATAGCCATGAGCGTTTGTGATAACGTGCCGGGTATAAAATTATGATCGGCAGCCAGGCGAAACAGCACGAAGGCAAATTCGCCGCCTTGCGAGAGTAGCAGGCCCGCCTGCAGACTGAGCGCGAAAGGAAAACGCAAGCGGCGGCTGATCAGCAGAATAATAAGCGCTTTGACGACCATCAGGCCCAATGCACAGAGCAGGATGAGAGGCAGGCGGCTGGCGACGGCATGGATATCCACCGTCATGCCCACCGCCATAAAGAACAGTCCGAGCAGCAGCCCTTTATAGGGCATCACGTCGGCTTCCACCTGATGACGGTATTCGGTTTCGGCCAGCAGCAGGCCGGCCATGAAGGCGCCGAGCTCAAGCGAAAGCCCGGCAAGGGATGTGACATAGGCAGTGCCCAGTGCGACTAACAAGGTGAGGGCCGTGAAGATTTCCGGATTATCGAGCGAGGCAATAAGGCGATAAAGCGGGCGCAGCAGACGGCGGCCCAGAAGAAAGATAACGGCGAGCGCTACGACTGCTTTGATGCCCACCATGCCCAGCTCGATGGCGATCGATTGATCGCTTTTTGCAAACGCCGAGACTAATACCAGCAGAGGAATCGCCGCCAGATCCTGAATGAGCAACACGGCCAGCGACATCCTGCCCAACTGTGAGGCTTTTTGCTGGTACTCGGCGATGATTTGCAGCACCAGTGCCGTGCAGGAAAGCGATAATGCGCTGCCTATAATGAGGGAAGTCTCAGGGCCAAAGCCGCTGAAATAAAGACCGTAGCCCAGCAATGCGCTGGTCAGCAACACCTGTGCAAAGCCCAATGCGAACGCTTTTTTGCGAATGGCCTTCAGACGTTCCCAGGAAAGCTCCAGACCGATAATAAAGAGCAGGAAGACAATGCCAAACTCGGCAAAACCGTTGATACCTACCGTGTCGGTGATGATGCCGATGCCGCCAGGACCGATGACGGTGCCCGCCACGAGATAGCCCAGCACCGGGCTTGCGCGCAATTTGCGAAACAGCGCCACGATGAGTATCGCGCCGGCAAGCAGGATAAGAACCACGGGCAGATGAGAGGTCTGATGCATGGATTAGTGATACCTTTTTTGCGTCGGCTGCGCTATACCAGAAAACCTATGCAAGCCCAAACGGTCCTCATTACGGGTGCGGCACGGCGCGTTGGTCGTGCCATCGCATTGTCTCTTGCCGAAAAAGGATGGGACATTGTCATCCATTACCATAGCGGAAAAAAGCACGCCGAAGAACTGGCATCGCTCATCCGCAAAAGAAAAAGACAGGTAACACTCATTACCGCCGATCTGAGTGACGCCAGACAAACCGCGCAGATTATTCCCTCGCTGGCCAAGCGCGGCATAAAACTCAGCGGCCTCATCAATAATGCTGCCGTGTTTGAGAAAGATTCTCTTGCAAGCATAACACCGGCAAGCTGGCAGCGACATATGAGCACCAACTTGTTTGCGCCGCTGCAGCTCATGCGCGATTTCGCCGCGCATTATAAAGGTCATGAAGGCAACATCATCAACATTACCGATGGCATGCATGGCTGGAGCCTGTCGCCGACATTTCTTTCCTACTCGCTGAGCAAGCTGGGTCTTGCCAATGCCACCCTGCTGCTTGCGGTAGAGCTTGCACCACGCGTTCGCGTCAATGCGATTGCACCCGGTCCGACACTTCCCGGAGTGATGGATAGGAAAGACACGTTTGCAAAACTCAAAAAAATTATTCCGCTCGCGCGCGTGAGTTCACCGCAAGAAGTGTGTGACGCCGTGCAATATATTTTATCTGCTTCGTCACTCACCGGGCAGACACTCTTGCTTTCCGGCGGAATGCACTTGCCGCAGACCAAAGAATAGGTGCGTTATAATTCCCCCTAAAAAAGATGTTGACGCCGCCATTTTTTCTGTTCCATAGGCGATCAATTGTGCACAGTAGTGCCCAAAAGTGACCTAAATCCAACACCACTGATGTTAAGCAGTTTTTAAGAACCCAAAAATTGACTAAATGCATATTTTACAGTATATTATGAATTGCCTATTTTTTAGGCAAAGCGCATTAAAGCCACAATACGCTTGCCCGGCGGCTTGTCGGGTGTCAGTTTTCAACAAACTTATCCACAAGTTTGGTGGATGAATCGCTGCAGGCTTTGGTGAGCCTCAAAAAACAGTAGTGTTCGCGGTATGACGATCGAGAAATCCGGCGCAGATATTATTCGCGAAGCATTGAAAGAGATGCCGACGAGCGCTGGCGTGTATCGCATGCTGGGTGACGATGGCAGTGTGCTGTATGTCGGCAAAGCAAAAAATCTCAAGAACCGCGTAAGCAATTATGTCAGCGCGTCGGGCTTAAACGGGCGCACACTCAAAATGATCTCGCTGACCAAGAAAATGGAGATCGTGCTTACCAAGACCGAGGCTGAGGCGCTCCTGCTGGAAGCCAACCTCATTCGCAAACTCAAGCCGCGTTATAATATTCTGCTGCGCGATGATAAATCATTCCCTTATATATTACTCACCGACGATCATGCTTTTGCGCAAATCCTCAAGCATCGCGGTGCCCATACCCAGAAGGGTAAGTATTTCGGTCCGTTCGCCTCCGGCGGTGCCGTCAATGAAACACTGGTGACGCTGCAGAAAGTGTTTTTGCTGCGCAATTGTTCGGATCAGGTATTTAAAAATCGCACGCGTCCCTGCCTGCAATACCAGATCAAGCGCTGTTCGGCGCCATGCGTGCGTTATATCGATGAAAAAGCCTATGCAGAGCTGGTGGAGCAGGCGCGTGCGTTCCTGTCAGGAAAAAGCCGTGACCTGCAGGAGATGTTTGCCAGCCAGATGCGGCAAGCCAGCGAATCGCTCGAATATGAAAAGGCGGCGGCGCTGCGCGACCGCATTGCCGCACTTACCCGTGTGCAACATGAGCAAGGCGTGATTGCGGGCACATTGCAGGATGCCGACCTGATAGCGCTTTACCGCGAGGGTGAGCGTTCCTGCGTGCAGGTGTTTTTCTTCCGCGGCGGACAGAATTTTGGCAACCGTTCCTATTTTCCTTCGCACAGCGCCGAAAGCAGCGAGAGCGAAATTCTCACTGCTTTTATCAGTCAGTTTTATATTAACGAACCACCACCGCGACTGGTGCTTATCAGTCATGCGATATCGGATGTAGCGTTGCTTGAAGAGGCGCTCTGCATGAACAGCCAGGTGAAGGTCGAGATAAGCTGGCCCGAGCGCGGACAAAAACGTGAAGCGATGGACCAGGCCGTCCTCAATGCCAGGCAATCGCTTGTCCGCCGCATGAGCGAACATGCCACCCATAACGTCATGCTTGAGAAAGTCGGCGAACTTTTTCATATGAATACGCCGCCCGGCCGCATTGAAGTGTATGATAACAGCCATATCGCAGGCACGCATATGGTGGGCGCCATGATCACGGCGGGGCCTGAAGGGTTTGATAAGAAACGTTACCGCCGTTTCAATATCCGCAGCAGTGAGCTCACACCGGGTGATGACTATGCCATGCTGCGCGAGGTGCTCACACGACGCTTTACAAGGCTGCAGAAAGAGGATCCCGAGCGTGCGGCTTCCTGGCCGGATCTGGTGCTGATTGACGGCGGAGTGGGGCAGTTGTCCGTCGCCACGCAGGTGTTTGCCGATCTGGGCGTTACCGATCTTTGCTATGCAGCGATTGCCAAAGGCAAAGACCGCAATGCCGGGCGCGAATGGTTTCATCTGCCGGGCAAGGAACCGTTCCAGCTTCCCGTGGGTGATATGGTGCTGCATTATCTCGAGCGCCTGCGCGATGAGGCGCATCGCTTCGCCATCGGCTCGCACCGTATTAAAAGAAGTGCTGCCATCAGTGAATCGGGCCTTGATCAGATTCCCGGCATCGGCTCGACGCGCAAACGCGCACTGCTGCAGCATTTTGGCTCAAGCAGGGAAGTAAAATCGGCCACAGTGGAGGAACTGATGAAAGTAGAGGGAATTAGCCGCAAAGTCGCGGAAAAGATTCATCAATTCCTGCGTCCGAGCTAATTCTTTTATTCCACATTAAATTATGCCATCCTGCCCGCGATGAAAAAGCGGCTCCCCAATATCCTGACCTATTCGCGCATCCTCGTCATCCCGGCGATCGTGGTCGTTTTTCTATACATGAAGCGGCCTTTGTCCGATTGGCTGTGTTCGACATTATTTCTGTATGCAGGTGTTACGGATTTTTTTGACGGCTATCTTGCCCGTGCCTGGCATGCGCATTCGAATCTGGGCAAATTCTTAGACCCGATTGCCGATAAGCTATTGGTGGCCACTGCCCTGATGCTGCTGGTAAGCGCAGGACGTGCCGATATTCTGCCCGCCCTTGCTATCTTATGCCGCGAGATACTGGTGTCGGGCCTGCGCGAATTCCTTGCCGACTTACGTATCAGTGTGCCGGTCTCCACGTTAGCCAAATATAAAACGGCGGCGCAAATGCTGGCTATCTATCTGTTGCTGCTGGGAGGCAGTGCGCCCCTGCACCTGCCCGCGCATGAACTCGGCTGCTGGTTGCTTTGGGCGGCGGCATTGCTGACACTGGTGACGGGCTATGCCTATTTAAAGACAGGCCTGAAGCATTTGGCCGAAAACTAAGGTCTGCGCACCAGGTCGCTGTAATCCTGCATGAGCTGTTTAGTGACCGGGCCGACCGTGAATGTGTAATGCTCAATCGAGCCGATGGGCGTTACTTCCGCTGCGCTGCCGGTGATGAATACTTCCTGCGCATGGGCGAGCTCTTCCGGCTTGATGTGGCGCTCCACCACTTTGATGCCGCGCTTCTTGGCCAGATCGATGACCGTTAAACGGGTGATGCCGTTTAAGAAGCAATCCGGCGTCGGAGTATGCAACTCGCCGTTCATCACTAAAAACATATTTGCCCCGGTGGCTTCGGCAATGTAGCCGCGATAGTCGAGCATGAGCGCGTCTTCATACCCTGCCTGCTCAGCGGCATGTTTGGAAAGCGTGCAGATCATATAAAGCCCTGCTGCCTTGCTGGCGGTGGGCGCAGTGTTGGGAGCCGGGCGCTGCCACTTGGAAATCTGTAATTTAAGCCCGCGTTCTTTTGCTTCATTGGAAAAATAGCTGGGCCAGCTCCAGGCAGCCACCGCCACATGGATTTTGGTTTTCTGCGCCGAGACGGCCATCATCTCGCTGCCGCGCCAGGCAAACGGGCGTACATAGCCGTTCTCGATAGTATTTTTAGCTACGACCTGCTTGCAGACCTCGTTTAATTCCGCCACCGAATAGGGGACTTTAAATCCGAGCAGTTCGCCACTGTGATGCAGGCGTTCAGTGTGCTCATTGAGTTTAAAAATCTTTTTGTTATAGACGCGTTCGCCTTCGAACACGCAGCTTGCGTAATGCAGTCCGTGATTGAGCACATGCAGTTTGGCATCGCGCCAGGGCATGTAGTTGCCGTTGTACCAGATAGTGCCGTCGCGATCGTCAAAGGAAGCAGGAGGTTGCATGGTATATTACTTTTTTATCATGATAGCGGTGATGTGGCGTCCATAATCAGGCTCTGCGCGGTGAGTCGTGCGCCTGAAACTGAAAAACGCATCTTCTTCGAGATACGTATCGTTTTCAAGGATATTTATGGCGGCAAGCCCAGCGTCCTTCAGGCGATCTTTCACATAAGCCCTTAAATCGAAGAGAAAATGTCCGGGCCGCACGGCAGGTATGAAGTAAACGCCGTGCGTAGGGCTTGCTTGCAGGAACATGTCGTAAAAAGCGCCACTGACTTCGTAGGATGGCTGGGCGATGCAGGGGCCGATGGTAGCGGTAATATTTTTTACTTGTGCGCCCAGCGCTTGCATAGCTGCCACCGTCTCGCCCAGCACGCCGGCCACCGCGCCCTTCCAGCCGGCATGTGCTGCACCTATAATATTTTTTGTTTTATCAGCAAATAATACCGGCGCGCAATCAGCGGTGAGTATGCCCAGTGCCAAGCCAGGCAGAGTCGTGACCATGGCGTCGGCCTGGGGTTTATTTTCCTGCGACCAGGCATCGGTGACGGTAATCACCTTGCTGCCATGCACCTGATAGAGGCTGCATAAATGCGCTTCTATCGTGCCGAGCGTTTCTGCCACACGCTTGCGGTTCTCGCGTACATTGGTTTTGGCATCCGACGATCCCCAGCCGCAATTAAGCGAGCCATAGATACCCTCGCTTACGCCGCCCTTGCGGGTAAAGAAGCCATGCGCAATGGACGGATGCAGCAGATCGGGCGAGGTGAGGAACATAAGAGTGTTTCTATCAAAATCCTGCGGGCTTATCCATGAAGGAAGTGAATGCGATGGCTTTAAATAAACTGCCCATCTGATGCGGAGCGATGAGTCTTTCAAGGCTGGAAAGAATAATGTTCTGCTGCTCCGGTGAGGCTTTTTTGCAGAGCGCGGTGGCGCGCAGTTCCGCTCCGAGGCGGCGCAGGAATGTGCCTTGATCAACCGCATTCCAGCTCTGTGCACCCCTGCCTCTGGCGGTATGCAGCAATGCGTCGAAATCGACATGGGCAGTAAGATCGGCCTCGCCCGGATGGGCGAGCGGATTGGCTTTTTTATGTGCCTGCAAGGCTTGCAATGTATCGCCCTGCGACCCGCCGGTATAGCCGTAATCAATGATCAATGCCGCGCCGCTATGGGTAGTGATATGGCTGGCGATGCGTGCGGCGACATTGAGCGACGCCGGCGAGGATTCGCCCAGGACTTTGCCCGGGGGTATGAAACGCAATGCATTGCCGTGCAACGCGACTTTGCGTTCCTGCCACTGGTTGTTCTCACGCAGATGCTGATGGATAGGCAACGCGTCAAAAAATTCATTGGCGATGAGCAGCAGCGGCAGCGCAGGGAGTTTTTCCACGTTTTGCTGCCAGCGTATACGCGGATGGCTTTTCTTGAGCGTTTTTTTCTGCAGCGCGCGCAGCACCGGGCTCATCTCGACCAGCAGGATGTCTGTAGCGTCATGAAAGCCTTTGACGTTTTGAGTGGCGCGCAGCAGATCCTTCATCAAAGTGCCGCGCCCCGGCCCAAGCTCGACGAGCACGCAGCGCGGCTCGCCCAGGCGCTGCCAGCAATCCGCTACCCACGCGCCGAGCAATTCGCCGAATATCTGGCTTATCTCCGGGCTGGTGGTGAAATCGCCCTGGCTGCCGAACGGATCGCGCGAGGCGTAATAATGCTCCACGCAGGCGGCCATATAGTCGGCCACGCTCAGCGGGCCGTTATCGCGGATACGCTGTGCTAGCTGCTCTTTGAGCGACACGGCCGCACTATCAGGTAAAGACCTAGCAACAGCATTGGTGCCGAGAGCAACTGGCCCATGGTGATACCGCCGGGAAGAAAGCCGATGAAACTGTCAGGCTCACGAAAAAGCTCCGCCGTGCTGCGCGCCGCACAATAGCCGATGAGAAAAATACCGGTCAGCAATCCTCTGCGCCACAGCGCGCGCGTGCCAAGGGCAATGGCCAGCATCACCATAAAAAGCAACAATCCTTCGAGGCCTGCTTCATAGAGCTGACTGGGATGGCGCGGCAGATCACCGCCGCCAGGGAAGACCATGCCAAGCGGGCTTGCAGTCACGCGCCCGTAGAGTTCACCGTTGACGAAATTGGCAACCCTGCCGCAAAAAAGCCCGATGGGAGCGGCGACCGCCAGCAGATCAGTGATGGCAAGGAAGGTGATGTTATAGAGATGTGAGAATAGCAGCATGGCCAGCGCCATGCCGATGAGCCCGCCGTGAAACGACATGCCGCCATGCCAGATCATGGCAATTTCCAAGGGGTTATTCATATAATAGCCGGGCTTATAGAACAGCACGTAACCCAGCCTGCCGCCTAAAATAATGCCCAGAATGGCATAGACCATGATGTCGTCGAATGCCTGCTTGTTTAATACCGGCGGTATCTGCTTGTCGCTCAATTTTCCGATCAGCCACCAGCCGGTGAGTACGCCGGTGAGATAAGCCAGTGCATACCAGCGAATGGCTATGGGACCGATCTGAAGTGCGACCGGGTCAATATGCGGATAGACGAGCATTAGAGGTAAGGGTCTTCCTTGGTCAGATAATTCTGCACGTAATCACGGATGCCGTCTTCCAGCGAAGTGAAGGGTTGGCTATAGCCTGCCTTACGCAACCGCTCGACACGCGCTTCGGTAAAATATTGGTATTTATCACGCAGCGCTTCGGGCATATCGAAATATTCGATTTTCACCGGCGTGTTCAGGGCGGTGAACAATGCCCGGGCAAGATCATCAAAACTGCGTGCATGGCCAGTGCCGACATTGAACAGTCCGGAGACTTTCGGATTATCGAGCAGCCACAACACGATGGCAGTGCAGTCCTTCACATAAATGAAGTCGCGCTTCTGCCCGCCGTCGGGATATTCCTTGCGGTAGGATTTGAAAAGCCGCACGGCCTTGTGCGCCTTGGCATCGGGAAACTTTACGCAGGCGACGCTGCGCATGTCTTCCTTGTGATATTCGTTAGGGCCGTAGACGTTGAAGAATTTAAGCCCTGCCCATTGCGTTGGTGCGCGTTCGCCGGTCTGCAGCGCATTGGCGATATAGCGATCGACCAGATGTTTGCTCCAGCCGTAAGGATTGAGCGGATGCAGCTTGTTAAGCGCGGTCGGGCTGGCGTCATCATCAAATCCTGCAGTGCCGTCACCATACGTCGCTGCCGAGGAGGCGTAGATGAAACGTTTTGAATTCTCAGCACACCAACGGTAGAGCAATGTCGTCGTTGTCTGGTTATTCTCCAGCACGAGATCGACATTGGTTTCCATCGTCGAAGAAATAGCGCCCATGTGGATGATGGCATCGAGCGAAGTGCCGTACATCTCGAGCCAGTAAAACAGATTGCCCGGCGGTATGACTTCATGCACAGAGTGTTTGCGCAGGTTGCGCCATTTATCACCCAAGCCCATCGTATCGCAGATGATGATGCGATGCGTACCGCGTGCGCAGAGCGCTGCCGCAATATTACTGCCGATGAATCCGCCGCCGCCGGTAATCAGTATGGTTTGCATAAGCATGACAGCAACTTAGCCGAAGAGATCGGCAAGTGCAATGCCCACGCGGAGGCAAGTTAGGCTGCTGCCTTGTACTGCACCTTTTCCGCTGCGAGCGCTTTTTGAAATGCCGGGCGGCTACTCACGTTTTTAAGCAGCTGCTTGGTCTTGGCGGCCAGTGAGATTTTGGGAAAATTGACCGACCAGTTGCCAATCACCGTAAGCAGGATGTCCGCAGCAGTGATTTCTTTGCCTGCAAGATAAGGCGACTGCGCAAGACGCGTTTCGACATCGGCCCAGAGCTTGTTGATTTGAGCGAAAGCGGCTTCGGATACGTCAGCTTGTGTCTGCCCGCTGAACGAGCCGGCCTGAAATGCTTTGCTAAAGGCAGGATGCAGCGTGGCGTTGCAGAACATCAGCCATTCGAGTGCCGCAGCGCGCTCTTTGCCCGCCGCAGGCAGCAGCGGACTTTTATGCTTGTCGAGCAGGTAGATGATGATGGCGGCGCCTTCACGGATGATGAAGCCGTCGTCGCTTAACACCGGTACGCTGCCGCGCGGATTGACCTTGAGGAACTCCGGCGTGCGAGGTTTGCCGGCATGTTCGAGCTTAAAATCCTGACCCAGTTCATTGAGGATGACATGCGGTGCCATCGAGCAGGCGCCGGGGCTATAATAGAGAGTATACATAACATTCTCCTCAGAGGGTTGATTAGGGGAGAAAAGCGTAGAACTGATGCGGCGCTATTGCAAGTAACCATTCAAGCACGTATCGTGGAACATACTCATTAATAAAGAGGCGTTATGCAGAAAGATTCCAAGTTTTTTGACGATGTCGCCAAACTTGCCTCCGGCGCAGCGGGCACATTCATGGATATGAAGCGTGAAGTGGAAGCCATTGTCATGGATAAGATGGAAAAACTCATGGGCCGCATGCAGCTGGTGCGGCGGGAGGAATTTGAAGTTGTACGCCTCATGGCAGAACAGGCACGTGCAAAACAAGAAGAATTGGCCAGACGACTTGGCCAAATAGAGAAGCTACTGGATTCTAAGGATAGTAAGGGTAAGCCTGCTGCCAAACGCCCGGTTAAATAGAGAATCCTGTGGTATAACAGCAACCTTTAGTTGCATTTATACCATAAAATAGCCGGTGAAACCCCTAGATTTTTGAAGTCCGCTTGTGCAATGATGGCCTTCGAGCGCAGGCTCGGCTTCACATTCTCTCTGTAATATATCACTACAAGGGGTCGAACTTTCCATGACAACGTTGCGCGTTGAAACCGATAATCTACTTTCCAATCCTCTCGATCTCGTCGAACAGGTGATCATTGACCGCGACTGGGCATATGATCGTCCGGCAGATGAAGAACTTGTTGCCGAAGTCACGAGCGCCTGGTGCAATTACCGCATCTGGTTCACCTGGCAGGCGGAGCAGAGCGCGCTTATTTTTTCCTGTGCGTTTGAAACCAAACTGCCCAAGAACGCGCGCACTAGAATTTATCCCCTGCTGGCGATGGTAAATGAAAAACTCTGGGTCGGACATTTTGATCTGGTGAGCGAGGAAAATGCAGTCGCGTTCCGTCACACCATGCTGATGCGCGGCGGTTCTGTTGCTTCCACCGAACAAGTTGAGGATCTCATCGATATCGCGGTGCAGGAATGCGAACGTTTCTTCCCCGCGTTCCAGTCGCTGGTCTGGGGTAACAAGACCGCGGATGAAGCCCTTGAAGTCGCCATTTTCGAGACGGTCGGCGAGGCCTAGCCTCCACTTGAGACTTGTAGTTACCCGCGCCAGCGGTTACTTCTTTCTTTAGCGAAAGAGCGGGGGCGTATGACACATTCCAAAGTACTTCTGATCGGTGCGGGCAAGATGGGTGGTGCGTTGCTTACTGCCTGGCAGAAAGCAGACTGGCCCGATGGCTCCGTGCAGGTGATTGAAACCGATTCCGGTCAGGTAAAAATACTTTCAGAAAAAAATACGCAGGTCGTCTCCTCAGTTGATCAGGTGATGGAAAGCCCCGCCTGTATCGTGCTTGCGGTCAAACCGCAGTCCATGGATGAGCTGCTGCCGTCGCTTGCCAGAAAATTCGGCACGCATCCGCTCTATCTTTCCATCGCTGCCGGCAAAGCCCTCGGCTATTACGAGCAACATCTGGGTCACGCTGCCGCGATTGTGCGCGCCATGCCCAATACCCCGGCGCTGATCGGCAAAGGTATCTCGGCGCTTGTTGCCAATGGCAATGTCAATATGCGACAGAAAGATCTGGCCGCTGCCGTGCTTGGCGCCGCCGGGGAAGTCGTCTGGCTCGACGATGAATCGCAGATGGATGCGGTGACGGCCGTTTCCGGAAGTGGTCCGGCCTATGTTTTTTTGTTCATGGAAGCGCTTGTGCAGGCAGGTGTTGCGCAAGGACTGAGTGAAGAGATTGCCAAAAAACTTGCCATGCAGACTGTGCTGGGTGCATCTGAGCTGGCCAAGAAGTCGAAAGAATCGCTCGAGCAATTGCGCAAGAACGTGACTAGTCCCGGCGGCACTACCGAAGCGGCTCTTATAAAATTTATGGAAAATGACAATTTCCGCACGCTGATAAAATTTGCAGTTGCGGAGGCAGTCAAACGCAGCAAGGAACTGGCCTGATGGTTGCGCATGTTAAAACCGTAGCATTTGAAGGTGTGAAGACCACGGCAGTGGATGTGCAGGTGCAGATTGCACCGGGCCTGCCGGGGTTTACCATAGTAGGCCTTCCCGATAAAGCCGTGGGAGAATCGCGCGAGCGCGTACGTGCGGCGATTCATGCGCTGGGGCTTTCGCTGCCGCCCAAAAAAATCATCGTCAACCTCGCGCCCGCCGATCTCATTAAGGAGGGCAGCCATTTCGATCTGCCTATCGCGCTGGCCGTGCTCGTCGCCATGCGGGTGCTGACACAAGATGAAATGGAGGGGTATGTCGCGCTGGGCGAACTCGCACTCGACGGTGTGTTGTTACCGGTGTCGGGCATTTTACCTGCGGCGATTGATGCGAATGCCGATGGGCGCGGCATCATCTGCCCTGAGGCTTGCGGCCCTGAAGCGCTCTGGGCGGGTGATATTGACGTGCTTGCGCCTTCATCACTTCTTGCGCTCATCAACCACTGCAAGGGTGTGCAGGTGCTGGCTGCACCTGAAAAATCCGGTATTATGTAGCAAACGCACCTAAGATCATATGGTGTGGGATCGGGTTTGCAATATGATTATTACATGGCAGAGAAACATGTAATAAGCGCCCTTGTTAACCAGCGGGCTAGGCTGGCGGGTGACATAGAGAACACCAAGGATATACCCGTGTGTTGCGCGTAGCCCGCACGATTGCTGACTTAGAGGGCAGCATTGAGGTGGAAAAACATCACATCGGTGAAGCGGTGTCCTATCGTCAGGCGCCCCTGATGCAGAATAGCAAAGTCGCCTAAGTAAAAGACGTGTTAACCGGGATTGGCATGTGCGGCTATGGCACTTCGATGGCTAACGTGTTAGAATAACAAAAAAATCAGGAGAGGAACGACATGACGATTGCCAAAGTTGCCGTGCTGGGTTCAGGTGTAATGGGTAGCGGCATCGCCGCACATATAGCCAACGCCGGCATCCCTGTGATGTTGCTCGACATCGTGCCAAAGGATGCGCCCTCGCGCAATATGCTGGCGGAAAAAGCTATCGAAAAGCAGCTTGCTGCCAATCCCTCCGGCTTCACCCATAAAAACAAGGCCAAGCTCGTTACCACAGGCAATCTCGAGGATAATCTCGACTGGCTTAAAGATGCCGACTGGATCATCGAAGTGGTGCTTGAAGACCTGAAAGTTAAGCAGGAACTTTACCATAAAATCGATCCGATCCGCAAAAAAGGCTCCATCGTTTCCTCGAATACCTCCACCCTGCCGCTGCACGTGCTGGAAAAAGGCATGCCCGACAGCTTCGCGCAGGATTTCATGATCACGCATTTTTTCAATCCGCCGCGTTTCATGCGTCTGCTGGAGATGGTCAAGGGTGAGCGGACGCGCAAGGACGCCTATGAAGAAATCAAGAAATTCGCCGATGTTAAACTCGGCAAGGGTGTTGTCGACTGCAAGGACACACCCGGATTCATCGCCAACCGCATCGGCGTGTTCTGGATGATGGTGGGCCTGCTCGACGCCATCAAGCTTGGTATTTCGGTGGAAGAAGCGGATGCGGTGATGGGCCGCCCGCTTGGGTTTCCCAAAACCGGCGTGTTTGGTTTGATGGATCTGGTTGGCATTGACCTCATGCCCCTGATTGCCAAGTCGATGCTGGCGACATTGCCGCCGCAGGATCCGTTCCGTGCCATCTATCAGCTGCCTGACGTGGTGAAGAAAATGCTTGAAGGTGGCTATACCGGGCGCAAAGGCAAGGGCGGTTTTTACCGCATGAACAAAGACGGCGGCAAGAAGGTCAAGGAAGCCATTGATCTTAAAACCGGCGAATATCATCCCGTGCGCAAACCCCAGCTTGAAAGTCTGGCACTTGCAGCCAAAGGCGGCGTGGGCGCGCTGATGACCCACCCTGATATCGGCGGGCAATATGCACGCGCGGTGATGGGCAAAACGCTTGCCTACGCCGCGTCACTGATTCCCGAAATATCGGACGATATCTATGCCGTCGATAATACGATGAAGTGGGGCTACAGCTGGAAAATGGGTCCGTTCGAGATCATCGACAAGCTCGGCGCGGCCAATTTTTCCAAAGCGCTGCAAGCCGAGAAATTTCCGGTGCCGCCGCTGCTGGACAAAACGGGGGGCAAGCCGCTCTATCAGGTGGCCGATAACAAAAAGCAGTATTTCACCGCCAGGGGCGACTTTGCTGACATACCCCAGACGCCAGGCGTCTGGTCGCTCGCCGACAAGAAAATGGGCGCCAAGCCAGTGCTCAAAAACGAATCGGCCGCATTGTGGGATTTAGGCGACGGCATCGCCTGCCTGGAATTTACCTCGAAGATGAATTCAGTCGATCCGTACCTGCTGGGGCTTACCGAAAAATCGATTGAAGCGGTCAAGAAGGGTTTTAAAGGCCTGGTGATCGGCGGGGATGGCGATAATTTCTCGGTCGGCGCCAATCTTATGTTCATTCTCTATGCGGCTAACATGGCGGCCTGGCCGATGATTTCGGATGTGCTCAAACAAGGCCAGCGCACGACGATGGCGCTTAAATATGCCCCGTTTCCTGTCGTCTGTGCACTGGGCGGCATGGCGTTTGGCGGCGGTTGCGAATTCCTGCTGCATAGCGATGCGGTGCAGGCGCATATCGAAAGTTATGCCGGTCTGGTGGAAGTAGGCGTCGGCGTGATTCCCGCCTGGGGCGGCTGCAAGGAAATGCTGGTGCGTAATCTCGTAGGCCTGCCGCAAGGCGGTGCCATGCCTGCGATTGCCAAGGTATTCGAGACTATCGGCATGGCCAAGGTCAGCAATTCGGCAGACGAGGCCAAAGACATGAAGATTCTCAACGCCGCGTCGCGCATCACGATGAACCGCGCGCGTCTGCTGCCGGATGCCAAACAGCTTTGCCTCACGCTTGCCGAAAACTATACGCCGCCTGAGCCGCCCACTTTATATCTGCCCGGGCCGACAGCGAAAGCGGCACTGATGATGGCCGTGGATCAGCTGGTGGCACAGGGCAAGGCAACGCCGCATGATGTGGTGGTCTGCAAGGCACTTGCCGGCATCCTGTCGGGTGGTGATACCGATATCACCGATACCATCACCGAACAGCAGTTACTCGATCTTGAATATGCTGCGTTCATGGAATTGATTAAAACCAAAGGCACGCTTGCCCGTATTGAATACATGCTGGCGAACAACAAGCCGCTTCGCAATTAGGGAGAAAAATATGCCCGTCTATAAAGCACCCATACGCGATTTTCAGTTTGTGCTGCGTGAGTATCTGCCGATCGATAAATACAAGGACGTTGCAGGATTCTCCGACGTGCTGGAGATGATGGATCCCGTACTCGATGCCGGCGCCCAGCTTTGCGAGGAAGTATTGTTTCCGCTCAATCAAAGCGGCGACAAAGAAGGGCTTGTCTATAAAGACGGCACCGTGACCACACCTAAAGGTTTCAAGGAAGCGTACAAAGCTTATTGCGAAGGCGGGTGGCCGTCCTTCACGTGCGATCCGGCATTTGGCGGGCAGGGACTGCCGGAATGCCTCAACATGACCATCATGGAAATGGCCTGTTCGTCGAATCTTTCGTTCGGCCTCACGCCGGGTCTGACGCATGGTGCTTATAACGCGATCGCACTACATGGCTCGGACGAGCTTAAAAAGAAATACCTGCCTAAAATGGTTAGTGGCGAATGGTCAGGCGTAATGTGCCTTACCGAACCGCAGGCCGGCACCGATCTGGGTCTCGTGCGTACCAAGGCCGAGCCTAATGCGGACGGAAGTTACAGCATCAGCGGCGGCAAGATTTTTATCTCCTCCGGTGAACATGATCTTACCAAGAACATCATTCATCTCGTGCTGGCGCGTCTGCCCGGCGCACCCAAGGGCACCAAGGGTATCAGCCTCTTTCTGGTGCCGAAATTCTTCGTGAAGGACGACGGTAGCCTGGGCGAGCGCAATACACTGCGTTGTGAGGGCATTGAACATAAGATGGGCCTGACCGCATCACCCACCTGCGTGATGCAGTTCGACAACGCCAAAGGCTGGCTCGTAGGCGAGCCCAATAAAGGCATGCGCAATATGTTCACTATGATGAACGCGGCACGTTTATATGTCGGCGTGCAAGGGCTGGGTCTTGGCGAGGTGGCGTATCAGAATGCGCTTGCCTATGCCAGAGAGCGCCTGCAATCACGTGTGCCCAGCGGCCCCAAGGCTCCCACCAAACCCGCCGACCCTATTGTATTGCAACCCGACGTACGCCGCATGATACTCACCATGCGTGCCTTCACCGAAGGCGCACGCGCCCTTGCAATGCAGACGGCTTTCAACATAGATCTGGCGCACCGTCATCCCGACAAGCAGGTGCAGCAGGACGCAGACGATTTCGTTCAGCTCATGACGCCGATTGTGAAAGCGTATCTGACAGACATGGGCAGCGAAGTGGCTAATCTCGCCGTGCAGGTGTATGGCGGCTACGGTTACATCAAGGATTACGGCGTTGAGCAATATGTGCGCGATGCGCGTATCGCACAGATTTACGAAGGTACTAACGGCATTCAGGCGCTCGATCTCGTCGGCCGCAAACTTGCTTTTAGCAGCGGGCGTTATCTGCGCGCGTTCTTCCATCCGGTGGATGCGTTCATGACCGAACACAAGAATAATCCGGCGATGGCTGAATTTCTTAAGCCTCTGGCAGTGCATGTGGGCTATCTGCAGCAGGCGACGATTTATATCGCCATGGCCGGGTTTAAAAATCCCGACGATGCGGCGGCGGCGGCTACCGAATACCTGCGCATGTTCTCGCTTCTGGTGTTTGCCTTCATCTGGGCGCAGCAGGCGGCCATTGCATTGAAGTCACGCGATAAGGAGCCGGCATTTTACGACGAGAAGCTTGCCACGGCGCGGTTTTATTATGCCAAGGTGTTGCCGGGCACCATGTCGCTCGGCCAATCACTCTCCACGGGCAACAAGACGCTTGCCGCCGCTGCGTTATAAGGTTTTGCCGAAAATTACCTTGTCATCGCCATCGGCATAGAAATTCTTCAGCCGTGCTTGCTCGCTGAACTCATGCTTAAGATAAAAACGATGCGCCGGAAGGTACACGGCGCGCGAGGAGGTCTCGGCATAGAGAGCCTTGCCACCTAAGCGGCGGATTTCCTCTTCGGTTTCCATCATAAGTTCTGACGCGATACCTTGGCGTTGCGCTTTGGGATCAGTGATGATCCAATACAGATCATAGCGTTCGTCGGTCAGCGGCACACGCCCGAAACAGGTATAGCCTATAAGTGTCCCGTCATGTTCGGCGACAAAAAAATGATAATGCGACTGCACCCCGGACGAAAGACGATCTTCGGCAAGTTCGGCGGCAACATCAATCTCCTCGGGTGAAAATACGCCTGCCTCCGTCACCATCTTCCTGATGGCGTCAATGTCGGGCGGCAGAAGTCCGTCGCGAAAACTGAAAGAGTCCGCGCTCATGCGGCCAGCACCTTAGGCAGCTTGCGTGCCGAGCGGTGATAGGCATCGGTGACAATTGCACGCACCGTGTCAGTAAAGCTGAGCCCGCCATGCTGCGCGGCTTTACCAAAGCCTTCATGGGCAGTGAGGAACGGATTGGAATTGACTTCGAGCACATAGGGCACGCCTTTTTTATCGACGCGGAAATCAACGCGTGCATAGCCGGTGAGCCCAAATGCATCCCAACATTCGCGAGCGACCTTTTGCAATGCCTGCCTGAGCTTGGGTTCTTTGGCAATGCGTTCGAAATTACGCACCGTGCCTTTATATTCAGGCGTCTGTGTATGCCATTTGGCGGCATAGTCGATAATCTTGGGTTTGTGTTTGGGAAAGTCTGCGGTAAACACGATCTCCGCCGGCGGCAGCAGCGTAACGCGCTCAGGCCCGCTGCTGGCGAGTAACGCCAGATTAAACTCACGGCCTTCAATATAGGCTTCGGCAAACCAGTCGCCCCAGAATTCCTGTTTCTTTTCCTGCAGGCGTTTCCTGAGCGTGGCACGATTCTTTACCACCGAATCCGATCCCATGCCAAAAGACGCATGTTCGGTAATGGATTTGAGAATGTAAGGGCAGGAAAGTTCCTTACCCGCGGTATTGATTTGCGTTTCGGTGAGCCATGGTGCCGTTTTGAGGCCATAGGCTTTAAGTACTTGTTTGCTCAATAATTTATCGCAGGTCACCGTGGTCACCGGCGCATTGGTGCCGGTGTAGGGAATGTTCAGATGCGTAAGCAACATCGGCGCCAGGGCAATGAGATCGCCTTTGCCTTCGATGGAGTCGACAAGATTGAAGGCGACTTCAGGTTTGAGTTTTTCAAGCTGCTTGCGTGCCCTGGCTATGTCGAAAGTAAGCGTGACGATTTCCACCTTGTAGCCAATGGCTTTGAGCGCTGCGCCAATTTCATTGCTGTTGGTGCGGATTTCCGCCGCTTCAATCGCGGGTGTGCCTTCTTCGACCGTGCCCTCGAGAATGACGGCGAGCGGTGCATTCATGCGACGCTCTTTTTGTAGGCCATGATTTCGCCCATCAGATCGCGATCAAGCATTTTAGCTAGCGCGGCAATTTCATGTTGCAGCACCTGGTAGGCGGGCTTGCCGTCTTTGCATTCAGCGCCACAGCTGGTAAAGGCGACGAATCCCGGATACTCTTCGTCGACATATTCGTCCGTGCTGGCATGGGCCACATGGATGTGCGGCTTGCCGTTCTGTTCAATCTCAAGCGGAAACAGCCAGCAGGCCAGCGGCTTAAACCACCAGCTGGGCTTGCCCTGCTCGATACTTAACACCTGCAACGTGCAGAAGCCGTCAGAGCGGCGACGGAACACGCAGGCAGTTTCGTCAAAATGCTCAGGCAATTTACCGGGCGCATAATCCATCGGCCGCACGTTGGTAGAGATTTCCACCACGCCGGTTTCCGGATTGGTTTCTTCATCAAGGCAGGGCCCGTCTACCGGAATGTCGTTTTTGAGGAAAAATTCGCGGTGCTCTTTCACCAGCGCGCGTACGGTATCCGCTTCTTCTTTCATGTAAAATGCGCTGCCACCGCTGCAGCAGGTTGCACCACAATCGCTACAGGCCTTGTAATTGCGGTGAAACGACGCGGCATCCAGCGGTGCTTCCTGGTATATCTTCATCAATTTTTCGCGGAACGGTTTTTCCAAACTAAGCATAAGCGGTAAGAGCCGGGTTTTTATGAATGGGAAAACGATTGGGATCAGCCAAGGCGGAATCAAACATGCGGCCGAGTAACGCAGTATAGGAGATGCCAGCGAGCCGCGCCATAATTACCAGATCGCCCAGCACCGGGTGCAGGCCTGCCAGCGGATTGATTTCAAGAAACTGCGGTGCGCCTTTAGCATCTGAGCGAAGATCGACGCGTCCGCCATCGCGGCAACCCAGCAACTTCCATGCAGCGAGTGCGACTTCACCGGCTTTTTTAGCTTCAGCGTCATCCACAAGCTTATAGTGTACGCGATCTTCATAATGCTGCTTGTTGTCATAAGTGTAGCCACAAGCATCGGCTTTGTCACCGAGCAGGATTTCCATCACGGCGATTATATTGGATGTCTCGCCCATACCGGTAATGCCAACGGTGAATTCGCGACCGGGAAGATAGGTTTCAGCAAGCACGGGCTGCGAAAAACGAAATAGCAGATCTGAAACGGCAGCCTTCAGTTCCTTTTCATTTCTCACCAAAGAACGTGCAGTGATGCCTTTGCCGGTGCCTTCGGCAATCGGTTTTACGAACAGCGCATAGGGCAGATCCGTTTTATCGGTTACCGAGCTAAATACGGCAAAGGGTGCCGTGGGAATATCCGCATCGCGCAGAACGCGCTTGGTCAACGCCTTATCCAAGGTGAGACAAAGTACCAGCGGATCGGAGAACAAATAAGGAATGCCATACGCATCGAGCAATGCGGGCACCTGTGCTTCACGGCCACGTCCGCGCAATCCTTCGGCGATGTTAAAGACCAAGTCCCATTTTTTCCCGCCTGCCAATGCACGGGTAAGTGCCTGCACGTTACCGATGCGCTCTGTGTCGCAACCGCGCGATTTCAGAAATGCATCGATAGCGTCGATAGTCTCAATCGAATCAAACTCGGCGCAGGTTTCCTTATCGAATCCGAGCGCAAGATAATCATCTTTGAGATCGTAGGTAAGTCCGACTAACATTCAGCGTTATTAAAGTAACGGCAGGTGATAGAGGCCGGTTTCAGCTTCATGCGCTGCCCCGCTCTGGCGCAGAAAATTCTGACTGGCGCCCACTTTGCCTTGGGGATCGGGATAACGGTAGGTGCCGCCTTCGAAATTGGTAAGCAGCAGATCATCGCCATCGCGGCCGACGATATAATCGGGCTGCACCGGAATCTTGCCGCCGCCGCCGGGCGCGTCGATGACAAAAGTCGGGCAGGCATAACCGGTAGTGTGGCCGCGCAAGCCCTTGATGATCTCGAGGCCTTTTTCAACCGGCACGCGGAAGTGCGAGGTGCCTGACACCGGATCGCATTGATAGATGTAATAAGGGCGCACGCGGATTTTGAGCAATCCTTGCATGAGACGCTTCATCGTATCAAGATCGTCATTGATGCCTTTGAGCAGCACGGTCTGGCTGCCCAGCGGAATACCGGCATCGGCAAGACGCGTGCAGGCTTCGGCCACTTCCGGCGTGAGTTCGTCGGGATGGGTAAAGTGAATGCTCATCCACAGCGGATGGTAACGCTTGAGCATGCGCGTCAGTTGCGGTGTGATGCGCTGGGGCAGCACGGAGGGCACTTTGGTGCCAATACGCAGGAACTCTAGATGTTTAATCGAGCGCAGGCGCGCAAGCAGCCATTCGAGCTTGTCATCACCAATCGTGAGCGGATCGCCGCCAGAAAGCAGGCAGTCGCGAATTTCAGGGTGCGCTTCTATATATTGTGCGGCTTTTTCCCATTGCGAAGTGCTGAAAGTATATTCGCCACCCGTTTCACCGACCATGCGCGAACGTGTGCAGTAGCGGCAATAGGTTGAACAAAATCCGGTAGTTAAAAACAATACGCGGTCGGGATAGCGGTGCACGAGGCCGGGAGTGGTAGTGTCATGGTCTTCACCGAGGGGATCGTCTGCTTCGCCGGGGGAGCGCAGATATTCGCCGTTCACCGGAATATGGGTGCGGCGCAGGCCTTGCAGCGGGTTCACCGGGTCAAGCAGCGACGCATAATAAGGTGTGATGCCCACAGGCAGCGGGCCGGTATGGGATTCAATCGCGCTGCGCTCATCGGGTGAGAGCTTAATGACGCGTTCTAATTCTTTGAGGCTTTTGATGCGGTGGCGGACCTGCCACTTCCAGTCGTTCCATTCGGCAACGCTGACATCGGGATAAAATTCTTTTTTGAATTCGCGAGAGTGAAGAGAGAGAGGAAAACGATGAAGCGGGGTAATTTTTTTAGGAGCAGGATGGGGTGCAGTTTTTGACACCACTGCAGGAGTAAGAAAATTATATGTCGCGCCACAACCGGGCTTCGGCGAACTCGAAGGTTCGACTTCTTCTTTTAACATGCGCAAAATTGCTCCCTGTTATTAATACAGCGCAGTACATTTTCTTATACGCGAATTTACACTTGTTTGCATCAACTAAATGCATTGCAACACATTTCTGAAAAAATAATCATCATGTGTTGTCAATAAACACAATGCCGTTTTTTGGATCTGCTTTGAGTGCGATCTTTCCTTCGAGCAATCGTAACGCATCCTTGCCGAAAATTTCGTAACGCCATCCGGTAAGCGCGTGAATGTCATTACGCTTGCCGAGCACCAATGCTTCGATGTCTTCTTTATTCGCGATCAATCGCGGAACGACATGATGTTTCGCTGCGCAGGATTTCACAAACAGTCGCAACAGATCGATCAATGCTTCATCGCTTTCCGTGAGTATCGTGCGTGCGGGCAGGCGCGGCATCTCGCTGCTGGGGAGGTTCTGCGCCTGCTTAAGGGCCGTAAAGAGCGCATCATATTGTGTGGCCTGCATCGTCGGGTAGAATCCGCGTATGGCCTGCAATGTGGTGAAATCTTCGGGTTTACTATGTGCGATCTCAGCAAGCGTTTCATCTTTCATCACACGTGTGCGAGGGACATTGCGTTCGCGTGCGGTGAGTTCACGCCAGCGTGCCGCCGCGCGAAGCGTTGCAAGATAACGCGGCGTGGTGTTACGCAGACGAATTCTGCGCCACACTTCATCCGGGTTGGCGTCATAGGTTTGAGGATCGAGTAGCGGTTGCATCTCTTGCGCAATCCATCCGCCGCGTGATGTTTCATTCAAGCGATCGACGAGCACGCTATAAATCGCATGCAGATGTATGACATCGCTGAGTGCATAATCAATCTGTTTGGGCGTCAAGGGTCTTTTACTCCAGTCGGTGAAGCGCGAAGATTTATCCACCGACTGACCCAGTGTTTTATTCACCAGCGATTCGTAACTGACCGATTCGCCGTAACCTAAAACCATCGCGGCGACCTGCGTATCGAAAATCGGCGCAGGCAGTTTTTGCATTTTGTTACAGAAAATTTCCATGTCCTGTCGGCAGGCATGAAACACCTTAAGCACTTTTTCATTGGCGAGCAGAGCGTATAAAGGAGTGAGATCGATGGTAGCCGCGAGGGGATCGATGGCTGCGGATTCGTCTTTGCCGGCAAGCTGCACGAGGCAGAGCTGCGGATAATAAGTTTTTTCGCGCAGAAATTCGGTGTCGACCGTAACGTAAGGCTCATGCGCCAGACGTTCGCAGAGTGCGGCAAGGGTCGCAGTATCGGTAATGACGGGCTGCATCAGCAAGCCCCCAGTGTCTTATACGCTCTGTCAGCGTATATTATATAGTGTGCTTTAAGTCCTTGCTTTCCCGCAGGGTCTTGGCGCAGATAGGAGGCCGCACAGGGCGGGATCGGATGGGGTAAGAAGTTAGTTTCTGCTTGTTTCATAGTAGCATATCCTATATATCACTTCCCCCGAATATACCAAGGTTTTTGCAATGCATCTTTACCGCAGCCATACATGCAACGAACTTTCCGACAAGCATGTCGGTCAGGCAGTGAAACTTTCGGGTTGGGTGCATCGCAGGCGCGATCACGGTAATCTGCTCTTCATCGATCTTCGCGATCATTATGGTATCACCCAGCTGGTTGCCAATTCTGAAGACAGCAAAGAAATATTCGACGCGTTGACGCATGAGCGTTTTGAAAGCGTTATCACCGTGACCGGCAAAGTAGTCGCGCGCACGCCCGACACTATTAATAAGGATCTGCCCACGGGCGCTATCGAAGTGGTGGTGCAGAGCTACAAACTCGAATCGCCGGCCGAACTTCTGCCGCTACAGGTCAATTCCGACGCTGAATTTCCTGAAGATATTCGTCTCACGTATCGTTTTCTCGATCTGCGCCGCGAGAAGCTGCATAAGAATATCAAGCTGCGCTCGAATGTGATCACTTCCATCCGCCGCCGCATGACCGATCAGGGGTTCACTGAATTTCAGACGCCTATCCTCACCGCCAGTTCGCCTGAAGGCGCGCGCGATTACCTCGTGCCCAGCCGCGTGCATCCGGGTAAGTTCTACGCACTGCCGCAGGCGCCGCAGATGTTCAAACAGCTGCTGATGGTGGCGGGCTTCGACCGTTATTTCCAGATCGCCCCCTGCTTCCGTGATGAAGATGCACGCGCCGATCGCTCACCGGGCGAGTTCTATCAGCTCGATGTTGAGATGAGTTTCGTCACGCAGGATGATGTATTTGCGGCAATGGAACCGGTGTTGCATGGCGTGTTCAAGGAATTTGCCGGCAACAGGAAAGTAAGCGACGCACCGTTTATGCGCATTCCTTACAAACAGGCGATGCTCGAATTCGGTAGTGACAAGCCTGATTTGCGTAATCCCTTGAAGCTGGCGGATGTCGGCGAAGTGTTCAAAGGCTCGGGCTTTGGCATCTTTAATAAAATTCTTGAAGGCGGTGGTGTCATCCGTGCGATTCCGGCACCAAAGACTGCCGATCAGCCGCGCAGTTTCTTCGACAAGACCATCGCCTACGCGCAATCGCTGGGTGCCGCAGGTCTTGCTTATATTACGTTCGCAGCGGACGGCACACCCAAGAGCCCGATTGCCAAATTCCTCACGTCGGAAAAACTTGAGCTGTTGAAGAAACTCGCAAACCTGCAGAACGGCGACTCGGTATTCTTTGCTTCCGGCGAAGAACTTGCCGCGGCGAAACTTGCTGGCCAGGTGCGCGTCAAGCTTGGTGAAGAATTGAATCTTATGGAAAAAGACTGTTTCAAATTCTGCTGGGTGGTGGATTTTCCCTATTACGAATGGGACGAAGAAGAAAAGAAAATCATCTTCAGCCACAATCCGTTCTCCATGCCCCAAGGCGGCATGGAAGCGCTCAGCGCTGCCGGCGGCGAAAAAGAAAAGCTGCTTGCGATTCTTGCCTATCAGTATGACATCGTCTGCAACGGCGTGGAACTATCGAGCGGTGCTATCCGCAACCACCGCCCGGACATTATGTATAAGGCATTCGAGATCGCGGGCTACGGCAAGGAAGAAGTCGACACGCGTTTCGGCGCGATGATCAACGCGTTTAAATTCGGTGCACCGCCGCATGGCGGTACGGCGCCTGGCATTGACCGCATCGTCATGTTATTGGCGGACGAGCCCAATATCCGCGAAGTCATTTGCTTCCCGATGAACCAGAAGGCCGAGGATCTCATGATGCAGGCTCCGGCGTATGCCACGGAAAAACAGTTGCGCGAGCTTCATATCCAGCTCTCGCCCAAGGCCAAGGCGCTCAAAGAAGGCAAAGAATCAGCCTAGCGCGGCTTGTATTTTATCATATTCCGGCAGACCTTTTTGAGGCCCAAGTGCCGCAAGTGTAAGGTTTTTCTTCGCGGCAAGCTCAGTGCCGATGCGCGTGACGTCTTCCACCGTTACCGCTTCAATCAATCGCACGATTTTAGCTGCGTGGCGATAGCGGTTATAGGTGAGCAGGTGTCTGCCGATCCATTCGGCAATGGCCGGACTGCTTTCACGGCTCATCAGCAGACTTGCTTTGATCTGGTTTTTAGCGCGTGTGAGTTCCGCGGCCGTCACCGCTTTTTGCAGCTTGGAGATTTCGTCGCAGACGACCGGCAGCATCTCGCTCACTTTGTCCGTGGCTGCATAAATGGCGAGCACGCCTGAATCGGCGTAGGAAGACACAAAGGACTGTACGGTATAGGCCAGCCCGCGTTTTTCGCGCACTTCCTGGAAAAGGCGCGACGACATGCCGCCGCCCAGCAACGTCGCCAGCACTTGCCATACGTAATAATCCGTGTGATGTACCGACACGCTCTCAAAGCCGAGTGTCAGATGCAGCTGTTCGAGATCACTTTCTACGCGTTTGTCTCCGCCTTGATAGTGGCCATGTTCAGCAGGAGGACAGATATTGCTGCCGAGCGCATTGAAATGTTCTTGAACAAGGGCCAGGAACGATTGATGCTCCACATTACCTGCAGCGCTTACCACCATGCTCGGTGCATGGTAATGCGTATCCATGTAGCGCGAGAGGTCGGCTTTTTTATAGCTGCTTACCAGTTCGGGTGTTCCAAGAATGGAGCGCCCTAATGCCTGGGACGGATAGGCCGTCTCGCTGAAGTAATCAAAAACCAGATCATCGGGCGTGTCAAAATGCATGGCGATTTCCTGCAGAATCACCTGCCGTTCGCGCGCGAGTTCTTCGGCGTCAAACGTGGAGTGCTGCAAAATATCGGCCAGCATATCGACCGCGAGCGGCAGATCTTCCTTAAGCACTCGCACGTAATAGACCGTGTTCTCCAGCGAGGTGTAGGCGTTCATGCCCCCGCCGACCATGTCCATTTCCTGTGCAATCGCCAGCGCGGTGCGCCGCTTGGTGCCCTTAAACGCCATATGTTCAAGCAGATGCGAAAGTCCGCCTTCATTTTCTTTTTCAAAACGGGCTCCCACATCCACGGTGACTGCGACCGTCACCGATTCCATGCCCGGCAGCGTTTCCGTGGCCACGCGCAGGTGATTGGGCAGGGTGCTAAGCGTGTAGGTCATGCCTGACTTTCAATGAAGGATTTGATCACTGACGCGCTTGCCGGAAATACTTGCATATATTCTGGGTCGGTCATCAGGCTGCCCAGATGGTCGGGAAGTTTGGGATACACTCGGGTGGCTTGTTTAACGGCATCGGGAAATTTGGCCGGATGGGCGGTGGCAAGCACCACCAGCGGCACGGAGGCATCTTTATGCAGTACGCGGCCGACGCTGACGCCCACTGCCGTGTGCGGATCAAGCAGCTCCTTGTTCGTTTTATATACTGCATCGATAGTGGCAAGTGTGGCATGGTCATCGGCGCTGCCCGCAACAAAATGTTTTCTAAGCATGTGTAATGCTTCTGGCGAGAGCGTCATTTTTTTATCGCGCCTGAGATCGTCCATCAGCTGTTTAATCGCGCCGGCATTTCTGCCGTAAGCATCAAACAGCACGCGCTCGAAATTGCTCGAGATCTGGATGTCCATGCTCGGACTTAACGTAGGTGTCACGCCCTGCATGCCGTAGACGCCGGTCTTCAGGCAGCGCGCCAGAATGTCATTGTGATTGGTGGCGATGATGAGCTTCTCAACAGGCAGACCCATCCGGCTTGCGATATAGCCGGCATAGATATCGCCGAAATTGCCGGTGGGCACGGCAAAACTTACACGCTGTTTGGGTGCGTCCAGCGCCGCGGCAGCATAAAAATAATAAACGATCTGAGCAAGTATGCGAGCCCAATTGATGGAGTTGACGGCGGTGAGTTTTTGCTTTTCACGGAACGTCTTGTCGGCGAACAGCGACTTCACGATGTCCTGGCAGTCGTCAAACGTACCTTCCACTGCAAGATTATGCACTTTGCGGTCATCCACGGTTGTCATCTGGCGGCGTTGCACATCGGAGACACGATCCTTGGGATGCAAAATAAAAATGCGCATGTGCTTGCGCCCGCGGCAGCCTTCAATGGCGGCCGATCCCGTATCGCCCGAGGTGGCGCCGATGATAGTGAGTTCCTGGTGTTTGCGATCAAGAAAATATTCGAGCAGGCGGCCTAAGAACTGCAGCGCAAAATCCTTAAAGGCGAGGGTCGGCCCATGAAAAAGCTCAAGCAGATATTCGTTGTTGCCCAGTTTTTTGAGCGGAGCGATTTTCTCATCGCGAAAATCTTTATACGATGCCTCGATCAGCTTCTTTAAATCTTTTTCAGGCACCGCGTCGCCGATAAAGGGCTGCATGACACGAAACGCCAGCTCG
>JABCZZ010000004.1:0-8279 GCA_013289445.1 Alphaproteobacteria bacterium
AGCAGGTCTGATGCATGCATTGAACACTTTCTTTTACCAGATGCCACATCCGGATTTTGCCTTCCTGGGACTCGCGCTGTTGCCCTTTTTTGTCAAACATTTGGTAAAAACGCGCGATTATTTTCTTCTGCTGTCAGGCGCCTCGCTTATCCTGGGCATTTTACTCGCCGCCTGTGGCGTATATCCCTTCACCGGCAGACGTGATTTATGGTCTTTTCCTTTTATTATCACGCTGTCAGGCTGGGCCACAGCCTCTCTCTATCTGACTACAAGCGCGTGGTGGTGCAAGCAAATGGCTACGAAGCCGCATCCGGAACTTTTCCTCTGCGCCTTCGTTATTATTGGCTTCCTGCTATATAATCCGCAGCTGCGTTTTGCCGATATTTCAGAATACACCCTCACACAGAAACAATGGGAAGCGCTCAATGATTACGTCTTGCATCTTGATGCCGGCAGCCTGGTTATCAGCGAACGCTCCGATGCCTATCTGCTGCAGCCGCAGGACAAGAACGTCTACGATTATTTCTTCAATGCACGCGCTGGCGCTGATAGCGCGGCGCAGGATGTCTCCGCCTTTGCGTTGATGCCGCTCTATCATACGCAATTGGCTTTCAGGCGATTTTACTTTCACCATGATGCAAAAACGTTTCTTCACATGCTCGATACCATGAAAACCGCAGGCCTGTTCGACACGGTGCAGTCGGTAGTGTTCATCCGCACCGTCGCGTCACTCACCGCTATAGATCAACTGATAGAGTGCGGCAAAAGCCAGGGGCGGCTCATTACGTTTGCCGCGACGGAAGATCAGGCGTCCCGTGTTGGAGGCATCAGCCGCAGACTGTCGGCATTCGTCATGTCCAGAAGGGCCGTATTGAATGATGTCATATCGCCAACAGGCCAAATGCATCAGTGTCTGCTGAACGCACAATAATCGCTATGTCGAAGGCGGCTTTGGCCTGTTCCAGGTAAAAAAGCATATCAGCGGGATCAGCATAATACATATGCCGTAAATAATCATATTGGCCGAGTGCCATACATAGGAACTTACATCATGTTTGATATCCAGCAAGGTAGACTGGATAAGAGCGGCCTGATCCTTGTCCATATGCTTGGCCACTGCCTGTTCGGCAAAGGACTTAATGTCTTTGTCCATCCGTGTATTGAAATGATCTTCCCTATCCGACAGATACGACATCAGCCATGCCATAAAAATAATAGGAATGGCCAGCAACAGGCAATGCTGCAGTGATAGTTTCATAGTCGCTCCCTTTCTCAGTTGGCGTGTGGGCCGGACGTCTCTTCCGTATGCATCGGAATCACCAGTTCACTCTCGCCTGATACGCCCAGGATACTGCGCGACTGCTCATCGAGCAAATCGAGATCAAGTGAACCTGAGCTGAGCAGCCTTACGCGGTGCTCGATGTCTTTGCGCTCGGCTTCGGTCTGTTTGAGATCAGCAGTGAGGATTTCGAGTTTGCGCTCTTCTTTAAGCAGAGCATACACGCCGCGTTCGCCGGCAAGGGAGTGAAACGTGAGGTAGAAAATACTTACCGCCAGAAGCAGCGGGCCACCAAATTTTGCGTAGAGTTTCTGCGACTCCACTCGCCTTATCGCGGGTAACATAATTTTCTTATTTTTAAGGGCGCTTTAAGCCCCTGATCATAATCATTTTATAATTGTACGCAAGTATAATTATTAATGATTGCAATGTTCGCCGTGAACATGGTGGTGATCGTGATCGAATTCTCCGCGCTCTTTAGCCTTCACCAGCTTCTTGATAATCATGTCGCGTTTAAGGCGCGAAATATGATCAACAAAGGTGATGCCATTGGTATGATCGATCTCATGCTGGATGCAGGTGGCGAGCAGTCCGATCGCATGTAGCTCTTGTTTTTTGCCCTGCTCGTCGAGATAACTTACCGTCACTTCCGTGGGGCGAATCACTTCGGAATAATGATCGGGAAACGAGAGACAGCCTTCATTGTAGCTCGATTCTTCCTCGGAGTCCTTCACGATCTCGGCATTGATGAGCTTGAGCGGCTTACGCGATGCGCTGTCCTCATCGCGCCAGCTGACGTCAATCACGATCATGCGTTTTAAAATGCCCACCTGCACGGCAGCAAGGCCGATGCCGCCTTCGCCGTACATCGTCTCAAGCATATCCTCCAGTGTCGTGCGTACCGCGTCGTCCACTTTATCGACAGCAGTGGATTTTTTCTTGAGAACCGGATCGGGCGCGATAACGATGGGTAAAAGTGCCATAATTTTTACTTTAGAAATATTCTAATATATTAGCAAACGTCCTTGATTCGTGCCAGTGATTCTTCCTTACCGAGCACCACCATCACCTCAAAAACACTGGGCGAAATATTACTGCCTGAAAGCGCAGCGCGCAAGGGCTGGGCTACATCACCAAGCTTCATTTGCTGAGCTTCGCCATAATGTTTTGCGATCTCCTGGAGTGGTGTTTCTGTCCATTCTGCAAGTGCCTGATATTGCGGCAGAAGCGCTGCAAGGGTGGCTTTACCTTTTTCGCTTAATAATGCCCTGGCTTTGTCGCTCAGTACAATGGGGCGCGACATGAGATAGAATGCTGCATTATCAGCAAGTTCCACCAATGTCTTGGCACGCTGCTTGAGGCCGTTCATGCCGCCAAGCAGGCGTGGCTTTAGTGCCGCATTGGCGCCCGGGTATTTTTTTTGAATCATCGGCAGGATGAGGTCGGCAAGTGCTGCGTTATCGGCTTCACGGATATAAACGCCATTCAGATTTTCCAGCTTGGCAAAATCAAAGCGCGAGGGCGACTTGCCGATGCCCTCTAAATTGAACCACTCGATCGCCTGTTTGGTGCTGATGATTTCATCATCCCCATGCGACCAGCCGAGCCTGAGCAGGTAATTGCGTAATGCGGCTGGCAGATAGCCCATGTCGCGGTAGGCATCTACACCCAGCGCACCGTGACGCTTGGAAAGCTTGGCGCCGTCCGGCCCGTGGATGAGCGGGATATGCGCAAACTCGGGAATGGCCCACCCCATCGCCTCGTAAATTAGTTTCTGGCGAAACGTATTGGTAAAATGATCGTCACCGCGGATGACATGGGTGACGCCCATATCATGATCATCGACCACGACCGCAATCATATAGGTAGGATTACCATCGGACCGCAGCATGATCATATCATCAAGCTCGCTGTTCTTCACCACCACCCTGCCCTGCACCTTGTCTTCAATCACCGTCTCGCCTTCCAGCGGCGCCTTAAGACGGATAGCTGGCTTTATCCCTGCGGGCGGCGTGCCACCATCGCGCCAGGGACTGCGGAATTTGGCACCGGGATTCTTGGCACGGAATTCTTCGAGTTCCTTAGGCGTCGTGTAACATTCAAATGCCTTGCCTGCCCTGAGCATCTCCTGCGCAACTTGCGCATGGCGCGCCGCCCGCGAAAACTGATGTACTACCTCACCGTCCCATTTCAGCCCAAGCCAGTTGAGTCCATCGACAATCGCATCGGTCGCCGCCTGCGTCGAACGTTCGCGGTCAGTATCCTCGATGCGCAGCATGAATTTGCCGTTATGGCGGCGGGAAAACAGCCAGCAGAATAATGCCGTGCGTGCGCCGCCGATATGCAGGAAGCCGGTAGGGGAAGGCGCAAAACGCGTGACAACACTCATAACTTGCCCATTATGGGGTGAAATTGGGCCTGTTATACGTATGCTCACGTCATTATACAACAAAATCCGCGCGATTCTGGCCGCTGAGAGTGACCGCACCATTCTTTTTGTGCCCGTGCTCATGTCTTTTGGCGTCGCATGGTATTTTCACCAGCTAAGTGAGCCGCCCGTCTGGCTTGGCGCTGTTTTGTTCTTTGCATCGCTTGCCGCTTCATGGCTTTTCTTAAGCCGCCCCGCGCTGCGTTATTGCCTGTTGGCATTCGCGCTGGTGGCACTGGGGATCATGCTGGCGCAATGGCGCACCTGGCATGTCAATGTCATCACGCTTAAAGAGCCTATCGCTTTTACGCATGTCACCGGACACATCAGCGAGATCGATCCCAAGCCCGGCGGCAGCAAGCTGCTGCTTGAAGATGTGCGCATCGACGCGCTGCCTAAAGAAAAAACCCCCGCACGCATCACGCTGACGCTTAAAAGTTATAATCCCGATCTTATTACCGGCCAGGTGATTTCGTTGCGCGCAGGCCTGTTCCCGCCGCCTTCCGAAGCCATGCCCGGCGGTTATGATTTCAGCCGCTATTTTTATTTCCGTGAAATCGGTGCCACGGGATATGGCATGGCACCCATCGATATCACGCCCCTTGAGGCTTCGGGCGAGCGTCATTTCGATCTGTGGTTTTCCGATTTCCGCCACCGCCTTACTGAATCCATACGCTCTTATTTCCACGAACCGGCGGGCGCGGTGGCAGCGGCTTTTGTCACGGGCGAGACCACCACCATTCCCGACGAAATCAATAACAACATGCGTATCTCGGGCCTTTATCACCTGCTCGCCGTTTCTGGCATGAACCTCTCCGTGGTGGCGGGACTCGCCTTTTTCAGCCTGCGTCTGCTGCTTGCTGCGATCCCGTGGGTTGCACTGCGCTATCCGATCAAGAAATGGGCAGCGTTGCTTGCGCTCATTGCCAGCTATATTTACCTGCGCGTTTCGGGCACGCCGGTGTCAGCAGAGCGCGCATTCTTCATGGTATCACTCATCTTTATTGCCATCCTGCTTGATCGCGATCCGATGCCGATGCGCTCGCTCGCCTTCGCTGCATTCTGCATTCTGCATTCTGCTCTATGAACCCGAAGCCGTGCTTACCGCAAGCTTCCAACTTTCTTTTTCCGCTGCCGGTGCACTCATCGCGTCGTATGAATGGGGGAGCGGCTGGCTGGCGCGCAGCCCCAAACGCGCAGGGTTCGGGTTAGGCAGCATCGTGCTGTATTTCTCGGCCGTGATGGGCGCTTCGCTTGTCGCATGGCTCGCTACCGATCCGTTCATCATCTATCATTTCAATCAGTTCTCAAGCTACAGCCTGCTTGCTAATACCATCGCCGAACCGCTGGTATCTTTTATTCTCATGCCGCTGGTCATCGCAGGCGTGCTTCTGCTGCCTTTTCATCTCGCATGGATTGCGTTCACGCCTATGCAATATGGCGTTGATTTGTTGCTTGCCATCGCCCATTGGGTGGCGCGCATGCCGCATGCCATGTGGATCCTGCCAGGCCCTACGGACGACGGTTTTGCCCTGCTGGTGCTGGGCATCGTCTGGATGTATTTCTTCAAGACCCGGCTGCGCTGGTGTGGAATGTTTTTTGCGCTGGCAGGATTTTCTACGGCTTTTTTCTATGTTCCTGCCGATGTGTTCATCAGTGACGATGGCAAACGCGTCGCCGTGCGCACCGATGACGGGCAGCTTGCCATGGTACGCGGGCGTGCCACCAGCGTCGGCGCGCAGCAATGGTCGCGTGCATCTATCGAACAGGATTTTGAGAACCCGCAAGATACTCCCACCAGCTGTGACAGACTGGGCTGCATCGTCACGCTAAAGACTCACACACTCGCCGTGCTCAAACGTCCCGAAGCCTTGTCCGAAGACTGCCATATGGCTGACATCGTTATTCTGCCGCAGAAAGTGGCGAAGGACAGCTGCAAAGCCGCCATCGTTATCGATCAAACCGAATTGCATGACAGTGGTGGCATGACGCTGCAATTCAAAGACGGCCACGTCATCACGCGCAAAGTAGCGCAAGCGCAGGGCAAGCGGCCCTGGGCCATGCTAGGCATAGAAAATGAAAACGAGCCGTGATTAGTCCCTGGCGGAAAAAATCTCGGGGTCGAGATATTGCAGTGCCAGCGAACGGAATTCACGGCGATACAGCACCCACACCACCCACGTTGTGGCGGCCATGAACGCATAGGCGTTGATGAACCAGGAGAGCGCAGCCAAGCCAAAATAATACCCGCGCAGGCCGAAGTTGAAGTGGCGCGCGGCATTGCTGATAAGCGCGGCGGCGTTATGCGCATATTTCTCAAAAGTGGCAGTATGCTCATTATGAAACGGGGCAGCGCCGACCACCGCACAGACATAATTATATTGCCTCAGCGACCAGGTGTATTTGAAGAACGAATAGACGAAAATCACCATCAACAGGAAGATGCGCGCTTCCCACAGCACCGGCGTTATCGGGGTGCACCAGGGAATGGTGGTGAGAATGTCGGATGCCTCTTCACGGTATTTAAGCAACGTAAATAGTCCCAGCACGATGAAGATGGTGGTGCTGGCAAAAAATGAAATGCTGCGCACGAGGTTGCCGATCAGTGTCGAATCCATCATGCGGTTTTCACGCCTTAACATCTGGCGCATCCAGTTGAGGCGGAATGCATTGATGGACACGAGCAGGCTGTTCTTGCGCTTGCTTTTACGCTCGGCAAACAGCGCGTAGCCTCTCCAGCACAACAGGAACCAGAGGATTGCTATGAGGTCTTCGAGCGGTATGGCTGTGGGTATGGCGCTCATTTGCGCAGTCCTAGCAGCTTCTTGGTCGCCTGAGTTATGTCATTTTGTCGCATCAGTGATTCACCGACGAGAAAACGATTAATTCCAGCACGTTGCATGCGTTTAATGTCCGGATGGCTGTGAATGCCGCTTTCACAGATGACCTTGCGTTCCTTGGGAATATGCTTGGCGAGGCGTTCGCTATTGGCCAGATCGACTTCCAGTGTTTTAAGATTGCGGTTATTGATACCAATGAGCGGTGAGGCAAGGCACGACAGCGCCCGCGAAAGTTCCTCTTCGTCATGCACTTCGATAAGCACGTCCATGCCAAGCGCCAGAGCCGCCTGTTCGAGTTCGCCCGCCTGCGCGTCAGAGAGCGCCGCCATGATGAGCAATACGCAATCGGCACCGAGCGCACGCGATTCAAGAATCTGATAGGGATCGATCATGAAGTCCTTGCGCAGCACCGGCAGCTTGGTGGCATTGCGCGCAGCGGCGAGATAACTGTCATCTCCCTGAAAATACGGCACGTCTGTCAGCACCGAAAGGCAGGCCGCACCGCCATTCTGATAGGCGACGGCAAGTTCCACCGCATCAAAGTCGGCACGGATGACGCCGCGGCTGGGCGATGCTTTTTTGATTTCGGCAATGAGTCCGATTTTAGGTTTCAGCAGCGCTTCGCTGAATCCGCGTGGCGGCGGAGAATGTTTGACGATCGCGGCCAGCGCAGTTTGCGAATGCGCCGACTTTTGCGCGGCAATATGCGCCTGCTTGGCATTTATAATAGTAGAAAGCATGTTGCTCATGGGGCGTTCGTGATGAAGACGAGTTTGGCGAGTGTTTCCTTGGCGCGGCCTTCGTCAATAGCGAGTGCCGCAAGCGCTACTGCCTCTTTCAACGCAGGCGCCTTGTCTGCCACCACCAATGCCGCCGCCGCATTGAGCAGCACGATATCGCGGTAAGGCGAAATCTTGCCATGCAGCAGCAAGCCCAATTCCTTGGCATTGCCTGCCGGGTCTTTACCTATCAGCATGAGGGGCTCCACCCGCTCAAGCCCTGCCTCTTCGGGCGCGACATCAAACAGCGTGATTTCACCGCCCTTCAGTTGGGCGACATGCGACAGATCCGTGGTGGTAAGCTCGTCCATACCGTCGGCACCATGCACCACCCAGGCGCATTCACTGCCCAGTTCCTTGAGCACCTTGGCGATAGGCTCAAGGAGCGCCTTATCATACACGCCCATCAGCTGGCGCTTGGGACTTGCCGGATTGACTATCGGGCCCAGCAGATTGAATATCGTGCGCATGCCTAGTTCCTGGCGCACGGGAGCGACATGGCGCGTTGCCTTGTGATAAAGCGGTGCAAGCATGAAGCAGATGCCCGCCTGATCGAGCGCTGTCTGCATTTTATTTTTATCGGCCTGAATATTGACACCGAGTGCTAAAAGCACATCCGCCGAGCCGCTCAGCGAGGAGACGGATTTATTGCCATGCTTAACCACCGGCACGCCGCAAGCCGCCACCACCAGTGCCACGGCGGTCGAGATATTAAACGTGCCGCCGACATTTTTATTTTTGGCGTCGCCTCCGGTGCCGCATACATCAATGGCGCCTTCGGGCGCACGCAACGTGTCCATCTTGGCGCGCATGGTGAGCGCCGCGCCGATAATTTCTTCAGTGGTCTCGCCTTTGATGCGCAGCGCCGTGAGCAACGACGCCATCTGCGCCGGAGTGGCCCCGCCCATCATCATGATCTGAAACGCACGGATGGCTTGTTCGCGGTCGAGATG
>JABCZZ010000004.1:8289-69041 GCA_013289445.1 Alphaproteobacteria bacterium
CGATCGATGAGGCGCTGGATTTCATTGATCATAGCAAACCGATGAAATTTTTAAGCAACTGGTGACCGTGTTCTGAGGCAATGCTTTCAGGATGAAACTGCACGCCGTGAATCTTTTGTGCTTTGTGCGCAAGGCCCATGATGATGCCGTCATCCGTTTGCGCCGTGATCTCAAGTATGGAAGGCAGTGAAGATTTCTCAACAATCAACGAATGATAACGCGTAGCTGCAAACGGGCTCGGCAATCCCTTGAACACCCCCTTGCCGGTGTGGCTGATGGCGCTTACCTTGCCGTGCATCGGCTTGGCCGCGCGGATAACCTTGCCACCGAAGACCTGGCCGATGGTCTGGTGCCCCAGGCAAACGCCTAGCACAGGAATCTTGCCAGCGGCTTCTTTGACGAGTGCAAGGCAGATGCCCGACTCGTCCGGTGTGCCCGGACCCGGTGAAATGACGATGGCTTCGGGCTTCATCGCAAGCACGTCTTTTACAGAGACGGCGTCGTTGCGAATAACTTTTACTTCCTTGCCGAGCTCACTTAGGTAGTGCAGCAGGTTGTAGGTAAAGCTGTCGTAATTATCGAGCAGTAAAATCGCCACGAAATGTCCATTAAGCAATAGTTTAAGCCGATGAGTTTAGCGTCATGCGCTATCAGGGTCAACAGCCCGCGCTCAGTAAAACCGCTCTTTTTGCGCGATCAGCTTGAGAAAATCCGCATCCTTGGGGCTGATACCCTTGGGGACAAAAGTCACCCTGGCCAGATCATCGCCGGAGAAATGCTCGTAAATCATCAGTGCCGAGAGATAGCTTCCGTAAACGGAGGGATGGTTGGTGTCTTTATACAACGAGAATCCCGGCGACTGTCGCTCGATGTCCGCCCATGCTTTGCCCACATTGACCACCTGCGCGCCTGTGGCATTCGCAAGTTTCAGGTAATTGGCCTGAATAAGGTCGTGCATCTCATGCTTGAACGCCGGAAAATAAAAATACGTATTGTCGGCATCCGCATAGCGCCAGGTGACGAACAGTACGGGCACCGAATGATTGAGCTTCGCCAGTTCGATGAGCTTGCCGCCGTACTCAAGAAAACTTGCGTTGGCGTTTGCTGTTATCTGCTCGTTGCTTCGGCCCTGAAACACCACATAGTCCCATTTGTGGCCAAGGAGCGCATGAACCTCCGCGTTATTCCAGTGATCCTCGAAGGAAACACCGCCGATGGCGTGCATGGTGATGGCATAACGCTGCCTGTTGCCTGCGGAGTCAGCAATTTCGCGCAGCATGCGCGGCATATTATTTTCGTAGGTACGGCTGTTGCCAATGAAAAGGATGGTAAGCGCGGGGCGGCTGTCAAACGCGTCACGAATGTCGTCACCCCAATACGCCACCACGTCATAGATAACCGTTACCGCAAGCAGCAGCGATAATAGGGCGAGGCGTGCGCGCCCCTTCATGCGAACTTGGCGGCTTGCTCCGCCGCGCGCATGAGCGCCTTGGCCTTGTTGCAGGATTCCTGGTACTCAGCTTCGGCATCAGAATCCGCGACCACGCCCCCGCCCGCCTGCACATATAGTGTGCCATCCTTAATGAGGCCGGTGCGCAGCGTGATGCAGGTGTCCATGCTGCCGCCCGCCGAAAAATAGCCGACGCAGCCGGCGTAGAAACTGCGGCGTTCTTTCTCAAGCTCGTCGATGATTTCCATCGCGCGGATCTTCGGCGCACCGCTCACGGTACCCGCAGGGAAGCCCGCGATCAGCGCATCGATGGCGTCATATTTCCTATCGAGTCTGCCCTCGACGTTGGAGACGATGTGCATCACATGCGAATATTTCTCGATGACCATGCGCTCGGTGACTTTGACACTACCGGTTTCGGCGATGCGGCCGACATCGTTGCGGCCCAGATCGAGCAGCATCAGGTGCTCGGCGATCTCCTTGGGATCGGTCAGCAGATCGTTTGCAAGCGCCTCATCTTCGGCAGGCGTGGCGCCGCGTGCACGTGTGCCAGCGATCGGGCGCACGGTGACGGTGCCGTCCCTCAGCCTCACCAGAATCTCCGGGCTTGAACCCACCAGCGAATAGGGGCCGAAGTTCAGATAAAACAGGAATGGCGACGGGTTGAGATGGCGCAGTGAGCGGTAGAGCGCGAAATGCGGCAGGGTGAACGGTGCGGAAAACCGCTGCGAGGGGACGACCTGAAAAATATCCCCCGCGACGATGTACTCTTTCGCGCGCTTCACCATCGCATGGTATTGCTGTTTCGTGGTGTTGGACACAAAGGCCAGTGAGGTGGGCGCCACGGGTTTGCTCTGTGCCAGCGGCCGGGCAAGCTGATCGGCGATGGTTACTATCAACCCGCTGGCAGCGTCATATGCCGCCTTCGCATCCCTGAATCCCTGATCTTTCCATAGCGGTGCAGTGATATGGATGATGCCTTTGACCGAATCGAAAATCACCATCACACGCGGGCGCATGAAACAGACATCGGGAATGCCGATACTGTCGGGATTTTCGTCCGGCAGTTTTTCCATGAGCTTGACCATGTCATACCCCATATAGCCGATGAGCCCCGCTGCCATCGGCGGCAGCGTGGCTGGGATCTGCATACGGCAGTCGCGCACCAGCGCCTTAAGAGAAGCAAGACTTCCCTCTTCGATGGGCAGGAAGTCTGCGTCCAGCAACGTGCCCTTGCGATTGATCTCTGCTTTGGGCCCTTTGCATCTCCAGATGAGATCAGGCAGCAGCCCAATGATCGAATAACGTCCGCGCGTCTCTCCGCCCTGCACCGATTCGAGCAGGAACGAAGGCTCGCCTTCATGCAGCAATTTGAGCATGGCGGAGACCGGCGTTTCCAGATCGGCCAGGAGCGTGGCACTTAAAAGCTGCGGCGTGTCCTTGCCAAAAGCCACGCTGAAATCCTGAAAGGTAGGAGTAAGGGCAAGGGACATGGATTACGAGGCGTTATTCGCTGCCTTCCTCATCCTTGCTGTGGGAAACAAGCGAACGCGTGACGCTGTATTTGTTGCTCAGGTATACGAGATACTGCTGCATCCGTTCACGCGCAATCGTCTCCCTGAGTTCCTGCTGGATAGTATTGAGCGCATCGGTAGACACCGCGTCTGACGCTTTAATCGCGGGTGCCGGGGTCACTTGTTGCAATGTGGCGATCATATAGCTGCCGTCCTCGGCAGGATGGGCATGCGTGCTGGCCCCCGCATGAAGACTGAAGAGTTCGCCGACCAATGACTGTGGCAATGCATGTTTGGCGAGCGGGCCTTCACCCAGCACTTCGGTGCCTCGCGTGATTTTTCCCGAAGAAACGGCGGACACCGGCGCTCCGTGCTTGGCCAAAGCCTCGGCAGGCGATTTACCCGCCACGATATCCCTTGAGACAGCGTCGGCAAGCGCTTGCAGCATTTCATGCTTTTTCTGTGCTTCCCAGGCGGCGGTCGCCTTCGCCTTCACCTCTGAAAGAGGGCGCACATGCTCGGGGATCACCTTATCGACATACAGCAGGTAATAAGAACCGTCGGAGGTCTGCACCGACTGTGAATGATCTTTTTCAGCAGTGCTGAAGGCAACGTTGATAAAATTATCATAGGGCGGAACCGTGAGCTTCTTGCCATCCGCGCTCAGGCCTTCATGCGTTACCGGCCCAAATGTTTGCACTTTCTGGCCGATTTTATCGGCAGCGGATTCAAGTGTTGCACCACCGCCCAGCAGGTCTTCGAGATCGCCGACAAATTTATAGAGCGTCTCCTGCGCTGCCTTGCTCGTCAGATCCTTGGCAATTTCTGCATGCGCCTGTTCCAGCGTGCGATGCTGCTCCTGGAATTCCTGCTTGCGATCCTCGTAGGCATGTTTGATTTCATCTTCGGATACGGCAATTTTTGAAGAAATGTCGGCGGGCTTAAGAACGACATAGCTCACCGTGCGGATTTCCGGCGCCGAGAATTGTTCGGGATGATTTGCATAATAGGTATCAATGTCCTTTTCCGTGGCTTGCGGCACTTGCTTGATGGCCGATGCTGTCAGCACATACAGATTTGCCGTACGTTGTTCCTGGCGTGAGCGGTAAAGCGCGCGCGCGAGCTCATCGGGCACTTCCACGCCGTTGAGTATGGCATCCTTGAGCAGTTTCTTGGTCACGGCGGCGCGCAACCCGCTGACATATTGCTGCTCGCTCATATTATTGTTGTTGAGCACCGACAAAAAAATCGATTTATCAAAACGGCCGTCACGATCGGCGAAATTAGGATCGCTTGCTATAGCCTGACGTATTTCCTTGTCACCCACGACGATGCCAAGTGCGGTGGCTTCTTTTTCTGCCAGCACATCGCTGATGAGCCCGTCAATAATGATGCTTTCGATCCCTAGCTTTTCCAGCATCTCCGGCTTGTAACTGGCGCCCATCGCCTGGCGCAGCTCCTCCTGTCGCCGGTGAAGCGCCACCTGATATTCCCTCTGGCTGATAGAAGTCGAGCCTACGGTCGCGACCGTGTTTGCGCCGCCGCCCTGGCGAAAAATATCGCCAATACCCCAGATGCCGAAACTCAACACCAGAAGCAACATAAGCATCTTGGCAAAAAAGCCGTGGGCGGATTCGCGTAGCGTACTCAACATTGCAGAAGCCAATTCTTGTGAATTATCAGAGCGGTTTACACCACAGGTTGCTTTTTTCAAAGGGTTATTTACTAATGGGGCTGTGACTGGAAAATACATACTCGGCAATTGGAAAATGCACAGCCTTCAGGCTGAGGCACGCACGCTTGCCACGAAAATCGCCGGATTCTCTGCGCCCGCATCGGTGGAAGTAGCTATTTTTCCGCCTTTTACCGCGCTTCACATGGCCGCCTCCGCTGTCAAAAACTCTAAGGTTAAGCTGGGCGCGCAGGACTGCAGTAACGAGAAAGTGGGAGCATTCACCGGCGAAGTCAGCGCTCTCATGCTCAAAGACGCGGGTTGCCATTATGTGCTGGTGGGGCATTCTGAACGAAGAACGCTGCATGAAGAGAATGATGCGCTGGTGAAAGCCAAGGCGCAGGCGGCAATGGATGCAGGGCTGGTGCCAGTGATTTGCATAGGCGAAAACCGGGTTGATCGGCAGACCGGAATTTTTCTCGATGTCATCACGTCGCAGGTAAAGAAATCCGTCCCTACCCTTGTACATTCAGATACTTATATGATTGCCTACGAACCCGTCTGGGCAATAGGGTCGGGAAAGACACCCACGCCAAAAGAGATTTCACAGGTGCATAAAACTATTGCCTCCCTGCTTGACTATGGTACATCAGGGGCGCGTACGGCCATTCTTTACGGCGGATCGGTAAAAGCGGCCAGCGCACGCGAGATTCTGACGGCAGAGGGTGTGGACGGCGTGCTGGTAGGCGTTGCCAGTCTTAACCCCGAAGAATTTTGTTCCATCGTTGCCGCAGCAGGAGAAATATAAGGAAGCGATATGTACCCGGTGTTGTTAGTTATTCATGTAATGGTCACGATTGCGCTTATCGGCATCATCCTGGTGCAGCGCAACGCCGGGGATGGCATGGGCTTATCAAGCAGCTCGTCCACCAGCTTCATGTCAGGCCGCGCCGCAGCCACTTTTGTCACACGCGCCACGGCGGTGCTTGCCACACTCTTTATTCTGACCAGCCTTGTACTGGGCATTTTAAGCTCGCACATGCATACGATCAATAACAGCTCCATCATGGATTCCGTGGAAACAACGGCACCTGCCGCTACGGCGCCGGCAAGCCCGACCACAAAACCCGCCGCCCCCGAACCTGCAAAACCCAGCGTACCCCGACCGGAGTAATATGAACGCTAAACCCACCAAGCCACGCTTCATCTTTATCACAGGTGGGGTGGTGTCTTCGCTGGGTAAGGGACTCGCATCAGCCAGTCTCGCGGCTTTGCTGCAGGAACGCGGCTTTAAAGTGCGCATGCGCAAGCTCGACCCCTATCTCAATATCGACCCGGGTACAATGAACCCGAACCAGCACGGCGAAGTGTTCGTCACCGAGGACGGCGCCGAGACCGATCTCGATCTGGGGCATTACGAGCGCTTCACCGGAGTCGACGCCAAGAAAAGCGACAACGTCACCGCCGGACGTATTTATTCAACGCTGCTCGCCAAAGAGCGCAAAGGCGATTATCTGGGCGGCACGGTGCAGGTGATTCCGCACGTGACCGATCTCATCAAGGAATTTATCGTCCGCGACACCGACAAGGAAGATTTCGTGCTCTGCGAAATCGGCGGCACGGTCGGCGACATTGAAGGTCTGCCTTTCTTCGAAGCTATCCGCCAGCTGGGCTACACGATGGGCCATGGCCGTGTACTCTATATGCATCTCACGCTGGTGCCCTATATCGCCGCCGCCAAAGAACTCAAGACCAAGCCAACGCAGCATTCGGTGAAGGAACTGCGCTCCATCGGCATTCAGCCCGACATACTGCTGTGCCGCGCCGAACGCGAAATTCCCATTGAAGAACGCAAGAAGGTCGCGCTGTTCTGCAATATCTCGGAAGATGCCGTGTTCCAGGCGCTCGATGCCAAATCGATCTATCAGGTGCCGCTTGCCTATCATAAGGAAGGTCTGGATGCGCGCGTACTCAAGCATTTCGGCATGGAGTCGGACGCGCCCGACATGAAACAGTGGAAACAGATCATCAGCCGCTTTGAAGATCCCAAGGGTGAAGTGACCGTCGCCATCGTCGGCAAATACACCGGCATGGGTGACGCCTATAAATCGCTCAATGAAGCGCTTGACCATGCGGGCATTGCCCATAACGTGCGCGTGAATCAGCATTGGATTGACGCCAAGGGCTTTGAGAAACATGACGTCGCCAAGAAACTCAAGGATGTCGATGCCATTTTGGTGCCGGGTGGATTTGGCGAGCGCGGTGTCGAAGGCAAAATCGCGGCCATCACCTATGCGCGCGAAAACAATATTCCTTATTTCGGCATCTGCTTCGGCATGCAGGTCGCCACCATCGAATTCGCGCGCCATGTACTGGGCATCAAAGATGCCACCTCTTCCGAATTCGGCGAATATAAAGGCCATGACAAGCGTGGCTCGATCATCGGTCTGATGACTGAATGGAAAAAAGGCGATACCGTTGAAAAGCGCGGCCACGCCGATGATCTGGGGGGCACCATGCGCCTTGGCGCTTATGACTGCAACATAGTACAGGGCAGTCTCGTCTCCAAAATCTACGGCAAAAACCATATCAGCGAGCGTCATCGCCATCGCTACGAGCTCAACATCGCCTATAAAGATGATCTGGAAAAAGCCGGATTAAAAATCAGCGGGCTTTCGCCCTCGGGCAATCTGCCGGAGATGGTCGAACTCAAAGATCATCCGTGGTTTGTGGCGGTGCAGTTCCATCCCGAACTCAAGTCGCGCCCCTTCGCGCCGCATCCTTTATTTGCGTCGTTCATTGACGCGGCCATAAAACATGCAAAGAAGCTGCAGAAAGAAAAAGCAGCCTAAGCATGGCTGAGCCGCTACATTTACTGCCTGAAGTTTTTATCCGGTCGTGCTTGCTCAGACGCAAGTGTTAGTGCCGGAAGCGCGCTGGCAAGCCGTGCAGCACAGGAATTATCCATGACAAGCGTACCGCCTACTGTACCCTTGCGTTTGGCAGTATCGTAAGGCGCGGTATTGATCGTATCGTGCATCAAAGCCATGATCGGCAACTTCGGATGCGCCCGGTGTACGGCTTTGAGCACTTCGAGCTGGCCATGCAATAACAGCACATCGGGCTTATGTGTATCAATCGCTTCGTTCACCGCCGCCACCGCACTCGCAATAATGCTGCTCGCATTTAGATGAAGCAAGGTAACGTTAGCACTATTAAACCCGGCTTTTGATAGCCCGTCCTTCAATTCCGTATGATAAATCGACCTGGGATTTACAATGACCAAGGCTTTTTTTGTGCCCATTTGCCGGGCCATGTCCTTATGGCTGCTTTCTGTATGGCCGAACTTCTGCAACGCGGCCTGAATATGTTTTTTGATCTCTTCTTCGGTGAACGGTTTTTTACTTTCTACGTGTATATCGTGCGAGCCTTCGATACTGCTGTGGCCGATAACCAGATAGGGCAGCGAAGGTATTCTTTTGAGCAGTATTTTGCGGATGGATCTGGTTTCATGATGTTGGTCATTCCTGTCATTGAAGATAACGATACCTAGCTGACTCATCGCCTGACCGCCGATAGTTCGCAGGGTGTTTTGCGAATAGCGCGCAAAAATATTGTCGGGCTTATAACCTTGGGATTCGAATATCGCTTTGTAGGGCGCAAAATGCTTTTCCTTATCTGTCGGAGTGCCCAGACTCAGATCGATATAAAGCGCTTTTTTGTCGTTCTTTTCTTGAGTGGGTTTCATAAGTATGCCTTTGCCGCCTATTATAAATAAGCCCTTCTTAAGAAAGAGTTACCATGGGATCATTGGACGGTTGCCGTGGCGCCCAATCGCTGCTATGGTGCCCCGCCATGAATAAGCCCATGTATAAACACATCAAAACCGGCAATGTGACCTTCGGGGGCGACCTGCCCTTCGTGCTCATCGCCGGCCCCTGCCAGATGGAATCACGCGACCATGCGTTGATGATGGCCGAAAATATTGCCAAGATTAGCAAAAAGCTCGGCATTGCGTTTGTCTATAAGACGTCCTACGACAAAGCCAACCGCACGAGCGTAAAAGGCCAGCGCGGCATCGGCCTTGAGAAGGCGCTGCCCGTCTTCGCTGAGATCAAAAAAACCTTCGGCTGCCCGGTGCTCACCGATGTGCATTCCGAAGCGCAGTGCGCCGAAGTCGCAAGCGTGGTGGATATTCTGCAGATTCCGGCGTTCCTGTGCCGCCAGACCGACCTGCTGCTTGCCGCGGCAAAAACCGGCAAGGTAGTGAACGTCAAAAAAGGCCAATTCCTTGCGCCGTGGGACATGAAGAATGTCGCGCAGAAAGTAGAGTCCGGCGGCAATTCGCAGATTTTGCTTACCGAGCGCGGCGCATCGTTTGGTTATAATACGCTGGTCACCGATTTCAGAAGCCTGCCAATCATGGCTGAAACCGGTTATCCCATTATTTTCGATTCCACCCACAGTGTTCAGCAACCGGGCGGCCAGGGCACGGCTTCAGGTGGTGAGCGCCGCTTCGTGCCGACACTGGCGCGCGCAGCCGTTGCCGTAGGCGTGGCAGGCGTGTTCATGGAAACGCATCAGGATCCGGACAACGCACCTTCCGATGGCCCGACCATGGTTAAACTTTCGGACTTGGAAGATCTGGTGAAATCGCTTAAAGACATCGACGCACTCACCAAAGCGAGAACATCATGAGCGAAATACTTTCCATCAAAGGGCGTGAAATCATCGACAGTCGCGGCAATCCCACGGTTGAAGTGGATGTCGAACTCGACGGCGGATTTTCTGGCCGCGCCGCCGTGCCTTCTGGTGCTTCCACCGGATCGCTTGAGGCGCTGGAACTTCGTGATGGCGATAAAAAACGCTTCGGCGGCAAGGGCGTGCAAAAAGCCGTCAGCAACATCAATAACGAAATCTCCGACACATTGCTCGGACTCGATGCCAGCGATCAGGTAAAAATCGACGAGCTGATGATCACGCTTGATGGTACGGAAAACAAATCGCGCCTGGGTGCCAACGCCATGCTCGGCGTGTCACTTGCCGTGGCCAAAGCCGCCGCCGCGAGTGCCAATCTGCCGCTTTACCGTTATCTGGGTGGGGTCAAAGCACGCACCCTGCCCGTCCCGATGATGAACATCATCAACGGCGGCGCGCATGCCCATAATCCCATCGACATTCAGGAATTCATGGTCATGCCTGTGGGTGCCGATACCGCCAGCGATGCCATACGCATCGGCGCCGAAATTTTCCAAGCGCTCAAAAAACAGCTCTCTGAGAGCAGTCATAATACCAATGTCGGTGATGAAGGCGGTTTTGCACCCAACCTTACAAGTGCCGACGAAGCGCTCAGCTACATCATGAAAGCCATCAAGGCCGCGGGTTACAAAGCCGGTGACGACGTGGTACTCGCGCTCGATGCCGCCGCCAGCGAGTTTCATAAAAAAGGCAAATACGCCATTGAAGGCAAGATGCTGGGCAGCGACGAGCTGATTAAATATTATGAAGGGCTGGTGAAGCGCTATCCCATCGTCTCCATCGAAGACGCCATGGCGGAAGATGACCATAAGGGCTGGAAAGCCATCACCGACAAGCTTGGCGGCAAAATCCAGCTGGTAGGCGATGATCTCTTCGTCACCAACCCGAAGATTCTCACGCAAGGTATCAAGGACGGACTGGCCAACGCGATACTGGTAAAGGTCAATCAGATCGGCACGCTCAGCGAAACATTGCAGGCGGTGGAAATTGCGCACAAAGCGGGCTACCGCGCGATACTTTCGCACCGCTCAGGCGAAACCGAAGATACTACCATCGCCCATATCGCCGTTGCCACCAATTGCGGGCAAATCAAAACTGGCTCGCTGTCGCGCTCGGATCGCACGGCCAAGTACAACGAGCTTATCCGCATCGAAGAGCAGCTGGGCCGTCAGGCGAATTACGCCGGCAAAAAAGCGCTTAAGAAATAATTAGCGGCCAAGCGCGTCGTCTTGTTTGGGCTTAGTCCAGAGACTGCGGTCTTTGTCTTTGGTGATATGCACCGGTCTGACATTGATTATCCGTCCATCCTCCGTCAGCTCGGCTTCAAGCAAACCCAAATCTTCAGGATTTCTTGAAGCGTTACCCTTCACGATAGCGCCGGTATTGTGGTAAAGCGTGTTGGTTTTAGGTTCTATCACATTATCGAATTTGACATGGGTGTGGCCAAAGAACACATGCTTCGCCCAGCTCATAGTCGTCAGGGGTTCACGCTGGCGATTATGGCTGATAGAGAAATTCATCAGTCCGGTGCGCTCGGTGAGATTGTCGTCAAATTTTGCGATATGCGTCTGCTTCTTCTCAAGCGTATTCCATTTGCTTTCTTGCCAGCGATGCTCAAGACCCGCAAAAAGATCAATGAACCCGGCCCATACCTGACTTTTCTCGGCAAATCGCAACCGTGCCGGATCCTGCTGCTTATGGATGTCTTGCATCGGAATATGCCCGTGGGTCAGCAATGCATCTCCCAGACGAATGCCATGAATGCCCCATTCAAAATTGGGGTATTTTTCTTCCAGATAATCAAATTCATTGCGAAAGCGCCGCACCATCTCGTGATTGCCTTCCACCTTATGCAAGTGAACACGGGGATTGCGTTCAAGAAATTCGGAGGTAAACCACTTGCCGCCGCGGATAACGCTTTGCACTGCGTTACGCGTATCATTTACTTTCTTGTCAATTTTCAGCCGGAAGTCTTTCTGCCATTTGTCACTGCTGCGGTCGGTGAGTACCTCCAGCAAGTTGCTCATGGACTTGACATGGTTTTTATCGACAAAGAACAGCTCCCAGTCGTCCCCCAACATGCAGACGTGATCATAGCGTGTCATAAGCTCGATAATACCCGCCTGATACGTCGCTAAATTGGAGGTTTTACCGGCAATATGCATGTCGGAAAGAAATAGGACTTTCTGGGTACGCTTCTTTTCCACCATAGGCGCCTCTGTAGCCGCCATTTTAGAGGTTAAAGATGAGGAAAACGTTAAAAACAAAGCTATTGCTTCAGAAGGTTAATTTCTCTATGAATCGCCGCGTGTCGGGGCGTAGCGCAGCCTGGTAGCGCATCAGTCTGGGGGACTGGGGGTCGCAGGTTCAAATCCTGTCGCCCCGACCATTAAGTCTAGCATGATATCAATATTAGATATAATTCCGGTGTGAGCGGCGGGATTGCCGCCACTCACCTAATGAAACGCAACCGGAGATATTGCATTTGGGCGTATTTCGACCCTGATTATAGCGATTCTCTCTGCCGGGCAATTCCGAGGTGTCGTTTGGTGATGCTAAAAGCCATTTTGTTAACGCAGTCTTTTCTTCAGCATTGAGAAAATGTCTTTTAACTCAAGCAGGCGCTTCATTTTGCATAATTGATACCCATCCAGGTAGGGCATATTTATATCTGAAAGAACCACATCAGGAATGTAAGAATTTATGATTTCGAGTGCTTCAGGGCTTTTGAGTGCAACTTTTGCTTCATAGCCCGCAGCTTCCATGGCCCACATAAGCATGTTTGCTGATAGCGCATGATCATCAACAATGAGTATTTTTAGCGACATAACCGTCAAATATTCATTCGTTTAGATTTTTATATACTCCCGGCCCCAGTAATAATATCGGGGCCGGGCAGAGAGAATATATTTATTGTTAGGAGTTAGCTGCTTTGGGAAGCGGGCTAGAATTGGCGTTAGCGCTCTTGTCGTTAGTTTTGTTGCAAGCTGCAGTACATTCTGCATGAAGCTTCTGAACAGTCTCTTCTGCTTCATCCTTATTGATGCCTTCCTTTGCCTTCACAGCCTCATAGAACTTGTCCGGACTGCTAGCCTGTAAGGCAATGTCTGCATCTGAAAGTTTGGGGAAAGTCTTTTTGATCTCAGCAGCCAATTTCTGAGAATGGGAATTGCTATTTGCGGGTTGATTATCCATAAAAATTTCTCCTTTGGGAAGATTCTGCATAATCTAAGACGGGGGGCAAAGCCAGCCGCTGTCATGCAGAAGAACTATGTCCCATCAAGCATCATTTCTCTGTGTGGTTTACGACCTTTCTGCTTTGACATAGATCAAAGCCCCATCAGATATAGATGCTATAAAAAAGCCCCCCTAGCGGCTAAGGATTTATGATTATGAAAGCGGCGGAACAAATTAAAGATGCGAAAGAGTATGAACTAGTATTCCAGCAATATCTGGAGATATGTAACCGCGCCATAGAGCAGAATCGAAATAAATTTCCCTATACAGAAATCTGGGGGGCGCGATTCAAAACTTTGGAAACAGAAGCAACGCTTCACGCAATTATCTATGATGATCGGCCCAAGGCCGCATTTATGTTACGGCTAACAAAAGAGATGAAGATCGAAATTATAGAAAAGAAACCAGTTCCAGACGAGGAATGGCCCTTTACCTACCAGTATCTGAAGCGCGTCGTCGACAATCCAAAAGAATACATTGATAACCCTGCAAAACTGGAATGGGGTTGGTTAAAAGCGGTATTTGGCTCATCTGTCTAATTTTAACTAACGGGTTCACTCTAATTAAGGAGCTTCGGTATGGTAGAATGTTCAAAAAGTCAGTCCGAAAAACCGGTATTAGTCTTTCATCGCCCGAAAAGCGAAAACTCCAAGATATCATCTGATGATAATAAAATAAGGTTGGCAGATTTCATTCTTAAAAATACAAAGCAAATTGTTGGTGAGTGGGAGGCATTTGGAAGAGCATTGGCAACTGGTGATATTCACCTGACACCCCTTGCGTTGCGTGATCATATATATGAGCTCCTGGCTTTTATTGTACGGGACATACAATCACCCCAGACTTATTCTGAACAAGTAAAAAAATCGCACGGGGGAAAAGAGAAAAGCTCTATCCCTACGGCAGCAGAAACGCATGCTGCATTACGCCTTGCCGGTGGATTTAATATCGACCAGATGGTTTCAGAATATCGCGCTTTGCGTGCCAGTGTAATTAAATTATGGAGCAAAGCTAATCCCGTTATGAACAGCACTGATATTTTGGATTTGACGAGGTTCAATGAATCTATTGATCAGGAACTGGCAGAATCGGTCAGCCATTACACCCAGAAAGTTAATTACTCCAAGGATCTTTTCCTGGGTATATTAAGCCATGACCTTGCCACACCACTTAACGTAATATCCATGTCATCTCAACTTATGTTGAACATAGGAGCTATTAACAAAAAGCAACCACTTGATGAACGCCAAACGATGCTGGTGACACAGATTCATGAAAGCACCTCTCGTATTACCAAAATAGTTACTGATCTTCTTGATGTGACACGCGCCCGATTCGGTTCCGGGCTCCCGGTTACACGAGCCATCATGGATATGGGGTTTGTAAGCCGTCAACTGGTGGATGAGATGCGGGCTGCTCACCCTACCCGTACTATCCTACTCGGGGTCACAGGAGATCTAAGTGGTGAATGGGATAAAGCTCGCATCGGGCAAGTCTTCTCGAACTTGATTGGCAACGCTATCCAATATAGCTTTAAGGATTCGTCTATAGACGTAGTGGTAAATGGCAATTCGGAAGAAGCGATACTATCTGTACACAATATGGGCATACCTATTCCTCCGAATAAACTTATATCCATATTTGATGCATTATCTCGCGCAGTTACAGATGAAGGCGATCATCCCGGGGCTATAAACCTTGGTTTAGGTCTCTACATTACCAATGATATCGTTGCATCTCATGGGGGAACGATTAGCGTCACCTCTTCTGAAGAAGAGGGTACAACTTTTACTGTCAAATTTCCGCGGGCAGTATAATGAAAATTGCTCAGGTTTTTATCGCACCTGGGGATGAATCAGAAGCAACAAAATCGCATAGCTACCGCATACTTGTTGTTGATGATAATGAACCTTATGCCAAAGTCATGATGTGGACATTGGAAATGTTAGGCCATACTGTAAAAATTGCTCATGGCGGCCCAAGCGCTATTGCACTGGCTAAAACTTTTTATCCAGACATCATCTTACTTGATATCGGATTACCAGGCATGAATGGCTACGAGATATGCCAAGCTATGCGCCGAGAATCAGTTCTTCAAAATGCCGTTTTTATAGCCCAGACCGGTTGGAGGGATGAAGAGCATAGGAAGCGCTCAAAAGAGGCTGGCTTCGATTATTATTTGGTTAAACCAGTGGATATGGAAGCTCCTAAGAATATTTTTTCCCAAATGAGCAAAGAAATCCAACATCCAGAAGTGTAGGTAATAATCCGCCTACTTTTCATGCAGTAGACTTAACTACTGGATTCTTTTGCTGGAAATCATCTCATTCGATAGCCGCTCTGACCGCCATTATAAAGCGCCAACTGAATGTGGGCTAGGATCCTCTAAATGCTTGGAGTAAGAAAAAAATACACTACAGGAGTCTTTCAAATCAGCTCAGAGCCAGATTTTGATCGTGATTATAGAGGATCCCGTGGTGGCCTGGCATCATCTCTTCAGCAGAAAAATGCTGAGAAGATCAATAGCAAAAAAAACAGTAATAATCATTTCCAGCCAGAACATTCGCTGATTGGCAAGTTCGGTATGTGCCACGGTATAAAGCGCATCAATCTGCTTTAGTCTTTCTTCCACGCTGTTGCGCCATTGGTTAAGATGAAAACGCTCACGCGCGCCCATATAGACGCGCGCCAAATACCAATCGCCAAAGAACTTGGTAATATGCGTTACTTCATCGTTGAGCTTCGTCACATCCACCCTTAGGGTCCGCAGCCTCCTGAGAATGGTAGTATAGGTGCCGAAAATGCGGAATCTACGATACTGAATGTCCACATAAGCCTTGTCTAGATAACGATCTAGACGCTGATCCATCACCCGATATTCCTCTAGCTGCAGATTAGCAAGCTCCAATACATACAGCGTATCATCCACATAGCCTGCTAGATCAATCACAAGCGCTGCGTCCCAATCAATGACCGCGAGATCAGTATTGGCGTAGGATCGGTGAATGCGCAGTACTTCATTTATCTGCATATCACTTAATACTCCCGGCTGATTCTCTGTCAGTAGCTCCGCGATCTCCTGACGGTTCTCATGCATCCATTCCTCAAGAATTTGCCGCGAACCAATATCCGTCAGACAAAATGCTGTATAGGCTTCCGGCTCCAATAACGGCGAACTCTGAATCATAGCTGCTTTGAGGCTCTTACATGCCTCTATGCATAAGTCACGAGCCACCTGATCTAGGGCCCTTCCATCTCCCAGTACCGGCTTATGAAAAGGCAGAAGCCCATGCAAATCCTTGACCTCGAAAGCCACACGCATTGCAATAGACACTACCCCGACTTCATAAATATGAATGAGAGGATACACAGGCATGTCATAAAGTTTTGATCCGAGCACATCAGGCTCGATAGACAACGGCTTGTATAAGGGTACATCTTTCGGCACCGTATGATCGGTGCGAATTTCATATGGCACCGGCTTGCCAGCAAGTATATCACGCACTTTGCCAGTGGCGATCTCGTTGGCTACATCAAAGGCATAAAGGTAGACTACTTCGCCTTTCATATATTCTCCGCCCATAACACCATCCATTGCCCTTGATCTATAGGAAGGTAAGAGAATCTACTCAAAATTTCTCTATAAATTCTCTATGGTATTCTGAATAGAAAGACGCTTTCCTATAAAGGAAAAAATTTTCCATTATCGAAGGCTTCATTATCGCTATTTACAGCCTGCCCGCTTGCATTCAGAAAGTTTAAAGATTGAAAGTTTAAATTGAGTAAACCAGAATTTATTGAACCTGAATTTTCTTGAGTTTGTTCAAAATTATCTTGGTTTGATATTTCTATTTCAATTACTTCCAAAAAATTCTCAAAAGCCTTAAGGTCATTAGTGGCTCTTGACGTATTGTCACCTGTTCGAGAACCACCTGTTCGAGAACCACCTGTTTGATACCCATTACTTATTCTATTATTATTACCCATTCGGACATTATTATCCTGGGTAGTATTATGATATTTTTTAGTATTATTATTTGTACCTACTGGAGTGACATGGGAAGACATATTCATATTATTAATTGCCGTTGTCATAACTTTACCTCTTTTAATCTGAAGGCATAATTGCCGTTTTTCAGACTCACTATGCCCCTAATGATGTAAGTTAGTTGGTGGCTAATCAGGCTCAATTTATAAGGTTGTTAGATGAGTTCGTTGCCCGCATTAAAATTTATGGAGCACTTAGAAATCCTTAATTAAAGTCAGAGGGCTTGATCTTCTCAACAATGAGGGCAAAGTAGTGGGACCACCTATACTTTTTGAATCGGATAACCTACAGGCACATCGCCCATAAAGGGCCTCCAAAGAAGCATCTTATAGAAATCTCACTTGAGATTTTTTGATGCAGGTCAAAATGCTTACAGCCAGCTGAGTATATAACTCATAACCCCAAAACCCAATTTTAACGGGATCAAAGGATTCAGACAGAATTCCCTGTCCTGAATTTAATATACTTAGAACAGGATATATTTATGAAAAAGACCCTTGTAATACTCAGCGTGATTTCCATGACTGTCTTTCTATCCGCATGCGGCAGCAATGATCATAATACTAGTATGGATCATGCCAACATGACTCATGCAGACATGAATCATTCGAATCATATGCAAATGATGACCGAATATTGTTTTAATCAGATGGATACAAACAATGACGGCGTAGTCAGCATGAAGGAATATATGAAGTATCAGCACAAGAAATTCCAAGAAGCCGATACTAATAATGATGGCAAGCTGACCTTAGAAGAACTCGTTGCCGCTCGAATGAAAGACAAAGAGGAAATGAAGTCCTACATGATGGATCATAACCCGCAGTAAAAAGCGTTGGCTGGACTCGTCAAAAGATATATTAAACAATTATAATTTAAGGATTTTATGAAAAAGAATATTTTTATGGTCTCTCTTTGCGCATTTGCTCTGAGTACGCCTGCATTTGCTGTGGATACGGAAACCTCTGAATCAAGCACCAAAGTGCAGCAGGATTCAAACGGCAATTACAGTAACAAAACCAGCAGTCAATCTACAGATGCTGCAGGCACCACCTATACTAAGGATCAAAAGAAAACTGTGGATGTCGATTCTTCAGGCAATAAAGATATCAACTCCACAACGGTAGAGACCAAAGACCCCAAAGGTTTAATGAACAAAACTACAGTCAAAAAGATGCACCATAGCAAAACGAACAGTGATGGCACAGTCGATACAAGCAATAAGACGGTGGTAGATGGTAAAACGGTAGAGAGTAATACCGAGACGACCAAACCATAAGCACCTTTCTGAGGGCCATATTCATTTTGTATGAGTATGGCCCTTATTTATAATTGGCGATAATATACTTAGTGCCCTATAACTCTGCAACGAGTCCCTATGGCACAGAATCCGTACGAGATATTAGGTTTAGCTAAAGAAGCAACCGAAGCGGATATTAAGGCTGCTTACCGAAAACTTGCCAAAAAATATCATCCGGATCTCAATCCTGGTAACAAAGAAGCAGATGCTAAGTTCAAAGAATTAAACGCTGCCAACGACTTACTTTCTGACGTAGAAAAACGTGTCGCATACGATCGCGGCGAGATCGACAAGGACGGGCAGCCCCGGCGCCAAGAACAACCACACCATACTTATCGTGATTTTGCTGATGGGCCGCAAGGTAACCGCTATCATTTTGGCAGTAAAGATTTCGATTTATCGGATCTAGAGGGACTCTTCGGCGAATTGGGTGGTCGCTCCGCAGGTTTTAGGCAGCCCCAAAGCGATGTACATTATACCATTGAAGTGGATTTCCTTGAAGCAGCGCGCGGAGCAAAAAAACGCGTTACTATGCCAGATGGAAAAACCCTCGATATTACCCTCCCCGAAGGAATAGAAGAAGGACAGCAATTGCGCCTTAAAGGTCAGGGTAGACAAACGCCTAAGGTAGGCGATGCTTATGTAGGTATTCATATTAAGTCGCATCCCTTCTTTAAGCGCCAAGGGAACGACGTGAGCATCGAATTGCCTATTGCCCTACAGGAAAGCGTGCTGGGTACCAAAGTTCAGGTGCCGACCATTCATGGTCCTGTTGACATGACTATCCCCAAAGGCGGGGGGTCTGGGCTAACTCTACGACTTAAAGGCAAGGGCATCAATGGCGGTGACCAATATGCGATCCTAAAACTCGTTATGCCTAAAGAGATCGATAGTGAGCTGGAAGAGTCCATCCGCCAGTGGGCCATCAGCCATACCTATAATCCACGCAAGCATATGGAGACCTCCGTATGAAGACACTGGAGCAAGTATTGGAAATACTCGAAGCGCGCATTGATCGTGCCATACTTGAAGATTATATCGCACGGAAGTGGGTACGCCCTCACCGCAAAGAGACTAATTGGTATTTTGAAGATATCGATATCGCCCGTCTAGAGCTTGTTTGCCATCTAACGCAAGATATCGAAGTTAATGATGAAGGAATGGATGTTGTGCTTTCACTCCTCGATCAACTCTACACAATGCGTGCACATATGAGGCATCTTACCCACGCCCTTACCCAGCAATCGCCACAGGTACAGTCCGAAATCAGTTCAATCCTTAGTCGATTAGCAAAAACAGAAGAGACTTCGTGAGGATCCTCAATGTGTTATTTTATCTTGCAAGCTTGTACCATAGGAATGGTTTTATAAACGCTCTGCAGGGCAGTATGCGTCGGAGCTTGAATCGGGTTATTGTTAAAGAAAACACATGCCATTAGTAGCAAGAACAATATTAATGCAACTGTAATAGTATACTGGGTCTCATGAGCCATCATTTGTGTTACTCTTTTTAAGATCAGTTTTTATTTTGAATAGCGTAGCTTTTTCTTTTTCTAAAAATCTATTGGATCACTTTACAAATCGCATCAATAACCTCAGTGGCATTCAAGCCTCAACTTCCCCAAGCAAGAAAAAGCCCCATATCACCAGGAAATCCTCCTGGGTATTCAAGTGTCTGCACAGAGAGACGGAATCCTTGTGGCTTCAAATCTTGTTCCCATCGTAAATAAATTTCAGCAGCCTCACCGCGCAATGTTTTAGGCCAATCAAGTTCTTGTGCATTTATAGCACGGCCACCATCGCTGCAAAGATCACTTGGAAAACGCAAAATCTTACATTCTTTTGCCCCCTCTTTCGCGGCTTCACGCGCAGTATGCAGTAATACTTGCCAGCTTGCTTCGTTTATATGGTGGCTAATGAGGCTGTCGACCTGCTTTCTGTGTTGCTCTGCAAGATTATGTTGTGCCTCTTCCCGTAATACTATTTTGCCATGTTCAAAATCTTTCATGAGCGTCTGAAAATCTTTTGCCGTTACTGGACCATCCGGCGGTATATCAGCTATTATTCGTTTAGTTTCGGAAGCTGAAGATAGGACATTTTGTCTAGCTTCAATTAGCGGCACAGCTTTCAGAGAACCAAAAACTCGATACGCAAGAATCTTGATGCGATCATTGATAAGAAAGAAAGGCAACGAGTATCCCCACACCATAAGCGCCCACTTGCAACTGATGGACGGCATGAATAATCCGTAAACCGCGATTAGCGTTGCCAGAAGTTGCGTGCCGACTACCGCCAGCAGCAAAATGCGCCCAGGACGAACCGACCAGAAAGGCCCGCGCGTGCGAGTAAGGAAAATCTTGAAATGTCCCGCCACTGACAACTTCAGATACATCAGGGTCTGGATAAGCGCATGGTCGAGGTGATAGATTCGGTCACCGATATAAAACAGGCCAAACGAGTCAATGACACCTATGATACTTACCACAGTGGCAACTCCTAGCACCATGCGCATGTTCCAGGCCTCGGGCTGATTCTTGTAATGTACATTGTCATAGGCGATGGACAGAATCGCGCCGTCGTTTAGTAGCGCCAGCATTACGATCATTACTGCCGTCAGAGGATAAAAATTAAAAAATAGGATTGCCAGCGTCATGAAAAACAGCACGCCCAGCGTTTCGGCGATGCGGTAGATGGCATAGCTGTTCATTCGCTGAAAAATCTTTCGGCTCTCTTTGATCGCATCGATAATCACTGATATGCCGGGGGTCATCAATACGATGGATGCTGCCGCGCGTGCTGCGTCTGTCGCACCCGATACGGCGATGCCGCAATCGGCTTTTTTTAGCGCCGGAGCGTCGTTCACTCCATCGCCGGTCATGCCGACGATATGCCCGCGCTCTTGCAACACGTCAATAATATGAAATTTATGTTCTGGGAATACCTGCGCAAACCCGTCGGCTTTTTCAATAAACTCAGACAATTGGGCCGTTTCATGCACTTTGGCGTCACCGAAGCCGCTGGCATCGAGGATGTTACTGTCCATACCTAATTTCTTGGCGGTTTCTACTGCAATGGCGACATGATCGCCCGTCACCATTTTTATCTTCACGCCCATTTGTACGGCGCTAGCGATGGTGGACTTAGCATCTTCGCGTGGCGGATCAAACAGCGGCAATACACCGAGAAACTGCCATTTGTCATCGCCGTCAGCCCGGGCAACGCCCAGCGAACGAAAGCCGCGTGCAGCGAATTCGTTTATCGCCTTTTCGACGGATTGCTTCACCTGTGCGGCATTTGCCGACAATTCTAGGATCATCTGCGGCGCGCCTTTGGTCACCTTGAACTGTTTGCCGTCCGCACGTTTGACCGTTGCTTCGGTACGCTTATGCACCGGGTCGAATGGCAGGAAATGAAGTATCTGGCAGGCTTTCAATGCTTTATCGTCTTTGATACCGCCTAGAACGGCAAGGTCGATAGTATCTTTGTCTTCCGCACGCGAAGCGAGCGCAGCGCAGAGTACGACTTGCTCGGCTGGGATTTTATCTACGCTGAATGGATCGCCCAGCGTCAGCTTGTTTTGCGTCAGGGTGCCGGTCTTATCGGTACATAATATATCCACGCCCGCCAGTTCTTCGATAGCCGACAGCCGAGTCACAATCGCTTGCTTTTGGGCTAGTATGCGCGCGCCGACTGCCATAGTTACCGACAACACGGTGGGCATTGCTACGGGTATAGCCGCTACCGTCAGCACTAAGGCAAATTGCAACGTAGTGAGAATGGGGTCGCCCCGGTATATTGCGACAGCAACAATAACCGTCACTAGAACTGCGGCAAGAACGATAAGGTAATTGCCGATTCTCAAAACTGCCTTTTGAAAATGGCTAGCGCTACGCGCGCCCTGCACCAGTTGTGCCGTCTTGCCAAAATAAGTATTCTCTCCGGTGGCGTATACCATCGCATCGGCTTCGCCCTGCCTGATAATCGAACCGGAAAATATCGCTTCGCCGGATTTGCGCGATGCAGGCAATGATTCACCCGTCAGGGCCGATTGATCTACCTCGACCGGATCGCCCTCTAACAACTTGCCATCTGCTGGCACAATGTCGCCCAGACGAACGCGGATGACATCGCCAGGCACCAACTCGCGTGCGGCTGGGTTCAGCCATTTCCCATCACGTTTTACCGTAGCCTTAATCGCGAGCTTGGCCTTGAGTGCAGCAATGGCGTTTCCTGCCTGGTGTTCCTCCCAGAATCCGACTACGGCGTTGGAAACAAGCAATAGAAGGATAATGCCAAAATCAGGCCAATGCCTAGCTACCGCTGAAAGTACTACTGCCGCCTCGATCATCCATGGGATGGGTCCCCAGAAATAGGAGAGGAATTTCAGGAGTTCGTTCGTTTTCTTCTCTTCAAGCTCGTTGGGACCATATTGCGTCAGCCGTTTCTCAGCTTCGGCTTGGGTAAGGCCATCCGGCGACGACTCTAGTTTCTTCTCCACCTCTGCCAGCGGTAGGAACTTCAGATCGTCTTTTACTTCGGGCTTCGCTTCAGAAGTCTTGGTTCGGTTGGCATTGATCTTCATAAACGGTATTCCTTCTGTATTTGCTATGCGGCCTGTTTTTATAACAGGCCTTGCATACGCAGAGGCGGTGGCTCCTCCTTCGTTTTCCCAACGATTCAACGCTCTATATATTTGAGCATTACCTTTGTTGGTATGTGGAGCGTATTATTTTATAAGTACGTAGCTGCCGGGGGCATTTTCTATCGGTGCATAATCTTTGGTACCACCCATAGCGTGCGGTTTAACTTTTCCTTCCGAATGGTTATCAAGCCATCCCTGCCATTCTTCCCACCATGAACCTTCTTTTGTGGGAGTAGTGCTCTGCCACTGGCCAGGTGGCGTATAACGCGCGGTACGGGGCATTGCGGCAATCTGGTAGTGGCGGCCTTTATGTCCCGGCTCGCTGACGATACCGGCATTATGCCCGCCGCTGGTGAGGACGAACGTTATATCGCTTTCGGTGAGCAGCAGAATTTTATACACCGATTTCCACGGTGCGACATGATCGCGCGCGGTGCCAACAGAAAAAAGTGGGGTGCGGATATCCTGTAGCGCTACAGGCTTCCCAGCCACCATGAAGCGCCCTTCGGCAAGATCGTTCTTTAGAAAAAGCTGGCGCAGATATTCACTATGCATACGGTACGGCATGCGCGTGGCGTCAGCGTCCCACGCCATCATATCAAACATCGATGTGCGCTTGCCCTCCATATAATCGGTAATGATGCGCGACCAGATCAAATCATTGGAGCGCAGCATCTGGAATGCGCCTGCCATCTGCGATTTATCTAGATAGCCCTTATCCCACATCACATCCTCAAGGAACGCCACCTGCTCTTCGTCCACAAACAGTAATATTTCACCGGCTTCCTCAAAATCGACTTGCGATGCAAGAAGCGTGATGGTTTTGAAGGAATCATCGCCATCGCGTGCATGTGCGGCAGCCATGATAGAAAGCAGTGTTCCGCCCAGGCAATAGCCCATGGCGTTTACCTGCGGGGCATGGGTGATAGTTTTAACTGCTTTCAACGCCTCGCCAAGACCGGTATGCAGGTAATCTTCTAATCCCACATTCCGGTCGCATGTATCCGGGTTTTTCCATGAGATCATGAATACGGTATGACCTTTATCCACCAGATATTTCACCAGCGAATTATGCGGTGAGAGATCGAGGATATAATATTTCATAATCCATGCCGGTGTTATTAGAATCGGTTCGGCGTACACCTGTGCTGTCGTCGGCGTGTACTGGATCAATTCGATGAGATCGTTGCGGTAAACGACTTTCCCCGACGTGGCTGCAACATCTTCACCTACTTTAAATGCCTCAGTGCCTACAGGCGGTTTATGGGTGGCAGTGCGTGTAGTATCATCCAGAAAATTCAGCGCGCCTTGCCAGAAATTTTTGCCACCTTCATTTCTGGTAATTTGCAGGATATCGGGATTGAGGATAGGGCTATTGGAAGGAGAAATAATATCCAGCATCTGACGTGCGGTGAAAGAAGCTAGATTCAGGTGATGTGTTGATACGCCGCGCACGTCGCTGGTAGCCTCTTCCCACCATTGCTGGTAAAGCAGAAAGCCCTGTTCAATCACATTGAACGGCCAGCCCTTCCAACCATCGCTTACGAAGCGATGATCGGCAGGAGGAGGCGTTATGGGGGGCGTCTTGGCAGCCCCCAATGCCGCCTGCACGGCGTATCCGCCGATTTGAGCTGTTTTGCTGACTAGGCTTTGGTGCAATTTCTGCATTTTTGCAGGTGAAGACATCAGATGCGCCGACCAGTCAAATCCGGCCAGGGCAAGTGCTATGGGCGACATGCCGCCGGTTAGTTTTGCCATTTGCGCATGCAGTCTGTGATCAAGTATGGCCTCATCGGAAGGAGGAGTGTACACCGGGCATTCGGAGACGGTTCGTCTGCGCGTGAGGGCGGGCGCGCCGGTTTTTTTGCTGACGACTGTGTGTTGTGGCTTGAGTTTAACAACTTTTGACATGGCTTAAATCCTCGTGTTTACGATTCCATGAATTGTCCGCCGTTGATTGGAATAGTCTCACCGGTAATGCAGCTGGACTCATCGGCCACTAAAAATACTACCATACGAGCGATTTCCTCGGGCTTCATCAACCTGCCGATGGGTATCTGTGCAATCATGGCTTTAAGTGCATCCGATGGCATGGCTTTCACCATTTCGGTGTCTGTGTAGCCCGGCGCTACGGCATTCACAGTGACACCTTTGGAAGCACTTTCGCGGGCCAGTGCCTTGATAAAACCGATGATGCCAGTCTTCGATGCGCAGTAATTGGTTTGGCCTACCTGACCCAGCTGCCCGTTCACCGAGCTGATGCAGACAATCCGGCCAAACTTCTTTTCGCGCATAGCATTGATCACAGCGCGAGACATATTAAAGCAGGAGGTAAGATTAGTCGTGAGGACTTCATTCCAATGTTCCGCCGTCATTTTGTGCATCATCCCGTCTCTAGTAATACCGGCATTGTTGACCAAGATTTCCACATTGGCGCCGAAATCAGCAGTGACTTTTTCCACACCTTTGGCACACTGATCAAAATCGGTGACGTCCCATTTATAAACCTTGGCGCCGGTTTCCTTTGCAAACGTATTTGCTACATCGTCATGGACGATATAATTGGCGGCAACGTCGTATTCCGCTGCCCTCAAGGCTTTACAAATGGCAGCGCCTATACCTGTTGTACCGCCGGTGACCAATGCTAATCTTTTCGTCATAAAATTCTCCTGAATGCGTATTAATAGGAAGCTGTCTTTTTGCGTGTCACTAGTGCCGAATGAGTAATGTGGCCTAACAGCCGGTGCGTATCTTTGGCGATCATCCATTGCTCGCGGGTTTTAGTGACCAGCACTTTAACCTGTGAATGTGGCTTGTGCAGATGCGACGCTTCAAATGCTTTGAGTTTCACCTGCGCGTTGCGCGCTTCGTCAAAATGGAGCCCAAGGAATTCCAGTCCGGTGCAGATGTGGCTGCGCATGGATACGGAATTCTCGCCGATGCCGCCGGTAAAGGACAGTACGTCCAACCCGCCCATCGCCGCTGTATAGGCCCCGATATATTTTTTTATCCGGTAGGCATAAATTTTAATTGCAAGCTGCGCGTTTTTATTGCCTGTCACTGCCTGTTTTTCAATGTCGCGGAGGTCATTGCCGAAGCCGGAAAGACCAGCCAGACCACTATCGTGATAGAGCGCGGCTTCAATCTGTTCGACGGTCAAACCAAGCGTATGCTTTAAATAAGTAAAAATGCCTGGATCGACGTCTCCGGAACGTGTGCCCATCACCAAGCCTGCGAGCGGCGTCATACCCATCGAGGTATCAACGGATTGACCTCTCTCAATAGCACACACGCTTGCGCCGTTGCCGAGATGACAACTGATAATACGAAGGTCGGTTGCAGGCTTTTTTAGCTCATCCGCCACGCGCTGCATGATGTAGCAGTGTGAGGTGCCGTGAAAGCCATAACGCCGGACTCCGACTTTGCGCCAGCTTTCCGGTACGGCATAGGTGGTGGCGTGGGATTCAATGGTTTGGTGAAATGCGGTGTCGAATACTGCGACTTGCGGCACGTTCCAGGTCTTGCGCGCCATCGCAATGCCAGCTAGTGCTGGCGGATTATGCATAGGTGCCAACGGAATGCAGGCCTTTATGTCTGCAACCACCGTATCGTCAATGACGCAGGCATCCTTGAATTTCTCTCCACCATGCCCAACACGCTGTCCGATGGCATCAAAATGGTGCTGCCTGGCTTTTTTCAGCGCCGCAGGAATTTGCATCAGTGCTTCTTCGACAGATGCAGCACGCTCGGTCTCCGAATCAAAGCATTCATTATCGGAATCCATGTCGAATACACTGAATTTGACTGATGAGCTTCCAGCATTAATGACAAGGATGCGCATGTTTATGCCGCCTTGGAGAGAATGAGGGGCTGGTTGCGCTTTGCATCCGCAATCAATACTGCCAAAGCGCAGGAGAGAAGCTTTGTGCGTAAGCTATCGGCGCGGCTTGTGAGAATGATGGGAACACGTGCGCCTAGAGCGATGCCAGCGGCGTCGGCACCCCCCAGAAAGGCCAGTTGCTTGGCCAGCACGTTGCCGGTTTCTATCTCCGGCACCAGCAAAATATCGGCATCACCCGCAACCAGGGAATGGATGCCCTTTTCTTTCGCTGCCTGCTTGCTGATAGCATTGTCAAAGGCGAGCGGCCCATCAAGGATGCCGTTTGTAATCTGGCCCCGGTCCGCCATCTTACATAAAATTGCGGCATCGACCGTTGCCTGCATCTTTGGATTCATCTCTTCCGTGGCGGCAAGTATTGCCACCTTGGGCATTTTGTCCTCCCCGAACAATGTGCGCCAAAGACAAATGGCGTTCTGGCAGATGTCTGCTTTGGTCGCAGCATCCGGCGCGATATTGATGGCAGCGTCGGTGACTATAAGTATTTTATGATAGGACGGCGCATCAATGACGTAAGCATGGCTTATGCGGTATTCAGTGCGCAGGCCCGAGGCTTGAGACACTACCGCTCCCAGCAGTTCGTCTGTATGCAGAGAGCCTTTCATGATGGCCGCAACTTTTCCCGCCACCGCAAGATCTACAGCCTTGGCCGCCGCTTCATGGCTATGTTCGGTATCAATGGTTTCCCAGCCCGAGAGATCGATCTTCGCCTCTTTTGCCGCCGCCTTAATTTTAGCCATCGGGCCAATAAGCACAGGAACAATCAATCCCGCTTTTACGGCATCGGCTACAGCCTGTAGCACATCACTCTTTACCGGATGGACTATGGCAGTACGCAGGGCATCCAAACCTTCACAACGCTGCATAATGGCATTAAAGCGATCATGCTGAGGAATATTGATCTGAGGTAAATTGGCCCGCGCCACGCGGAGCTTTTCCTTCGGCGCAAGGACGGTCGCAAGGCCGTCAGCAACGACTTCCCCGCGCTGATTCACCGCTTTGCAATCCAATATCACAATCGGCTTGTCGGTGCGTTTGTCACGCACGATGGCCGTTACAGTGATTGTATCGCCAATGCGCACCGGCTTTTTAAATTTTATATCCTGTTCGAGGTAAATCGTGCCAACGCCCGGCATCACGGTCCCGAGCAGTGCAGAAATGAGCGATGCCGTCCACATTCCCTGGCCAATGATGCCATGAAAGATATCGCTCTTGGCATATTCCGCGTCCATATGCGCCGGGTTGACATCGCCTGACATCACCGCAAAGAGCGTAATATCGTCCTGCGTCAACATCCGGGTTAATATACCCTGACGGCCAATGGTAAGCTCATCAAACGTTACATTTTCTAGAAAATCATCGGCCATACGCCTAACCTCCCATAATGTTGAAACCCGCATCGACATAAGCAATGCTGCCTGTCACTAAGCGGGCCTCGTCACTGACCAAAAAGCGCGCATAGGCACCGACGCCGTCAATGGAAATGGCAACATGTTCGGGTGATTTCTGATGCGCTAGCTCTAGGAGCTGGTCGAAATGAGCAATACCTGAGGCCGCCCGAGTGGCAATCGGACCTGGTGATAAGGCGTTGACTCGGATATTTTTTGCCCCCAGTTCAGCTGCAAGGTATCTTACGGTGCCTTCTAATGCTGATTTTACAGGCCCCATTAGGCCGTAATTTTGTATAACTTTTTCGCTACCATAATAGGTAGTAGTAAGCAGACAACCGCCCTCTTGCATTAGAGGTTCTGCCAAATGGCTAAGACTAATAAAAGAGTAGCAGGAGATATCCATCGCTTCTAAAAACCCTGCGCGCGAAGCATCAACAATACGCCCTTGCAAATCCTGCATCGGTGCGAAAGCAACGGCATGCAGTAAGAAATCTAGTTTGCCCCACTTAGTTTTTATGGCATCAAATAATGCCTTCATCTGGGCATCGTCGCGCACATCCAGCGGTAAAATTATAGAGGTCTTAAGTTGCTCAGCTATCGGACGCACATAAGGCGCGGCCTTTTCATTGAGATAAGTAATGGCTAGTTGTGCACCGGCTTCATGAAATGCTTTCGCACAACCCCAAGCAATGGAATGCTCATTAGCAATGCCAATTACTAGGCCTTTTTTGCCAGCAAGAATATCACTCATCAGACTTCCTTAAATTTAATCGTATTTATTGAATCGCTAATCTGTTGGAATTAATCGGTGACTTTATCGCACATTGCTTGTTCTGTTTCGGTAAGCAGCTCATATACAAAGCGGGGGATATCCTGCATTGTGTCGGGTATCTGCATCTTGCCTGTATCCTTAGATATCGGCCCAAAATGCTCGGTCACCGGATTCAAATGCTCAAGAATTACTGGAACTGGCGTTGGTGTGGGCTTCATAAATTCCTTATGGCAACAAGTTAATTATTCGAATCAAATGTGATTGAAGTGCATATAGCTGAGAACTAAACTCAGCTTGCTTTTAATTGAATCGTACTGCCGTCATGGATCTTATCTTTGTAGCAATGCGTATCCACCTGCTTGGCAGTGCTTGCTTTTAGGATTTGACGAGCGTGGTCTATTTCTTCTACCGTACCCTGCACTAAAATGAGGAACCCATCTGCCTTAAGAGCGTTCTCATACTGTAAGATAGTGTCCTTAGGGATACCGATGCTAAAAAAAGCCGCGCCTAGTGCACTTAAGCCACCTACAGCCACTGCTCCTTCAATACCAGAGAGTACCATTGCGGCAAAACTACCCAATACAACGACTGGACCGATAATAGGGGCCGTCATGAACAAGCCACCGGCCAGTATTCCCCACAAAGCACCCCAAAAGGCGCCGTACTTGCCCCAGAATTTCATGCGGTCACCAGCGTTATAAAAGCCGATGACTTTTTCATCAGTATGATAACCCCTGCCGATAACGCTGATTTCTTTCATGGGGATATTGGCATCGGCCAATTTTTTGACGGCAAGTTCGGCCAAATCGTGATTGTCATAGACTGCCACTACGGCGTTATTGTTAATGTCTGACATATAATTTCCTTGAAGTTTGATGGATACACTTCTGCAGGTAAATGGCGTTAAAGACATATCTGCTGTGCGGATCAAGAAACTATATTTTCACCAATCTTTTCTCGATGTGGTTAGGAGATAATTATTGGATTTATTTTATTTTTCCTTCAGTGCTTTTGACTCGGGTCAAAATGATATTACGCATTGGTGTTATTATATTTGCCCTAAATTAAGGAGAGAGAAATGGAAGAAATTAGAGTCATGGATATCATGAAGCACGGTCCGCGGATTATTAGCCCAGAGAAAACAGTGATGGACGCGGCAATACTAATGAAGCGAATCAACTCTGGCGTTCTTCCGGTAGGAACACATCCAGAAAAAATTGTCGGTATAATAACAGATCGCGACATTACCCTAAGGGTTACAGCCGAAGGCAAAAATGCTTCTCTTACTCTTATAGAAGAAGTGATGACCAAAGAGGTCCAAACTTGTGATGGAAAAAGCAGCCTTGAGGATGCCGCGGAACAGATGAGTGAGCATAATATCCGCCGCCTAATTGTTATCACTAAGAATTACGCGGTAGGTATTGTTACTCTAGCAGAGCTTCTACGCAATCAGGGTAACTTTCGTATAAGTGACAAAGTACTGCATAATTTACTTGGCCTGCGTAAAAGCCATCACGCGCAAGCAAAATAATGCGGCAAATATCTCTATACCATATCGACGTTAACATTCTCTAACTATGGAATATAATATGAAAATGAAAGAACACACTATTCTCAAAGATTTTCCTGAAATGAGTGAGCGCATCCATGCGACGAAAAAAAACAATAGCCACTTTGCGGGACTATCTGACAAATATGATGACCTTGAACATAAAATCCATCTTATGGAATCTGGTACACAGTCATTCACTGATGAAGAGCTGGACGCGCTAAAAAAGAGACGTCTTAGGCTAAAGGACGAGCTTTTCAGTCTATTGCACAGTGCCGCCTAAACTAGCAAAGACAGCACAGACCGAGAAGCATTAATCTATAAAGGCCATATTCATACAAAATGAATATGGCCTTTATTTTAATTGCCTAGACATAAGTCAGGTGCGTTTATTATCACACTCAAGTCTAGGGATTTTTGATATGAGATATCTTAGTGCCTTCGATGCTAAGACTGGCCATGAGTCCTTGCTGGTCAAAAATGAAGGCGTAAGCATCATCCTTCAAGCTTGTTGACGAGAGGTTCTTGGCAACACCTTCATTCACAACGACTACCGTTGGGCCTGTACCGATTTCCCAGCCATTGGTTTCATGAATGTATTTGATCGCTTTGTCATTCATAAGAAATACCACGTATCCGTACGACTGAGCACCAGCTTGCAAGCCCCAAGATGCGGTAATCGAGTTGTAGTAACCGTCAACTTGCATGCCTTGCTTTAGTTCGCCTTCGCCATAAGCTCCGCCAAAGACGAGGCCAGCTTTGACTATATTGGGAAATATAAGCACCGCTTTGGCCTGCTTTGCTACCGTGGCAGCAGTGGGATTAGTAGATATGAGCGTCTGAACAGCCTGATCTGCGTCATGATTCAGATCTTCAGGGGTTTTGGCGCTCACAGGATATACTCCGCTTGATAAAGTAGCTAGTGCTCCAACAACAAGTGCCAGATAAGTAATGCGTAGTTTTTGCATCGTTCTCTCCATAGGGTTAATTATAATTTATTGGGAATTGGTTTATTTCTAGGCGGCTTTTATCGTTCCATGACTACTATGTAATGCTGTCCGAGCGGCTTTTGTCATAACGTTGGCGGCCTGAACGATAATAACTGCCTTACCGTGTCTGATTTCCTCTTCATAGCGTTTGGCTTCATCCACGGAAAAACCTGCACTAATTAATGCGCCGGATAAACCGCCTATCGCTGCACCCGCCCCTGCCCCTGTAAGAGCAGCCATTAATGGACCTGCCATAAGCAGGCCTGATCCGGGAACCACGACAACGCCAACAAGGGTCAGGCTTGCAATCAAGGCCCCCAAGGCACCTCCGAATAATGCTCCGACAGCACCGCTTTTAATTGCATTGCTGCTTTCGTCATCTACGGGATGTGGAAAAATAGTATGATGGGCATTATCAGAAACAATAAGGCTGATATCCTCTTTATTGAATCCTGTGTTGAGCAGCATAGAAACCGCAGCGTTAGCTGCTTCCTTGCTGTCGAAGACTCCTGCGATATGATTCATGGATCTCTCCTGAATAATGCGATGAAATATCTGCAAACACGCCGCCTGCTACACAAATCCGGAGATTGGCACAGCAGGCGCAGTGGGATGTTAGGAATTTGCCGCTTTAGCAGTGGGTGCTGAAGCGTTGTCCGAAGGTTTTGCATCTTTGCTGCAAGCAGCTGCGCAGTCTGCATCAAGTTTCTTCACCGTTTTTTCGGCTTCGTCTTTCCTGATGCTGTATTTATTATTCACTGCTTCATAGAACTTTGTAGGATTACTTACCTGAAAAGCAATTTCTTCGTCGGTGAGTTTGCCCCAGATCTTCTTTATCTCAGCGGTTAATTTCTGTGCGTGCGTCTGAGAATTGTTGTTTGTTGATTCGTACATATAATTTCTCCTTGAACGGATTCTGCATAATTTCAAACGGGAAAGGCAAAGCCAACCGCTGTTATGCATGTGTAGATTTACGCCCGCATGAATCTTTTCTCCATGTGGTTAGAGAGGAAATGAAGCCGCGAGTTTGATGTACATCAAAGTGTACCCGACTGCGACTGCTATAGAATGCGGATGTATTCTCAAGGATAGTATTTTATGGATTCAAACCAACCCGCTACCGACTCAAAGGAATATGAACATATATTTCAGCAATATCTTACGATATGCAATCAGGCTATCGAGCAGAATAAGAGCAAATTTCCCTATACGGAAATCTGGGGTGCACGTTTCAAAAAATTAGAAACGGAGGCGACCCTTAATGCTATTGTCTATGATGACCGGCCCAAACTTGCATTCACTCTTCGGCTGACGCCAGATATGAAAATCGAAATCGTGAATAAATCCGTCCCTTCGGCGGATGAATGGCCTTTTACGTATCAATATTTAAAACGGGTGGTGGATAATCCGCAAACATATATTGAAAACCCCGCAAAGTTGGAATGGGGCTGGCTAAAGACGGTTTTTGGCGAGGTCTAGATTTTGTGCATGTGAGGATGCGAATAGCAGCCGTTCACAAACTTCAACAGACGATCCATTGAATCTATGGTTACCTGCCTTCCCGTAATGTGGATACCGGTTTCCTCTCGCAATATATTAAGCGCCCGCGAAAAGGTTGCTCCTTTCATTCCCAGCACAGAAGCAATCAATGTCTTATCATAAGGCAGATTAAGCACCACACCATCTATCTGCTCCAGCTTCGGGCAGAGCCCCAGCAAAAAGCATCCGATACGCTGTGGCGCGCTGTAGAGTATATATTGTTCAAGCTGTAATTCATGACGCCGCTGATACTGAACCATGTTAGTAAGCATATTTAACGCGAGTTGATTATTTTTGCGTAATTTCTCTTTCAGCATAATCAGGGGAATGCTTAATATCTGGGCATCTTCAGCCACCTGTGCACTGCTCGCATAGCAATCCTGCTCAAAAATAGCATTCTCGCCCGTGATGTTCGTCTTGGTAAGCATCGCCAGACCGACCTCTTCACCATCTTCCGTGGTATGAAATAACTTCAGCCACCCGTTACATATTACGTAAAAAGATAATGCCTTTTCACCCTCCGTATAAAGTAGCTTGCCCTTTTTATAGCTTTTTATCTGGGCTGCGTTAGCAAAGCAGGCCACATTCTCTTCAGGCAGGCCAGCAAATAGCGTGAGGCTTTTAAAAAAAGCGAGTGACTTGCAATGCAGAGAATCGACCGCCGCCGTTTTGATTGCCATTTATTATCAGCATCCGTGAAAGAGCAAAATTGGTTTCATTCTAAAGTGTCCCGCTGCACTGTTCTTTGACTTATCTCAAAAATGCCATTTCTTTATGCGCCCTTGATGCGGGTCAAAGCAGTAAGCATCTTTTTGGGTGTATGACTCCTCTCCCACTAGCTGCTTATTTTAAAGCTAAGTCAAAAAATAAATCATACAAACAATTTTACTAATAGGAGGTCGAATATGGATTTAGTAAGCCAGATCAAAGAGATGGTTGAAGTTTTACCTGTAAGAACACTGCGCTCCAGATTTGAAGATGCCGATTATCTGGCCGTGATATGCCATGAAATTAGTACGCCACTGGGCTCAATCATCGGGCTATCGCGCATTCTTGCAGATACGGATTGCACCCCTGAGAAAAAGATTGAATGTGCCGAAATGCTCCGTGATAGTTCAAGCATGCTGATGGGGCTGATGAGAAACCTCCTTGATTCCGCTCGTTTGGATGCGGGTATGCTGGAAATTGATCATGTCGGTTTTGATTTGCATAAACTGCTAGAAGGGGTAAAAAATATTATCAGTATTAAGGCCCAGGATAAGGCTCTTAATGTCCACCTACATCTGAACTCGGACATGCTGGCATTTTATGTGGGCGATCCTCTACGCATAAGCCAGATCCTGCTCAATTTACTCAGTAATGCCGTCAAATTCACTAGTCGCGGAGACATTTCTATATATCTTACGGAAGAGATTGCCTCGAAGGGATTTTCGGCAATAAAAATTACCGTTGCTGATCGCGGTATCGGCATAGATGATGAGATGCAAAAAAAGATTTTTAATAAGTTTGCGCAAGGCGGCGCCAATATCACCAGGCAATATGGTGGAACAGGCCTAGGATTATTTATCAGTCAGGAACTAGCGCATTTGATGAAAGGCAATATCACAGTAAAAAGCTGGCCACACATCGGCACGCATTTTACCCTTGCATTGCGGTTGCAAAAAACTCCTGAACTTCTGCTTGCCGCATAAGATACGGCCAAGTTATACGCATGGCGTGTTTACAAAGAAACCTGCATGATAGCTCAGTAATACGAAGCATAAGGAAAAGTTATGACAAATAAAAAAGACATTCATCCTCATAGAGGTGGCGAACAAATGAGCTCAGAGATGGCTCAATTTCTCTCTGATAAGCAAACGGCTTATGACAAAACCGAAACACAACATTTTCCGATAGAGGACAAAAGAAAAGTCGCGCGTGCAGAGCACACTAACGGCTCAACCTCCCGCAAAGATTCATAAGGAGAACACAATGTCCGGTAATATTAAGAAAGCAAAAGCTTTAAAGCCTTTGAAAAGCACAAAGGCACCGCGCATTAGAGGCGTGGGCAACCCCGAAAGTCATAGTCAGGATGCGGATCGCCACCACAGAAATGAGCATATAAAATCCGATAAATAGGATTTAACACCTAACTATCGCAAAGTTCCCCCTGTAACCGATGAGCCCAATGTATTGTCATCGGGCTTGCTAGCATCATAAGTCTCTCCTTTTTGCGAATCATCCATCGCTTTATTATCCGACGTATGATTAGCGCAGGAGCAAACTAGCGACATGGCAATAAGTATTGCTATAGTTCTTAATCGATCCATGATTTTCTATGAAATAAATTCTTAGTATTTCTGCGCCAATGCCACCCTATGCCGCTTCATATCTTATTTGCATACTGAATGATGCATAATTGAGCTAGCAAAGATTTTTCAGAGTATGCACAGCATCTTCGTCAAAAACTTGGTGATGATCCCATGCGCCCGCGTTACATTGTTACTGAAGCTGGTATAGGCTACAGGTTAAAATGAATAATGTGTGGTAGGGCTATTAGCCCAAGCAGAGAATTTAGGGGTATAATTGGGGGCGTAGTAGTTCGATTCCCGAGGAACAATTCGCGGGACACTGGCGGGACACTCAGGGGCAAATAATGGCAACAACTGAGAATTAGAAGCAACAAAAGGAATCGGCTAGCCGACTTCAATATTTCATGCCAATTATGCGCACTCAAACGCAAACAATTACCAAGAAGCAAAGAACGGAGGTGATCTGCCATCTACCGAAATATATTTATTCTCTGATTTGCGATTTGGAATCAGTGTTCTAACAAAAAAATTCCCTGATATATGACGCAATAATTATAATACAACCTATTGATTATAATTATTTATTAAACGCCAGCACTCTCTCTATCTTGTGCCAAACCTTATAAGATTCCCTGCATATTCCCTGATTAGCAGGAAATATTGCACGAAGAGTGGTTCGCTACAGACTGCGTCCACGACCATGAAGTCTAGCCTGATATCCCCATATCAGGAGATCCTGGTGTGTGCGGCGGGATTCCCGCCCCATAACCTGAAGAAACGCAACCCGAGATACTGCTCTTGAGCATTTTTCTACCCTGATTATGGCCGTTCTCTCTGCCGGCCACTTCCAACGTGTCGTTACGGCACTTCACATTGCCCATTTATAACGAACTACCTAGGCTTCTTCTTTAACAAGGAGTTCGAAATGAAATTAAGCCCATTGATTATTGTATTACTTGTCATTCTTCTTTTGGGAGGAGGCGGAGGCTTTGGATATTATCATGGCGGCGCCATGGGCCTTGGTTACGGTGGTGGCGGCGGCCTTCTGCTGATTATTATATTAGTGCTCTTGCTGCGTTGAAAATCCCAAAATTCTGGAGATAAATTATGGTTGAAGAAATTAGTTCGGTTAACGCTGCTCCTCCTGCTGCATCAGCTGAGCAAGGCAATAGCACCAGCGCCAGCAAAAGTAATCAGGCCAACCAAGATAATCACACCGCAAAAAGTGGTAATGTACCTCAAGGTAATGACGCTAATAAAAATAATGCCGCTCGCAAAGAAAAGAGCGTAAGCAATAGTAAGAACACTCATCGAAGCGAGGGTGCCGATGGAAAAGCAGCCGCCAAAAATACTAATAACGTAGAAGTTGCGGAAGAAGTGGCAGCTTATGAGCATGCCCAACAAATTGTACAGGCTTCTGAGGGCATCCACAGCGCCAGCCAAGATGAGACAGGCATACAGACGGCTGTCCTCCTCAATTTAAGCCCTCAGGCACTTAATATCCTAAACGGTATAGGCGGAGCACTGGATGCCACAGGAAATATTACGTTCTCGGGGAGTGTGGGTGCTAATCTAACAGTTCAGCAACAACAGAGCCTTGCAGGAATCGTAGTAGAATTTGGTAATGCTCCTTTTGATGAGAACACTTTTCATCGGATGCATGAGGCCATCGTTGCTGCGGGAATAGACCCCAATCACATTTCACTTCAAGAAGTATTGCAAGGTGGGATAGCAACTACCTCGCCAACTGTTAATAACAGCGAAGTTGTTAATAGCGAATTAGGCACGGATCTCTTGGCTTCTTAAATGTGCCGTTTGGCCCGTCAGCAAAAACTTATCCCTGCTCAAAACAGATAATTCCTTATTCTGAGCGTTAAGCGTTCTAGCTAATGTCTACTACATTACTAGTTGAGCATAGTCATTGTTGTGAGATATTATTATACGTCTGGGTATTGAAACGCCAATTTTTAGGGCTTTAATGGATCATTCTAAAGCGTTAAAGCCAATGATGTTTGCGCCTGACTGGTTGGCATCTCCTGAAGTGCGGCAGTTTTCCGAAGCGCTGAAACTGGCAGGAATTTCATTCGTTTTCATTGGCGGCGCCGTTCGCGATGCGATTGATAACGGCAAAGATCCAAAGGATTTTGATATTTATGCAAATGCCGATGCCGAGTCCGTTCAGAGCGCGCTCATCGCCCAGCGCGTCGATGCAGATATCAGCCCGTTGCGTAAAGTCGAAGCGCGACTAGGCAAGGTAGTCTTTGATATTTTTACCCGACCATTGTCGGAAGATGCAGATACTGCCGACTCGCTTTCGCTAGAGTCGCTGCGAGATCGGGTGTTAAATTTCGACTTCAGCATCAATACGCTTATTCTGACTCCTGAGGGCCATTTGTATGACTTTTTTGGTGCGGTTGCCGACATACGCTCAAAACGCGTACGCTGCATTATCGACCCAATGCATTCTATTGCCCGGGGTGCTGTAAGAATTCTGAGATATTTCCGTTTTCGTGCAGAATACGGCGATTTTACTGACGATCCATATGCTCTTGAAGCATGCAGATATCACAGGAACCTCTTGGTACCGTCTTCGCAGAGAGAGAAAAAATATGTCCAGTCAGATATGTTCGCCCTCTTATCTGCGCCTCATGCTTTTCATGCCCTGTCGCTCATGCAGCAATGCGATGTTTTGTCGCATGCGTGCGGCACTCCTGTAACAGACCTTACCCCCATAAAGGTCTTATCAGAGCTTGAAGTAAGCACGCCTTCCTCAGAACCCATAACTACCCATCTTATGGCGCTCTTGATGGGAAGCAGCCTCACCCCCCTGCAGGCGCTGGAGTCATTTAAAGAGCAGATGTATTTTTCTGAAGGCCTACAGGGAAAAATTAAAACTCTGCTGAATCTTCTGCCTTATATTCAACCTTCCATGACAAGCGAGAAGCGCCTTGGACTAATAAATGCGCTTAGCAAGGCCTCTCTTGAAACTTTACTTATGCTTCGTTCTGCCTCCGAAGGCAATAGTAAGAAAGCCAGCGAATTATATCTCAGCCTGCTGCAAGCATTTAGCCATGATGGTTACGCCTCCTCGCACCTCGCACATTTATATGTGTCTTTAAGAGGCGGTGGTGCTCCTTATGCCCTATGTCACCACTACGGATTTACACTGATTGAGATGTCTCTCGTACTAGTGATCATCGGGCTGATAGCGGGTGGCATTCTGGTCGGCGGGCAACTTATCCATGCCGCTGAAATCCGTAGCACCATTAGCCAGCTGGAAAAATATACTTCTGCAGTCAATACCTTCAGAACTAAATATTATTGCCTGCCCGGCGATTGTACTCTGACAGATGCTCGGAGATTTAGCCTTACTTCCACCCCCGCTGCATTAGCCAAAGTGATTCCTTACAGCTCGTGTGGTGCCGCCTATCCAGGTGATGGCAACGGAATAATTGGAATATCTGGGCTAGATGGCACTGGCGCCTGCGGAGATGCTGAAATAATTTTATTCTGGCAACATTTAAAAGACGCCGCGTTGTTCACGGATCAAACAACCTCCATTCAATATGAGGTTTCAAGTAATGGCGGGAATCCTTCAAAAGTTAGTAATGTTCCTATTCTTAAATTCAATGCAGTTTCCCCCTCTTCAGGACTTCAGGCTGGCATCACCGTGTTTCCAGGCATAGGCACTGGTAGCGGGATAAGCGTTTTTCCGGGAAGTCATTTGTTCTGGATCACCTCTGCAATGAGTCAGCTTTCCGCCCCTGTTGGAGCGGCTGTCTTAGTGCCTTCCGACGCTTTTAATCTTGATAAAAAAATAGACGATGGATTTCCATTTACAGGGGCCGTGCAGGCTGCAGGTGATAACATTAATGATGGTCCCACCACACCTACCAGCGGATCTGCTGGCTCAGCCGCCTGTGTAAACAATCAAGCAGTTCCGAACGCTTATAATATTACCTCAACTCAGCGAACTGCGAATGCACTTTGCAGTTTGTTGCTTAAAGCCGGATTTTAAGGGGATTATAGGCAGTAGGAGTTCGCAGCTGACTCATACCCACGGCTATTCAGTGGATGAGATCAGGGTTATCTAATCAGAATTATACAAAATTTTTATATCTTCTCCTGCGATTTTGATACTTTCTCTATCTGGTGATTGCTAAAGAGACGTCAATGTCATGGGGCCTTCGATCTGAATCGTTTTTACGCTCGGCGCTGGGTATTATTATTTATGCGCTGATGTTCGGCACCGCCTGTGCGGATCCGGCCTCTACTCAATCAGTGCCCTGCTCGTCCAGTTCCGATCCCTACGTCAATTATTCATGCCTGGATGCGTATCTGGGGGATGATGTCGCCACGCGTTTCTTTAATTACTACACACTCGAAATGGGGCACGCTGCCGCACCGGCTGATCCCAACGCACCGCCTGCAAGCCGCGCCGGATGGCCATTGACACCCCAGTCCACTCCCCCGATGCCTTTTACCGAATGGCCCTACGGCGCTGCCACCTCCATCGGTGTCACCCGCCCCAATTCGACGGATAGTCCGCTGATGGCAGCAATTGCTAACACCTCCACCGGAAAATGGCTGCAGGATAATCATTTCCAGATTTATGGCTGGATCGACGGCGGATTTAATTTCAGCAGCAATTCACAAAGACCCGGCGGAAATGCGCCGATGGCTTATGCCTACAGTCCCAATACCGCACAGCTGGATCAGACGGTGATTTATATCGACCGCGTGCCCGATACCGTACAGACGGATCATATCGACTGGGGCATGCGGCTCTCTGCGCTCTATGGAGAGAATTACCGCTATACGACTGCCGACGGCATTGCCAGTTATCAGCTGTTAAATCATAATTACATCAATGGCTACGACTTCCCGATGATGTACGGCGAGCTATACATCCCCAATGTCAGCGAAGGCCTGGTCTTGCGGCTGGGGCGCTATATATCGATTCCCGACATCGAGGCGCAGCTGGCGCCAAACAACTACATGTACACCCATTCAATGACCTACAGCTTCGACAACTACACCAATGAAGGTCTGGTGGGCACCCTGGCCGTGACAAAAAATCTTACATTGCAGCTGGGCGTGGTAGATGGAACTGAAACAGCGTTATGGAATGCGGGAAAGACTATAAACAATCCCGATCCTAATCCGCTATATCCCGGCTCCACTTTTAAAAAGGATCCGGGCAATCAGCCCTCGCTTGTCGCTTGCGCGCGCTACACCTGGAACAACGGCAATGACGATATTTATCCCTGCATGGACGGCATCAATAACGGCCAGTGGGGTTATAACAATCTGCAGTGGTACGGCTTCACCTTCTATCATAAATTCGATGATAAATGGCACCTCTCCTTTGAGGCTTACGACCTGCATCAAAATAACGTGCCCAACATCAACAATCCCACCGCGGCAGCGGCTATCGCGGCAGGCGGCACGCCCTTCTCACCGCAATATGTGCCGTTCAATGCCCCGGGCGCAGCGCAGTGCAACAACACATCGGATCTCACCTGTACCGCGCAAGCCATTGGCACGGTGGCCTATCTCAATTATCAATTCTCGCCGCTGGATAATATTTCCTTCCGTCCCGAATTTTATGATGACATGGAAGGACAACGCACTGGTGTAAAAACACGTTATGCCAATTTCGGCATCGGCTGGCAGCACTGGCTTTCGCCGCAAATCGAGATGCGCCCGGAGATCGATTATGATCGCTCTTTGGACAGGGAAGCCTTTAATGGTTATTCTACGGGAGGAGTTTCACCTGACAGAAGCTACAGCGTGCTCGGTGCTATGGATATCATCCTGCATTACTAGCCCGTGCCAGCTTTACCCTGCTTATTTTAGCTGATTCCTCAATTTATACACTTTCTTTACGCGCCTTGCCCTAGTTTTGACGATATTTCTACAAAGGGTGCAATAGTAAGGTGCGTATCAGATCGAATTTCTACGGCATTATTTTTATGCTTTCCGCATCCGCATTAGCACCCGTTTCATCACAGGCAGAGGACATCGCAGCAGCCCCTGCCGCTGATAAAAGCAACTACAGTCTTTTTGATCCCACGCCCGTTGATCAGGAACGCAGCTTCTGCACCGATCGACCCACAAAATCTAATTTTCCCTGTACAGTCGATGCCGGGCATGTGCTGTACGAGGCCGATGCATTTAACTGGAGCTATAATCATAACGGGGCTCTTACTCAAGATACGTACCTTTTCACAAATCCTACGTTTAAACTCGGCCTCACCAACCGGATTGATATCGAAGCCAATATTACGCCGCTGGAGGAAATCCTCACACATGATAAGGCGTCAGGAAGCAAGACCGACCTCACTGGTAACGGCGATCTTTATCTGCGGGTGAAATACAATCTTGTCGGCAATGATAGCGGCGATATCGCGGTAACACTGCTGCCCTATGTTAAACTGCCGACCGCAGAGCCCGGTATCGGCAATAAATCCGTCGAGGAAGGCATCATTACTCCCCTCTCTTTTGTCTTGCCCAAGAATTTTCTATTGATACTTGATCCCGAGATCGATGAGTTGCGAAATATTTCGGATCAGGGCTATCACACTAGTTATCAAGGCCTGATGAATTTAAGTCACAGTCTTTTGGTCGATAGCGTGACGATGTACGGCGAACTCTGGTCGCAAGATAATCGCGATCCCTCCGGTGTCATCGCCGAGTCATCGCTTGATCTCGCCATAACGTGGCTTGCCCAACCTAACTTGCAACTCGATGTGGGCACCAATATCGGCCTTAACCACGCCACGCCTGATTTTCAGAGCTACGTCGGCATCTCGCAGCGTTTCTAACAAGGGTGAATATGGATCTACTGTTTATATTGCTGACAATAGGTTTCTTCGCGCTTACGGCGGCCCTGACGCTGTTTTGCGATATGCTGCGAAGGATTTGAAATGGAAATGCTTTATCTGATTTCCGCGGTCATTTCGCTGGGGCTGTTGATCTATCTCTTTATTGCCCTTCTTAAGCCGGAGATATTTCCATGAATCTCGTTATGCCCGGCACGAATGCGTGGCTGCAAATCGCGCTCTATTTTGTCGTGTTGTTTGCGTGTGTAAAGCCGCTGGGGCTTTTTATGGCACGCGTGTACCTCGATCAAAAACATATACTCTCGCGCCCACTGGCATGGCTTGAGCGCAGTTTTTATAAAGTGTGCGGCATCGATGCTTCCAAAGAAATGGACTGGAAAGAATATAGCGGGGCGGTGATCGGCTTCAGCTTAATAAGCCTGCTCGGCCTTTATATTACGCTGCGCATGCAAGGTTATTTCGGTTTTAACCCTGCCGCGATGGGCAATCTTTCGCAGGATCTTGCCTTTAATACCGCTGTCAGCTTTGCCACCAATACCAACTGGCAGTCTTACGGCGGAGAATCTACCATGAGCTATCTAAGTCAGATGGCGGGACTCACGGTGCATAATTTTCTTTCTGCTGCAACGGGCATGGCGGTGCTTGTCGCATTGATTCGTGGCTTTGCACGCAAAAATGCCAACACCATCGGTAACTTCTGGGCTGATTTGACGCGTAGCGTCATATATATCCTGTTGCCTTTATCTCTGGTCTATACGGTGCTTCTTGGCTCGCAAGGTGTCGTACAGACGTTTGCGCCTTACGTTGAAGCGCAATTGATTGAACCCGCACAGGTTGCAGAGCAAAAAGATGCCAAGGGCGTCGTCACACAAAAAGCACAGACATTTACTACACAATCCATTGCCGTAGGCCCTGTGGCATCGCAAATTGCCATCAAGCAGCTTGGCACTAATGGCGGCGGTTTCTTTAACGTCAATTCAGCACATCCTTTTGAGAATCCGACACCCTTTTCCAATTTTCTGGAGATGCTGGCGATCCTACTGATCCCCGCAGCGCTATGTTACAGTTTTGGCTACATGGTGGCAGACACGCGCCAGGGCTGGGCGGTGCTTGCATCCATGACGCTGATTCTGCTGCCTCTGCTCATCTTCTGCGTTTGCGCGGAGCAAGGCGGCAACCCCAAATTCGCTTCTCTTGGCATTGAGCAGAGTGCAGGCAATATGGAAGGCAAAGAGCAGCGTTTTGGTGCCGTAAATTCGGCCTTGTGGGCCGCTACCACTACCGCAGCCTCTAACGGCTCGGTCAATGCCATGCATGATTCGTTCACGCCATTAGGCGGCCTGGTGCCGCTGGTGCTGATGCAATTCGGTGAGGTGGTATTTGGCGGGATCGGTTCGGGCCTCTATGGCATGTTGGTATTTGTCATTATCGCGGTATTTATCGCCGGCCTCATGGTGGGCAGAACGCCTGAATATCTGGGCAAGAAAATCACTGCCTTTGAAATGAAGATGGCTTCCATCGCTATCTTGATAACGCCCCTTATCGCGCTCATCGGGACGGCGATCGCAGTGCTGGTTGAGGCAGGCAAAGCCGGGATATTCAATCCTTCCGCTCAAGGATTCTCCGAGGTGCTTTATGCATTCTCCTCTGCCGCCAATAATAACGGCAGCGCTTTTGCAGGCCTGTCCGCCAACACGCCTTTTTATAATACCGTACTGGGAATTGCGATGCTTATGGGGCGATTCTTTATCATCATCCCGGTATTGGCCATTGCGGGTTCGCTCGCGGCCAAGAAAACAGTCCCCGTCTCAGCCGGCACGCTTCCCACGCATACGCCGTTGTTCGTATGTGTACTTACAGGAATCATCGTACTGGTCGGGGTACTTACTTATGTTCCGGCGCTGGCGCTGGGACCCATTGTCGAACATTTGAATTGGATACAATAGGGCGGATTATGAAAGAACGCTCCTCTGCATTCCTTACTACGAAAATGCTGAAACAGGCCGTTGGCGACTCTTTTAACCGACTTACGCCGCGTTATCAGTTGCGCAATCCGGTGATGTTCACTGTTTTTGTGGGTTCTATCGTTACGACCTGCTTATTGGTACAAAACCTCCGTGTCCCCAGTGGCGAGCCCAGCTGGTTTATTGCTGCGGTAGCTTTCTGGCTCTGGTTTACCGTGCTCTTTGCCAATTTTGCCGAGGCGGTAGCGGAAGGCAAAGGCAAGGCACAGGCGGAAAATCTCAAAGCTACAAGGCGTGATGTACCCGCCAAAAAACTAGCGGATGCAAAAAACCGTAAGTCCTATGAGATTGTTTCAGCCAACACTCTGCGAGCAAAAAATATTGTGTTTGTCGAAGCCGGAGATTTTATTCCCGGCGACGGGGAAGTCATAGAAGGCATTGCCTCGGTGGATGAAAGCGCCATCACCGGCGAATCCGCGCCTGTTATCCGTGAATCCGGCGGCGATCGCGACGCGGTTACCGGCGGCACGCGAGTGCTTTCCGACTGGATCGTAGTGCGCATCACCTCCAATCCGGGGGAAAGTTTTCTTGATAAAATGATTGCGCTTGTCGAAGGCGCCAAGCGCCAAAAGACACCCAATGAAATTGCGTTGTCGATTCTGCTTGCGGCCATGACTATCATTTTCCTGCTCGCAACCGCTACTTTGCTGCCCTACTCGCTATTCGCAGTCGAACGTGCGGGACATGGCGTTCCCGTAAGCATCACCGTGTTGATTGCACTGCTGGTTTGTCTTGCGCCTACTACCATTGGCGGATTGCTCTCTGCTATCGGCATCGCCGGCATGAACCGCCTGGTACAGGCCAATGTCATTGCCACTTCGGGCCGTGCGGTAGAAGCAGCAGGAGATGTTAATGTGCTGCTGCTCGACAAAACAGGTACGATTACCTACGGCAACAGACAGGCAGTAGCCTTTTTTGCGGCTGAAGGTATATCGCTAGCCCAGCTCGCCGAAGCCGCCATGCTCTCTTCTATTGCCGATGAAACGCCTGAAGGAAAAAGCATTGTGGCGCTCGCCTGCGAAAAATACGCGCTGAAAACGAAAAATACGCAGGATCTCGGCGCGACGTTCATTCCTTTCAGCGCTGAGACGCGTTTAAGCGGAATTACGCTTAGCAACCGTCAGATTTTTAAAGGCGCGGGTGATGCAATAGAGCGGTATGCCAAAGCGGGCGGCGGCAAGGTGCCTGAAGCAGTTGCAAGACAAATAGAAACCATTGCACGCCAGGGCGGCACCCCTCTCGTTGTGGCGGACGGCATTAAAGTGCTGGGCGTGATTCATCTCAAGGACGTGGTAAAAGCAGGTATCAAGGAGCGCCTTGCAGAACTGCGTCTCATGGGAATTAAAAGCGTCATGATTACCGGTGATAATCCCCTCACGGCAGCGGCCATCGCATCGGAAGCCGGCGTCGATGACTTTCTGGCGCAAGCGACACCTGAGACAAAGCTTAAATATATCCGCAAGATGCAGGAAGGCGGTGAACTGGTCGCCATGGTAGGAGACGGCACCAATGATGCCCCGGCACTGGCTCAGGCAGATGTCGCCGTAGCCATGAACAGCGGTACCCAAGCCGCCAAAGAAGCAGGAAATATGGTGGATCTGGATTCCGATCCTACAAAACTCATTGAAATCGTCGAAATCGGCAAGCAACTGCTAATGACGCGCGGCAGCCTTACTACGTTTTCGATTGCCAATGATGTCGCCAAATATTTCGCCATTATTCCCGCTGCCTTTATCAGCACCTACCCGGTGCTGGGGGTGCTGAATATCATGCATCTTGCCTCGCCGCTTTCCGCCATTCTTTCCGCTGTTATTTTTAATGCGCTCACTATCGTATTTCTGATTCCTTTGGCACTTAAGGGGGTGGCATATCGCCCCATCGGCGCTGCGCGCTTGTTACGCTACAATATGGGAGTATATGGCATCGGCGGCATCATTGTTCCATTCATCGGCATCAAGATTATTGATGTGGGCCTGCAGTGGATAGGAGCGATATAATATGAGTCTTTATTTACGTAGCAATTTTCTGCTTTTCATTTTTCTTACGCTGCTGCTGGGCGTTGTATACCCGGGACTTTGCACTTTGGCCTTGCAGGCGGCATTTCCCGCACAGACACAGGGCAGCCTGATTGTAAGAGAGCATCATGTGCTTGGTTCTGAGCTTATCGGTCAGAATTTCAGCGATCCCAGATATTTTTGGGGCAGGCTATCCGCTACCTCGCCACAGGTTTATAACGCTGCATCCTCATCGGGAAGTAATTTTAATCCTGCCAATCCTGCATTATTTGATGCCGTGAAGGGTCGCGCGGAAGCACTCAGGAAGGCAGATCCGGCCAATAAAGAACCTATTCCGGTGGACCTCGTCACCGCTTCGGCTAGCGGTCTTGATCCGCATATCAGCCCTGCATCCGCGCAATACCAGGCTGTGCGGGTAGCCAAAGCGCGCGGACTGCCGCCTGAACAAGTGCAGACTCTTATAAAAAAACATACAGAGGAACGACAGTTCGGTATACTGGGCGAACCCAGAGTCAATCTGCTGATGCTCAACCTGGATCTGGACGGAAAATTGTAACGCACACGTGAGTTCATACGACCGCAGACCCGACCCTGACGCCTTGCTCGGCATGGTGCAGGCGGAAGAAGCAAAATCCCACCGGGGGCGCCTCAAGATTTTCTTTGGCGGCTGCGCTGGAACGGGGAAGACGTATGCCATGTTATCCGCCGCACTCGCTCAATTGCGCGAAGAGACCGATGTGGTGGCAGGCATCATCGAAACCCATGGACGAACAGAAACACAAAAACTCCTGCAAGGCATTCCCATCATCCCGCTCAGCGAATTTACTCACAAAGGCATTCCTTTGAGAGAATTCAACCTGGATGCGGCGAAAGCACGAAAACCCGCAATCATCCTTGTGGATGAGCTGGCCCACACCAACGCCCCCGGCTCGCGTCATCCAAAACGCTGGCAGGATGTAGAGGAATTATTGGCAGCGGGCATTGATGTCTACACCACGCTCAATGTGCAGCATCTGGAGTCCTTGAGCGATGTGATTGCCGGGGTGACGGGTATACGGGTAAAGGAGACCGTGCCGGATTCCATTTTTGATGCTGCCGATGATATTGTGCTAGTCGATATTACCCCGGATGAGCTGCTCAAACGCCTCAAGGAAGGCAAAGTATATGTGGCAGAAGCCGCCAGAGGACGCGCTGCAGAAAGTTTTTTTAAGAAAAATAATATCATCGCCCTGCGGGAATTGGCGCTCCGGCGCACCTCGGAACGAGTAGATGCGCAAATGACGGCCTATAATCTGCGCGAAGGCATTAAAGATGCTACTCCTGTTGCCGATAAAATCATGGTGTGCATCGGTCCCGACGCACTTTCCGCCAAATTGGTGCGTACTGCCAAGCGTATGGCCATTTCGCTCAAAGCTTCATGGGTAGCGGTGTATGTTGAGAATCATCGCCATTACCGCCTCACAGATGAGGGTAGGGCTGCAGTCGAAAGCAATATGCGCATGGCGGAGCGCATGGGAGGCAGGATGGTCATCCTTCAAGGTGACAACGCCACGGAAGAGGTTATTGCGTATGCACGCGAGAATAATGTTACTAAAATCATTCTTGGTAAACCCGAAAAATCCCGCTGGCGGGAAATGCTGTATGGATCCTTTGCCGATATAGTCATACGCAGAAGCGGCCATATTGACGTGTACGTGGTTACCGGTGAACCGCCGCTCAAGCAATTCTTTGGCCGCAAAAGCAACCAGCTTGTCTTTAAGCCCTCTCTGTATGGATGGACTTTGCTGGTGATTACACTAGCCACGCTGATTGGCATAGCATGTCGCGACTTGCTGCTGCCCATTGATCAGGCGCTTCTTTATCTTATCGGCAATATCATTGTGGCATCGCGATTCGGGCGCGGCCCTTCCATTTTCTATGCGGTGCTGTCTGCTGCCTGCTTCAATTTTTTCTTTCTCCCTCCCCTTTATACTTTTGAAATTTATGACCGTTCTTACTGGATGACGCTTATTGTCATGCTCACCACCAGTCTGGTGATCACTTCCTACGCCTCCCGCCTTCGCCTGCAGGCAATGATTTCAAGAAGACGTGAGCAACATACTCAAATGCTTTACACACTCACGCGAGCTCTGGCTTCCACTCGTGGGCAGAAAACGATGGCCGAGGTGGCAGCACAGCATATTCAGGAAGTCTATGATGTGGATGTCACCATTTGGCTCGCTGATCCGACAGGCCATTTAAGTTCGCTCATAGGTTCTCTGCCTGAGCGTGATTACGTCAAAGAAATGGCGGTACTGCAATGGAGCTATAGTAACCAGCATACTGCCGGGCACGATACCACTACCATGCCAAGCGCGCGAGGGATCTATCTCCCCCTTATGACCAGTGGAGGCGCGCTCGGAGTCTTAGGTGTTCTTCCCCGATCTGAACAGAATTTTTTGCTCGAAGAAGTCTCTGCGCTCGAAACACTGGCAAGTTTATTGGCTTCAGCCCTTGAGCGGGCCAATGCCACCGATATTGCTCAACAATCCAAATTGGAAGCCGAAAGTGAAAAACTGCGCAGCATTCTACTCTCTACGGTTTCTCATGACTTGCGCACCCCGCTTGCTTCAATAACCGGAGCATCCAGCAGCCTGCTGACAGACAGCGATAAGCTCTCGCCTGACACCATTGTGGAATTGAGCCGCTCCATTCACCACGAAGCCCAGCGTCTTTCGCATATTGTGACAAACCTGCTCGATGTAACAAGTCTGGAATCCGGTACAGTAAAGCTCAACCTTCAGCCTTATTTTGTAGAAGAAATTATCGGTTCCGCCCTCACAAGGCTGGAAATTCTTTTGGCAGACCATTTCCTCCACACCCATGCAGAAGCCGGCCTGCCCATGGTGAATGTCGATGGATTAATGATAGAGCAAGTCATCATCAATTTGCTGGAGAACGCTGCAAAATATACTCCTCCTGGCAGTACCATTACGGTTAATGCCATCCTTAAAGAAACCATGGTACAGATAAGCGTTGCCGATAACGGCCCTGGCATCCCGCAAGGCGACGAGAAGAAGATTTTCGATAAGTTTTATACCACGGCCCAGTATAACACTCAAACGGGCACGGGCTTGGGTCTAGCCATCTGTAAGGGAATACTTACGGCACATCATGGAGAAATCTGGGCAGAAAGACAAGCTGAAGGCGGAGTCATTTTTTATTTTACGCTGGCCGCTACAGAAGCCGCGACAAAGGATATAAACCATGACGCAGCCTGAAACCCATATCCTCGTAATTGAGGACGAACCGGAAATACGCAAATTTCTAAAAGTTGCACTTATCAATAATGCCTTTAAGCCAATCTTTGCCGAAACTGCCAGAGACGGCATGAAGCTTATCACCAATCAACCCCCTGAAATGATCATTTTGGATTTAGGCTTGCCGGATATGGACGGGCTGGATGTCATCAGAGCAGTCAGAGAATGGAGCGCCATTCCGATTATTGTACTTTCTGCCCGTGGCCAGGAACATGACAAGGTTGCGGCATTAGAACTGGGTGCGGACGATTACCTTACCAAACCCTTTGGGGTACCAGAGTTGCTGGCGCGTTTAAAAGTTGCACTACGTCACGCCAGGAACAATTCATCAACGAAGTCACCCCTGTTTGAGATAGGTGATATCTCTGTCGATCTGGAAAAGCGACTGGTAAAAGTGAAAGGTCAGGAGGTGCACTTTACTCCGACTGAATACAAGTTACTTGCATTGCTGGTAAAACATGCAGGCAAGGTCATCACGCAACAGCAATTACTCAAAGAAGTGTGGGGGAAGAATTCAACGGAAAACAGCCATTACTTACGCGTATATGCACAACATCTTCGCCAAAAGCTCGGCGATGACCCCATGCGTCCGCGCTATATTGTTACAGAAGCCGGTATAGGATATAGATTAAAAAGCGAATAACGATAAGTGCTGGAAAATCGCTGATCCCTGGCTTTAGCCAGACCATAGAGTCCCGTTTGATATCACACTATTTGAGATCTCAACAAAATGCACACCAGGCTTGAACATAAAGCAATAGCCGCGGTGGTGCTTGGCAATGCGCTTGAATTTTATGATTTTACGATTTACGCGTTTTTTGCAGTGTCTATAGGGCAGACATTTTTTCCCTCGAAAAATGCCTCGGATAGTCTTCTGGCGTCGCTTGCCCTCTTTGGGATTGGTTATGTCATGCGTCCCATAGGCGGCATTCTAATAGGCGCATTTGCTGATAAGGCAGGGCGTAAACCCGCCATGCTCCTTACGATTAGCCTCATGGCGATAGGTATGCTGATGCTTGCTTCATGCCCGGGGTACGGTACGCTTGGCAGTGGCGCGCAAATAATTGTCATTCTGGGCAGGCTCATACAAGGCTTAGCGCTTGGCGGTGAAGTGGGGCCCTCTACGGCTTATTTACTAGAAGCAGCGCCCAAAGACCGGCGGGGTTTTGCAGCCAGCTGGCAGATCGCCAGCCAAGGTTGCGCAGCATTATTTGCCGGCCTTATCGCCACAGGCTTGACCTTCCTGATGGGAGAACATGCGATGAACGACTGGGGCTGGCGCATCATGTTTCTGCTTGGCATTGCAATTGTGCCTGTGGGGCTTGCCATCCGTAACCATCTGCCAGAGACTTCCCATACGCCACACCAGAGCATTTCAATCCGTTCGCTATATGCAGTGTTGACGGCACTTACCCTCAAGCATGGAAAATTATTGTTGCTGATGTTTGTTATCATAGCCGCATCCACCGTTTCAAATTCCATCGGGACGAATATGCCTGTGTATGCGAGGTCGACATTAGGGCTTGCAGAGAAAATATCCACAGCGGTGCCCATTGCGCTGGGCATTGCATCCGTTTTATTCCCTCTGGCAGGAGGCTGGCTTGCGGATCGCATTGGTCGCCGTCCGCTATTACTTTGGCCACGCGCGATGATTGTGATTCTGGCTGTGCCGGCATTTTATGGGCTTGCTCAGCATCCGACGGCGGTCAATGTATATGTTGTAACATTTCTGCTGTCTGCTTTATCTTCGATTAATGCTGCGGCTATTATTGTCAGCATTCCCGAATCACTTCCCATGGGCGTTCGAAGCGCAGGCCTGTCGATTGTATATGCATTTTCTGTATCCATTTTTGGCGGTAGTACAAATTATGTCATTAACAAATTGATTGTGATGACAGGCAACATTCTTATGCCGGCCTATTATCTCCTCGCCTTCAGCATTGCAGGGATGATCGCAGCAATGCTTATGAAGGAGACGCTGGGTACAGATATTGATTGCGAAGCAGGTGTGATGCGACGCGACTAGGGAATAGTGAAAATCGTGCTTTGGGGGTATGTATTACTAAAGATTTCCGAGCATCGCGATGCGCTCCATTTACCGGTAGAGTCAACCGCCACTGAGAAATCTTTTATAATGTCGGCGGCGTCCGTATAAATGCGTATCTCGCAATACTGACGTTCCGTAATTCCATGATAGGTATCAATACTCTGATAATTTTTATTGTTCGACGCAAAACGATCCGACGTTGTTTGCTTGGGATCCCCCTTATATTGCCTGGTATATTGGGTGGAAACCCAGCGATATACCCTTTTATTACCTGCCTGCTCGAATAGGCCTGCCGGATAGCCGTAGTCGATAAAGAATTGATTGATCGGACTGCCGTCATATCCTCTATTCAGATAATAGGTTATGTAGTCAGGGGAATTGCCGCTAGAACAGCACCCTGAAAGAATAAGAATAATAAGGGGAATGACAGCACGTTTCATCTATATTTCCCTAAGGAGTTGGTTGCCATGACTATGGCCCGATATACCATTAAGTATCCGTGTGGGAATGCAGGCCACGGTATAAAAAATGTATATTGCCCTTGGTTGAAAGTGTGGGGGTTGATATATAGCGATATATGACCGACTCCGCTTCGCACCGGTTGCGTGAAGCCGCCTTAAAAAAAATGGATGAGCTACTGGCCGCATCCCCCGAGGCCGTTGAAACGCGTTTTGAGCGTGCCTGCCTCTTGGGCGAACTTGGCCGCAAGGAAGAAGCAAAATCGGCTTATCTGGATGTGTTGGCCAAAGAGCCTGCACATTTCGGCGCACTCAACAATCTTGGAAATCTGCTGTACGGCATGGGGTTCACAACGGCAGCCTGCACCTTGTATACGCAGGCGGTAGCGCTGCATCCGGAAAATCCCAAAGCGCATGTTAATCTTGCCAGCCTGCTTGCCGCAAGGAACGAACCTGAACAGGCGATGAAGCATTTTGAGGCGGCGCTTCGTCTTGACCCCGATCATATGCAAGCCAATCGCGGACTGGCGTATCTTTTAACCGAATCAAGAGATGAACAGCGGGCGGCATTCTACAGGCAAAAAGCCTTTGAAGGGCGGCCGGTAGAAGTATTGCCTTACTACGGCGAAGACGCGCCCATTACGTTGCTGCTTCTGGTTTCTGCGCTGGGCGGCATTATCCCTATGCGCCACCACTTCGACGAACGCATCTTTCTCGTGTCGGTAATTTTTGTAGAATTTTATGATCCTGCTGCCCCGCTGCCGCCTCACCAACTTGTCGTAAACGCCATTGGCGATGCTGATTTGTGCAAAACTGCTTTGCAAGCCGCTATGCAGATATTGGCGCAGACGCAAGCGCCCGTAATTAATCATCCCTCACGTGTATTGCTTACCGGGCGGGCTGAGAATGCCGAACGCCTTGCACATATACAAGATGTCATTACGCCTAAAATAGCGTTGCTGCGACGCGAATTTCTTGAAACGTCAGATGCCCCTGCCCGACTTGCCAAGCAAGGCTTCGCATTTCCCCTGCTGTTACGTGCGCCGGGTTTTCATACCGGACGTTTCTTTATACGCGTTGAAAACGCGCAGGAACTTGTAACCGGCTTGCCGTCGATGCCGGGAGAAGAATTCCTGGTCATTCAATATCTGGATGCGCGCAACCGCGATGGAAAAATCCGCAAATACCGGGTGATGATGATTGATGGTGTCCTATATCCCGTACATGTTGCCATTTCCCATGAATGGAAAATCCACTATTTCACTGCCGAGATGGCAGATAATCCGCAACACCGCGCAGAAGACGCTGTCTTTCTCGATGACATGCCGCAGGTATTAGGCCCACGCGCCATGCAAGCACTGGCAAAAATTAGCGAGACCCTCGGCCTTGATTATGGCGGTATTGATTTCAGCGTAAATGCCGACGGAAAAATACTCCTGTTTGAAGCTAACGCGACGATGGTGATCTATCCTGCCAACAAAGACTCGCGATGGGATTATCGCCGGCCTGCAGTCCAGCATATTCTTGATGCCATATACCGCATACTGACCAAGCGCGATCCCAGGTACGCCCTGCTGCCCATTGAGGCGCTGCTTACCAGTGGCGGCGACGCCCGTATTCTGCGCGATCATTACGGTATGAATAAATACGGCTGCGCCACCTTGCCGCAACCGGGAATATTATCTTATAGCTCTTCAACCGCTTCGACCATTTCTACTACTGGTTATGCTGCAACTATACAGCTATATGAACGATTGAAAGAGGCGTCGCACAAGGAAGCCGCACCTGCCATTTACGCTACTGAAATGAACCGCGCTCTTAGGGAACTGCGGGCGCTGTGCGACCTCAATACTTTACCGGGATTGGAAATTATTTCCGGTGCTTCAGGAACCCACTTGCATCTTTTCGCCGCCCAGCTGTTGCGTGAAGATAATGCTTCGTTGCTGGTTATCATGCCCGATCCATCGGAGACGGGCAGCGGGGTGGGAACCGCTCTGCAGGGGCGCCATTTCGGTGCACACACCGCACTTGGTGGTGCCGCTATTTCAGGCAGTTCCATCACTGCTGGAGAGAATATAGAAGTGATCGCCGTAAAAAGCCGCATGCTCGATGGCGCGCTGCGCCCTGAAGCGGCGGTGGACCGCGAGATTGAGACATTGGTGGCACAGGCAGTTGCCGAAGGCCGGCATGTACTTCTTATGCTGACTGACGTATCCAAAACCGGCCTTATCATTCCGAGTCCTGCATGTGCCCTGACTCTGCGGCAGCGTTTCGGGTCAAAAATGGACGTACTCGTCGATGCCTGTCAGTTCAGACTCGCTGTCTCAACTTTACGCACTTATCTCGATCATGAATTTCTGGTGGCGATTACAGGTTCCAAATTTGTCACCGGTCCGGCATTCTGCGGTGCCTTATTAGTGCCCCACGCCATAGCGCAGCGATTGCAAACCCGCCCCCTTTCTCCCCAACTGCAGGCCTATTCCGCCCGTGCCGATTGGCCGCCAGCATGGGCTGCACGACAGGCACTTAACGATATAGCAAATTATGGTTTGCTGTTGCGCTTTGAAGCCGCACTTGCAGAAATGCGTGCTTTCCGCTGCCTGTGCGAAACACGCATTCTACATTTTCTTGAAACATTTAGAGCAGCCGTCCAGGAACGGTTGGCCAACGACCCGGTTTTCGAGCCCTTAGCCATGCGCAAGATGGATCGCCAACCCTTGGTGAAAAATACGACATGGGATCATATCCCAACGATTTTTCCGTTTCTGTTACGTCACGCAAAAACAGGCGCACTATTTACAAGCGATGAGACCACGCGTCTATACGAGCTAATGAAGAGTGATCTGGGTCATCATCCGGCTATTCCTTCCACACTGCAGCAAACGGCAGCTCAGCGTTGCTTGCTTGGGCAGCCGGTGGCATATGGCGTGCAGGATGCCGTGCCCGTGAGCGCCTTACGCCTGAGTATGGATATGCGGCTGATTGTCGACGCTCTATCTCCAGAAGGTCGCGGCAGCAATGCGGTTATTTCGGAAGCTCTCGCAACTCTAGACAAAGCAGCCCTGCTGGCAGAATATCTGGTGACGGAAACCTAGCGTTTTTATCTTGCTGAGGATTTTGCCATAAAAGCATCGGACGCTTTTTTGATCACCGTGCGGATCGGTTTATTATGCGCATCTACATACACCACTTTATGTTCGATCTTAGCCGCTTCCTCACGTGTCATTTGTTCGAGCGAAAGAATAATAACCTTATCACCTGGCTGAAACAATCGCGCGGGACAGCCATTGAGGCAAATCTCGCCGGACGCGCGTTTGCCGGCAAGAGCATAGGTTTCCCAATGAACCGCGTTCGCCATACTATTGATATGCAGTAGTTGAAAAGGCACGATTCCTGCAGCCGTCATAAGCACCGGGTCAATCGTAATACTGCCTTCATAGTCAAGCTTGGCAGCCGTTACGTTTACGCAATGTAATTTACCCGTGCACACAGTAACAGACATAACTACTCCTTGTGAAAGCGCTATACGATATCACCGCACCCTAAGCATGCAAATATAGCGCATCATGCTTACAGCGAGTCAACAATCGAATTGACGAATTGGGAAAGGGTTTGAGAAGTATTGCTCGCCGGAAGTGTAATTGAAGTGGGGCTTGTAAGCGTTTGTGCGGCCAATATTCCCATGCCGAAACTGGCAGTGCCGCTGTTATCTCCTAACTCGCCGGCTAATGAGTTGAAAACAGGGCCAAGCGAGCTTGCGGCATCAGTGGAATATGGGCTTTCGTCCGCACCCGAAGTACCGTCAAGGGCGCCGAAACTATTGATGCTTGCGATCATGGATTCATAGGCGCTTTGCACACTGTCGCCAGTGGCCATGGTAACGCTGGCAATGCCGTCGCCTGCCGCATTGTGGCCAGAAGTGTAGAGCAGGGCCTCGTCAGAATCGCTGCCGTCGGGATTGGCCTGCTGGTTTAAGGAAAGTTGAAATGATTCACCGTAGGTATCTTCCGGGGCAATTTTTACCAGCGTCGCATTAAGGCCAGATGCGTTGGGCGTCAAAGACAACATATTGGAAAATAAAGATGAAACCAGGCTATTGATAGTTCCCATGCGCGCCTCTGCTTCAAATAAAATATACCATCAGTAATTTATGCATTTATCGTGCCATGAAAATGATCGCACGATCTGATATCAGATTGGCGAAACTATTCGCAGCCACAAATACCGATACGAATGAAGAAGTATAGCGACTTTATTCGCTCCCGTATTTTGTTAGCAATTTAACAACAAAGGGCTAATATCCCTTTGATCTCCGCAATAGCTCGCTATATTATCTTTAACGCTTCAACAAACTGAAAGGAACTTCCAATGGCTGCAGCTAAAAAATCCTCTAGTGCTCCCGTGCGTCCCATTAAAGAAAAACTGACCAAGTCGGGCTTAATCAGCCTGATTGCAGAAAAGAACGGTCTTACCCGCAAACAGGTCACCGATGTGCTGAGCTCTCTGGAGCATGTGATGTACGGATCGGTGCATCCGAGCGGCTCGGGTGAATTCATTCTTCCCGGCATTTTGAAAATCGTACTGCGCAAGGTTCCTGCCCGCAAAGCCGGCACGCTGATTCGCAATCCGGCCACCGGCGAAATGATGAAAGCCGCCGCCAAACCCGCTTCCGTTCGTGTTAAGCTGCGCGCCTTGTCAAAACTGAAGGCCGCCGCAGTTCGCTAAATTCTAAGCGAATAGCACATACAAATCCCTGCTCCGGATCATCTCTGGAGCAGGGATTTTTTATATGCGAATGAGAAAAGAAAATTACAGCAGCGCGTTTAGCATCGATTTGAGGACACGCAGTTCGCTGGCAAGTATCTTGGGATTGGCCTTGGATTTTTTGGAAGCAGGCCGCGCGGTGGCGTCGAGCACTTTCTCGTCCTTGCCTTTCACCACTTTCTTTGCGCCTTTGATGGTATAGCCCTGTGCGTAGAGCAATGCTTTTATCTTACGCAGCAGATCAATGTCCTCGGGCCGGTAATAACGCCGCCCGCCACGCATGCGTGAAGGCTTTACCTGCGGGAAATGACTCTCCCAGAACCGCAGCACATGCTGTGGCACTCCCAGTTCGTCAGATACTTCGCTGATGGTTTTATAGGCACCGTCCGCCTTGCGCGATGCCTCTGCATTCGGAGCATTAAGCAGTTCAAATTGAGCCACGTTTGCTCCTTGTCACTGACCCGTTGCCGTCGCTAAGCGACCGGCGGCTATTACTTCTTGGTCGCGAGCGAGTCGTTAACGTCTTTCTTGAGGATATTCGACGCGTTAAACGACAGCACCGTGCGCGGAGTGATGGGCACTTCCACACCGGTTTTCGGATTGCGGCCGATGCGCTGCTTTTTCTTGCGCAGGCTGAAGGTTCCAAACGAAGAAAGCTTTACCGTCTCGCCGGCGGCAAGTGACTCAATCACTTCCTCAATAACGGCATCGACAATGGTGGTGGCTTCCGACAGCGACAAACCGATTTCACGGTAAACGCTGGCACTTAAATCAGCACGGGTGAGGGTTTTGTTGTTCATGGCGTGTCTTCTTAAGTTGTTTATTATCCCTAATTTTTACCACTTACCAACGCAGAATGCAAGCCCCCCAGGTAAGCCCGGCCCCCAGCGCCGGCAATACCAGTAGCTGGCCCTGCTTAATCCTGCCGTCATCGGCTGCCAGACTCACCGCCAGCGGGATGGACGCCGCAGAGGTATTGGCATGATTCGCCACCGTCGAAATAAGCTTGTCCTCGCCTATCCCCAGCCGCTTGGCTACGCCAGCCAGAATGCGGTTATTGGCCTGATGCGGGATCATCCAGTCCATGTCTTTGGTGGCAAGGCCCAGTGTTTTTAATCCTTCTTCAACGACATCGGCCATTTTGGCGACGGCGTGGCGGAATACTTCTTTGCCTGCCATGGTGACCGTGCCGGCAGTGCCTGAGGAGCCGATGCCGCCATTGGTACGCAATATGGCATTATACTGCCCGTCGGAATAAAGGCTGGTAAACAGTACGCCGCGATCGGAAGACTTGCCTTTGCCTTCTGCGCTTTCGAGCACAAACGCTGCCGCACCATCGCCAAACAGAATGCAGGTCGAGCGATCTTTCCAGTCGAGAATGCGCGAATATTTTTCCGCGCCGATGACCAGCACGCGTTTTGCCTGACCGCTGCGGATGAAGGTGTCGGCCGTGGCCACGGCGTAGACAAACCCCGAGCAGGCCGCATTGATATCAAACGCAGCGCCGCGCGTCATGCCAAGCACATGCTGAATCTTGGTGGCAGTCGCGGGCATTGTTTCATCCGGCGTGGTGGTGGCAAGAATGATGAGATCGATCTCATCTGCGGCAAGGCCAGCCTTGGCAAGCGCCGTTTGCGCAGCCTTAGCGCCCATCTGCGATGTCAGCTCATTGTCTGCGGCCACATGGCGCTGCTTAATCCCGGTGCGCTCCTGAATCCAGGCATCGCTGGTATCGATCTTCTTTTCCAGATCACTATTAGTGAGGATCTGCTTAGGCAAATAAATGCCGTAGCCCCTGACTATCGAGCGCAGCGTCATACTTATTCACTTTTCTCATCGCTGGGTGGTACAGGGGTAGGCACCGAAAGAGAGAATTTCAGTTCTTCGAGAATTTTATGGTTGATGCGGCTGCTGGCAAGTTCGACCGCCACACGTATCGCAAAATAGAAACTATAGCCGTCGGCTGAGCCGTGGCTCTTCACGGCAATGCCATTGAGCCCCAGGAACATGGCGCCGTTGCGCCGTCTGGGGTCGAGCGACTTGCGCAGCCGCGCCATGGCGGGCTTGGCAAGCAGGTAGCCCAGTTTTGAGCCCAGCGAACTGGTAAAGGCATTCTGCACATAGCGGCTGACCATGCGGCCGATGCCTTCGGCAGTCTTAAGCGCAACATTGCCGGTGAAACCGTCGGTTACCACTACATCGACAGTGCCGTTGGCAATATCATCGCCTTCGACGAAGCCGTGAAAGTTAAGACCCAGATCGGGATTGCGCAGAATCTGCGCAGCGAGTTTGACCTCTTCATTGCCCTTCATTTCCTCTGAGCCGACATTGAGCAGGCCGATTTTTGGGCTCTGCAGTGAGAGCACAGCGCGCGCGAACGCATCGCCCATGATGGCAAACTGCACAAGATCATTAGGATCGCATTCAACATTGGCGCCCAGATCGAGCATCACGCAATCGCCTTTGACGGTCGGCACGAGCGCGGCAATCGCCGGGCGCGAAATACCGGGCAATGTTCTGAAAACGATTTTCGCCATCGCCATCAGCGCGCCGGTATTGCCGGCAGAAACAGTGCAGTGCGCTTTGTCCTCTTTCACCGCATCTATCGCAAGGCGCATGCTCGACTGTCCGCCGCGGCGCAGCGCGACGGAAGGCTTGTCATGCGGAGCTACCAACACATCGGTATGGACAATCTCAGAAAAATCCTCGACCGGAGGAAATAATTTGAACAAGGGTTCAATCTTGGCGCGATCGCCAAAGAAAATAAAATGGAGGTTATCGTATTTGCGCAATGCAAGCTGCGCGCCTTCTACCACGCAGGCTGGGGCGTTGTCGCCGCCCATGGCATCGAGTGCAATCGTGAGAGTGGAGGCGGACAAGATCACGCCCTCTGACGTAGTTACTTATTCACCCGGGCGGTCGTCACCTGGCGGCCCTTATAATGGCCATCGGGGGACACATGGTGCGGGCGCTTGAGCTCACCTGAGGTCTTGTCTTCTACCACGTTGACGCGGTTCAGCGCGTTGTGAGAACGGCGCATGCCCCGGCAGGATTTGCTGGTTTTCGCTTTGGGTACAGCCATGACGAGATTCCTTCTTCGGCTAATATATTGAATTACAAAGATTCCTGAAGGAATCGCTGTAAAGGGGCGTAGCCATACGCTAATTTGGCTTTCCCGTCAATAGGCTGATAGGGGCTAAACTTAACGGAATTGTAACAAACCCGGCGTATGATTTTGCTATATTCAGCTATAGAGACGTATCTGCACCCTTAATATACGGAAAATATGGGCAATGGCTTTCATAAAAGAGACTATTACGAGGTGCTGGGCGTTGAGCGCACGGATGCCCATAAAACCATTCAAAGTGCCTTCCGTAAACTGGCGCGGCAATTTCACCCCGATAAAAACGGCGGTAAGTCAAAGGCAGAAATAGCTGCCGCAGAAGAAAAATTCAAAGAAATTGGCGAAGCCTGGGAAGTGCTGGGCGACGCAGCCAAAAGAAAAAGATATGACAGCTATGGCCATAGCGCTTTTGGCACCTCTGCCGCCAGTGCAGGTAGAGCGGGGGGTAAAGAATGGTGGGAAGACTTTGAAAAGCGTGGCGGACGCGCGGGCAAAGGGAAAGCACCCCCCTTTGCTTTTCCCAAAGTAGAGGTGGGCGCCTTTTTTGCCGTGGTCGGCACCTGGTTCATATCGCATGCCAATAAAAATATCCGGCACAAGAAACAGGAAGGCCAGGAGGTGAAATGGACCGACTGGGCTTACATGGGAGCGGCGGGTGCACTCACCGTCGGCGGCGTGCTCTATGCCGCCTATGCCTTCCGCAAGAATCCCCAACAGTATTTTATGTAGCTTTAAGCTTGTAAAGCCACTCAAGCGCATCCTTGGGCGTGAGTTCGTCGAGACGAATCTCAGCAAGCAACGCTACCAACTTTGATGCTTGCCCATCTTCTTTCGCCGGCGCAGCATGAAACAGCGGCAGATCATCGGCAAGTTTCTGCGTCACCCGCCTGCCCTGCGTCTCCTCGAGCCTTTCTAACACCTGCCCTGCCCGCGTAAGCACCGCTTCAGGTAATCACGCAAGCTTAAGGACTATTACCGTATGGAGGCGCTAGATGCGCTGGGTGAACTCACGCGTGCCGATATGGCGGCGTCTGGGGCGCTCATTGAATATGTAACGCTGACGCAAAAGACGCATCTGCCGCGCCTGGATATGCCGCGCAAGCAGGCGAGCGCTGAAACGATGGCCA
>JABCZZ010000005.1 GCA_013289445.1 Alphaproteobacteria bacterium
GCATTGTAAATAACTTGTTATCAAGCGCCATATTCAGAGTGCGTTCGTACCCATTATGACAGGCGTTAAAGACGCGTTCACTCGCCTGATAAAAACGCCCATGTTTCTCTTCTGACTCCCGTTTCAACAGCCTTGCGCACATCATCGGTGTTGCAGTGAGCGAGACGATGAGCGAGACTAATATTGCTGCTGAGAGCGTAATAGCGAATTCGCGAAACAGCCTGCCCAGAATACCGCCCATAAGCAGGATGGGAATGAACACGGCAATCAGCGAGATGCTCATGGACAGCACGGTAAACCCGACTTCCTGTGCGCCTTTGAGCGACGCCTGTAGCGGCGATGCGCCATGCTCGATATGACGCGAGATATTTTCCAGCACGACGATGGCATCATCCACCACGAAGCCGGTGGCGATGATGAGCGCCATGAGTGAGAGTGTATCGAGACTGTAGCTGCACAGATACATGACTGCGAAGGTGCCCACGAGCGACACCGGCACCGCCACGCTGGGAATAAGGGTGGCGCGCCCGTTGCGCAGGAACAAAAATACCACCATGATCACCAGGGCGATGGAGATGAGCAGCGTGCGCTCGACATCATGCAGGCTGGCTCGGATGGTAGGGGTTCGGTCCATCATGACTTTAAAATCGATGGAGCGCGGAATGGAATTGCGCAGCTGGGGCATCAGCGCATTCACCTGATCGACGGTATCGATGATGTTGGCGCCGGGTTGCTTGAACAATATGAGGGCGATGCAGGGCTTGCCATTGGCGGAGCCGGCGTTGCGCACATCCTGCACTGAGTCGATGGCGGTGCCGATGTCGGAAATACGCACTGCCGAGCCGTTTCGGTAGGCGATGACCATCGGCAGGTAATCCTTGGCGCGGTTGGCTTGATCATTGGCAAAAATCTGCCAGCGCAGGCCTTGATACTCGATGATTCCCTTGGGTCGGTTGGCATTGGAGGCCGCGATCACAGTGCGGACTTGCTCAAGCGATATGCCGTATTTGTTCAAGGCGTCAGGATTGAGCTCGACGCGCACCGCGGGTAATGCACCACCGCCCACGGTCACCTGACCGATTCCGTTAATCTGCGATATTTTTTGTGCGAGCACCGTTGAAGCGGCGTCATACATCTGACCCTGCGTCATGGTATCGGAGGTCAGGGTCAGAATCATGATCGGTGCGTCGGCAGGGTTCGTCTTGCGGTACGTGGGATTACTGGGAAGCCCTGTAGGAAGCAGCGTGAGTGCGGCATCAATCGCTGCCTGCACATCGCGTGCGGCACCGTCGATATTGCGATCGAGGTCAAACTGCAATGTGATGCTGGTTGAGCCCAGCGAACTGTTGGAAGTCATTTCCGTGATATTGGCGATGCGACCGAGCGCGCGCTCCAGCGGTGTGGCTACGGTTGAGGCCATGGTCTCGGGGCTGGCGCCGGGAAGCGAGGCACGCACTGAAATGGTAGGAAAATCCACCTGCGGGAGCGGGGCAACGGGTAATACCCTAAAAGCCACGGCGCCTGCCAGGATCACGCCGATAGTGAGTAGGCTGGTTGCTATCGGCCTCGCGATAAATGGGGCCGATAGGTTCATTGCGGCACTTCCTCGAACAGATCGGCTTCGCGCGGTTTTTTACTGAACCGTGTAGCGAGACGATCGAACATGAGATAGATGACCGGTGTGGTGAACAAAGTAAGCACCTGGCTGACCATGAGGCCGCCTACCATGGTGATGCCTAGCGGATGGCGAAGTTCAGCGCCCACGCCCGTGCCGATCATGAGCGGCAGTGCTCCAAGCAATGCCGCCATCGTAGTCATGAGAATCGGACGAAAGCGCAGCAGGCAGGCTTGATAGATCGCTTCTTCAGGCGGCAGGTTATGCACGCGCTCGGCTTCCAGCGCGAAGTCGATCATCATAATTGCATTTTTCTTCACGATACCGATAAGCAGGATGATGCCGATGATGCCGATAACGCCCAGATCGGTGCCTGAGATCGAAAGCGCCAGCAATGCGCCAATACCGGCGGAAGGCAGGGTAGAGAGAATCGTGATAGGGTGGATATAACTCTCATAAAGCACTCCCAGCACGATATACATGGTGACGATGGCGGCCAAAATGAGGAATAGCGTGTTGCTGAGCGATGATTGAAATGCCAGCGCAGCACCCTGGAAACTCGTCTGCACGGTTTCCGGTACGGCAATCTCATGTTCAGCATCGTGAATGGCGTCGACCGCTTCACCTAGCGAAGCACCCTTGGCCAGATTAAAGGATATGGTAGCGGCAGGGAACTGGCCCAGGTGATTGATGACAAGAGGTGCTTCTTTTTCCACGATAGTTGCCACGGCGCTGAGCGGCACTTCCACGCCTGATGCTGAGGTGGCCTGCGCTCCCGAAGCAGCCACCTGACCTGTAGCAGGCGCTATCTGATTTTGCGGGGTTGAAGCGACATAAATCTGCTTAAGCGATTCGGGCCCAAGCTGGAATCCGGGTTTGACTTCGAGCACCACGCGGTACTGGTTAGCCTGCGTGTAAATGGTGGAAATCAGGCGCTGGCCGAAGGCATCGTAAATCGTGTTGTCGATCGCGGCAGTGGTGATGCCCAGACGCATGGCGGTGGCGCGGTCGATGTCAATATAGGCGGACAATCCATGATTTTGCAAATCGCTTGCGACGTCGGCAAGCACCGGCAGTTTAGAGAGGCGATCGACGAGCCTTGGCACCCATAGCGCGAGTTCGTCCGCATTGGCATCCTCAACACTGAACTGGTATTGCGTGCGGCTGACACGATCTTCGATCGTCAGATCCTGTACCGGCTGCATGTAAACACTCATTTCGCTATTGTTTGCAAATTTTTTATTAAGGCGGCGAATGATATCGGTAGCGCTTGGTCGGCTGCTGTGTTCGATGAGATTGATCAGCATGCGGCCGCTGTTGAGGGTGGAATTGGTGCCGTCTACACCGATAAAGGAGGAAATGCTTTCCACCGATGGATCTTTTAGAATTTCATCAGCCACGGCGGTCTGACGCTTTGCCATTTCCTGATAGGAAACATATTCCGGCGCTTGGGTGATGACCTGGATTGCGCCTGTGTCCTGCACCGGAAAGAATCCTTTGGACACAAAAGTATAAAGCACGACAGTGAATATTAACGTGCCAAGTGCGACGAGCAGAGTTGCACGCTGGCGTGCCAGAACCCATTTGAGCATACTGCCGTAACGCGCAATGACGCGGTCAAAAAAATCACCCATGAGGTGATAAAAATGAGTTTGTTCATCTTCCGGCACATGCTTAAGCAACCTTGCGCAGAGCATGGGAGTGAAGGTAAGTGAAACAAATGCCGAAATAAGAATCGACACTGCCAGTGTAATGGCAAATTCATGAAACAGCCTTCCCACCACATCGCCCATGAAGAGCAGGGGAATGAGCACGGCGATAAGCGAGAAAGTAAGCGAGATAATGGTGAAGCCTATCTGCTGCGAGCCCTTAAGCGTCGCCTGCATGGGGTCTTCGCCCTCTTCAATATAGCGCGCAATATTTTCGATCATGACGATGGCGTCGTCGACAACGAAGCCAGTGGCAATCGTAAGCGCCATGAGCGTAAGGTTGTTAATGCTGAAGCCGGCCAGATACATCACGCTTAGCGTGCCCACCAGCGATAACGGTACGGCCATAGCAGGAATGAAGGTTGCAGGGCCGCTGCGCAGGAATACATAAATGACCGCCACCACCAGCCCGATCGCCAGAAACAACTCAAACTCCACATCTTCCACCGAGGCACGGATAGTGGTGGTGCGGTCAGTGAGTATGGAAACATCCAGCGCGGCGGGCAGGGTGTTCTTCAGCTTGGGCAGCAGTTTTTTGATGCTGTCCACCACCTGAATCACGTTGACGCCGGGCTGACGCTGAATGTTAAGAATAATCGCAGGGGTCTTATTGCTCCAGGCGCCTAATTTGTTATTTTCTGCGGCTTCGACGACATCCGCGATGTCGCTTACGCGAATCGGTGCACCGTTCTTATAGCCGACAATGACCTGAGCATAATCCGCGCCGTTGGAAATCTGGTCGTTGGCATCAATGGTTGAGGCACGTGTTGGGCCGTCAAAACTACCTTTGGCTTGATTGACATTGGAGTTGCTGACGGCGGTGCGCAGTGTCTCCAGATCGAGCCCATAAGAAGCAAGTGCGGTGGGATTAGCCTGAATGCGTACCGCGGGTCGTTCGCCACCGCTTATTGACACCAAGCCTACACCGGCAAGCTGCGAAAGCTTCTGAGCGAGACGCGTGTCCACCAGATCCTCGACCTTGGACAGAGGCAGAGTTTTCGAGGTGATACCCAGCGTAACGATGGGCGTATCCGCAGGGTTGACCTTGTTATAAATGGGCGGCACCGGCAGGTCGGTGGGCAGGAAAGAGGTGGCGGCGTTGATAGCGGCCTGCACTTCTTGCTCCGCGACATCGAGGCTAAGCGAAAGCGAGAATTGCAGCGTGATAACCGATGCGCCGCCGGAACTGGTGGAAGACATCTGGTTGAGGCCGGGCATTTGGCCCAGCTGTGTTTCCAGCGGGGCAGTCACCGAGGAAGTCATGACGTCGGGACTGGCACCGGGATAAAGCGTGACGATTTCAATCGTCGGATAATCGACTTCCGGCAGCGCGGAAAGGGGCAGGGAGGAATAGGAAACAACACCGCTTAAGAAAATGGCCAGCATCAGCAGCCATGTCGCAACCGGTCTTATAATAAATATCCGCGAGGGATTCATGCGTTTATCTGCTGCAAACTACTCTTTACTCGCATCATCATGCTTCTTGTGCTTGTGATGTTCCTTATCACTGCTGCTGTCATCACTCTTCTTGTCTTTTGCGTCTTTGTCTTTTGCGGATTCAACAGGGGTAACGGGCTGACTATCGCTTGTAGCGATTTCAATTTTTGAACCGTCTCTTAAACCGTCCGAACCGTCGACCACTACCTGATCGCCTGCATTCACCCCAGATTCAACCGATACGGTTTCACCGTCTGCCGGCCCCAGAGTGACATTTTGCACCGCCACCGTCTTATCCGGTTTGACGAGATAGACGAAGGTGCCCTTAGAGCCGCGCTGCACTCCTGAGCTGGGAATGGTCACGACATTTTTAAGCGTGTTGAGTTTTAGGCGTATATTGACGAACTGGCTGGGAAACAGGGAGTTGTCTTTGTTAGCGAATTCCGCCCTGAGCTTGACGGTGCCGGTAGTGGGATCCACCTGGTTATCCACCGAGATAAGCGCGCCTTTGGAGAGCTTGGTTTTATTGTCGCGATCCCACGCCTCGGCAGTAAGTTTATTGCCGGCATCGAGTAATTTCAGCACGGTGGGAATGCTATCTTCAGGAATGGTGAAAAGTGCGGTGATGGGCTGAAGTTCGGTGACGATGACAATGCCATTAGTATCGGTCGTATGCACGATATTGCCAGGATCCACCTGCCTAAGCCCGACGCGGCCGCTCACCGGCGAAGTGATTTTGGTATAGACGATATCTATTTTAGCCGTATCAATCTGGCCCTGATCGTTTTTCACCGCGCCTTCATACTGCTGCACCAGTGAAGCCTGGGTATCGAGCTGCTGCTTGGCGATAGAATCCTGCGCCCACAGGGTTTTGTAGCGTGCAAGATCGATTTTTGCTTCGGCCAGGAGCGCCTTGTCACGGGTAAGCAGACCTTCGCCCTGCTCCAGAAGCGCCTGATAAGGGCGATCATCAATGAGTGCCAGCGTGTCATTCTTTTTGACCATCTGACCTTCATCGAAGAGGATTTTCATCAACTCTCCCGTAATAAGGGTATGCACTGTGATGGTGCTGCGCGGCGTGATGTTGCCCAGCCCCTGAAGATACACTGATATGTTGCCTGTCTTTGCGGTAGCGACGCCTACGGGTACGGTGGCATTTTTCGCATCCCCGTGTTTGCCTCCGCCCGAGCCGCCGGAGGACTTGGTCTGATCGCCGCCTTCTGTATCGCTCTTAGTATGGAAATAATACCACGTGCCAAGTACTGCTGCACATAACAAGATAACCCACAGTAGTTTACGCATAATGCCCCATAGTTATTCACTTAACTTTATACGACGTTAACCACGATTACCTTCTCTTGCCCGTAAGATAATTATAACAAGCTATATCAATAGTCTGCGGGTGTTTACAAAACATCACGATTCTCATGTATTTTGCCTTTGGATTGCGGGCTCATGGGAGCGCTTCTGGTGACCAGATTGCCGCGAATTTGCTGAAGCACTTGCAATAGATGTCGCTGATCCTGGGCAGATACACCTGCGAACACTTCCTTGCGCACCTCGCTCTTTATCGATTCCATTTTTTCCAGTACCGGATCGACCTGCCTGGTAAGGTAGAGCAGGCGGACACGCCTGTCCGAAGGGTCATGGCGACGCTCCACCCAGCCGGCGCGCTCCAGCCGGTCGAGCAATCCCACCAATGTGATGGGCTCAATCTCCATAAGCTCGGCCAGACTCGCCTGATTTATTCCCTCATGCTGCATCAAAGTGCTGATAACGGACCATTGCGATTGGGTCAGCCCGACACTTGTGGCCTTGCGTTCAAAACGTTTGCGGATAAGGCGTGAAACATCGCGCACTAATGCGCCAAAGCTGCCGTTTTCAGCCGATGAAGACTTTGCCATATAGATGCCTTATATATAATATATAATATCATAAGCTAACTTATAATCAAGCGTAACCTGTGTTTTGTGTCGTATGCTGCCTCTTGCACCGCTTAGGATTGTCAATATGATACCCACGATTTCATGGCAGGCATATTTTACAAAATCCGGACAACCGCTCACGCGCTCGCCAGTCCTGTATGGCTTTTTTACGGACTGCCGTGGCTGATGCTGCTACTTGTGCTGGGCACGGTGGCGCAGCGTTACATCGGACTCTACGCATCGCAAAAACTTTTCTTTGGATCCTTTATATTGTGGGCAGGGCCATTTCCCTTGCCAGGCGCCTACAGCGTCCTTGCGTTCATTGCGTTCAGCATAAGTGCAAAACTGCTGCTGGCTTCGCCTTTTAGCAGGCAGCAGCTGGGCGTAATTCTTACGCATACGAGCGCGCTGGTACTACTTCTCGGCGGGCTTATCACGGCGCTTTGCCGCGAAGAAGGCTATGTCGTGCTTGGTGAAGGGGAAAGTACGCATTTTGTATCCGACTACCATGATCGCGCGCTTACCGTTTCACGAAACGGTGTAGAGCTGCTGGCACTTTCGCCGGAAGAAATGCATGTAGGAGACACCGTTGGCGTGGCACCTCTGCCATTTACGCTTTCCATCACGCGGTATTGCTATCCCTGCATGCTTGTGCCGCGCCAGTTTACAAAAGCTGTGTTTAAAGGCCTTGCTAAGGATGTGGATATCACTGCCAAAACTCCCAGCAGCGAAGAATCCCAGAACCAGGCTGCTGTTCTTCTTGGCATAAGGGGGGCGGGCGCCGCCGACGGTATCTATCTCGCATCTGAAATGCTCAAGGAGCAGCCCGACATTGCCGCTGGATCCGATCATTACACATTCAAGATTGAGCCGACGCGCCGCGCGTTGCCCTTTAGCGTCAAATTGCAGCATTTTGATAAGTCCGATTATCCCGGCACGGACATGGCAAAAAGTTACACGTCACACGTAACGATTAATGATAATAGCGCTGAATGGAATGCAATCATCGAGATGAATCAGCCACTGCGCTATCGCGGCTATACGTTATATCAATCCTCATTCGTGGAAAACGACGGCAAATTGCTCAGCGTGCTTGCCGTAGTCAATAATGCAGGCGCCTGGTTTCCCTATATTGCCATATCGATGCTTTGCGCCGGGCTTTTGCTGCATATAGTGGTGACCTTCATCGAAAAGGCCAGACGATGAAATGGCTCGCTATATTATTACTGTTGATCCCTTTTTCATCGGTGGCAGATAATCACACCGAGCTGGACTACAAAGATTTCATGCGCATTCCCGTACTGCATGAAGGGCGCATCAAGCCGATGGATAGCGTTGCGCGCATCATGTTCAAGCGCATAAGCGGGCATGACGCGCTGCCAGGCAACTCTGCCAGCGCATGGTTTGCCGGTGTGCTTTTCGATCCTGTGCGCGCCGGTGCTCAGAAATGGTTTTTAGTGCACTCGCCCGATGTCTTGCACATGCTTTCATTGCCTGAGAGCGCCGAAGGCACCTATAGCTACGAAGAACTCGAAGGCGCGCTCGCGAGCCACACGCCCTTGCTTAAGTTAGTGGCTGCGAAAGATAAAAAAGACCAAACCGCAGCCGATCAGGAAGTACTGCGACTGTTTTTTCTGATGAACAATTTTGCCGAATTTATGGAAAGCTTTTCGCTACTCATGCCGCTAGCTGATATCGATCCGCAGGTGCGCGAAAAGTTGGGCGTGAAAGACAATGCAGACGTCACCTATTTCGATCTGCTCAAGATTCGCCAGACACTGCGTGAAGAACTTAAGAATATTGTGGTACGCAAGCAGGATCATATTGATAAATACAGCGCCCACGAACAGAGCATTGCAAGCCTGATGTACCGCATGGATCTGCTCGAAGCGGCGGATAAGGAAAATGCGTTGCTGCGCGTAATTCCTTCATCGTGGGATGAGAGTGGACAGTGGTTTTCGCCGTGGAGTGTGATCGAAAAAGGTGACGGCTCACCTGCCAGCGCGGCATTGTTTCAGCATTGGCATCTGCTTGCTCAGGCCTATCTGCACAAGGACGCCGCGTTATGGAAAGCCGAGTCAGAAGCCCTCAGCGCCACGCCGGCACGCACCTGGGCGCTCAAGCTTGAAGTGCTCTATCATCGTCTTAATCCTCTCGGCATCAGTCTTGCGCTTTATATATTGGCATCTGTACTGGGCTTTGTAGCGACCATACGCCGTGCGCCAGCGATACTCACCGCCTCGTATGGGGCGCTGCTAACCGGGGCGGGTTTTCATGCCGCTGCCCTGTGCGCACGTATGGCCATACTTATGCGCCCTCCCGTGGGCACGCTCTATGAGTCGATGATTTTTGTGAGTTTTATTGCGAGTGCTTTTGGCCTTTGGCTTGAGCAGAATAAAAAAAATGGCGAGGGGCTTATCATCACAGGCCTTATTGCAAGTCTGCTGCTCGCCTGTGCCAGCGTATTTGCCGCCGATGAGGATACGCTGGGCGTGCTGGTAGCCGTGCTCAATACCCGTTTCTGGCTTGCCACACATGTGGTTTGCATCACCACGGGCTATGGCGCATCGCTGGTTGCGGCAATGCTTGCCCATATTTATCTGATCAAGCGTACATGGCAACCGGCAAGCATGCTTGCGCTGCTTGAACAGCGTATTTATCGCGTGGCTATTGTGGCGCTGTTCTTCACTACGGTTGGCACCATGTTGGGTGGTATCTGGGCGGATCAATCCTGGGGACGTTTCTGGGGCTGGGATCCGAAGGAAAACGGCGCTCTGCTCATCGTGCTATGGCTCATTTGGCTGCTGCATGGACGGGTGGGCGGCCAGATAAGCGTGCTGGGCTTTGTCATCGGCATGGCCTCCTTGAGCATTGTGGTCATGCTCGCCTGGGTGGGCGTGAACCTGCTAAGCGTCGGCTTGCATAGTTATGGCTTTACCAGTGTCGCCGCCAACGGCCTGCTTATCTTCTGTACCACAGAAGCAGTTTTTATCGTTGTGACGAGCATCGCTATTTATACTCTGAGAAAAATAAAACATGCGGCGTAATGTTATTCTTTTGTTTGTGGCAGCGGTATTGCTCACGTCTTTCTGGATGGTGTTTCAGGAAACACCCCAGACGACTGTGCAAATGCAGGAGGCGCCGGATTTTTCCTGGCAGGGTGCGGATGCATCACATCATAGGCTCTCAGAGCTGGGTGCCAAGCCGGTGGTATTGCATTTCTGGGCATCATGGTGCGCCCCATGCCGCGAAGAGTTTCCCGCATTGATTGTCGCTGCACGCCGCAATAAGAACATCATTTTTCTGACCGTTTCGGGCGATGAAGATGGTGCCAGGGCAGAGGCGTTTATTCATCAATACGCTGGACAAGAGCTTCCGGACAATCTGCTGGTCGCCGTCGACAGCACGCATGCGCTTGCATTCGATATGTTCCAGACCGTACAGTATCCCGAAACTATCCTGCTTGATTCCGCGCATCACTTGCGCCGCAAATTTCCCGGACCCGTTGACTGGAAGGGCAAAGACGTTCAGGATTACCTGAATCAGTTACGCTAAGGCGGGCGGGTATGGACAGCTTAAGCTACGACAATGATGCAGCGTTGCTGCGCGTAAGCAAGGAAGCATTTGCTGAAGAAGCGCAATGCGTAAAGCAATTGCATGCGCAGGCCCAGTATTTTTCTGCGAAATCGGCCAGAATTGATGCGCGTACCCGCCAGTGCATCGAAGCGGTGCGCGCGCGCAAGAAAATCGGTGGCATCGAAGCATTTCAGCAGGAATATAATTTAAGCAGCCAGGAAGGCATCATGCTCATGTGTCTGGCTGAAGCGCTCCTGCGCATTCCCGATGCGGCGACAGCCGATGCGCTGATCCATGACAAACTTATGTCGGGCGACTGGGACAGGCATATCGGTCTTGGCCGCCCGTTTCTGGTGAATGTCGGCAGTTGGGGCCTCGAACTGGCAGACAAAGTAACCGATGGCGGCGGTCTTACGCAGTCGGCCGGAGAGTTTATAGGCGGGCTGATTCATCGGCTGGGCGAGCCTGTGGTGCGCGGCGCACTCAAACAGGCAATGAAATTGATGGGCAGCGTTTTTGTGCTGGCGGGCAGCATGGAAGTGGCGAAGAAAAAAGCAGCAGCCTTACATAAAAAAGGCTGGCTCTTTTCTTTTGATATGCTGGGCGAAGGGGCACGTTCAGCGGCACAGGCCGAAGAATATTTTGGCAAGTACCTTCATGCGATTGAAACGCTTTCTTCCCAGAAAGCATCGTCGCTGTTCGCGCGCGATGGCATTTCAATCAAGCTTTCCGCTTTGCATCCGCGTCTGGAGCTAAGACAGTACCGGACGCTGGAAAAAGTACTCATGCCAAAACTGAAAACGCTGGTGCGTGCGGCGGAAAAACAGCAGATATTACTGACGATTGATGCCGAAGAATCGACCCGGCTGGATATATCACTGATACTATTCAAGGCGTTGTTTACTGATCCGGAATTTGCCCGCTATGAGGGACTTGGCCTGGCAGTGCAGGCGTATCAGAAACGTGCGGCCTATGTGATTGATTATCTTGCGGCGATTGCAAAACATACGGGCAAACGTATTGCATTGCGGCTCGTAAAAGGGGCGTATTGGGACAGTGAGATCAAACGCGCTCAGGCTGATGGTCTGGCCGATTACCCGGTTTTTACAAGCAAAGCTCATACGGATATTTCATATCTTGCCTGTGCGGCTAAGTTACTTAAGCAGCCGCGTTATTTTTATCCGCAATTTGCCACGCATAATGCACGCAGCATCGCAAGCATTCTGGAAATGGCTGAGGATAATGAATATGAATTTCAGCGGCTCTACGGCATGGGGGAAGCTTTATACGAGGTAGTGCTGGCTGAATCTAAACGTCCTTGTCGCATTTATGCGCCTGTCGGTACGCCGGCACATCTGCTTTCCTATCTCATTCGCCGCATTCTTGAAAACGGCGCCAATAATTCATTCGTACGCGGGCTTTACGATGCGCCTATAGAAATACTTTCAGCCGATCCGCTGTCCTCTAAACAGGCAGCCACCGCAACGTTGCCGTTGCCGCAAGCGCTCTATCCCGATCGCAAGAATTCGCGAGGATATGACCTGGGCAATTGTGCCGAGTTGATAGCGCTTACCAAAAATATCGCTACCGCTGCGCAGAAGCCGCAAAAACTCCAAACCGCAACGAAAGCGGATTGCGATAAGGCATTTATACGTGCGCAGGAGGCTTTTGCCGCATGGAACGCCATAGACCGCGCCAGTTGTCTTGAGCGTATTGCCGAATGTTATGAAAAAAATGCCGATACGTTGATGGCGCTTTGTGTGCAGGAAGCGGGCAAGACGATTGCCGACAGCATTGCCGAAGTGCGTGAAGCCATCGATTACTGTCGTTATTACGCCGAGCAGGCGCGCCGGATTCTCATGCCATCGGTGCTGCACGGCCCAAGCGGCGAGCGTAATCTGCTCAGTTTGCATCCGCGTGGAACTATCGTTGCCATTAGCCCGTGGAATTTTCCTCTCGCCATATTTACCGGGCAAATTGTTGCAGCACTGGTTACAGGCAATTGTGTTATCGCCAAGCCAGCTGAACAGACTCCCGCCATTGCTGCACTGGCTGTTAAGCTTATGCACGGAGCGGGCGTACCGCAAGGGGCGTTGCAACTCCTCTGCGGCAGTGGCGAAGAGATAGGTCAGCGTTTGGTAAAGGACGAACGCACGGATGGCGTGGTTTTTACTGGCTCTACTGCGGCTGCCTTCTTGATTAATCAGGTTTTGGCTGCGCGCAAGGCGGCCATTGCGCCGCTGATTGCTGAAACCGGCGGGCAGAATTGCATGATTGTCGATAGCTCGGCGCTCATCGAGCAGACGGTGGATGATATCATACTCTCCGCGTTTGGCAGTGCAGGCCAGCGTTGCTCGGCTTTGCGCGTTGTATTCGTGCAGGAAGAAATTGCCGATGCATTGCTTAGCGTGCTGGCGGGTGCGATGGAGCAGTTGCGGATCGGATCGGCTACGGATGTGAGTATGGATATTGGCCCGGTCATCGACAAAGAGGCCTATGACAATCTCCTGCGGCATATCAAAAGGCTCAAAAAAGACGCCAAGCTGATTGCCGTGACCAAACTGCCGCGGGATGCCTCTTCTACGCGGCTGGTGGCGCCGCATGTCTTCGAGATAGCGTCTATCGATGTGCTTGAAGGCGAGGTGTTCGGCCCGGTGCTGCATGTCGTGCGCTTTAAGGAGCGCGCGCTCGATAAAGTCATCGCGCAGGTCAATTCTACCGGCTACGGATTAACGTTTGGCATTCAGAGCCGCATCGATGAAAAAATCCGTGAGATTACCGCGCGTATCAAAGCCGGAAATATTTATATCAACCGCTCGATGATTGGTGCCACGGTAGGCGTGCATCCCTTTGGCGGCATGGGACTCTCAGGCACCGGGCCCAAAGCGGGCGGTCCTCATTACCTGCAGCGTTTCTGTGTGGAGAAAACCGTAAGCGTCAATACTGCAGCGGTGGGCGGCAATCTTGAATTACTGGTGGGCAGGCCTGACTAAGGCTGCGACACTAAGGGCTGCTACGGTGCAGGTTTATCACGCCAGAGCTGCTCGATGCGGTCATCACGGCCGCATCCGCCACGGTACATTTTGTAGCGTAGCTTGTTCTTGATGTAATAGTCCTGGTGATAATCTTCTGCCGGAAAAAATTCTGAGGCCGGCGTGATAACGGTGGCGAGATCTTGCTTAAATAAAGCCTTCACCTTTGTTTTGGAAGCCTCGGCAAGCGCCTTCTGCTCCGGGCTATGATAGAAAATGCCGGCGCGATATTGCGAGCCTTTGTCGCAGAACTGGCCGTATTCATCGAGCGGATCAATATTGTGCCAGAAGATGTCAAGTAACTGGGCATAGGTGACTTTCGCCGGGTCATAAGTGACTTCAATGGCTTCGACATGACCGGTGCTGCCCGATGACACTTCCTCATAGCTCGGATTTCTGACATGGCCGCCCGTATAACCGGAGACGACCTTGCTTACGCCGGGAATAGTGGAAAACTCTGCATCCATGCACCAGAAACATCCCCCGGCGAAGGTCGCGGTTTCGTTATGGGTTTCAGCCATGACAGCTCCTGCAGCGAATAGAAAGAATAACGCGAAAAGAGGCTTCAGCGCCATTGCTTTAATGTGCGCCGCGAATGGTGTCGGGCTGCAGGTTCGGCGTACTGAAGGCGGCGTTGCTCGGATCGTAACGATTGGGAGCCGGGGCCTCGGGTGTTTCCTGCTGGTAGCTGAGCGGCTGGCCGGGTTCAAAAACAATCGTAGGCATTTTTTCATCCGGATCGGCAAAGTCCTGTGCCTTCGTCGGGGTGTTCATGGTCTTATCATCTTCAGAAAAAGCGGAAGCGCTTACAAGGCCAAAGGTAGCAAATGCCAGAGCTGCAATAAGTGCCAGACGTAACGATTGCATATTCATTCTCCATGAAATTGGATGCAGAGCATACCACGTCTCTTCAGGGTATGGCAAATGAAAGCACATACGCCGACCCGCCTAAATTCTGCGCAAATGCAGCTTTACGCGGCTTCGGCAAATCCGGCTACGCCTTCAAGGGCGGGAATCTGCATAAGTATTTCTGGCGTAAGCGCATATTGGCCGGGCAGGGCAATTTCCGCCTTTTTACTGTCTGCCAGCTGTGCCCACAGCGTGATGCGTGTGCCGACACCATTGGCTTCGCCAATAAGCTTGCGCAGTTGAGGAAGCACGCGTTCCGAATCAATGGTGATGCGGATTTTTTTGGGCATGCCCGCAGATTTCACTGAGGCGATGGCTTCTTCGAGCGGTTGCAGAGATTGCAAAATCAGGCGTGCGCCCGATTCTTCACGTTTGCCGTCGACCTGCGCTACGATCATGGCGCCGCCTTCAAGCAGCGGGCGATAGCGGTTAAGAATCTCTTCTTTAAACACCGACATTTCGAAGACGCTGGTTTCGTCGGAGAGTGTCACGAAGGCGAAACGGCCTTTTTCCGATGAACGGATTTTAATTTTACTCACCAGTCCGGCAATTTTAAATGAACTGTAAGCAGTACCGAGGAAACTGGCGAATTTGCTGGAAGGTACGACGCCAAGGCGCTTTAACACGCCGCGATAGCCTTGTATGGGATGAGAAGAGAGATAAAAACCCAGCGCCTCGTTCTCGCATTCCATGCGCTCACTCAGCTTCCAATCATCCGTAGGGGTTAAGGCGGGCAGGGTCGCAGGTATGTCAGAGCTGTTGCCACCAAAAAGACTCGTCTGCTTGCTTTCTTTTTCACGCGTGGCCGTATTGTTGTAGGCGATGATGGTATCAAGTGATTCAAAAAGCTGCCTGCGGTTGCGGTGCAACGAATCGAAGGCACCTGACTTCACCAGAAATTCCATCTGGCGGCGGTTCATCACGCGCGCATCCAGCCTGGAGGCAAGATCCCAGATGGATTTAAACGGGCCACCTTGCGCGCGTTCGGCCACCAGCAATTTCATTGCTTCCTCACCGACATTTCTCACCGCCGATAGTCCGTAACGAATCGCACTCTCTCCTTCAGGAGCGAAATAGACATCCGACGCATTAATATCAGGTGGCAGCAATTTAATGTTCTCACGCACTGCCTCTTCGCGGAATATCGAAAGCTTGTCGGTGTTCTGCATGTCGTAGGTCATCGACGCGGCGAAGAATTCTACCGGATAATTCGCTTTCATGTAGGCGGTCTGATAAGAAATCACAGCGTAGGCGGCAGCATGCGATTTGTTGAATCCATATTCAGCGAATTTGGCGATGAGATCGAAAATGCCCGTCGCCTGTGCTTGCGGCACGCCGTTTACCACGGCACGCTGCACGAAAATATTGCGTTGCGCTTCCATCTCGGCGCGGATTTTCTTACCCATCGCGCGGCGCAGCAGATCGGCTTCGCCCAAGCTGTAGCCCGCAAGTAACTGAGCGATTTGCATCACCTGCTCCTGATAGATGATGACGCCGAACGTTTCCTTGAGTATCTGCTCAAGCTTGGGATGCAGATATTCCGGCTTTTCTTGCCCGTGTTTGCGGTTGATGTAGGTGGGGATGTTGTCCATCGGGCCCGGGCGGTAAAGTGCGCCCAGCGCGATCAAATCTTCCAAGCAGTCGGGTTTGAGGCGCTTGAGCGAATCGCGCATGCCCTGGCCTTCAAACTGGAACACGCCCACCGTGCTGCCCAGACCCAGCATCGTATAGGTCTTAAGATCGCCCTCGGGAAGTTTGAGCAGATCGATCGCGATGCCGCGCCGCGCCACAAGATCGACGGCATTTTTAAGTACGGTGAGCGTCTTCAGTCCCAGAAAGTCGAACTTCACCAGCCCGGCGATTTCAGCGTATTTCATCGAATATTGCACGACGCGCATGTCTGACTTGGGATCGCGATACATCGGCACCAGTTCTTCCAGCGAACGATCGGCAATGACCACGCCCGCTGCGTGGGTGGAGGCGTGGCGGTTGAGTCCCTCGAGCTTGAGCGCAATATCCATCATACGTGCGACGGATTCGTCTTCATCCACCGCCTTCTGCAGTGCTGGTTCTATCTCAAGGGCCTGGGCGAGTGTGACGGGCTGCGCCGGATTATTGGGCACAAATTTACAGATGTTGTCGACCTGGCCATAGGGCAGCTGCAGCACGCGACCGACATCGCGCAGCACGGCGCGTGCCTGGAGTTTTCCGAAGGTAATGATCTGCGCTACGCGATCGGCGCCGTATTTTTCCTGCACGTAGCTGATGACTTCATCGCGCCGATCCTGACAGAAATCGACGTCGAAGTCGGGCATGGAAACGCGTTCAGGATTGAGAAAGCGTTCAAACAGCAAGCCGTATTTAAGCGGGTCGAGATCGGTGATGGAAAGCGCCCATGCGACCACCGAGCCGGCACCCGATCCGCGGCCCGGCCCCACGGGTATATCATGTTCCTTACTCCAGCGTATGAAGTCCGACACGATAAGGAAGTAGCCGGGAAACTGCATTTTGATGATGGTCTGCATCTCAAACTCGAGACGCTCGCGGTAAGGTGCGGCCACGCGTTCACGCTCAGCGTCATTCATGCCCTCAGCAAACACATGATTCTCAAGCCGAACGACAAGGCCCGCGCGCGCCTGCGCACGCAGCAGTTCCGCTTCATCTTCGGCGAATTTAGGCAAGATGGGCTGGCGCGCCGCTGCCATCACCGCACAACGTCTGGCGATGGCAAGCGTGTTTTCAATTGCTTCGGGAATATCCGCAAACAATGCGCACATCTTTTCTGCTGATTTGAAATGATGCTGTGGCGTTAGTCGCCGGCGCTCGGTTTCAGTGACATAGCGTCCATCGGCAATGCAGAGCAGTGCATCATGCGCCGCATACATATCTTCGCTAGCGAAATAGATGTCATTGGTGGCGACAAGAGGAATGTTATGCATTTGCGCAAGTTCGATGAAGCCGCGCTCAATGCGTTTTTCTTCCTCAACTCCGTGACGCATAAGCTCGATATACAAACGTCCGGGAAACCATTGCATAAACTGCAATAACATCTGCTCGGCAGCATCCCTGCGGCCGGAAAGCAATCGCTTTCCAAGCGCACCTTTGATGCCCGAAGTCAGCGCAATCAGTCCTTCGGTGCGTCCTTCAAGATCCGCGTAATTTAGCAGCGGCGCACGGTCGTCGGCAGGCTGCAGATAGGCCTTGCTGCACAGCCGGATGAGATTGTGATAGCCGGTTTCGTTCTTAGCGAGCAGCAGAAGCTGGTCGGGCTCGGGCTGCACACCGGAGCGGTTATCATTCTGCTCCATAGCGACAAAAGACAGGATGCTGCCGATGATGGGCTGCACACCTGCGCCAGCAGCGGTGAGCGAGAAATCGAGCGAGGCAAAGAGATTATTGTTATCGGTAAGTGCCAGCGCCGGCATGTGGCAGGCGACTGCCAGCTCGGTAAGCTGTTTGATGCGCATGGCGCCTTCGAGCAGGGAATACGTGCTGCGCGCGCGCAGATGAACAAACGATGCAGGCATGTCTCTTGTCTAACAAACCTTATCATCGCTCACAAGCAATCAATCTACAAGGTCAGCAAACAAAAAAATGCGGCCTTAAAAGACCGCATGAGTTGTGGCGCAGGGCGCCAGTTCACCGGATGGGCAGGGAGCCACCGCGGCGAAAACTAAAAATTTGACGACGAGAATATAGTTCGCGTGTAGGGGAGGTTAAAACTATCGCCGCCTGCATAATATGCCTGGTCGACCGGCGAGCCGGTGCTGACGCTGCAGGCATTCATGACGACGGTAAGAAGCAGGAGCATGCTTAGCGTAAAAATATTTCTAGAGGTCTGCGGCATAAAATCCTCCACGTGGTGTGCCGCCACTTACTTATCCGCTGTAGCTGCAAATCAGTACCGTTGAAACGGTGCTGGACACATGTAGTCGTTGCAAGCCATCACAAATAATCATCTAATATTATGTTTATTAATGCGAATCGGCATTCCTATTTTGCTGCATTCCGACCCGGCGCCTTAGGAAACACTTGTTTTTATAACTATATTTGGTAGGGTTAAAAGATGCGCCCCAACAAAATATAGTGAGTAAAAACAGCGAAAATGAAGTTTTTGCCTGAATTTCCGCCATATTGTTTTTTTATGCCTTTGTCATCAAGCTGTAACGACGATTTGCTATAGTCGCCTATGTATTAAAGGAGACCGTCATGCACACGCCGCATCGTAACGCTTCCGCCAAAGCCCTCGCAGCCGCCAACCACACGCGGTTTGCCTTATTTGCCTCTATGTCGGTGCTCACCTTTGTGCTTTCGCTCCTGCTGCTGAAAATCTGATATCCCGCTTTATTAAGTTTCATGACGCGTTGAACTGAAAGTACGACGCAAAATTCCTATGGCGATTGCGCCAGCAATCGGGCAGAATACGGCGCCAAGACAGAAACATAATCGGGAAATATGCCAACAGGTTCTAAACCGAGCGTGCCGTTTTCGATTTTGCTCAGGACGGTAGCGCTGGTAACCAGCCCCGCACTGATCACGCTTGCAGTACTGGTAGGGGTGGGCACGCTGAGCCTTAATCAGTTTCTCTATTCGTATGCTGCCATCCTCATTGCCACCACGCTCTTTTTGCGCCCCTTTCTTGCAAGCGTGGGCACGCTTACCGTCTATGTCAACGAGCTTGCGGAAGACAAGCAGGTGCAGGAGCCCGATCTCGGTTTTCTCAGTGCCATGAGCGAGCTTTCAACATCGCTGGTGCGGTTACACCATTCCTGGGAAAATAAAAAACAGCAAATGGGTAACATCATCACCGAGCGCGAAATTCTCGTCGATTCCTTGCCTGATATTCTGGTGATGTGCAACGATGACCACGTGATCGTGCGCACCAACAAGGCGGCACGCACCATCTTTGGCCAGAACCTCGCCAACAAGCCGCTTAGAACCGTGATTCCCAATGATGTGCTTGCCAACGGCGTCTCTGCGGTCATTGAGGAACTTAAGGGCCGTGAAGTGGAATTCCGCCTTGATGATCCGGTGCCACGCGATTTTCGCGCCATCATTGAGCGTTTTCCGATTGCTTCGACCGGTGGCATTTCGGTGATCATCACGCTTAACGATGTTACGGAACTCAAGCGTGTGGAAAAAATGCGCGCCGATTTCGTTGCCAATGCCAGCCATGAGATCCGTACGCCGCTTGCCAGCATTAAAGGGTTTGTTGAGACGTTGCGCGGACCGGCGAAGGATGACCCCGAAGCGCGCGATGAATTTCTTAAGGTCATGGACGAGCAGGCGACGCGCATGACCAACCTGATTACCGATCTGCTGTCGCTCTCCAAGATCGAGATGAATGCCCATTCCACGCCGCAAGGTAAAGTGGATGTGTTGCGTATCATCCGTAATGAAAAGGAAACCTTCTCCTGGCTGGCGAAAGAAAAAGACATGACGATTCGTATCGAACTTTCCGATACGCTGCCGCCCGCACGCGGTGAAGAACGCGAACTCATGCAGGTGGTGCATAATCTTATCGGCAACGCGATCAAATACGGCAATGCCTCCACCGAAGTCACCGTAACGGCACGCGTGACCTCCATGCTGCCTCAGGATCCCAACTTTGTTAACCAGGACCGGGCGATTTGCGTCTCTATCACTGACCGGGGCGAGGGTATTCCCAAGCAACATCTGCCACGCCTGACGGAGCGGTTTTACCGAGTAGATTCAGCACGTACGCGCACCATCGGCGGCACCGGTCTTGGCCTTGCCATCGTCAAACATATCATCAACCGCCATCGCGGTGTACTTGCCATAGACAGTGTGGTAGGTGAGGGCAGTACTTTCAGCGTGTTTCTGCCGATTTATGGTGAAGAATAAAGCCTTTTTGAGCCGGTTCCTGATGGCGCTGTTTTTATTCTCAGCGTTATTTTCGATATTTATTACGGCGGCGATTCTTCTGACGGTGCTCATCGAGTCGCTGCATTTTTTCCATACGGTACGACTTGGCGATTTTCTGTTCGGGCTGCATTGGAGTCCGCAACTTGCCATTCGCGCTGACCAGGCAGGAAGCTCAGGTGCCTTTGGCGCTATTCCGTTATTTGCCGGAACATTCCTTATTATGATTGTAGCGATGTGCGTTGCGGTGCCGCTGGGCCTGTTCTCGGCGATTTATATGGCGGAATATGCAGCGGTGAACACGCGCGCCACCGTCAAGCCGTTGCTGGAAATTCTGGCGGGCATACCGACCGTGGTTTACGGCTATTTCGCCATTATTGCAGTGACACCGATGTTGCGCATGCTGGGCAATGCGCTGGGCGTGGATGTTTCGACCGAAAGCGCACTTGCCGCAGGGCTGGTCATGGGCGTGATGATCATTCCGTTTGTCTCTTCGCTATCAGACGACATCATCACGGCCGTGCCACAATCGCTGCGTGATGCATCGCTTGGCCTAGGTGCCACGCGATCGGAAACCATCTGCAATGTCGTACTGCCTGCCGCGCTGCCGGGCATCATGGGTGCGATTATGCTTGCCATCTCACGCGCGATGGGAGAGACGATGATTGTCGTCATGGCCGCGGGATTCGCTGCCAATCTCACCGCCAATCCGCTGAGTGCAGTTACCACCGTCACCGCGCAGATCGTGGCATTGCTGGTGGGCGATCAGGCCTTCGACAGCCCCAAGACGCTGGCCGCCTTTGCGCTCGGACTCACGTTGTTTGTCATTACGCTGATACTGAATGTCATCGCCTTGCATATCGTCAAAAAATATCAGGAGGCGTATGAGTAGGCCCGACCTGCTTGCCAGCCGCCATCGCGCAGAACGCCGTTTCCAGATGTACGGACGCGCGGCAATTGTGTTCGCGTTGCTTGCGCTTGTGCTGCTGCTGAGCACGATTATTGAAAACGGCTGGAATGGATTTTATCATACCGAACTTCGCCTGACACTGAGCGTAGATGAAAACGTCGTGGGTCATGATCCGGCACAATTGCGCCATACGGATATGACCCCCTATATTAAACATGCGCTGCTCGCAAAATTCCCGGCCGTAACAGAGCGGCGCGAATTGCGCGAGATGGTGGGGCTGGTGAGTTCCGGCGCTTCCGTCAAGATGCGCAAAGTACTCATTGCTGATCCAGACAAGTTGCATAAGCCGTTTACGCTGTGGCTGCCGGCGTCCGATACTATCGACCGGGCGATGAAATCAGGTGTTGATGAGAAAACACCTGAACTTCAGCGCAAGATCAGCAACCGTCAGCTTGGCTGGCTTGCGTTGTTTAAACAGCAAGGCGACGTACGTGTTGTCTTCAATCCATATTTGCTGAGTAGTGGCGATTCGCGTGAGCCTGAGCTGGCCGGTTTCATGGGCAGCATGGTGGGCTCGTTCTTCACCCTGCTTGCCTGCATGTTCGTTGCATTCCCGGTGGGAGTGATGGCGGCAATTTACCTCGAGGAATTCGCGCCCAAGGGCCGCCTGACCGAATGGATTGAAATCAATATCAATAATCTCGCGGCCGTGCCTTCTATTGTTTTTGGTTTGCTGGGGCTTGCGGTGTATCTGGATATTGTCGGCATACCGCGTTCGGCATCGCTTGCGGGCGGCCTCACGCTGGCGCTCATGATTCTTCCCACGATCATTATCGCTACGCGTGCAAGCCTCAGGGCGATTCCCGATACTATCCGTGACGCTGCGCGTGCGCTGGGCGCCTCTCCCTTGCAGGTGGTGCTCCACCATACGTTCCCGCTTGCCATCCCAGGCATCACTACCGGCACCATTCTGGGCCTCGCTCGCGCAATAGGCGAAACGGCGCCGCTACTCATGATTGGCATGGTGGCCTTTGTGGCGGATATCCCAAAGAATATCCTCGATCCGGCGACAACCATGCCGGTACAGATCTATCTGTGGGCCACCAGCCCGGAAGCCAGTTTTGTCGAAAAAACCTCCACGGGCATTCTGATTTTGCTTGTCATACTTATCTCTATGAATTCATTGGCTATTTTTATCCGCAGGCGCTTTGAGCACCGGTGGTAAAAAAGGCATAGTGAGGCTGGACTTTCTGGGGGGCCTCTTGTACAACCCCGCCCATGCAAATGCCTGCCCCGCAGACCCTGCCAAAAATCTCGAGTCGCGCGCTCAATGTGTATTATGGCGCCAAGCAGGCGCTCTTTAACATCGACATCGATATTGAATCCAATGCGGTGACTGCATTGATTGGCCCGTCGGGTTGCGGCAAATCGACGTTCCTGCGTTCGATCAACCGCATGAATGATACCATCGACAATTGCCGCGTCGAAGGCACGCTGATTATCGACGGCGAGAATATTTACGCACCGCATCAGGATCCGGTGCAGCTGCGCTCGCGTATCGGCATGGTGTTTCAAAAACCCAATCCGTTTCCCAAATCGATCTACGACAATATCGCCTACGGGCCGCGCATCCACAGCCTATGCGACAATAAGGCTGATCTTGACGGACTGGTGGAAAGCAGCCTTTCCAAAGCAGGGCTGTGGAACGAGGTAAAGGATCGTCTGCGCGAACCGGGAACAAGCCTTTCCGGTGGTCAGCAGCAGCGACTATGCATCGCACGCACGATTGCAGTGAATCCCGACGTGATTCTGATGGACGAACCCTGTTCGGCGCTTGATCCCATCGCCACGGCCAAAGTTGAACAGCTAATCCACGAACTGCAGGCGCATTACACTATCGTTATCGTCACGCATTCGATGCAACAGGCCGCACGCATTTCGCAGAAGACCGCGTTTTTCTATATGGGGAAACTGCTTGAATTTGGCGATACGTCCTCGATCTTCACGCGCCCTTCGCTCAAGCAGACGCAGGACTACATCACCGGCCGTTACGGCTGATCAGATATCGAGCTGTTCCTGAAGGGCGTTGCCGCGCAGCGCCGTTTCTTCCTGAATAAACTGGAAGCGCAGTTCCGGTTTTTTGCCCATGAGCTGGTCAACGCGGTTACGCGTGTCTTCAATCATCTCATCGGCAATCATGACGCGCAATAGTACGCGTTTGCCGGACTGCATGGTGGTATCCTTAAGCTGTGCTGCCGTCATTTCGCCCAGACCTTTGAAACGGCCGATTTCAAGCTTTCCTGGCTTTTTAGAAAGTTCGGCGACTAGTTTTTCTTTTTCCTTATCGTCGCGTGCGTAATGCGTGACCGTGCCATGGGTAAGGCGGTAAAGCGGAGGCAGAGCAAGGAATAAGTGCCCGCCTTTAATAATCTCAGGCATTTCCTGGTAGAAAAACGTCATCAGCAATGAGGCAATATGCGCGCCATCCACATCGGCATCGGTCATGATGACGATGCGCTCGTAGCGTAATGCTGCTTCGTCGTAATGCACACCGGTGCCGCAGCCCAGTGCCAGCAGCATGTCGGAGATTTCCTGATTGGCGCGGATTTTTTCGGTAGTGGCGCTGGCCACGTTAAGAATCTTGCCACGCAGGGGCAGCACGGCCTGAGTTTCGCGGTCGCGTGCCTGTTTGGCGGAGCCGCCTGCCGAGTCGCCTTCCACGAGGAATATTTCCGTGCCCTTGCCCGAACCACGCGTGCAATCGGCAAGTTTGCCGGGTAAGCGCAAGCGCTGGGTGACCGCCTTGCGGCTGATATCTTTTTCTTGCCGGCGGCGGATGCGATCTTCGGCACGGCTGATGATGTAGTTCATCAGTTGCGTGGTGCTGTCGGGATTGCCGGCCAGCCAGTGATCGAAATGGTCGCGTACAACATTTTCCACCAGCCTTGCCGCTTCGGTGCTCACCAGTTTTTCTTTGGTCTGGCCCTGAAATTGAGGATCACGAAGGAACAGCGAAAGAATCACCACGGCATCGGTCAGCATATCCTCGCTGGTGATAACGCTGATTTTACGGTTGTTCACACGCTCGCCGTATGCCTTGAGCGCCTTGGTAAGCGCGGTTCTGAATCCGGCTTCATGGGTGCCGCCTTCGGCAGTGTGAATGGTATTGCAGTAAGAGCGCGAACTGCCTTCAAGATCAAGCGGCCATGCCACTGCCCATTCCACACGGCCTTGCTTTTCTGGCAGATCCGCTTCACCGTTGAAGGGCTCCGGTGTAACCGTGGCGCGTCCTGCGAGCGTTACACCCAGAAAGTCCTTAAGGCCCCCGGGAAAATGCAGCGTGCCTTCGGCAGGAATATCGCTGCCATCCTCAAGCAGGGAAGGATCGCACTTCCAGCGTATCTCGACGCCGCGATACAGGTATGCTTTGGAGCGGGCGAGCTTGTATAGTTTTTCCGGACGAAACTTGGCGCGCGCACCAAAGATTTGCGGATCGGGATGAAATGTTATCGTGGTGCCCTTGCGGTTCTGCGCCTTGCCGTCTTTGGTCAGCTTGCCTTGCGGTTCGCCGCGTGAATAACTCTGGCGATAAATGGTCTGGTTGCGGATGACCTCGACTTCCAGCTTATCCGAAAGCGCATTGACCACCGAGATGCCTACACCGTGCAGGCCGCCGGAGGTTTCATAATTCTTGCCGCTGAATTTTCCGCCCGAATGCAGCATGGTGAAAATGACTTCGAGTGCAGATTTTTTAGGAAATTTGGGATGCGGATCGATAGGGATGCCGCGGCCATTGTCGCGCACAATAACGCGGTTGCCGGCATCCAGCTCTATCTCAATACGCGTGGCATGTCCTGCCACGGCTTCGTCCATAGAATTGTCGAATACTTCACTCGCCAGATGGTGCATGGCGTTCTCGTCGGTGCCGCCGATATACATGCCGGGACGGCGGCGAACGGGCTCAAGCCCTTCCAGAACCTCAATATCGCGGGCGGTATAGGCTTCGTTTTTGGCCGGTTTCCCTTTGGCCTGACTGAAGAGATCGCTCATGGCGGGGCAGTATAACGGCTTGCAAAGTCAATACAAGAGCCAATTTGGCTGGTTTATCAGAAAAATGAGCCGCCTTAATAATTCTGTAACCTAGCCTTGGTATAGTAAAAACATGGCTGAATCCGTCCCTTCAACATCCCCTGCGCCGATGGACATAACTCCGCTTATTGCAAAACATAAAGTGGAAATTGACCGAGTTATGTCGCTTGATTCGCTTCCCCAGCAGGAAGCAATGATCAAATACGGTATCAACCCGCGCGATCTGGAAGAGCATTATAAAGAATTTGGTATCAAGGCGGCTGAACTAAAGCAGCGGGATATTGCTGCTGCACGTAAGACGAGTTTCATGGGCTTTGGATCGTATTTTGCGACATTGGCGGCGCTTATTATTCCGTTCGGCAAGGAAAAGAGAAGTCTCAGCAACAGATTCAGCAGCGGCAATAAACTGATAGGTGGATTCTTAATAGGAATTGCGCCCCTTTTTATAGGCCTGTTTTCCGGCGGCTGGCTGGGCTCGCGCCTTTTCGGGCAAAGCATTCGTAAGGAAAGCGGCGAACTTGCGCACGCGGTACGCTCGGTACTGGAGCGGGAACTTGCTGTCGCCATTGAGAATAAGGAAATTGAAACGACGGCTCAGAAGCCCATGACCGCTCAGCAAAACGTTGCCGTCACCGAATCGCGCAAGACGACGTTGCAGCCACGTGAAAGCTTTGGGGCGGAAGTGGCTAAGGAAAAAGCAGCCAGCCAAGCAGCAGGTGCTGGCCAGGCGATATAATCTCATCTTCCGTGATGTTTCCCGTATAGCACGCATGCACAAAATAGGGTCAATAGACTCTGGACAGGCCCGATCTACCTGCTAGTTTCTTGGGCCTATGCCTATTGTAGAAAAAGAAACCATATTATCGGCGTTTGGTCCGCAGTACCATGAAGTGGCAGTGGGGCGCATCGCCATGCTCAAGGGACCGCTCAAACTTGAATGCGGCATGGAGGTTTCCGACTTTCCCGTGGCGTTTCAGACCTACGGCACGCTTAATGCCGAAAAATCCAATGCCATTCTGGCGTGCCACGGCCTCACCGGCGATCAATATGCGTTGGGCACTCATCCCGTCACCGGCAAGCCCGGCTGGTGGGAACTGCTTATTGGTCCGGGCAAGGTGATCGATACCGATCGGTATTTTGTCATCGCTACCAATGTCATCGGCGGCTGCATGGGCTCGTTCGGGCCCAAATCCATTAATCCTGCGACAGGCAAATCCTACGGGCTTGATTTTCCCGTCGTAACGATTGCCGATATGGTGCATGCGCAGGCGTTGTTGCTCGATCAACTGGGCATTAAACAGCTCTTCTGCGTGCTCGGCGGCTCCATGGGAGGCATGATCGCGCTTTCCTGGGCGGCGCTTTACCCTGACCGCGTGTTCTGTGCGATCCCGATTGCCACATCGGCGAAACATTCGGCGCAAAACATCGCGTTTCATGAAATCGGCCGCCAGTCAATCATGGTTGACCCTGACTGGTGCGACGGTAAATATTTCGAACAGAAAAAATTTCCGGTAAAGGGGCTTTCCGTGGCGCGCATGGCCGCGCATATTACGTATCTTTCCGAACATGCGCTGCATCGCAAATTTGGACGCAGCCTGCAAGACCGCGAGCGGATTTCTTATGGCTTCGAGGCTGATTTTCAGGTGGAAAGTTATCTGCGTTATCAAGGAGCGGCATTTGTCGAACGGTTCGACGCCAATTCCTATTTCTATATCACCCGCGCTATGGATTATTTTGATCTCACGCAGAACGGCGGTCTTACGCAATGTTTTCTGGGCAGCAAGGCACGCTTTCTGATCATTGCGTTTTCCTCCGACTGGCTGTTTCCCACCAGTGAAAGCCGTGTGATTGTACGCGCGCTTAACGCGGCGGCGGTCAATGTCAGTTTTGCCGAAATCACCACCGATAAGGGCCACGATGCTTTCCTGCTCGACGAGCCGGAATTTTTTCTCACGGTAAAAGGATTCCTCCGCGGCGCTGCCGAAAAACGAGGTATCGCATGAAATTGCGCGCGGATTTGCAAGCCATAGCCGATCTGGTGCCCGCGGGCAGCAAGGTGCTTGATATTGGCTGCGGTGAAGGTGAATTGCTTGCATGGCTTGCCGAAGAAAAGCATGTCGATGGCCGCGGTATGGAGCTAAGCCAGGCGGGCGTGAATGCCAGCATCGCGCGCGGGCTTTCCGTAGTGCAGGGCAATGCCGATACCGATTTGCAGTATTATCCCACCAAAGCGTATGACTATGTGATTCTAAGCCAGACCTTGCAGACGATGGTGACACCGGCAGAGGTCATCAAAAACCTCGTGCGCATCGGCCAGCACGCGATTATCTCAGTGCCGAATTTCGGCTATTGGAAAAACCGCCTCTACTTGCTTTTTTTAGGACGCATGCCTGTGACCAAGACGCTCAGCTATGAATGGTATGACACACCGAACATTCACTTCTGCACGCTCAGCGATTTTGTCGCATTATGCGAGGTTACCGGTGTCGTAATTGAAAAACGCGTCTATGTCGACGAGAGCGGCGTGCCTTCGTATTTTCAGGGCAGGGGGCTATTCGCCAATCTTTTTGGTGAGCAGGGCATCTTCATGCTGAGCGGAATCTAATTACTTACGCGCGAATAGCTTTTTAAAGAAAGCAACCACTGCCAGCGCTCCCAGAATAACAAATTTCTTGAATGCAAGCAGCGCCAGAAAGAGTCCCTTAAACAATCCCACTTTAGCGGCGGCAAAGCCCAGAATCATGGCGGCCATGCCATAGGCGGCCACTTTATCGACGCTCGGATCGAAATCGGCATAACGATGGGCAGGATTAAATTCCACAAACGAAAGAATCTTGTCTTTATTTTTTTGCACCATGGGCAACTGATCCATACCGGCGACAATCGACATTACCAGCACGCCGTTTCTGCCGAGCGCGCGTATGTCGTAATTGAGCTCATGCGGAGCGCCGGGCGTTTCCAGTTCGCGTGCCCAGTATAGTTTATGTGAAGCTTTGTCATAGTGAGGCTCTTCGGCCCAACCCACGAGATTAAGCGGCGGATAACCGGCATCGTGGCGTTTTTCATTCTGCTTCTGGCTTTGCTCTTTCATTTTGCTGAGCAGATCATTGTAATCGATCTTTTCCGCGTCATCGTCCTTAACGTAACCATCATCCATGTAATTTAAGATGATGCCCCAGGACTCACGCGAGGTAATGCTGACCTTGGTAGGAACGATGGCACCATCCGTGTGGCTGCCCGATGGATTGCCCCAGATATTATGTAAAAGAATCTCAGTTTCGTCGGGCGTAAGATAGCCGAAATCTTCCGGCAGATTGAGCGTGATCAGTCCATCTTTCAGGGTAATTTTGCCATGCTGGGGATGGAGTTTATCTGCCTGGGTCTTAAGATACTGCTGAATCTGTTCTTTTGTCGGTGCAGGCCGTTGAGCGCCGGCCACAGAAGGCTGGGGCACCAGCAGCGACAGGCCGATGGCGAAGGCAAAAAAATGTTTCAGCATGCATTATTTCCGTTTGGCAATTTCAACGTATTTGCGTTCGGCGGCACCGGTGAACAGCTGACGGGGACGACCGATTTTCTGCTTGGGATCCTCGATCATCTCTTTCCACTGCGCTACCCAGCCGACAGTGCGTGCAAGTGCGAACATTGGAGTGAACATCTGTGCAGGGATACCCAGCGCGCGGTAAATGATGCCGGAGTAGAAATCGACGTTGGGGTAGAGTTTGCGTTCAATGAAGTATTTGTCTTCAAGGGCGATACGCTCGAGTTCCATCGCAATGCCCAGTAGCGGTTCATCTTCTTTGCCCACTTCCTTAAGCACGTCATGGCAGGCTTTGCGCAGCACCGCCGCACGCGGATCGTAATTCTTATAGACGCGGTGGCCAAAGCCCATCAGGCGGCGTTTCTTATCTTTGACGCCCTGAATGAATTCGGGAATCTTGTCTTTGGTGCCGATTTCGATGAGCATGTTGAGTACGGCTTCGTTAGCGCCGCCATGGGCGGGACCCCAAAGCGAGGCGATGCCGGCGCCAAGACAGGCGAACGGATTGGCGCCTGACGAGCCGGCAAGACGTACGGTAGAGGTTGAAGCGTTCTGTTCATGGTCTGCATGCAGGATAAAAATCTGGTCGATGGCACGCGCCAGTACGGGATTCACCACATAAGGCTCGCAAGGATTGGAGAACATCATATGCATGAAGTTTTCAGCGAAGCCCAAATGATTCTGCGGGTAGACGAAAGGCTGGCCGATGGAGTATTTATAGGCCATGGCGCAGAGTGTCGGCATTTTGGCGATCATGCGGAATGCGGCAAGCTCGCGATGCTCGGCATTGGTGATATCAAGACTGTCGTGATAGAAGGCCGAAAGCGATGCCACGGCGCCTACCAGGATGGCCATAGGATGTGAACGGCGGGGAAAGCCGCGATAGAGGAAATGCAGCTGCTCATGTGCCATGGTGTGCATAGTCACATTGTGATTGAAGGCCTTTTTCTCGGCCGGATTGGGCAGTTCACCATGCAGCAGCAGGTAGCAGACTTCGAGGAAGTCGCTCTTTTCGGCCAGCTCGCCGATGTTATAGCCGCGGTAGCGCAGGATACCCTTGTCGCCATCAATGAAGGTGATCTTCGACTCGCATGAAGCGGTCGAGAGGAATCCCGGATCGAAGGTGAAATAATCGGATTCCGTGTAGAGCTTGCTGATGTCAATGACATCCGGCCCTTCCACACCTTTGATAATGGGGAACTCGAGCGTCTTATCACCTATGATGAGTTTCGCGGTTTTAACGTCAGCCATAAGTTTGCTCCTATGCAGGTTTATTGAAGTATGGAACAGCTTTAGTGGCAAAAGGTAAAGAAATAGTTGCTAGATTGACAAATAAATACCGTCAGCGTGTCAAATCCTGCGCAATGGCAAGCTTGGTGGGCACTTTGCCTGCCAGCATAAAACGGTACACTTCGGTGTTTTCAAGCACGTGCTGGACATAATTGCGGGTTTCGGCGTTGGGAATAGTCTCAATCCAATCCACCGTCTGGCGCACGTCATTACCGGGGCGGCCAAAACTACCCACCCATTCTTCGATGCGACCGGGGCCGGCGTTATAGCTGGCGATGGCAAGCACGTAAGACCCGCTGAAGGCATTGATCATACGATGCAGGTACAAACTGCCGATAGCGATATTATAATCTGCCTCGAACAATCGCGAAGAAGCGTAAGGCATATGCGCCTTGCGGGCCGTTTCACGGGCCGTGCCCGGTAGCAGCTGCATAAGCCCGAGCGCGCCTGAGCCACTGATGGCATCGGTATTGAATTCGCTCTCCTGACGCATGAGCGCGAGCAATAGCGGTTTTTCCAGGCCTTCGCTATTGCTGAAATGGATCACGGGGTAGGCGTTATCCACCGAAATAATGTCGTTTTGCAGGACTTTTTTTGAGGCGCGCACACTAAAATCGATACGTTTGATGTCGCGGCCCAGCTCGGTGGTAAGGATGGCTTCGTCGAAGGTCTTGGCATTTTCGGCGAGGTAGAGAATGAAGCGGCCAGCCAGATCGCCCTGATGTGCGGCCCCCAGCGCATATACCAGCTGCACCAGTTCGCGCTTGGCAAAATGCTCTTTTTCTTCACTGCTGGGTGAGGCGCTAGAGGTGATGGTAGTGCGCCCGTTTTTGTCCAGCTCCCACAATGCCAGCTGACCATAAAATGTTGTGGGATAGTGTGCCGCTTCGGCAAACCAGCGATGCGCGGTTTCCTTGCCTTCTTTTTCGGCCGCGCGTGCCGCCCAATAGGCGATGCGTGCCTTGCCCGCGGGTGTTTGGGCTTTGCTAAACAGCCCGGTGAAGATCGTATAGGCTTTGCCGGGCGCATTCATCAGCTCCAGACTCATCCAACCGTTGAGCCACTGTGCTTCGCGGTAGGTAAGCGTGTCTTCAGGCTGAGCGTGACGCGCCAGTAGCGATGCCGCAAGCAGGGTTTTGCCTTCGCCGACGGCTTCGCGTATCTGGCGATCACGCAGTGGCCACCATTTTTCAGGATAGGGCACCTCAGCGGGTGCCACCAGCAATAGTTCGCGCACACCCTCTCTGTCGCCTCTGCGGGCACGCCATCTGATGCGCTCATAGAGCAACCCGGCATCTGACTTGAGATGGGGCGGGACATTGACGACATCCACCGGAGCACGCTGTTTATCCTCGGCAAGCGAAAGGCGCGCTGAGAACAAACGCTGATAATCGTAAGGCACCCATTTTAGCAAACGATTGGCTTCATCGTCCTTGCCTTCCCACAGCAGGCGCTCAATGCGGCGGATATGATCCTCCGGGCGCAGGACAGTATGATATTTCGCCAGCAATTTCTGCTCGGTGGTCTTGTCATAATCATCGCTCACCCAGGCCTCACGAATGAGGGTATGCAGTGCGACGGCGTCTTTGGCAGCCTTCATCTTGGCAAGGCTGGTATGGGGAGGATGGCTTGCAAACCAGTCGCTGAGCGCGGCATCGGAAGGATCGCTTGCCATCAGCGCCACTTCGGCACGCCGCTCAAGCACTTTCTGGTCGGGCCAGTCAGGATTTTTGGTCATGAAATACACAATATCGTCAAAAGATGCGCCCGATTGCGGATCCTTGAGGGATTGCCAGGTAAAGAATTTAGCCAGGACAGGGCTTTTGCCAGCCTTTGCATGGGCTATGGCCTCATTCCACTCACCTTTTTGCGCAAAAGTAAAAGCAGATTCGATATACGAATCGCTGACAGAATCGGCGCCGGCGGTGCAGGGGAGTACAAAAAACAATAATGCGGCGAGATATCTCATCATATACAAAGTATGTTGATAAATTTATAGTGAAGGCAACTCAAGCAGTATTTATGACACAGGAACTCTTATCGGTTGAACAGATGCAGGCGGCGGAACAGTACATGTTCGCGCATGGCACCAAAAGCTATGCGCTGATGCAACGCGCGGGCGAGGCAGTGGCGGCCCTTATCCTCAAACGTTATAAGGGCAGACGCGTGGTAGTGCTGGTCGGGCCCGGCAATAATGGTGGCGACGGGTTGATAGCGGCACAAAAATTATTTACGGATGGTATGGATGTGCGCGTGGCGCTCCTCGAGAGTGCCAAGGGGTTCAAAGGCGATGCCGCGCATGCCCTTGCACAATATAAAGGCAAGAAGGGTGCGCTTACCGAGGCGAATCTGAATCACAATCCGGTGGTAATCGACGCGCTGTTTGGCACCGGACTGGCGCGCCCCATTGAAGGGATTGCCGCAGGAATATTACGCGAAGTGGCGGCAAGGCGCATGGACGTGGTGGCGGTGGATATGGCAAGCGGAATTCAGGGCAATTCCGCTGAGGTGCTCGGCATTGCGCTTAACGCCGCCGTAACCGTGACATTTGCGCGCAAGAAACTTGCTCATGCGCTGTTGCCGGGACGCGAATTGAGCGGCGAAATCGTCGTGGTCGATATTGGCATAAACAGCGACGCCATCGCATCAGTCAAACCACATGTTTTTGAGAATCATCCCGAACAATGGCGTTCACGATTTGCTTTTCCTAAAACTCAAGGGCACAAATACGATCGCGGTCATACGCTGGTGGTGGGCGGCCCGATGCTCAAAGCCGGTGCGGCAAAACTGGCGGCGCTGGGGGCACTGCGCGCGGGCTCAGGTTTGGTAAGCATCGTCTGCGCCAAGAAAGACGAAATCGTGTATGCCACAAGCGCCCTGTCGCTAATGACCGAGTCGCAAAGCAACTGGGCAAAGTTATTAAAAGATCAGCGGTGCAACACAGTGGTTATCGGGCCGGGTGCCGGCGCTGATAAGCGTACGCGCGACCTGACACTTGCTGCACTCAAAACCCAGAAAAATGTCGTGCTCGATGCCGACGCGCTCACAAGTTTTGCGGGCAACGCACGCTTATTATTTGGCGCGATTAAGTCATCCTGCGTGCTCACGCCGCATGAAGGCGAATTCGCCAGGCTGTTTAAGCATATTGCCGGCAAAAGCAAACTGGAGAAAGCACTCAAAGCAGCAGCCCTGGCCCACGCTGTCGTGGTGCTCAAAGGGTCTGATACGGTCATTGCCGCGCCGGATGGACGCGCCTGTATTAACAGCAACGCGCCGCCTTATCTTGCCACTGCCGGTGCGGGTGACGTACTTGCAGGCATTATCGCCGGCCTGCTGGCGCAGGGAATGAACGCATTTGACGCTGCCTGTGCCGCTGTCTGGCTGCATGGCGAGGCGGCACGGCAACATGGCCCGGGCCTAATTGCCGAGGATTTGCCTTGTTACTTGCCCCGCGCGCTGCAAAGCCTTAAATAGATCCTATGAGCTCAGCACAGGCACCAGGCACACTTACGCATCTGCGCCGCAAGACGGTGGTGGGAATCCTGCGCACCTGGCGCGATCTAAAAGGCACCGCACGGCTTGCCATTACCGGTGAAGTTCGTCCTTCGCTGCCCAAGGAAGACATGGATCATCTGCGCCGCCAGATGCAGCAGTGTCTCAACAGCAAAGGCGGCGAGATTACCGCGCGCCTGCAGACGGTGGAGCTGGGCAAGACCTATCTGAGCCTTACCGAATCTGGCCGCACGCGTTTTCTGCAAATGCTTGCTGAGGATTTCGATCTCGATCGCGCCAAACTCGCCAAGCGTATCGATGCGCTCAGGGCCGCCGGCGACAAAACGGATCCGGCAAAATTGGAAAATGACCTGCGTGAGGCGCTGATTGCGCCGCGCAGCACTATCTTGCGCCAGTTCAATGCGCTGCCGGACGGGTTTAAATTCCTGGTCGATATGCGTGCCGATCTTATGCCGCTCATCGGCAAGGATCCGGCGCTTAAAGGACTCGAATATGATCTCAAAACCATTCTTTCTGCATGGTTTGACATCGGGCTGCTCGATCTGGTGGAGATTACCTGGAACTCGCCCGCTGCGGTGCTCGAAAAACTTATTGCGTACGAAGCGGTGCACAAAGTGCGTTCGTGGGAAGATTTAAAAAACAGGCTGGATGCGGATCGCCGGGTCTATGCGTTTTTTCACAACAAGATGCCGACGGAGCCCCTGATATTCGTCCATGTGGCGCTGGTAAGCGGGCTTTCCGACAATGTGCAATCCATTCTTGATGAGTTTTCGCCGGTGGTGAACGTCAAGGAAGCCGACACGGCGATTTTTTATTCCATCTCCAATGCCCAGAAGGGTCTCGCGGGGATCAGTTTCGGCAATTTCCTCATCAAGCGCGTGGTGGACAGGCTTACGCGCGAGCTAAAACGCATCAAGCATTTTTCTACGCTTTCGCCTGTGCCTGGGTTTCGCAGTTGGCTCGATCCCCTTCTTGCCAAGGGCGATGAATCTGTTTTTCAGGTGAAGGAACTCAAAGAACTCAAGGCGATTGGCAAAACCGACAATGCGGCAAAAAACCTGCTGCAACTGCTTGAAGGCGATTGGTACAAGGACGCCAAAACTGCCGAGAAGCTTAAACCCGTTTTGCTTCGCCTGTGCGCACATTACCTGCTTAATGAAAAGAAAAAGCAGACGCCGCTCGATCCTGTGGCGCATTTCCATCTTAATAATGGCGCACGCCTTGAGCGCATCAACTGGCTGGGTGACACCTCGGCCAAGGCCATGAAACAGGCGGCAGGCCTGATGGTGAATTATTATTACGACCTCGATGAGATCGACAATAACCACGAAGATTATGCCACCGAAGGCAGAATAGCCGCCAGCCGCACAGTGCGCGCGCTGGTTTAATAGACGACTTCTGTGAGATAAAGTCCGCATGCCGGGGCGGTTTCGCCGGCCTTGGATCGGTCTTTGGCGTCAAACGCCGTCTTCAGATCTTTTAATGTCCATTTGCCATTGCCGATGAGCCGCAGCGTTCCCACCATGTTGCGCACCTGATGATGCAGAAATGAACGTGCTGCAGCGTAGATATGAATTTCCTCGCCGATGCCGACGATATGGAGCACATCAAGCGTCTTCTCCGGCGATTTGGATTGGCATTCGCTGCTGCGAAAAGTGGTGAAGTCATGATGGCCGGTAAGCATTTCAGCGCCCTTTTTCATAGCAGGCACATCGAGTATTTCAGGCACATGCCATGCCCGGTTCAGCGCAAGTGCAAGACGCGCCTGACGGTTGATGATGCGGTAAAAATAGGTGCGGCCCGTCGCCGAGAAACGCGCATGAAAATCGTCTTTTGCCACTTCCGCAACGACGACCATGACCTGGGAGGTAATCGGCTGGAGATGGAAATTCAGGCCATGCATGACGTTATGCGCGGTGACGTCCTTATCAATGTCGACATGTGCGACCTGCGCTGTGGCATGTACTCCGGCATCCGTACGCCCGGCGCCGATGACGGTGGGAGCAAGTCCGCAGAATTTTTCCACTGCTGCCTCAAGAAGGGACTGAACGCTGGGCTGGTTGTCCTGACGCTGCCAACCGGCCAGCCCGGTGCCATCATATTCCACAGTCAGTTTAAAGCGCGGCATAGTTTACTCCAGCACGGTTCCAGACGGGATGGGAAAGCCCTTGAGCATATCGATTGCCCGCATGGGTTTTTTGCCCGGCCGCTGTACCAATGTCGGAATGAGCGCACCATCGCGACACTGGATAGTGAGTACGTCATTGGTCACCGTGCCCAGCGTTGCAGGCGAAAAGATTGCCGCAATGTCCGCGCCGAGAATTTTTACGGCTTCATCCTTATAGACAAAGAATGCGCCGGGATTTGGGCTTAGCCCCAGTACCTGCTGGCGAATATGGTTCGCCGAGCCCTTCCAGTTGATGCGGCAGTCGTCCTTGGTGATTTTATGGGCATAGGTCACGCCCTCATCTGGCTGCTTTTTGGGTGTTATCGTGCCATTCTTAAGGCCTTGCAGCGTCTCAAGCACGAGCGGCCCGGCGATGCCGGCAAGCATGTCGTGAAGCTCACCGGCATTGCTGCCGTCTGGCAAGGTGATATGTTTGGTAAGCAACATATCGCCGGTATCCAGCCCCTTATCCATCCGCATGATGACAATGCCGGTTTCCCTGTCTCCCGCCATAATCGTGCGTTGAATAGGTGCGGCACCACGCCAGCGCGGTAAGAGCGAAGGATGTACATTGATGCAGCCCAGCGCGGTGGCCCCGAGCACCGCTTCAGGCAGCAGCAGGCCGTACGCTGCCACAACGACCGCATCGGCTTTATGCGCCACAAAGGCATCCTGTGTCGCTTTGTCTTTAAGCGTGGCAGGGGTATAGACGGCAAGATTCCTGGAGAGCGCATATTGATGCACCGGGGAGAGCATTTCTTTCTGGCCCCGCCCGGCAGGCCGCGGCGGCTGGCTATAGACAGCCACGACATTGTGCCCGGCTTCACACAATGCTGCGAGTGTGGGGAGCGCAAAAGCCGGCGTGCCCATGAATATAAGATTTAGCGGAGTCATTTAGCGCCGCAGACTACGCCGAACCACTTGCATTGCAAGAAAAAAAGGGGTCCTTGCGGACCCCTTAAGTCAACTGAAAGGAGTTGTTGTAGTTATATCTTGGTGCGGAACACCGAGATTCTGCGGCCAGCGGCAGCGCGGGCTACGAGCTTCATCATCGGTTTCGCACTTTTCTTGGTGATCAGTTTTTTCGAAGCGCTTTTCTTTGCCACGAGGCGGATAGTCGCCCTCTTTTTGGCAATTTTCTTCGAGGCTTTGATCTTCTTGGCCATCATCTTTTTGGCCATCGATTTCTTTGCTGCCATCTTCTTGGGGTGCTTTTTAGCAGCGGCTTTTTTCTTTGCTTTCTTCATGATCCGTCTCCTGAGGGTGGGTTGAACAACGGAGGCGACCCTAGCGGCCAAAGAGTAAATTTTTTATTAACAGCGGATCTTGCGGATCATTTTGCGGTCACTTCGCGATCGACTGTGGCAAAAATGCCAAAAAACCTGTGTGGAATAAGCAACGGGCTGCTGGAGCGTGGTTACGCGCAGGAGTGCTTCACGACGACCTCGCGAGGGAAATTTTGCCGAGCAAAATTGGGGGAAGCGTTCCCCTAAATTATTTCTTCTTTTTCAGCTCTTCAGCGATCAGGAAAGCGAGTTCCAAAGACTGCGATGCATTAAGGCGCGGGTCGCAATGCGTGTGGTAACGGTCGGCCAGATGCATTTCTGAAATGGCCTGCGCCCCGCCTAAGCATTCAGTGACGTCCTGTCCGGTCATTTCAAAATGCACGCCGCCGCCATACGTGCCCTCTTCTTTATGGATGGCGAAGAAGTTACGCACCTCGGCGAGGATGTCGGTGAACTTGCGCGTCTTGATGCCACCCGGCGATTTGATGGTGTTGCCGTGCATCGGGTCGCAGGACCACAGCACGGCCTTGCCGGCATCTTTCACGGCGCGCACCAGCGAGGGCAGGGTGTCTTCGATCTTTTCTGCGCCCATGCGCGAAATCAGCGTCAGGCGGCCGGGCTCGTTGGCCGGGTTAAGAACGTCGCAGAGCTTGAGCAGTGAGTCCTTGGTCATCGACGGGCCGACCTTCATGCCGATGGGATTGGCCACACCGCGCAGGAATTCGACATGTGCTTCGTCGGGGGAGCGCGTGCGATCGCCTATCCAGAGCATATGCGCGGAGCCGACATAGTGCTTGCCGTCATAATCGTCAGAACGGGTCAGCGACGCTTCATAACCCAGCAGCAATGCTTCATGCGAAGTAAAGAAGCTCGCTTCGCTGAGTTGTTCAAGATCATCCAGTGGCAGACCGCAGGCCTGCATAAAACTCACGCATTCGTTGATGCGATCGACCAGCATATGGAAGCGTTTGCCTTGCGACGAGTTGGCGACGAAATCCATATTCCAGCGGCTGATCTGGCGCAGGGAGGCATAACCGCCCTTGGCGAGTGAGCGCAGGAAGTTGAGCGTTGCGGCAGACTGGTAATAGACTTTCAGCAGGCGCTCGGGATCCGGCGTACGTGCACCTTCCTCGAACTCCATGGCGTTCACCATGTCGCCGCGATAGCTGGGCAAAGCCTTGCCGCCCTGTTTTTCGAGATCGTCCGAGCGCGGCTTGGAAAACTGACCGGCGATGCGCCCGACCTTGACCACCGGGCAGCCGGCGCCATACATCAGCGCCATCGTCATCTGCAGCAGCACACGGAAGAAGTCGCGCAAATTGCCTTCATTGAATTCGGCAAAGCTTTCAGCGCAATCGCCGCCTTGCAGCAGGAACGCCTTACCCTGACTGGCAAGCGCAAGCTGGGCTTTGAGCTGGCGCGCTTCACTGGCCGAGGCAAGCGTCGGCAGGGATTTAAGCGAAGCTTCCACTTCGCGCAGTTTATGCGCGTCGGTATAGTTGGGCTGCTGCTTGATGGGCAGGGTGCGCCAGCTATCGGTGGACCAGGGTTGTGCAGTATTCTTGGGCATGGTCTAGGTGAGATAGGGAGTTAAACAGTGAAAAACAAGGCAATTATTGATTATTTCACTATACTGGGCTACGAAAGTGCTGGAAAGTGACAATAAGGAATACGGCTCATGACCACCCAAAATAAGAAGATTTCCAAGCGTGATCCGGAAAACACCATTGCATTCATGGGGGTAGAGGGCACGAACGGCGATCTCGCCTGCCGCCAGAAATATCCCTACATGCACACGCTTGCCTGCCCGACTTTTGAAGATGTCATCCAGGCAGTCAGTGATAACGAGGCATCACTGGGTCTCATTCCCATCGAGAATTCACATGCTGGCCGGGTGGCGGAAATTCATCAACTGCTGCCCAAGATGAACCTGCATATCGTCGGCGAGCATTTTCAGGCCATCGAACATCATCTGCTGGCACCCAAAGGCGCAACGCTTGCTACGCTTAAGGAAGTCTATTCGCACCCCCAGGCGCTGCTGCAATGCCGCGCGCATCTGCGTGAACTTAAACTTGCCACGCATACCTATGCCAGCACGGCCGATGCCGCCGCCGACGTGGCGAAGTGGAACGACACTTCCAAGGCAGCCATTGCCTCTGAGCTTGCTTCCGAGCTTTACGGTTTGCAAAACCTGAAACCGCATATTGAAGATGCCAAGGACAACGTCACCGTCTTCGTCGCGGTGTCACGCGAGCCCGGCGATCCTGACACGGAAAAAGAAAAAGTGCTGACGACGCTTCTGTTCACTATCCGCAATATTCCTGCAGCGCTATACAAGGCACTCGGCGGATTTGCCACCAACGGCGTCAATATCCTCAAGCTGGAAAGTTACATTCCCGGTGGCATTTCTTCCTCAGCGCAATTTTTTCTCACTTTTGAAGGGCATCCCAAGGAGCGCTCGGTACAGCTTACACTCGAGGAGCTGGGGTTTTTCTGCAAAAAAGTGACGGTGCTGGGTGTCTACCCGGCCGATCCCGTGCGCTATAAATAGCTTTAGCTGATCAGGCGGAGATTGCCCGAAAGGGCAGGCGAATCTTCGATGATGCCATCGTCATCGCTAAGCGTTATCGACGACTCGGAAGTGGCATTGAGCGTCTTCTCCTGGAAGCGCTTGAACTTGCCATCGATGAATGCGCCGTCTTCGACACTGAGCGAATGATGCATAATGACACCTTCCACATGGCTGGAAGAATAAAGATGCACACTGAATGCGCGGATGAGTCCTTGCACTTCGCCGTACACATGCACTGCCTGGGCTACGACGTCGCCGCGGATTTTGCCATTGGCGCGTATGGTCACCTGTTCGGCTTTGATATTGCCTTCAATGGAGCCATCCACGTCCACGTGACCTTCGCTGACCAGATTGCCAAGAATATGAAGGTCGCTGGAAATGACCGAGGGAACGCCTTTGCGGTTACCAGATGCGTTGCTGGCGCTAAGAGCGGCGGAGTCTGCTTTGCTAGTTTTCGAGAACATATTCACCTGCATGTAGGAATTTAACGGGATTGACTGGACGGTCGTTGATGCGCACTTCAAAGTGCAGATGGGGACCGGTGCTGCGGCCGGTACTGCCCTGGATGCCGATAAGCTGGCCTTTGCGTACATACTGGCCTTCATGCACCAGCACTTGGCTCATATGCGCATAGCGCGTCACAATGCCAAAGCCATGATCGATGTCCACGGCATTGCCGTAAGCGGCTTTGCGGCCGGCGGTGATGATTCTGCCCGCGCTTGCGCTAAATATGTGCGAACCGGCGGGGCCTGCGAGATCAACGCCGGGATGGATGGCCCAGCGGTGATTGAGCGGGTCAAGGCGCTTGCCAAAGGGACCGGTTACCTGCGCATCGGCAATCGGGGAGCGAATCGGCAATTGTTCCACGATGTCATGCAGCAGCACAAGACGATCGACATTGGCGAGCAGCTCGCGGTCGGCGTCGTTAAACGAACTGACATCAGCAGGAATGAACGGGCCGCCCTGATTTTCATGCGCGCGCGACTCTTTCTTGGCCGTATCATCATTGGGGTCGGCATCTACCGTCGGCTCAGGTGTCAGGTGCACAGAGCCCGTGGCCTGCGCTGCTTCGGGAAGAGGCAGATGCGAGGCGGTATTGTCGGCATGCTTAGAGGCGGAGTCGGCAGTGGCAGCTGCATGTTCATGCTCAAGCCGCTCCGCATCAAGGCCGGTCATGGTGATGATATCTTCGAAATAAGCGATCTTCTTGTCGGTGCGCTCGCGTATAGCGGTCACCAGATGATCATTCTCATCACGAATTTCGCTGATGCGTGCTTCGAGATAGGTGATGCGGTCGGCAAGTTTGGAATTATTCTGGCCGAAAATATTTTCGGCGGAAAGATCGGTGGGCGAGATGGTGAAGCGCGAATCACGCGGTTCGCTTGAATACTGTTCGATGATAAACTTGTTGTAGGCGGAAAGTTCCTTGCCGTTCTGGCCGAGTTTCACGAGATCGCGCTTGAGGATGCTCATCTCTTCGCCGATACGGGTTTTCTCCAGCGTAGTGGAGACGATCTTCTGTTCTTTATCTTTGAGGGCGGAACGGGCGCTCATATAGCTGCCGGTGATGTAAGAGATGCCGGAGAAAAATCCCAGCAAGCCTACGAGTATTAATACCTGCATGGTTCCGCTGAGCGGAACATGGTCGACTTTATGCTCAGAGATGATGATGACGTTGCGCGCACGAAAGAGTCGTTTAACGACGGCGGTAAAAGCCTTAAATAGGCTGGTTTTTTTGCTATACATCTCGATGTTGCCCTTTGTTGTTTGCAGTGACGCCCGGTGCTGAAAACATCGAAACAGCATGGGCAAACGTCGCAACGAATAAAAGAAGCCTTTTGATATGCTTAGGCGCGTTCTGTTTTATTCGCAGCGTTGTAACAAAGAGGCAAAAAATCCGTCTGTCCCGTCTTGGTGCGGAGTTAATCGGAAACTGCTACCCTGTTTCACTGTTTGTTGGGGTAGGTTAGACCATATTTTTTCCGCGGAAACAACCCTGAATTTTTCGTGGTCTTTAACAAACTGCTCAATCTGCGACTCATTCTCGCTTTGAAGCAGAGAACAGGTGATATAAAGCAGGTGCCCATTCTTTTTTACGAGCCTTGCCGCGCTATCTAAAACCCGTTGTTGGATGGCCTGAATATCCTGCAAATCTTTTGGCCCGAATCGCCATTTCAAATCAGGATTGCGTCGCCATGTGCCGCAGCCACTGCAGGGTGCATCCACCAGTACGCCGTCGGCGGAGTCTTTGTGGCGTTTAATGAAAGCATCATGCTCTGAAGTAATAACATGCAGCTGCACATTATCTACTTTGGCGCGGCTTAGGCGCGGACGCATCTGCTCTAAGCGACGTTTGGACGTATCCCATGCGAGGATACGCCCCTTGTTTTTCATCTGTGCGGCAAGCGCCAGCGTTTTGCCGCCGGCGCCGGCACAAAAGTCGATGACCTTGTCGCCGGGCTTCACCGGCAGCAACAGACTCACCAGCTGCGAGCCTTCATCCTGCATTTCAAACCAGCCTTTTTTAAACGTCTCACTGGTAAATACAGGTGAGCGCTTTTTTAAACGCACGCCTAGCGGTGAAAGCGTCGTGGGCTCGGCGTCATATTTTTCTTTTTTCAGCGCATCAAGTAATGCTTCGCGTGTGGTAAGCAGCGTATTGGTGCGCAGATCGACTGTGGCTTCTTCACTGAGCGCCGCCATTTCCTTTTTCCATTCGGGCCCAAGCGAGGTTTTTAGTTCCCCGAGCATCCATTCAGGGAAATTATAACGCACGTGATCGGGCATATCGCGATGAATGAGTGGCTTGCCTGCAATCGCTTTAGCGAAATTGATTTCGCCTTGAGATAAACGTGCTGCGGAAAATTTATCGCCATCCATGGCTTCGTACAGATCCGCAAGGGTATAGTGTTTTTGCAGTACCAGAGCGCCTATCGTAAGTGCGCGCGCGCCGCTCTGATTGTTCTCCTCGCACCACCAGTTAAGAAGGCCGTAATTACGGATGATGAAATAGATAAGCTCGGCAACATTGCCGCGATCCTTGGAGCCCATGAAGCGTCGCTGCTTGAAATAATGATGCATGGCGATGTCGGCGGGCAGGGGAGATTTGCTTCCCCAGGATGCAATGCAGGTCTCCAGTAACTCGATGGTGGCGGCTACCCGCGCGGAATCACGCATTGCTCTGTGTTAACTGGGCTTCGCGGGCTTTTTTCATCACTTCGAAATCCTCTCCCGCATGATACGAAGAACGAGTAAGCGGTGAGGCGGAGACCATCAGGAAACCTTTAGCCTTGGCCATGCGCGCGTAATAATCGAACTCGTCGGGTGTAACAAAACGCACGACCGGTGCATGCGCCGGTGTGGGTTGCAGATACTGGCCGATGGTAATGAAGTCGACTTCGGCAGCGCGCAGATCATCCATCACCTGCATCACTTCGTCTTTGTCTTCGCCGAGTCCCACCATCAGGCCGGACTTGGTGAAGATAGACGGATCGAGTTCTTTCACCGTCTTAAGCAGATGCAGCGAATTAAAGTAACGTGCGCCCGGACGGATGGTCTTATAAAGCCTGGGCACGGTCTCGATATTATGATTGTAAACGTCGGGCCGCGCCTTAACGACAACGGGAATCGCATGTTCCTTGCGCAGGAAATCCGGCGTCAGCACTTCAATCGTGGTGCTGGGCGCCAGCGCGCGCATCCTTGCTATACATTCAGCAAAATGTCCCGCGCCGCCATCTTCAAGGTCGTCGCGATCCACCGAAGTGACGACGACATGGCTGAGTCCCAGCTTGGCCACGGCCTGGGCAAGGTTTTCCGGCTCATGCGGATTGAGCGTTCCGGGCACTCCGGTCTTGATATTGCAAAACGCGCAGGCGCGTGTGCAGGTGTCGCCCATAATCATGACGGTCGCGTGCTTTTTGCTCCAGCATTCGCCGATATTTGGGCAGGCCGCTTCCTCGCAGACGGTGTTGAGCTTTAAGCCGTGAATCACGTCACGCGTCGCCTGATATTCTTTCGACACGGGCGCCTTCACCCGAATCCAATCGGGCTTGGGCAGTTTGGCGGCCTTTTTCTCGTTAAGTGCGATGAGGTTAGACATAGGCTGCCAATCTGTACGAAACCGTTGCATTTGGCAAGGAAATGCGTATGTTTAGCACCCTTGAAATATACGCATAGCTGGAGGAATCATGGCCCGCGTTACCGTAGAAGACTGCATTATGAACATCCCGAACCGTTTTGAGCTGGTCATTACCGCTGCGCAGCGCGCCAAGCAGATTGCGTCCGGAACCCCCCTCACCATCGAACGCGACAATGACAAGGACGCCGTGGTGTCACTGCGTGAAATCGCCGATAAGACCATTGACCTGGGCCAGACCAAGGAAGACATCATCCAGTCTTTCTGCAAAAAGCAGATGATTGAAGCCGCTTCAAGCGCGCAAGCCAAAGACAATTCGGAAGTCAAAGCCATGCTCGCCGAAGAAGGCGCGCAGGTGGCTGATGACGTTGCTGACCACCTCACTGTGGGTGTTGCCGGTGGCAAGTCTGGTCTTTCCTTCGAAGGCGATAACGTCGAAGTCGAAGACTAAGCATACATGCCCGCGGCTGCTTTCAAAAGTCGCCTAGCACTTATCTGCCAGAAGATGCGCCAGCCGCTTACGACGCGACAGGCATATTTTCTTATCTTTGGTATTTCAAGCGGCGTCTATTTTATAGACTTCCTCTGTTATTTATACCGTCACTATCTGCCGATCGCTGGCAATCTGGCACATGACCATACGGTCATAGGCCTGGATTTCTCAGAATTCTGGATGGCGGCGCGGTTGTTGATAACGCAGGGCGCACAGGCAGTATATGAACCGCTGGTATATGCCAATAAAATGATCGCGGAGTTTGATGATCCCGGCCGTGTGTGGGCGTATCCTCCGACTTTTCTTCTCATAGTGTGGCCTCTGGGAATATTGCCCTACAAGGCAGCGTTAATTATTTGGCTTGGCATTTCGTTAATCGTATTCGTTCTTGCCAATCGCCCGGCACATCTCAACTTTCTTGTATGTGCGGCGCTTTGCCTTTTAATACCCAATGTAAGCTACAGCATGTTTCAAGGACAAAATGGGTTGCTGACATCGGCATTATTGATAGCGGCAATGCATTTAAATGCCCGCAAGCCTTACGTTGCCGGAATGTTGTTTGGGGCAATGATAATCAAGCCGCAACTTGCTTTAATGGTGCCGATTTATCTCTGCGCTACACGCAATTGGCGAACAATGGTGGCATCGTTTGCGAGCGCGCTTTGCATCATCTGCGCCAGCATCGCGGCATTCGGCACGAATGCATGGGAGGCCTATTTTACGCAGATATCGACGTATGCGTCCTATTTAATGGGTGCATTATTTCATAGAGGGATGCCCACTATGTATATGTTCGTCTTATTCATTACCCACCATCCGATGGCGGCGATGGTTGCACAGGCCTGCTGCAGCGTAATAATACTTATCAGTAGCTATTATGCATTTACCGCCACTCGCAATTCAGGGATGCATTTTATGATAGTTGCAGCCGGCATGTTTCTAATCACACCTTATACGTTCGTGTATGACCTGCCCATAGTATCTATCGCTGTTTTGTATCTATTGTGGCATGACAACGAACCTCTGCGCTGGCAGAAGGTTTTACTGTATGGCGCGGTCTGGTTTCTGCCGCTTATTCAGCTTTCTTTGCCTATAGGCGCACTGGTGCTGAGCCTATTTTATTGGCACGTATATGACATGGCCTTACGTCAGGAAGTGACGGCAACAGAGGTGGTCGGCTGAGTGGCGGAATTTGGTTTTTTGCTTCTATGGAGTGCCTTATGCAATGAAACCACTCTTCCAATAATGAGCAGGGTAGGCGGTTCTAATTGCGCTGCTTTCACATCGCTTGCAATATTTTTTAAGGTACTGACGATGACGCGTTGTTGGGGGGTAGTGCCATCCTGAATGGCGGCGGCGGGAAAATTTTCGGGCAGCCCATACTCTATAAGTTTGCGCGCGATAATAGGCAGATTGGCAAGTCCCATATACACCACCAGCGTGCTGCTTGCATCGGCGAGCGACGGCCAGTCGAACTCGGTGTCCGGGTTTTTGCAGTGGCCGGTGATATAGCGCACGGAGCTGGCAAGATCGCGGTGTGTCAGCGGAATGCCCGCATAGGCGCTGCAGCCTGACGCAGAGCTGATGCCGGGGACGATATCAAAAACTATGTTATGCTTGGCAAGGTATTCGGCCTCTTCACCGCCGCGGCCAAAAATAAACGGATCGCCACCTTTGAGCCGCACCGCTTTTCTGCCCGCACGCGCAAGCGACACCAGCAATTCATTGATTTCTTCCTGCGTCATGACGTGCTGCTTGCAGGATTTGCCGGCGAAGAATCGCGCCGCACCCTTGGGAATGAGATCCAAAAGCTCGGGGGGAATAAGCCGGTCATAGACCACCGCTTCTGCCGCGCAAAGCAGCCGATGGGCTTTAAGCGTTAGTAGTTCCGGATCCCCTGGGCCCGCACCGATGATGGCGACGGGATATATTTTTTTTCCAGCCTTTGGCATATCCGCAGTATAATATTACACTTTAAAAATGCAATTAATAAATAATCACATTAATATTTTGTTATTATGGCGTCTTATCGCCGTGAAGTGGATCCTGATGGATGATAATGTCGGTATTGGCAAACGCCTTCATCAGCGCATCTTCCACACGGTCGGAAATCTCATGCGCACGCCTTAGGCTCATATTTTGGTCAAGATCCAGATGGAACTGGATAAAGCCATGGATACCCGACCTGCGCGTACGCAACTCGTGCAGGCCGATAACTTCCGAATCTGCGCAGACGATGCGCTTGATTTCCTCACGTTCGGCATCTGAAAATTCGCGGTCCATAAGATTCTGAAAGGCTGACTGGCCAATGGTGAAGGAGCCATAGAGAATATAGGCGGCGATAAGCAGAGCGATGAACGGGTCGGCAACTTTGATTCCAAGTCCCGCTGTAAGGCACAAGGCGACAATAACTCCGACATTGGTGAGGAAATCGACAAAATAATGCAGCGCGTCCGCGGCCACGACGCCCGAAGCCGTTTTGCGCACCACATGCCGCTGATAGCCCACGAGGCCGAGGCTGAGCACAATCGAGACGATCATGACGCCGATGCCGATAGCTGAATTGTAAATGGTCGAGGGTGAAATAATGCGGTGGATGCCTTCTATAACAAGGAATACGCCGGAGCCGCAGATAAATATAGCTTGTACAAGAGTGGCCAGATCTTCCGCCTTGCCGTGGCCGAAGCGGTGTTCGTGGTCAGGGGGCTGCAGCGCATAGCGCACAGCCATAAAGTTAATAGTGGAGGCGATGACGTCGAGCATCGAGTCGGCAAGCGAAGACATCATGCTCAGCGAATCGGTCATCGACCAGGCAATTCCCTTAAGCGTCACCAGAATAATGCCTACCACCAGCGACAGCAAGGTGGCGCGCCGCATCAGATGACCAGACGGGCTATCCGGCCCTTGGTCTTTCGTTTGAGAATTCTGGCTATAAATGGGCAAGATGAATTTTATGCAATGTAGATTTAACGAAATGATAATGATGATTTTATTGATAACATGTCAGGCTTATGGAATAAATAGGCAGTATTCTTTGTTGCGCATAGCACATTTATTTCTACCATCAATTTATAAGGAACAGGTTATATGAAATTTCATCGGTTTCTAGCCGTCTTGGTGGCGACCTCCATGCTGGCAGGCTGTAATCCGCCGCCTCCGGGCGCGGGTCAGGATACGGGCGGTATCTCCAAACAGGATATCGGTACGGTATTAGGTGGTGTCGGCGGTGCCGTTATCGGCTCGCAATTTGGCAGGGGAACCGGCCAGATTGCTGCCACAGCTGCAGGCGCGCTGCTCGGCGGATTTGCAGGCAGCTCGATAGGCAAATCGCTCGACAAGGCCGATGCGGCCGCGGCCAATGCCGCTGCGCAGAAGGCGATGGAAAATTCGCCGACCGGTCAGCCGACGTCGTGGAAAAACCCTGACAGCGGCAATTCCGGCACAGTGACGCCGCAGGCGCCCTACCAGAAAGCCGATGGCACCTATTGCCGCGAATTCAGCCAGACCATTGTGGTTGGCGGCGAGAAGAAGCAGGGTTACGGCACGGCTTGCCGTCAGCCTGACGGAAGCTGGCAGATCCAGAATACTAGCAGCAACTAATTAACTTTTTTAAGAATGCGCCCGCCCCTTATGCTTGACATGAAGGGCGGGCGATGTTTTTTGTGGGTCACGACATTTAAACCATAAAGTCAGACACATCATGAACGACACTCAAGAAAAAGAATCGATTATTCCCACCGGCACTCTGATGAAGGGCAAACGCGGCATCATCATGGGCGTGGCCAACGACAAATCTCTCGCCTGGGGTATTTCCAGGTATCTGGCAGCCCAAGGTGCAGAGCTTGCCTTTACCTTTCAAGGCGAAGCGCTTGAAAAACGTGTGCGCCCGCTGGCTGGCAGCGTCGGTTCGACCATTATTCTGCCGTGTGATGTGACTGACGAAGCGTCGATGGACGCGGTGTTCGCAGCACTTGCCAAAGAATGGGGTTCAATCGATTTTCTGGTGCATGCCATCGGTTTTTCCGACAAGAACGAGCTGCGCGGGAAATACGTCGACACATCCCCGGCCAATTTTGCGCTGACTTTGAACGTTTCCTGCTATTCGTTCACGGCGCTGGCCAAGCGGGCGGCTCCGCTGATGACCAACGGCGGCAGCATGCTGACGCTCACCTATTACGGCGCTGAAAAAGTAATGCCTCACTATAACGTCATGGGTGTCGCTAAGGCCGCGCTCGAAGCCAGCGTGAAATACCTGGCTGCCGATCTGGGCGGGCAGAAAATCCGTGTCAATGCCATCTCCGCTGGCCCGGTCAAGACGTTGGCCGCTTCAGGGATCGGTGATTTCCGCTACATTCTTAAATGGAATGAACTCAACGCACCGCTACAGCGCAATACCACGCTGGCCGATGTCGGCGGTGCTGCGCTTTATCTGCTTTCGGAGCTGGGGCAGGGGACGACGGGTGAGAATCTCCACGTCGATTCCGGGTATCATGTGGTGGGCATGAAGCGAGTCGATGCACCGGATATTGCGGTGGTTCAAAACCACTAATCTTTTGATATTATAGTATTATTTATACGCGCCTCGCTTTAACGCTATTTTAAGCCGTGGAATGTATCATTAGGGCATGCCACTTCCGCCCCTCACTTCGCGCGAGCAGCTATACGTTCTTCTCGATGAGAACTACGAACGTTGCTATGACGGCAGGCAATTCTGGCGAGGTTTGCAAGCGCTCGATAACGAACTGACGCCCGGTTGCATTCATGTCGAGCCTTTTAAGGGCGAACCCGCCAAGCATCTTATCAGCGAAGAGGATACTAACGATTCCTTCATGAAGGGCGCGCCGACGCTCGTCTTTCGTGTAAGGCATAAAGAAGCCGCGGTGCGCGGTGCACAGCTACTCAACCGCATCTTCGATGATTGCAGCACAGAATTCATTCCCGAATATACCACCAGGGACGGCGTGGAGACCTGCCAGATACGCAGTAATATCGATAAGCGGCACTGGGAAAAGCTCTGTCTTTTCTGCAGCTACCGCTTTGACCGTGAAGTGACAGCGCTTGATGAAAAGGATAAACTTTCGCTGGCATCGCAGAAAGCGTTAAAAGATTATACACGCGGCACGGATGCGAGTGACTGGCAGTCTATCGCGGGCGTGCCGGCATTCTGCATGGTGATGGGACTGCACGGTAATCTGCGTCCCAAAGAACATTACAAACCCGACCGCCGCCGCAAGCAGCGCGAGCTCAACGAGCCTCATCCGCGCGGTACACCGCGCGTGTTTCAGGGCATCGTTATGCATGTGAACATGCGCAAAAGCGGCAGCGTAGAGATTGTGCCGTATGCATATGATATCGGGTTCGACCCAGGCGCCGCGGCAGCGGCAGAGGCAAGCGGCGGCGATCCTTATTGGCATCTATTGCTCGAGACGTTTGGCGGCAATCCCGTTCCTAAAATGCCTGCAAGCCGTCGTGCCATCAACACGATTGGCCTTGGACTGGGAACGTATGGGCTCATACATTACAGCGAAGATTTGATTGGCATCATCGGCCCCGTCGCATCGGCGGCGACCGCAGGCGTCTGCTTGGTCGTTACCTATATAGATTATCGCCATAAGTTTATTGACCGGGTGGCGGAAGCCGTCCTAAAACGCAGTAAGAGTATTGCGCAAAAGCGCGAGCGCATCGCAGATAAAAACGCATTCACCAAGGTGCAAGAAGATGTATTACCCATCGATGCGGCGATTGCCGAAAACTGCGATTTAAGCATTGCCCCGATGAGCGAAGAGTTTGGTGAGCGCGTCATGCGCGCGGCGCTGGCGCGTATGAGCGCTCTGCCACCGCCGCAAGCCGCACCATTGGAATTTACCAAGCGCGCCGAAGCCAGAGACAGCGATAAAATCACGCAAAGATAGGTTTTAGCCTTGATTACGCCGTTGCATCCGCCTGCGCGTGCGGCTAGATTATTCCCATGGGTTCCAATACGTTCGGCACATTATTCTCCTTCACCACATGGGGTGAGAGTCACGGCGAGGCGATAGGTTGCGTGGTCGACGGCGTGCCCTCGCGCATTGCGCTGAGCGAAGCCGACATCCAGCCCTACCTCGACAAACGCAAACCGGGGCAATCGCGCTATACCACCCAGCGCCAGGAAACCGACACGATTAAAATTTTGTCCGGTGTATTTGAAGGCAAGACAACGGGCTCGCCCATCAGCCTTGTCATTTATAACGAGGATCAGAAGTCGAAAGACTATGCCGACATCAAGGATAAGTTCCGTCCGGGACATGCCGACTACACCTACTGGAAGAAATACGGCATTCGCGATTATCGCGGCGGCGGGCGCAGTAGCGCACGCGAGACGGCGATGCGTGTGGCCGCAGGTGCCGTGGCACGCAAGATATTACCCAAAGAAATCGTTATCCGCGGAGCGCTTGTGCAGATGGGCACGGAGAAGATTGACCGCAAAAAATGGGACTGGAATGAAGTGAACAATAACCCGTTCTTCTGCCCTGACAAGGTGGCAGCGCAGAAATTTGAAAGCTATCTGGATGCTATTCGCAAAGAGGGCTCAAGCATCGGGGCGGTAATCGAAGTAGTGGCAGAAGGCGTGCCCGCAGGTCTGGGTGAGCCGATTTACGACAAGCTCGATTCTGATCTGGCGCGCGCCCTCATGAGCATCAACGCTGTCAAAGGCGTGGAGATTGGTGACGGATTTGCTGCCGCAGCAATTCGTGGCGAGGAAAATGGCGACCATATGCGCACGAAAGGCAAACAGGTGGAATTTCTGTCCAATCACGCGGGCGGCATATTAGGCGGCATCAGCAGTGGCCAGCCGATAGTGGCACGCTTTGCCGTAAAACCCACCAGCTCGATCCTCACGCCGGTTCAGACGGTCGATATTCATGGCAATAATACCGAGATCATGACCAAAGGCCGCCATGATCCCTGTGTGGGTATACGCGCGGTGCCTATCGGCGAAGCGATGATGGCCTGTGTGCTTGCCGATCATTATCTGAGATTCAAGGCAATGCAGTAGCCCTATGAACCTGCAATATGCAGTCATTTTTGTGGTGGCGATTTTTGTGGGCATCGGGTCGGCACTTTATATGAATCACGCTAATAACAATCCTGCTGCGACAACATCTTCGCCATCCGAAAAAGGCATGCATCATCCTATAGAAACCGTACCCTTCAATGCGCCATGGCAGGAAAAGTATCAGGATTGCAAAATGATTGCCGCACTTGTTCAGAAAGATCCCAAAATGCAAAACACGCCGTTTGGGAATATATTTGGTGGCATTGATGCAAAATGTGAAAAAGGCCGCGCGGCCTGTGAAGGAGATCAGAATGGCGAAGAGTGCCATAAGTTCATGGATTCGATCACGAAACCAAAATAAAGATTAGGCGATAATATCGGGGTAAATGGCATCCTGCAGCTTGCTGATCTCATCGCGCAGGTTGAGTTTTTCTTTTTTAAGCCTGTGTAATTGAAATTCGTCCTTGAATTTCTCGGCATTGAGTTTGTCGATCATGGCGTCGAGCTCCTGATGGTGCATCGTCAGCGCCTCAAGCTTTTTGAGCATTGCCAGCTCTTCTTCCATATCCCTGTAACCTGCTGAGGAGGTGTATTTTTCTGCAAAGCGGACAGGTATTATAGCAAAAAACAACCCGCTGCACAGCCATTTTTTGTGCAAGTGCGAGCAGTTCTGTCACTTTTTCGCTACAGGCCGCCAGAATAAAGCATTGCCAAAGCAAGTTTCAGGCTTCCCGCCTGCCTTGTTAACCACTCGTTAAATTTTGCCGTGCCATACTCCATTTAAGGCCACAAACAGGCTAGTTTATGAATAAAAGCACAGTCACAGACTTACAGGACAACATTATGTACCTGCTCATCAGGATCCTACTTCTCGCGGTCGTTTTTTCCTCCGCTGCCATATCTGCTGCAAGAGCAGTAGACACCGTCGCCGCACCTTCGATGCTGGCGCCGTTGCCTCCCGAATTACCCCCATTGCCGTCAGCTTCCACGCCGGCATCGCCTGCGTCTGCGACACCGGCCAGCCCGTCATCGTCATTGCCTCCCGCGAAGATTCCAGGCACGGGACTTACAGAATTAAAACTCCCCAATGCGCCAGCGCCGACTCCTGCAGCATCTACAACACCGGCAACAGCTGCTAGCCCTACCGCGGCATTTCCCGAATTGCCCCCATTGCCTCCCTTGACTGGCACATCCCCGATAAGCGCTCCGCCCGCAAGCATCACCCCCGCATTACCCAAATCCGCAGCAGCGGTCGCTCCAGCTCCTGCTTTGCCGGCAACGCCTGGCACTCTTCTGCCCGCAACTGCTGCAGCCGCTCCAGCTGCACCGGCAGCGGTTTCCCCATTCCCGGCTCTTCCCCCTTTGCCGGGAACTACGCCGCCAAGCGCGGCTAAAATAGAAACACTGCCTAGCCCGCCGCCGCCTTCAATAGCCAAGACGACCAGTAATATTTTGCCGCCCTCGACGGTGACGCTGGCTCCGCCTCCTGCAGCGAGTGCAAAGCCGCCGCAGCCGGTAACGATTGCTGACAATAAGAAGGCAGATGCAGAGGCTCCAAAGAAAATTGCCAAGCATCACAAAAAGGCAGTGGTTGTGCATGCGCGCTCGGCCACCTATTTCCGTCATGAGCGCTTGTCTTCTGCGATCTACAAGCCAAAATACAACATCCACAACAAGCATCTTCCTGTGGAGCACACACTGCAGCAATATGATGCGCTTGTGTTCCTGACCACGTCACGTGACGATATCAATGGCCTGCGTGCGCTACTTGATGCCGGGCGCAAAGTGAATGTAGTCAATCATGCGGGCGACACACCGCTGCTCGTGGCCGTCAAGCACAACGCCATTAATGCTACCCGGTTGCTGATAGCGCGGCATGCGGATCTCAACGTTACGGATAAAGATGGGCTGACGCCGCTGGCGATTGCCACGCAGCATAATAATTACCCCATCATTCGTGCTCTGGAAGAAATGGGCGCCTCCGGCAGCGGCCAGCACGCTAGCGCTGCACAGTAGCTTAATTACATCATCGAGGGTGTTGCCGACAGCGTTTCTGCTTGCGCAGGCGTCATCTTTTTCTGCCAGCGTGTAGAAGGTTCTTCCGCTGGCTTTTCCATAGAAGGCGTCTGAGTTGCTGTAGGTGTGATCCAGGGATTGTTGGCGTATGTTGCCAGCTGTTCACGAATGCCTTGGCTGATAGCGGAGGCTTCACCTCCCAGATGTTTCTTGCCCGAAAGGTATGAAGTAAGCTGCTCTATCAGCCGCTCACGATTTTCTGAAGGACTGCGCTGCACCAAGTCTGCCATAACAGCATAAACCGAGCGATCAAGGCTGTTATCAGATTTTACGCCTGCACCATGCCCCTTAGATGAAATAGCCATCAGTCCTTCAGCGCTAAGGTTGGTAAACGAGAATACACCGCGGCCTGCCACTGCGCTGGTGCTGATTTCGCCCGCCTTATATTGAATGGCGGTGGCTGTCGCATGACCAAGTGTACTGATACCAAGTGCTGCACCGGCAGTGCGCAGAGGCTTTTCAGTGACGAATTGCCACGCGCGTGCGAGCCCGGTGTTCTTGGGCTCATTACGATTGGGTTCTTCTTCCTCGACAAACACCGATACCAGGCCGGAAAATACAGTGAACACGCCGATGCCCATATCGATGATAGCAGTAACAAGGCGCGAGCCTTTATTCTGCTTGCCGTTCTTGGCGATTTCCTGCCTGACATTTTTATAATCTCTGATGCCGGTCCATAGCATCATCGTGCCGGCAACCCCAAAAAGCCCATTGGTGATTTCCGCCGGATAACGTTGAAGAAAGTTTAGGACCCTTCTGCCGAAACTTGCGGTATGGCCACTGGACACGGCGCTGATGGCGGCGCCATCGGGGATACTAACGCCCTGTTTCTTGAGCTCGTTTAGTGTATTGTTGGAAATATCCTTGAGCTGGAAATCGGATTTGTCGCCGCGGCCGAAGAACATCATGGCCGGTGTGCCCAGCGCATAGAAAATGCCGGCGATAAGCGCGGCCGGTTTGGTGAGCTTCTTGCCTTCAAAAGCTTCTTTCCAGCCATAGACGAGGAAGCTCATATCGCCGATGAAATACGCCCAGCCGCTGGCTTTAAGCGTGTTCTTTTTCAGGCTGTCTTCCAGGCTGATCTTATCGCCAATGGAAGCAGATTTCTGATAATTGCTGGTGACAGCGCCCTGCATTTTCAGCAGGCGCAACAAACTGCTTTCATCTTGCTTCAGGCCGCGCAGTTCAAGGACGGCGCGTCCGTCTTCGCTGGTGGGCGCCCACAGTATGCCGTGAGCGTTGAAAGCAGATTTAAGCGATTCAAGTTTGGCCGGGTCGCTGCCCGCTCGTGCAAATAGATAAGCACGCATGCCGCCACCTGCGGAACGCTCGATGGTCACGTTTTCTATGAGCGAATGATCGTTAAAACGGTAGATGCTCACGCCAGTTTTTCCCTATTACGACTACTTTATCATAACGGGTATATGTTAAAAAATTATGACAAACCGGCTGAATTTGCCCGGATTTTACTGTTTCGGCGGCCATAAAGAAAATATATCAGCAACCCGGCGGGGATATAATATTCAAAAAGTAGCGCCATCATATTGAAAATGCCTGACATTAGCCAAATGCATGAAACAATGCCCAGCAGCGGTGTCCACGGGAAAAAGGGGACCTTGAATACACGTTTCATTTGCGGACGCGTATAGCGCAGATAGAGGACGCTAAAACAGACGATAGTGAAGGCAAGCAAAGTACCCAGACTTACCAGGTCACCCAGAATATCGATAGGTGTGAATCCTGCCACCAATGCAGTAATCAATCCGACGATGAGTGTGTTCCAATGCGGCGTTTTAAGACGGGAATGGATGCGGCTGAAGATTTCAGGCAGCAGCCCGTCGCGCGCCATGCTGTAAAAAATGCGTGTCTGGCCGTAAAGCAATACGAGTGTCACAGAGAACATGCCGATGATGGCGCCGGTTTTGATTGTCCATTTAAGCCAGCCGATATGCAGAACATCCACGGCGACAGCTAAAGGATCGGGCACATTGAGATCTTTGTAGGACACCAGACCGGTCAGCACGGCGCCCACCGCAATGTAAAGCACCGTGCAGATAGCCAGCGAGGCAAGAATACCAATCGGCATATCGCGCTGCGGATTCTTGGCTTCCTGCGCCGCAGTGGAAACGGCCTCAAAACCCACAAATGCAAACGAGATGACCGCGGCGGCGTGCAATATCCCGCCCCAGCCGTAATGCACGACCGGAATTTTTGTCTGGGTGTCGGCAATGATAACCGGATCGGGGATGAACGGATGCCAGAGCGCGGGATTGATGTAGGGCAGGCCAAAAGCCACTAACAACACAAGTACCGTGACCTTGAGCACCACGATAATATTATTGGCTGTCGCTGATTCCTTGACGCCGGCAATCAGCAGTAGCGTGAGCAGCATTACAGAGGCAAACGCCGGAAAATTGAACGCAGCACCTATGCTCACCGCTGCCATGCCACCAACATTGGGATCGTAAAGCAGGGTAGGCGTGGCGAACGATGCGGGGATCACGATTCCCATGTCCTTCATCAGGCTGACGAAGTAACCCGACCAGCTCACGGCGACTGTGGAGGCGGCGATGCCATACTCAAGAATAAGCAGCCAGCCCATAATCCATGCAGGCAGTTCGCCCAGCGTTGCGTAAGCATAGGTATATGCGCTGCCGGAGACGGGCAAGGTGGAGGCGAGCTCCGCATAGCACAAAGCGGCGAAAGCGCAGGCGATAGCAGCAAGCGCAAAAGAGATGAGAATGGCGGGCCCGGCATACACAGCGGTCTGTTCGCCGGTAAGCGCAAAGATACCCGCACCGACAATGCAGCCGATGCCAAGGCTTACGAGATTCATCGCAGAGAGAGAGCGGTTAAGCGGGGACTCGTTGGTCTCGCTCTCAATCTGGTCGATGGGCTTTTTAATAAGAAGCATGCGCATGCGGCAAGTTGTAGAATACCCGACAAGTCTCCGCAACCCGCATTTGCGGCCCGCTTTGCGGCTAAAAGTCGTCTATTGGGCTTGAAAGCTTGCAGTTCCTGCAGTAAACATCTGCCTCTTTGCAGCCTAGACCCCTTCGTCTAACGGTTAGGACACTACCCTCTCAAGGTGGTAATACGGGTTCGATTCCCGTAGGGGTCGCCACATTTCTGGCTCCAGTCGTTTGCAAAGTGACTGTCTCTTGCCGATGCGAAAGCCCGCAACTGTCTAATCTCTTGAATGGCACTATGTAATAATCATATTCGGCGCCAGATATAGCTCCGCTTTGCGGTGGGCTTCGGTCTGCTGCAGCGAAAATTTTATCTGTTTTTCCCTGAATTCCAGATACTGGGCCAGATGCTGTTCTATCTTGGATTTGGTAAAGGGTTTTATGATATATCCTCGCGCTCCTTTTTTCTGCGAAAGCGACACGTCAGCCTCTACCTTACTGCCAGTAAGCATGGCAATATAGGCCTCCGGCTCGCGCTCACGAATAAAATCAAGCAACTCGAAACCCGTGCCGTCCGGCAAATCGATATCTAAAAACGTCATGTGAGGTATATATTCTTCGTATTTTTGTTTTGCTTCTTCCACGCTGCGTGCAAACACTACCTTATGTTTGAATAAGGCGTGCTTTATATCTTTTCCAAACAGTATTTGGTCTTCCACGATTAAGATGACCAGCTCCGGATGATAGGCCCTCCGGATATTTTCTTCACTCATATTTGCGTCTCCTTTACTGATGACATTGGGAGTATAAATTGGAAACAGCTGCCTTTTCCCGGAGCAGATTCCAGCCATATCTTCCCACCATGCGATTCGACGATCTTACGGCTAAGCGCCAATCCCATTCCATGACCGGGATATATCTGCGTGTCATGAAACCGCTGGAAAAGAATAAAAACGGCGTGATGGAATTCCTCATCAATGCCTATGCCATTATCTTTGATGCAAAACTGCCAGAAATCCCCGGCACGATGTGCGCAGAGGTGAATCCTGGGAACGGGATTGCGAAACTTCAGCGCATTATCGAGAAGCCCGGTAAAAAGACGTGTCAGCCGACCCTGGTGTCCATAAATCTGCGGCAGGACATCATAAGTTACCCTTGCCTCGCTGGCTCGTATTTTTTCCTCAAGCTCGGCAAGTGCCGATACGACAATTGCGCTACTGTCCAGCAAACGATACTTAGGGACATATGTATCCAGCCGTAAATATTCGCGCATCCCGTCCGATAATATCTTCAGCTGCTCGGCCTCATACTTGATGCTTTGCACCGCTTGCGCCATTTTATCCGAGCACGGATATTCGTTCACCGATTGTTCGCATATATTAAAAATCGCACGTAATGGAGCCTGCAGATCGTGCGACAGTCCATAGCCTATGATTTCCAGGTCCGCCTTCATGCTTTCCCGGCTGGTCTCCATTGCCGCTTGATTGCAAAAAGATGAAAGATTTTCTCTTTTATCGAAGGAGTGAATATCTGACATCGTTAATATTTATAAAAATAAATCGTTAACAAAATTCTAATAATGTTAAATATTATACCTCACACAATGCAAAAAATCTACAAAACATCAAACCATTCAATATATTGATATATAATTAATTTATCTAAAATTTGATATGTTTTTGTATGTACTTCTTATGGTTAACACATTTTTGTCATTATTATTAATTTATTAATATATATTAACTAAAATGATTTCCTACCTATGCTGTAGGAGTGGAAATGTCCATTAAGCGAAAACTGACGCTGATGACAATGGGAATCAGCATAGCTGCCGTTGTACTGACCGTCACTGCGATTACCGCCTATCTCATTTATGATATGCGCAGAAGCACGATTGAAGCATTGGCAATAACCACCACTATTACTGGCGATCATAACGCCGCCGCGCTGATATTTTTGGATAATGCCCAAGTCCAGCACAATCTGGAGATTTTCCACATAAGTCCCTCCATCCAGCTTGCATGTATCTACGATATGCAAGGCGCATTATTTGCCGGATACCGCGCACCGGATCCCGGCAATGCTGTCTGCCCTGATATTCACTTATTGCAACACGAACAGCCTTTGTGGCAGCACTCTATGACAGCGTTTCAGAAAATCAGCAGAAATAAAGAAACGGTGGGTCATATATTTATGATGGCCGATGAGCGCGAGATCAATGCTTATGTTAATAAGATCATATTGATCAGTACCCTCACGTCGTTGATGGTACTAGGTGTTACTTTGCTGCTTACCGTATATTTTCGCCGCACTATCTCTAATCCTATTCTTGAGCTTGCGGGACGCGCGCAGTCTTTCACCCAGGGCCATGATACTTTACAGCAGGCACAATCTATTTATCCGGATGAAACCGGTATTCTTGCCCAGGCCTTTAATGAGATGCTGCAAGAAGTGCGCAAGCGCGATCAGGAGCTTAAACAGGTAAATGAGACGCTCGAGGAAAAAGTAGAGGAGCGCACTTCCCAGCTCGAGGTGGCAAAACGCAAAGCCGAGACCGCCAATGACGCCAAAAGTGCTTTTTTAGCCAATATGAGCCACGAGATCCGCACCCCGCTTAATAGTATTATAGGCCTGACCGAATTATTGCTCGATACGAAGCTGGCCGCAGAGCAGGTAAATACCCTTCACATGGTGTTAAGCTCAAGCGAAATTCTCATTGATATTATTGAAAACATACTCGACTTCTCCAAAATAGAAGCAGGAAAACTGGAGCTCGATTGCATTCCCTTCGATCTGCCCGAAACTCTTGAAGAGACGGTACGGGTATTTCTTCCCAATATGAAAGAAAGCGGGGTTAGACTGAGTATACAGCTAACGCCAGGCATACCGCGTTATGTAATGGGCGATCGGGTGCGAGTTCGTCAGATACTTTTAAACCTTATAGGCAATGCGGTTAAATTTACACATAAGGGTTGCATTCATGTCTTGGTGGAGGAAATGCGGGAAACTGCTTCACCAGGATATGCTAGGATCAAAATTGCCGTAAAAGATACCGGTATTGGCATTCCAACGGAAAAACTGCAGATTATTTTCGATAAATTTTCGCAGGCCGATGCCTCTACTACGCGAAAATATGGTGGTACGGGGCTTGGGCTCTCTATCTGCAGGCAGCTTGTACAAATGATGCACGGGGATATCGCCGTGGAGAGTATGCCTGGGGTGGGTTCTACATTTACAGCAACAATATTGCTGCAACACTTTGCGCAGGACGCCTTGCCGGTTACCCGTCGCCACCAGGATGAAGATGCAGATGACAGCAAAGAGGCATTTTTAGCAGGAGCGAACATACTGCTGGTGGAGGATAACAGCTCCAACGGTGAAATCGCAAACCGGATACTTCAAAAATTCCATTGTAACACCATGACCGTGCATAACGGCGAAGAGGCATTGGAAATAGTAAAAAATCAACCCTTTGATCTTATTCTGATGGATTGCCAAATGCCCGAAATGGATGGATTCGAAGCAAGCGCCATTTTGCGCCGGATGCCGCAGCACATTAAAAATATACCTATCATTGCGCTTACCGCCAACGCTATGAAAGGCGATAGAGAAAAATGCCTGCAAGCAGGAATGAACGATTTCATTACTAAACCACTGCGTAAGTCGGAATTACGTCACGTATTGATGCATTGGCTGCCACCTGTAGAAAAGCGTGTGGGAAACAAAGGGGATTTTAAACAGTAATGCCTGTCAGTTCCGTCGCGCACAGATAAGTAGCTCAGTGAAGCTGTTCGTTGTTGTGCTGTGCGCAGGATTCTATGACCTATATCATGGAATGCATACACGTTCTGCAGACGCCTGTCCTTGGCTTTAGTATTGGCCTGCTGCTAAATAGTGCCTATTGGCTTCTCTTTAGCCTTTTGCAGCAGTGGCGGCGGGCTTATGTCTAAAGTTCTTTGCCATCTCCGGCGACATCGCAATCATTCGAGGATTGCCCGTGCGTATGAGATACTGTTCCAAACTTCCATGGCCACCGGTTTCGCCTATGCCGCCCTGGTCTCTGCCTGCATGCAAACCGGCGGGCGATTGATCTTTAGGCGGCATGATATGCATCAAAGAGCCAAGATTTGTTTTGATGGCGTATTCTTCGAGTTCGGTTTTGTCATTTGTGTAAATAGCGCCCGATAAGTGCTCTTTGCTCAGATTGGTTTTGCTTATTGCTTCAGCGAGATCGGCCACTTTCTCAAGATTGGCGATGGGAGCGAAAATTTCCCTCTCATGCATCAGTGCTTTCTTTTCTTCAGGCACACCGTCCCATATCACCAGGGCAGGGGCCATGTATTGCGCTTTGGGAAACTTGTTTTCAAATATCCGCTGGCCGCCGATCACTTTTGCGCCGGCATTGCGGCACTTTTCAAGATATTCCTGCGCCATCTTGAAGCCGCCCTCATCCATCGCCCCGATTTTGGTATTAGGATCTAGAGGATTGGCAATGGCTCCGTCGGCGTTATTTTCGCTGCGCGTATATTCGGCAACGGCAAGGTCTCTCACCTTATCGTAGATATCCGCATGCACGAACCACCGGCGCGGGCTGGTGCAGCGCTGGCCGGAATTGCCTTTATTGCCTTCGGCAATTTCTTTTACTATTTTTTCCAGCCCCAGCTTCGCTCCGGTTTTATCAGCCAGATCTTGTGCGGAAGGCATTATTGCCACGGGATTGTTGCCCGCCAGTTCCAGAATAGTGCGATGCAGGCTGGGATCGACACCCGCAGTTTCGCGATAGTCGCGGTATATTTTACCCGCAGCGCCACCGCCAACCATACGGAAGGTGCTGGAGTCTTTTGTCCATTGCTCAATGACCCCTCTGCCGGAAATGATGCCCAATCCGTCCTTGAGTGATTGCAGGGTCGATGCCTCGGTGAAATCGATTCCTTTGCCTTTGGCTTCACCTGCCCATGCATAATCGTTAAATCGTGCTTTCATCAGTTCGAGCGCTTCTTCTTCGGCTTTTTTACGGATAAATAAAAATGCCGGTGCCTTGGCGGGTGCTTTTGCAATCAGCGCGTTGCCGCCCACGCGGCTGGAGGCGACATCCGGCATGATAAGCGCGCCGGGATAATTAAACCCGTTAGTGCCGCCTGCGACGCCGGCGCCTTTGGCTTCCGGCCCCATGTAGTAAAACACGTGCTTGGAGTCAGCAGGTATGGCATCGCTGGTAAATATTCTGCCTCTGTCATCCCTCAGGTACACGTTGCAGATATGGTCATGCACCGACTGTGATGCCGCCCATTTGTCCCACTCGGCAAGTTTGGCGAATTCAGAACCGGCCTTTCCCACGTCAAGGGTGATGGCAAGGTCGATTGCATCTTTGTATTTAGGCCCCACTTCTTCCGCCATGATGCGAAAAAATTCCTGGCGAGCGACCAACGGCAATTCATTCCAGAGTTTATAGGCGCCGCGTGCTTTATCGCGAATACCCTCATATTCATTTTTTGTGGTGTCATGAATGGCATAAATAGGAACGCCATTGATCATGCTTTTGACGACGCTTGCGCCACTTTCCACGGCGTTGCCGTCTTCAGCTATCGCGACCGCAGGAACGCCGCAGGCGCGCATGAATTCCAGCGCCTTGGCTGCGTATCCCTGATCATTGCCATTTTCGGAAAGGTCGAGGAGCTCTTGGCGTACCGCTTTTACCTGATCTGTCTTAAGAATATCTATTGTCATGCGTATCTCCCCATTTTTACTTTTGACTCCAAACAGTTGCACAGGTGATTCATAGACTTCTGTCATTAATCATCCACAGAATATAACAGTTAATTCTTAATATATTATTACCTGTATACTAACGTTTGTGGGGCGTCGGATGAGGATAGCCTCGCCACTAAAACATCTGCCCGTATATTTTAACCCTAATAACTCAGCGTCTTATTTTATCGATTTGCGTAGCGTTGAGCAGTACGACATAAATCTTGCTCCTAATGAGCCCTAAGTCGAATTGCTTCAGTGAGACGTCACGCGACGCTGAATGAAATCCTCGATTTCACGTTCAGACTCCAGCTTAAAACGATCGTCATTGGGCGTATCCCCGTCATAGCGTTCAATGGAAATTCCATGAAAATAGGACTTAAAAAAATTGTCGTCTATATCTGGCGGGTTCTTTCCGGCGAATAGCTTGTTTTTAATGATAAGCGTGTATTGCAATATATGCTGCATGCGCCAACGCATCGAGGCCACAAGCCGCTCATCTCTTTCTCGAAACCATCGCGTGAAGGTGACGGGTGCAGGCAGGCTGGCTACAATAAAACTGTCTTCCATAGTATTTAGCTGCTTTACCGGCTTGCCAAAATAATCCTTTGCCGCCTGCTTCAGACCAAAAGAATCCGGGCCTACCTGCACAACATTGACGTAAAGCGTAAATATTTCGGCTTTGGAAAAATGTCTTTCCATCTTAAATGAATATATAATTTCAATGTATTTACGTAAGAATGAATGATCAGCACCCGTGAAGACATTCTTCACCAGTTGTTGGGTAATGCAGCTGTTGCCGATTAAAGGCTCTCCCAGCCGGAAATGCCGCTCTATGCTCTGGTAAATTTTATCAAGCGCAACGCCATGGTGGTAGGGAAATTCGGTATCTTCACCTACCATGAGGGCCAGTACGAGATCGGCCGGCATATCTTTTAGAGTAAGATTATCGGGCAACCCCAGGCCTGCCTGGCGTAAATAACTTTTAAACGGAGGGCCATAAGTAACTACCCCGTGAAGTTCGTCCACCGGTGCGCTGATATAGATGCATAGCGTTACACCGGAGAATAGCAGGATGACTATCAAGCAAAAACAGGCCGATTTTCTAAAAAAGATTGTCAATCGTGCAATTCCCGAGTTCACGAGGTTCATGGCAGAAACGCGGATATATCCAACATCAATAATCCGAAATCCTGAAAATGTGTAATATCATGTCCGTCGGGATAAATATATTCTGTCGCACTTCCATGATAGCCAGGGTCGTACATTCCGCGTATGGAGAAATAGGGTATGTGCGCGCGCATCGCGGCATCGCGTAATCCCTGCTGCCCTATTCCTGATTGATCAACCATTGCGACAATTCCCGGATTGTGGGCGGCAATCAATGCCTGCACCGTTGCTCCTGCAGAGATAGACCAACTGACAATCGTGCCGACCTTGCGCTGCTTTAGAAAGTCTACGGATGCGTCCAGGCAGTCTTGAAGATAGGGCTCGCTATATTCTTCTTCAAATTCACGCCCCCGGCCAACGCTGCCAGGATAATTCATGGCGAGAACGCCATATCCTTGCCGCGTTAGATAATGAAAATAGGGATTATAACGTGGAGATACGTTCTCTTTAGGCCCGCCGTGCCACCATAAAATAACTTTTTTTGTCTGCAGATTGCCGAAATAAAATCCCTGATACCGCTCTTTTTTGCCCGAGATTATGACTTCATGCGGAACCGGAATATCATTCGCCAGGGGCAGGTGCGACATGATTAAGGTTTGCCAGTGTCCGGCCTTCCATTGAGCCAGCGTTTTCGCATGTGTCTCACCAGAAGCTATGCTGTAGACCTCCGAGCCTATGTGTTTTGCTTTATATATAATCTCGTTTTCCGCTGGCTGGCGGTATCCCGTAATCCAGTAGTAGCTTTTCGCGCCTACACGGATGAGATTGTCTTCTTTATCGAGAATATCAGCATTAATATTTTGGACGGCGTTTTCGGTAAGGTTATCGCCATTGCGATCTATCGCATATATCTTTCGGAATGTTTCGGAGCGTCTCAAGCCGGATATAAGCGGAATATCTGATGACTGTATGAAGCCATGCGTATCGACAAAACCGTCCAAAAGATGCGTAGGAGTGCAGGTAATTTTATCCTCGACGGCACAACGCCACAACACGGCGCCGGTTTTATTCTGTATGCCTAAAAGGTGAGTATTATCCACCCATTTACAAGAAGTAAAAAGCACAGGAGTGGTTTGCAAATGTGTTATAGCGGCTTCCTGCCCAATCTCGCCGAAAACCTGCTGCTTAGAGTTTTTCCACGACACTCTCGACGTATCTTTTGATACACAGGCATTACCATTATCTTCAGAAGGCGGCGTCAGATCGGTAAGAGTATTTTTGCCCTTATCAAAAAGAAAAAGAGAAATTTTCCGCCCTTGCAATTTGTCCGCTCCATCAAGGAGGAAACGATTCTCCGACAGAGGCAGCGGGCTATAAAACTGAGTGGCTGGAAATGTATCGAGCAGCGCATCGCTGATAAGAGGCTCGAATGCCTTGCCTTTGATCAGATAAGGCTCGAAACGCCCTCTCCAGTTGGCTGAAACTAATGGATGGTCTTGCCATTCTGCAATATAACTCTGCGTTTGCGCCCATTGGAGCGAGGATATATTCGGACACGTTCCCAGTTCTCTGGCCGTAAGCTCGCGCGGCAGTACATAGGCATAGCGGGCAAGCAGATCGAGATAAGAGGTAAATGGAGCGCTGATGCACCCATGCTTGTAGGTGAATATTTGGCTGTAAAGCTGTAATGCATCTTCCCATCGATGATCTTGGGTCGCTTCAAGTGCCATCGAGTGTTTGGTGGAAACGCGATAGGGCCAATTCTTTTGCGATGCAGATACATATTCATGCAGATGCTTATTATGCGCCTGAGACAAACGATAAGCATAAAGATCGTTCCAATATATATCCCAAGGCCATAGGCGGAATGCATACCAAAGCGAGTCTGTTTCTCTGTAGGCGAGTCGGATGGTAAAAGTTGCGGCCTGCATAATCACAATGCAGGTGAGCGCTATAATGCCAAGCCGAATAGGGATGGAGATATTCGCCCGAAGAGGCATTGTCTGAAGGCTAGGTGCGCGCGCAACCATGAAACATACGGCAAATGCGAGGAGGTTGCCCGGCCTTTCAAATGGAAAGTCGGCGAAGGCGTCAATTGATAAGGCAATGCAGGACACAAAAAGCAGGTAACGAGAGAAACTTTCATCACTCTGCTCAGAACTTCGCAATGCACGCATGCCCTCGCGTAGTGGAAAAAACAGCAAAGCAATCAGTAATAGCGTACCTCCTGCAAACCCATTTTCTGCAAATGCCTGCAGATAGTCATTGTATAAACCCGGCATATTGTCAGAAAAATAACTGTGTGGAACGCTGGCTAAATCGGCATATTCAGGAAGGTAAACGCGCGCATTACCGCTGCCCACTCCATGAACAGGATGCTCTATCGCCATGGCCAGTCCTATGCTCCATAACTCTTCACGGCTGTTCCATTGGCTGACATGCGCAAATGAGATTATACTTTCTTGGTAGGGCATGGCGCTTCGCCATTTAAAAGGCGTGGGCATGACGGCAATCACGCCCATGATAATCACGCTGGCTAGCAAGAAGGCGATCCACGCTTTAATGGCTGAGGTAATTCTCAGGCCAAGGGCTGGGTATGCGATACCCATGGCAATGACCGCAGTCATTACCCATGCTGAGCGGGTACGCAAAGCAAAAATGAAATACACGTCTGCAAGAAGTCCAAGATATAATAGTATCTTCCATGAAGTGCGCTTGGCCCGCAGAAAGCAAAGTATCTGCAATGGCAATAATTGCGCCAGAAGAACACAGACGGCATCGCGTGAGCCCAGTAACGAACTTAAAAAATCCATCTGTGGAATGGAAAATAAAGGCTCATGTGCGAATATATTCCATAACAGTCCCGCCATAATAAGATGCGCGCAAACGACGAATGCAGTTGCTATCTTAAGGGGAGAAAGTTTAACGCAAGGCAACCCCAGAACGATGATGATAAATGCAAGAGTCATGCAGCAAGATTGCGCGTATAACCCAAAGTTAAATTCAGGTCGGTAAGTAAGCAACCGGCTTAGAAGTAATAGAGTTAGGACGCCTATCCAGCTATCGCGATAAATGATGTGTGAGCGAAACAAGACCATGCCACCTACGAATATCGCGGCACAGAAAAAGCCCAGTCTTTTGACGGAATGAAACGTTTCTCCGAAATCAGGAAAAACCGCACACTCTACGATGACAAGTAAAAAACAAAATATAATTGCCGCGCTGGCGTCTCGTTTCGGATGTGTAACACTATTCATTTCAATATTGCACAGTAGCGTTTGTATGGAGGTCAGTGTAATGACCTTACAAGGAGCCAAAGCCCCTTAAAAACTTGAATGTATAAATTCTAGTGAATTAATTTGCGGGATGTTGCGTGCGCCATGCATCGGCACGTTTTTTACCTTCCGATATTTGGTCTGGCGTTGCTTCTTTCTCGACAGAAGCTAATGTGGCAATGGAATATTTATGGCCCTGCTGGGCTGAAAGGCTAAACCACATAATAGCTGCCGCCTCGTCTTTTGTTACACCTTGTGCCTCGTGATACGCATTGCCCAGCATCCATTCCGCGCGAGCATTGTTATGTTCGGCCGCTTTGAGCCACCATTTCACTGCTTCGGTATCATTTTTAGGAACCGCTTTTCCTGCATGGTATAAATTACCTAATAAAATTTGCGCCTTCACACTCCCAAGCATTGCCGCAGAGCGATACCATTTCAGGGCTTCCTCATTGTTCTTTGCAACACCTTCGCCAAGTGTATAGACATTTGCAAGGGAGAGCTGTGCATTGATATTGTTTTGTTGAGCTGCTTTGGTCCACAACATCATAGCTTTTGCGTTATCCTGAGGCACGCCGTGACCCATGTAGTAAAGAAAGCCTAAGGCTGCTTGTGCTCTGGCGTTTCCCTGATCTGCCGCTTTCTGATACCAGCCTGCAGCATAGGTAGGATTTTTTTCAACCCCATCGCCATCCTGATAGGCATAGGCAATTAATAATTCAGCGTCGGGATTGTTCTGAACGGCTGCTTTACTGTACCATTTGAGCGCCTCCGGCAAATCTTTGGCAACGCCTTTGCCGTCATGATACGCCATGCCTAAGCGAATCTGGGCTGCAGCATCACCACGCTGCGCATCGGCACGCAATTTGGCTATGTCGCCGGCATCGTCTGCCATTAGGCTCTGAGCCCAGACAAGTGAAAGGAGCATTAACAGGGAAGTCCCCAACCTTCTTCTGCTCATCATCTATTTACTCCAGAATATTATGAAGTCTCTTGTATAATAAGAGGTTACCTACAAATAATGTTTTATGCTATAGGATAATGCTTATCAAAGAATCCTATTTTTAGGGGGAGTATCCGGCTTGGGATTAATTAAAGGGGCCTGTGTAGTTGTATGTGGATGTCTGATGCTGCTCACCGCCTATTCTTTTTACCTATATCAAACAGCACCCATAGAGCAGTTGGCTGATAAGGTTCTCTACCTTCCCATACATTCTTCGACCCCACGCTATATAGGTCTTAAAGAGCCTGCTTTGGTTACATTCGAAAGCATTCCTGCCGACCAGGTGATTGCAATTACGGTGTGTGAGGACGGCGCCTTTTTCTTGCATAATGGTTTTAGCATTCAGTCTATTAAATCAGCGCTCTGGGAGGCATTAGCTGAAAAAAAACCCATGCGTGGCGCCAGCACTATTAGCCAGCAACTCGTTAAGAATATTTTTCTTACGCAGAAAAAAAGCTTT
>JABCZZ010000006.1 GCA_013289445.1 Alphaproteobacteria bacterium
TCAGCAAAGAGCGCACGGAAATACTTGGGCAGATGCGCGATGCGTTGCGCCTGACCATCGATGACGTGGGTTCTTTCGCAAAAATGGATCCCGAAACCTATCGCTTGAGTGAAAAAGCGGGCTGGCTAGTGTCGCGCAGTAAGAAAAACAATGAGTCCAACCGCCGTAATCAGGCCGTGCGTATTGCCGGGGTGTTGATACCCGAAGACGTGCCAGATGCTATTGAGCAGCGTACCAAACTTGCCAAAATCCTCGATACCACGCCGCCTGACCTGATGTCACAGGTGGCGTGTAAAGTAACGCCTGCCAAAGCCCCGCCTCATCACTGACGTTTTTTCGTTTTGGCGTGAAAGGCTGCTTTATTGAAGTCCCCCAAAAAGAATATTGTTAATGATTTATCGAATCGGCAATTGCGTCCAATCTGTTGTGTAATTAGGACTCTTTGGCTGGCGCATGTGGCAGTCAATTTTAAAACTTTACAGTTTTGAGCCCTTCAAAATTTACTTTTTGCCACAGGAGCCAATGGGGCGTTGATGTTGTGCGAGAATATAAATGAATAATTAACGCTTAAAAGTTAAAATACACAAGATAAGTAAACGAATGCCGCGTTCTGCAACCCTATAATATTTATAATACGCAATGAGAAAGAATGTTCGCCTATTTCCGCTACTCATAATTTTTATAGCTGTAGCTTGCAGCGTTCCCGAACCTTTTCACCACCAGTTTGCTTCTGGCCATTATTCTTCTGACATAATCTCCTGTGTCCCCTACGCGCGCAAAGTATCGGGCGTTAAACTTACTGGCGATGCATATACTTGGTGGCCAGAAGCGGCAGGTCGCTACAGACGAGGGCATATACCCGCCGTTGGCTCAGTTCTGGTGCTTAAAAGAACCTCACGCATGCATTCAGGCCATGTAGCGGTCGTAAAAGACGTTCTAAACGCAAGACAGATAAACGTCACCCATAGCAACTGGGGCGATAGCAGAAGCACCCGGCATATTATTTACGACTCAATGCTGGTGGAGGACGTATCGCGCGCCAATGACTGGTCACAAGTCAAATTCTGGAATGACTCAAAAAATGTCCTGGGCTTTCCCTATGCTGCGTATGGCTTTATTTACCCTTAGACTAAGGTGGATAGGAATAGATTTCGGATAAGCCACTGCCATATCCTGGTTATTCGACGAATTTCATAATCAATTATTAAACGGCAAACATGCCTATGGCCGCTGCAAACATCAGCACTGTCGTGATGGTAACGCTAATCTGGCTTAATGGCGAACTTGGTTTTCCCCTCATAATTTCTTTGTCTCTTCCTACAAGAAATACGCCAATCAGCAGGAAGGGAGCCAGCAAACCGTTGATAACGGCTGTCCAGAATAAAGCGCTCAGAGGATTGATGTGCAGAAAGTCCAAGGCAACACCACATACTACCGATAGGACAATAACAGCATAAAATGCCCGTGCCTGCTTAAACTTCTTATCCAGTCCCTGCGACCATTCAAAAGTTTCTGCGAAAGCGTATGCCGCTGAACCTGCAAGCGTTGGAATTGCAAGAAGCCCTACCGCAATAATGCCTGTTGTATAAAGAAGCATCGCAAGATTGCCGGCCAGCGGGCGTAGTGCTTCCGCTGCCTCTCTGGAGCTAGTGATATTAGTCAATCCATGCGTATGTAACGTCAGGGCGGTTGTCAGAATGATAAAAAACATAACGATGTTTGATAGAAAAGTGCCCGTTCCTACATCCATCTTGCGATCCACCAGATCAACGTTGCTGACCTCCACATGCCTCAAACGCATGCGGCGCCCCGCAGCTTTTTCTTCTTCTACCTCCTGGGCTGCCTGCCAGAAGAAGAGATAAGGGCTGATGGTGGTGCCTAGAATCGCTACCACAGTTTCCCAGGCCAGTGTGCCTCTGGGAAGAGTGAGTGAGAAAGTCTGCCGTGCAACCCATGACCAGTCAGGATGAATAATGAAAGCGGTGATCACGTACGTAAATAATGACAGTGCCAGCCATTTTAGTACGCCGGCAATCTGGTGGTAACGAAATTTGATAATGGCATATCCGATACCCAGACCGAAAAGTATAACGTACCAGTGCGAACTGATCCCGCTGAGCAGTTCTGCAGCGTCTGCCATTCCGGCGAGGTCGGCCGCAATATTTATAGTGTTGGCAATTAATAGGGCAAAGCAGAAAATGATCAGTATAGATTTAGGGAACTTTTTACTGAGCGCCCCCGCCAGCCCTTGACCCGTCATCATGCCGATTCTGGCGCACATCATCTGGACGGAAGCCATTAACGGCCAAGTAACCCATGCCATCCATAATAAAGAGGTGCCAAGCTGCGCTCCGGCAATAGAATAGGTGGCAATGCCTGAGGGATCATCGTCTGCGGCGCCCGTTATTAACCCCGGGCCCAAAGCAGAAAGGAAACGCCGAAAAATTGTAGTCTTCATTCGTTATTTTGTTTTGGGTTATAGTATTAAAAGAAGCGAACCGGGCACAAGGCCCGGTTCATAGGTTAGGCGTTCAAACATTTGCTCAGCGCCTGCGGGTTCTTGTCATCGATGGAAGATGAAGTGCGGCTGCCAAGTTCTTTGCCTTCGTTCTTCATACCTCCTTGACCGCGTTCCTGAGCATTCGGCTCATCTTTTTCAATGTTATTGCCGGCGCGTGAACCACCGGGAGTATTCTTCTGGCTGCTGGCAGTCTGGTTGGAATACTGATCCTTTTGGTTTGGTTTGGTATTAGCCATAGCGCTTGCTCCTGAAGTTGAATTTAGCTGAACATTGTATGTCAGCGGCAAAGTAATGCTAAAAATAGGGATATGTTAAATCCATATCGTAAAGCAGCTGTGGCATAAAGAATGCATATTCTTATCCCATTGGAAAAATATTAATAAACAGTCTTAGAAAGATTCGATACGGAACCCATTCTTTCAACACAAAAATGTAAAGCCTGGAATGTTCCCGGGAGTATTGCGGAACAACAATTCTTACTCATGAAATTTATACATAAAAAACATTTTAATTGCCGAAAGGCACATCTTTCTTATCTCGCAATTGATAGAGATGGATTGTTTAACCCATAGCTATAGGAGTCGTTATGACCATGAAAAAGAAAAGTGTAAAAGCGCATGCTAAAAAACGCACCGCCTCAAAACCAAGCGGAAAAAAGAAAATTTCTCTTAAAAGCGTCGCTCTTAAGAAGGCCGCCCTTAAGAAGAAAGTGTCAAAATCTTCTTTTGCTAAAAATACGAAGCGGGTAACCGCCATTTCCAAAAAGGCCGCTAAAAGAAATATAAGAATTATAAAGGATGCCAACAAGTCTTCTCTTGCCACGATAAACAAGGAAGCAAAAGCGATCGTGAAGCCCTTTGCAGACCTTACTGACACGATGTTAAATGCGATGGAGGGATTTGTAGCGGCAGGAACGCCTGACCATTCCAAAAAAAGATAGGCGGAGGCCAAGAAATTGAATATTTTTCAGGAGAAATCGTATGATAATTAGGCACCGCGATATTGGCACTTTTTTTAATCACCAGCGGCATACTTGCCATAGTGGTGGTGTGCACATTGGCTAGCGTTGCCAAGGCAGATGTGATTTCTGAAGAGGATTTCGTTCATAAAGCGTCTGTAGCTAACAAATTCGAAATTGAATCCAGCAAGTTGGCGCTGGATAAATCACAGAACGGGCAGATAAAGAAATTTGCTCAGCATATGGTTGATGATCATACAAAAACCGCAAAGACTCTTGAAGAAACCCTTACATCAGCAGACGTAAACGTCACTCCGGCAAACCATCTTGATGACAAGCATCAAAAGCTGTTGGCCGAACTTCAATCGTTATCCGGAGTTGCTTTCGATAAACGATATATTGATCTGCAAACGACCGCACACAAGAAAGCAGTGAAGCTTTTTTCTGATTATTCCAAGAATGGCAAGAATCAGGCATTGAAAAATTTTGCTTCTGATACGCTTCCCGCGCTGAAAAAACATCTCAAATATGTGCAGAAACTTCAGGCGCACGAATAACTCGTCCCATCAAAAATTTCATTATCAGGGGCGGTGGGTTTCTTTTTAGGCCTCTGACTGGAATATTGATCATCCTGAGCCTTTTGACGCAGATGTTTCTGCGAAGCCATAATACTAGCCTTTATTGGTGGCCCAGATCATTAACACTCCCCATCCTATAATCGTCCATCCAAAAAGGATATTGAGTATGAGTATCGTCTGGCGATTCTCATGATTGCGGGAGAATGCAATAAAGCTGGGGATGAAATGCACTATCAGAATTACCAGGCCAATGATGAGCCAGACAAGTGCGCTCGTATTGTCAGCGGACATATTCAATCCTTTTACTACTTGAAAATTATATGAGACCCAGCAGCATTAAAATTATGAGAACAACAAGAAGAGTTCCGAAACTGCCGCTGGGATAATAACCCCAGTTACGGCTATGCGGCCAGGTCGGAAGAGCGCCGATAAGAAGTAATATGAGAATTATCAATACTATGGTGGACATGCGGATTCCCTGTGTTGAGTCGACACGCACATGATGACGCAAAAACGATCAATGCCACATTCCGCAAGGGGGTATTAATTATAAAGATTATATGCGGGTAATGAGATGCAATGAGAAAGGGATCTCTGGGGATTTTCTGACCCCTACCACCTCACCTCAGCCCAATAACAAGAATTATTGGTACAATATCAGCCGTTAAGCCAGCAGAATAAGCGTCAATCGTATTCGTTATTGATTTATATATCAATATATTATTCGACAATTTAGATTTATTTTAATAAGCGTATCCCTTTATTGCTTCTTGTTGCCGCAACTACTACAATCCAGCGCTTTTGTTGGGAAATAGCTCAATATACCTCAAAAACTAACAAACAAGCGAGGATGTGTGAATAACCCCCATAAGCTATCATTGGTTAGTACAGGCAATGCCGAATTAGACGATGTCCTGGGAGGAGGTCTAACTCCGCACCGAGTATACCTGCTGCATGGCACTCCTGGCTCCGGCAAAACAACGCTTGCCCTTAAATATTTGATGGAAGGCGTCAAAAAAGACGAGAAAGTGCTCTATGTTACACTTTCTGAAACCAAAGCTGAACTTCTTGCCGTAGCAAAATCTCATGGTTGGTCACTTGACGGCATCGAGATATTTGAGCTGGTGGCACAGGAAACGGATCTGTTGCCTGAAAATCAATATACCGTTTATCAGCCTTCAGAAGTCGAGCTTAGCCAGACCACCAAAGCCATATTGGAAGAAGTAGAACGTGTAAAACCTGCCAGGGTCATCATCGATTCTCTCTCCGAGGTGAAATTACTTGCCCAGAATGCGTTGCGCTTCCGCAGGCAGGTGCTGGCGCTTAAGCAGTTTTTTACCGGAAGAAAATGCACGGTATTTTTTCTCGACGATAAAACGACGCCCGCAGGTGAAGATTTACAACTCGAAAGCATTGCGCACGGTGTGCTCAGCTTAGAACAATTATCTCCGGAATACGGCTCAGAGCGCCGCCGTCTGCGTATCACCAAATTGCGTGGGCAGAAATATCGTGGCGGTTATCACGATTTTTCCATCATACACGGAGGATTATCGGTGTTCCCCCGCATCGTTGCGTCCGAACATAAGCGTACGGCTTCAAAAGGCCAGCTTAAGAGCGGAATCAATCAAATCGATTCGTTGCTTGGAGGCGGAATAGAATACGGCACCAGCGTGTTGCTTCTGGGTCCTGCAGGTGCAGGTAAATCTTCTCTCGCGATTCAGTACGCTGTGGCTGCGGCTTCTCGTGGAGAGCATTCCGTTATTTTTACGTTTGATGAACGTTTGCAAACGTTGTTTGAACGCGCCCAAGGTTTGGGAATGCCTTTAGAGACGCATGTAGATAAGGGACATATTCATATTCAGCCTATCGATCCTACCGAGATGTCGCCAGGGGAATTTGCCCATTGCGTACGTGAGAATATTGAGGGCGCGAACGGAAAACCCGCCGCCAAGATTATCGTTATTGATAGTCTTAATGGTTACCTCAATGCCATGCCCGAGGAACGATTCCTTATCTCACAGCTCCATGAATTGCTCACCTATGCAGGGCATTATGGCGTAGTCACGTTCCTGGTGGTAGCCCAGCACGGCTTATTAGGCAATACAATGCAGACCGTGGTGGATACCAGCTATCTGGCCGATTGCGTGATGCTTTTCCGTTATTATGAGATTATGGGAGAAGTTCGCCAGGCACTCTCGGTGGTAAAAAAGCGCGGCGGCAAGCATGAGCGAACCATTCGTGAGTTTAAGATGGGAAATACTGGAATTGGAGTGGGCGATCCTTTACGCGATTTCCACGGGGTTTTAACAGGAACCCCCATACTCAAGGACATCCCCGAAAAACAAAGTCCAAAACCACATGTCGCCTGAAGAAAGCTTTCAACCTATTTTTGAAGAACGTGTACTTATCCTTATGCCAACACATAGGGATGCACAAAATACTGTACATATTTTCAAAGCAAATAATCTGTCTTCCTACATTTGCGGTTCACTGAAAGAGCTTTGTGAAGAAATAAGCAAAAGCGCTGGCGCAGCAATTCTTTCAGAAGAACAGATTCTTGCTGATAAGACAAATATTCTCTACGAAACGCTGCGCGATGAGCCTCTCTGGTCGGATTTTCCGCTGCTCGTGCTCACGCCCGCCGGCCATAGCTCCGCTGAATCAATAAGCGCACTTGAGGCCATTGGGCATATGACGCTGATTCGCCGGCCGGTGCAAATCGCCGAACTCATGAGCGCAGTGGGCTCGGCCCTGCGTGATAGACAAAGACAATATAAAATGCGCAGTTACTTCATAGAGCGCGACGAGCAGGAAGAAGCGTTGCGATTGGCAGATAAGCGCAAAGACGATTTCCTGGCGATTCTGGCCCATGAATTGCGCAATCCACTCGCTCCGATCTTTAATGCATTGCCCATTCTGCAATCGCAAAAAACCACCAAAGAAATGCGTTTTGAGGCGATAGATATCGTCGTCCGACAAGTTAATCAGATGGTGCGCTTGGTAGATGATCTAATGGATGTTAGCCGTATTCGTGGCGGAAAAATTGAGTTACGCAAGGAACGTATTAAACTTCGCGATGTCATTCTTAATGCGATTGAAACTTCTCGCCCCCTTATCGACCAGCACAATCATACGCTCAGCATCGATTTGCCGGAGTTTTCTGTGTATGTGGAGGCAGATTTTGTACGGCTTTCACAGGTCATTTCAAATGTGCTTAATAATGCAGCGAAATATACCCCGCATGACGGGCATATTGCTATTGTTCTTGAACAGTTGGGCACTGAAGGAATTATTCGTATACGTGATGACGGAATTGGTATTTCCAAAGAAATGCTGCCGCATATTTTTGATATGTTTACCCAAGTCGATGAATCCTTAGAACGAGCACAAGGAGGTGTAGGAATCGGACTAATGCTTGTCAAAAATTTGATTGAAATGCATGAAGGCAGCATTGAGGCGCGTAGCGAAGGCGCCGGCAAAGGTAGTGAATTCATTTTACGCATGCCCTTGGCAATAAAGGGCGATGAAGACTTTATACAAGACAACTACAAAGAAAAAACGCCACTTGCCACCCAAACGGCAGGTAGACGTATTTTATTGGTAGAGGATTATAAGGTACTAGCGCAGATGACTAGCTGGGCACTAGAATTGGAAGGACACCATGTTAAAGTTGCACCAGACGGCCCAGCAGCTATTGCTTTGGCAAAAACCTATATCCCTGAGGTAGTATTACTAGATATTGGCCTTCCAGGTATGAATGGCTATGAGGTGTGCGCCGCTTTGCGTCAACAGCACGCACTAAAAGACACTATATTTATTGCACAGACTGGTTGGGGGCAGAAAGAGCATCGCCAACGGTCCAAAGAGGCAGGCTTTCACTATCATATGGTAAAGCCCATTGATCCTGCCGCATTGCAAGGCATCTTAGACTCTAATATGTCCAGCGAAAAGCCGTCAAAGATCACGGCGTAGAGCTCATCTTCTGTTTAAACCAGGGGTTTGAGCTGTTTGCTCTCTGGGATAAAACCATGGATTATGACTTAAGGCTTCCATCTCCTTGCGAAGATGCTCGATAATCTGTGAACGCGAATCTTTGAGCTCAGTACGCTCGCCTAAAAAATCCGCCGTCGCTTCAATCGCTTTTTGACGAAGTTCGGGAGGTTGCCTGTTTAACACTTGGGCAGCCAGACCGTATACATCTTCTACCAATGCTCCGGTCTCAATACTTCCGCCAGTGACTTTGTTAGAGATCGAATATAATGAATTCCCGAGCAACATGGCAGCAATACCTGCCATATCCCATTGGTAGTGACGCGTGCCGTTAGGTTGTGCTAATTGATCCCGACGCTCCTCAAAGGCGCCCCACGTGCTAAGCGCGTTATGGGTAAGACCCGCCCAGCCTGCCAGCCTTAGAGGCTTTTCTTGAATATAGGCCCATGCTTTTTCCAGGGAGCCCGCGTTTTGCAGTTTTTCCTTATCCGGCTTCTTTTCTTTGATCAGCAGCGCTGCCGTCCAGCCGGCAACAATGACCGCCGCCGCTGCCTGCTTGCGTGGATTATGCTGATTCAATCCTGCCCTAAAATAATACACACCGCCTGCAATTTCTGCCAGGATTTTAAAGCCGTTGATATGCTCATGCATATAATCATAGACGGTTTCCAAAAAACCGCCTTTTGCGGCCATGGTTTCGGCAGTGATCGCAGCGCCTTCAGGTATTGCAATGCCTTTTTCTTCAAGATGCTTGGTAAGTTTGGTAAGCAGCGATTTAAACTGCCTTCTGTCATCTTTGCCGCCAAACGCTGTAAGCAAGCTGTCTCCCACGGCAAATGATACACCAGTGCCTATCTGGTCGTTGTCCTTGCGCCGTATACCTGAAATAATAAATAAAATATTGCCAAGGGTATAGAATATGCCCGATGCACGCAGACTGTTGCTGCGCAATGAATCGCCCAGTCCCTCATGACTGTTGTTAGCTGTGGTTGAAATTCGTGCAGCGCCCATAATATGGTTGCCGGTCTGCAAAAGTGCCAGCAACTCATTTTCATTGGCCAGGCCGCTGACTCTCAGTACAGATTTTCCATAACGGTTATCCGAATTCGTCGCCCAACCCATTTGTTTGAAGCGGTCGCGCAGTGCAAGCAGTTTTGGAGCATGTTCCTGTGCATTTTCCGGCGGATAAATATAGGCGACCGCGCCGTTTTTATCCTGCGCGCGCACATCAATGCGGGTTATCAGGGATGGCGCATCCCACTGATAAGTTTTTATAGAACTTACTTTTTCTACCATAGGAATCTTAGAGGTCTTCTTAAAAACCTATGATAAAGCATCTTGGTTACAGAATTGTTACGATTGGATGATTTTTTTTAACGTTACTATGGGTTTCCAGGAGGCTGTCAGAAAGAAATTAACGTAACCAGCTGTTTATAATAAATAATACCTAAGACAATAGGTAAATCTACAATTCATATTGACTCACTATAGTTTAATTCATATTAGATTACTATGGAATTAAAAATATGAGTTACCTATGCTTTCAATGAAGGCAAAATATGCACTCAGAGCGCTCGTGGTGCTTTCCATACATGAAAAGAAATTATTGCAAGGCAAGGCGATTGCCAAGCAGGCGGATGTCCCGGCAAAATTTCTTGAAACTATTCTTATAGAACTGAAGAATCATAATATTGTGAGCAGCAAACGTGGCATATTCGGTGGTTATTTTCTCGCGCGCCCTGCCCGGGACATCGCTGTAGGGCAAATCATCCGGCTCATGGATGGATCTCTGGCTCCCCTGCGCTGCGCAAGCGTCTCTGACTATAAGAAATGTGATGATTGTGAAGATGAAAACACCTGCGTCATACGCAAAGTGATGCTAGATGTTCGCAACGCAATTGCCGGTGTTCTCGATCATCAGAATCTTGCCGATATGCTTAAGCTATCACCCAAGCAGAAGCAGAATGTGTTCTGGTGACTAAGGCATGGAGAAATTATAAGTGATGTCCGCGCAGCGCTGCATAGGAGATTATTCATGACGGATACAAAGCAGGAAACCACGGCGAATCTGCGTGGGTGGCTGTTGCAGGATAAGCATTTGCAGAAGGCAAAACAATTGCGCGAAGAGCTGGAAAAAGCTTTTACCGAACATCCGAGGCTTACCGGAGAGAATTATTTTCAGCATTTGTGGTTCACGTTTAAGGTTTCTCTGCGCTTTGTATTGGTAAGTATCGTGCTTATCACGCATGGCCTGTTTCCTTTCTTATTCAAGCGGGCGACAAGCGACCAGATTGAGCGCGTATATTTTATTATGAAATCACGCGTTCCCAGACCCGTTATCAAATCGTCGCTCAGCAAGATATTTAACTTAGCAAAAAACGCTGCCGATGCTGCGCAACCTCAACGTATAGGAATTATAGGGGGCGGTTTCAGCGGTACGATGGCTTTGGCTAATCTTATAAAAAGTGCTGAAGCCCCCCTGATCATCGAATGGTTTGACGAAAGCAAGGAACTTGCTACCGGGGTAGCTTATAGTACGCAAGACAGTAGCCATTTACTCAATGTACGTGCCGACCGAATGGGAGCCTTTGCAGGAAAGCCGGAAGGTTTTTATAGCTGGCTGCAGACGGAAGCGGGAAAGCTGCATGCGACTACCTATTGGCCGGATAAGGAAATCAAAGAAGATTCCTTTGTGCCGCGAGTATTATATTCGGCCTATCTCAAGGCGATACTCGACGAAACCCTTGAACGGGCACAAAATAAAGGTATCGAAGTGCTCATCAGCAATCTCAGTGTGGTTGATGCAAATTACAGCAAAGAAACTAAACAACTTATGCTTTCGACCAGTAAAAATGGTATCGAAAAAAATGTCCTGACAGATGCGTTGATACTTGCCACAGGTAATCTGCCTCCGCGTCAGTTTGCATTTCAGCCTGGTCTGATCCGCAGCAAAACACATTATGTGGCAAATGTCTGGCAGCCGGGGACAGAAAATATATTTCCCGAGAGAGTAAATCAGCTTTCTGCTGACGATGAGATTGTCATTATTGGTACCGGCCTTACGATGGTGGATAGCGTCCTTACGCTGAAAAAAAACGGGTATAAAGGAACCATTACGGCCATCTCAAGGCATGGATGGCTGCCTGCAGCGCATGCGCCTGCCAAGCCTTATTCTAAATGGGAATGGACGCTTGACCCCAATATGGCTCCGCAGAGTGTGTTGCAGATGTTTAAACGGCTGCGACAGGAGATTGAGAGGGCCATAGCTTCAGGATATGACTGGCGCAGCGTGATTGACTCGCTTCGTCCGGTAACACAGCCACTCTGGAAGCGCTTAAGCACGACAGAGAAACGCAAATTCATCGTGCGGTTGTTTACGCTTTGGAATATCCATCGCCATCGAATGGCGCCAGAAATTCATGTGCAGCTTAAGGAGATGCAGCAAAGCGGAGCATTGAAGGTCATTCCTGGAAGGATCTATTATGTCGGTTCGGACGAGCAGGGTCTCACCGTGGCTTACCGCAAACGTGGCGCCAACCGTGTGGAGACTGTCCGCGCGACGCTGGTGCTTAACTGCACCGGTCCCGAATATGACATTGCCACCAGCTCTCACCGGTTGCTAAAAAATCTGCGTGACCGCAGGCTTGTGAGTGTAGATTCATTGCGTATGGGCATCAGCACCACAAAATCAGGCAGTGCAGAAGGCCGGGCGCCGGATGTCATTTTTCCGATTGGTACATTGCTTGTAGGAGAATTGTTAGAATGTACCGCGGTGCCAGAACTTCGCGAGCAGGTAAACACGGTGGCGGCAGCGCTTACGGAGCGTCTCAAAGTGCTGCGTGATGCCGATGCAGAACTGTTGGGCGCCTGGATATAGTGTGGGTGTTCACGATGGCAATACTATCCAACGCTGAATTCTGACTGAATGTTTTCAGAGTAGTTGGCCCATTACTTCACCCAATATCTGTAGAAATTTTTTACCAAGTTTTGTAAGTGCCAATGATGAGGCGGAGGTAAACCTAGACGTCAAAAACATCTCCAACTATAATCAACAGGACATGGATGAAAGTAAAAAATTCCACAACGGTTTTACCCTCATCGAGCTTTCCATCGTGCTCGTCATCATCGGCCTTATTGTCGGCGGCGTATTGGTTGGGCAGGATTTGATAAAAGCCGCCGCTGTCCGCGCGACTATTTCGCAGATTGAGAAATACAATACGGCGGTCAATACCTTTCGCGGAAAATTTGCAGCGCTTCCCGGCGATATGAACAGTGCAACGGCGCTTCAATTCGGGTTTGCAGCAAGGGGACAATATACCGGGGAAGGGGATGGCAACGGCGTCATACAAGGGATAACAGCTGATGCAGCAAGCAGCTATAATGGTCTTACCGCCTCTGCCGGTGAAACCGCCGTGTTCTGGGTAGATTTGAGCGCGGCGGGCCTGATTGACGGATCATTTAACACTGCAAGCGAAACCATTCTGCCGGCGTCTACTGTCGCAGGCACCGGCGTCGATCTCTATTTTCCACAGGCAAAAATCGGACGAGGAAATTATGTGTATGTCTGGAGTGCGGATGTATTCACTCCCGGTGACGGTAATCCCGGTCAAAATGGAACTACTAATTATTTTGGTATTTCGGCGATCACGCAATTAGTGACCTATAATATGTATTCCCTCCCTGCGCTCACCGTGCAGGAAGCCTATAATATCGATAAAAAAATGGACGATGGCTTTCCGTCGACGGGGCGTGTCATCGCCGCCTATGAAGATTTGCAATGGTTTGCATCCCCCGCATCTGCGCTATCCGGAGGATGGGCTAACGATCCCTGGACGCAGGGAACCGCACAAACAGCAACTTCCGCAAGTGCTGCTACCTGCTATGACAACGGTAACAATGCAAACGGGCAATTGCAGTATTCTCTCAGCCAGAGCGCTGGTGCTATGGTTAACTGCGCCCTATCGTTTCAGTTTCAGTAATTTCATTTCGCCAAGAAGCATTTTCTTCCGTCGTCCAGACGGGCGGATAATCATGTTCATAATCAGTGTTTTATGTCACCGCTGCTTGGCGTTATAAGCAATGATACGGAGGGAATTCTTCATGAAACCTTAATATTTTCTTCATAGCTCAATGCTAAACTTTACATGAAAAAACAAGACCTCAGCCGTATTCATCAGGCAAAATAAACGCGAGTAAATTTCATGGCCGAGCCTAACGGTAATACGCTTCTGCAAAACGACGAGTATTTTTACGAGAATAATCGGTTGTTGCCGCAAAACGATCCGGCCGCACGCGAATTTATAGCTACCATAGAACGTATACATGAACGGCTGCTAAGCGCAATGCTGGGCCCTGATTATAACCGGGCGGATTACAAAGTGCAGTTCATGCTCTCGGCGGACGAAGAACCCAATGCCGCCATCGCTACCTGGAAACAACCTCCTCTCATCCTATTCAGCAAAGGTCTTATTAAGCTGGCAGCCAATGAATCGGAACTTGCTGCTGTACTGGCACATGAGCTGACGCACGGAGATTTCAGGAAAAAGCTGGGGCAGCATGACAATGGCAAGCTTGAGGAAATGAGCGCAGATCTGCGGGCACCTTACATGCTGCGCAAGGCAAATTATCCGCAGGAAGCCATGCGCACGATTATGCAGAAGCTTCCCAACGATGAAGTGCTGGGAATGGTTTTCCCCGACCCTTCGGATCCGCACCCTAATCTGAATTTGCGTATATCGGCATTGCATACCGCAGAACGTGCGTTGGTGCGCGGGCCGTTTGGCATGGGCGAGCAGGATACAGACGCCATCGTTGATCCCGCCATCAGCACGAGGTTGCTAGGTGCGCTTGAGCGCATCACTTATGCCAGCACCGTAGAGAGAATTCTGGCGGAAAAAGGTTTTCAGCGCGCAGACGTTGTGGGTCAGATCGGTATACTTCGCGACATCATACAAAATGATCTGCCGACATGGGATGTGAACCATCAGGCGCGCAGCAAAGATATCACTAAAGCGTTCCGTGGGCTTCACATTCAGCGTGGCAATGCCGAGCATGAGAAAGCCGTCGCCTCTATCGTGGACGCGATGGCAAAAACGCCCGAAATGCCCTGGAATAAAACGATTGCAACCAAATTTTACCGCGCACTTCAGCAATCCTACGAAGGCAACGGTAAGACTATCGAAACGATCCCATTAGGCGGCCTGCGGACTCTTAATGAAAGCATGCTGCGTTTTACACAGGCCACTTCACCCGATGAAATAAAAGGCGCTGCCCGTGAGCTCAATCGCCTCGCAAACCAATATGTTTTTGATAAGAAAGAACGTGGATTTTTCAGGGAGGACAAAGACACACGTCCGCAGGATATCATCAGGTTCACACGCTTTAAAACTCCGAATATAGATCAAGTGAAGAATGTCGAAACTACGCCAATGGCTCCAAGTTGGGACAGGCATGTGCAGCTTGCGACACAATCGGGCGACAAAGAACTACTGCTGGCACTCAAGCGCATGGGTATCACGTATGATGCGCGGATCCAGTCGCAATTACGCGAATTTCAAGATACCCCTCATATCAGCATGCCCTATGAGGGATTTTTGGGCGGCCCGACATTCCGCTATGATGCAAATGGGCAGCTGATAGGACTTCGCACCGAAAATGATTATTTCCGTGCCGATGAACAACAGGCAGCCTTTACAAGGCGGGAGCAGGAAGAGCGGGCGGCTCTGCCTTCGGTAAACTGGCAATTGCTCGAAGATAATCCCACCGTATTTGCCCAAACCTATAAACGCTATCTTTCACCGGAAATCGGCACACTCGATGGCCCACATCCCTTTGCAGATGCAATGGTGGTGCAACTCAAATCGCTGAACCAGCGCGATGCATCTAAAGGAAAAACAGTAAATGAAGCGGTGCATTCAGAATTTACCAAGCTGGTAAAAGAAGGGCGCGAGGCGCACAAGATTGGCCCTTCCGAAGGGCGTGCAGGTGTTTCCATCAACCACCCCTTCGTGCAATATGTCATGAATGACAATAGGGATGGCGGTTTTGATTTTGATCGGAAAATAGAACTAGCCAGCTTATCGCATCACTTTACCAATCATCAGGACACACTCACGCCAGATCAGCGCTGGAAGGTGGATAATACTAAACTCTTTGCCAATCTGCCCGTTTCCTCAACAGAGGAATTTAAAAATTTCATCGCACAGGCGACAACGCAAATCGGGCCTTATAGCAATCAAACTAATTTCCTTGCCGATCTCGTGCAGGTGGAAGCCTATCGCACCCTGGCCAACCTTAAACAGCCATTGTCGCCTGAGGATATTTGCTTTTTCCGTGACGTGAGCTATGTCAAACAGGTTCCTGACGAAGGTCTACTCAAGCATCTTAACAACCTCCTCGATCATCAAGCGGAACAGCTTGTTTCAAGAAATATAAGCGGGTTTGGCTTCGATCAGCTGGCAAGCGACTATCGCGCGCTTTCGATGGAACGTATGGGTATATCCGCCTTTACCCAACATCCGCAATTGCGCAAGAATTATCAGATGCAGATAAAAAATCGTATCGATGCAGAAACTGATCCTGCCAAGCGCCAGAATATGCTGCAGGCTATTCTTTTTAAACAGCAGGAACCTGTCCACGGAAACGTGCTGAGTGCGTTTGACGCTAAGATTAACAGATACAATCTATCCGGAGCAAGCACCAAACCTGCTACCTATGAAGGAAGCCTTGGTGATCCGGAATTCCGCGAATGGGCAGGCACGACCTATGCCAATGTCTTTCCGCCTATTCTTGGCAAAGACGATGGCAGCCAAGTCTATGCCGCCCGGTTCAAAGGAATGGTGGATACACTGGCTGCCAATGCACCTTCGACAACGACACTCAATGTGCTCAATAAAGTCAGCACACCGATAATTGGCAATCAGCTGCTCTTTCAGGCGCCGCTGGCCAGCCATGTACGTCAGTCCATGGAATCGCAAGGGCTGAAAGAACTTGTGGGCAATAATCTGAAAGCCGCCGTCGGTGAAGTAGTGCTTTCCGCTGTTGAGAATAATTCTTCCGCCAAGAAGTCGGTGGTCGATTTTCTTATCAAACCGGTTTCTGAAGCCAGTTCGAAGGCGTTTCTCAGCAACTTTGAAAAGGGTGTTCGCAAGGAAGATAAAGAGAAAATTTCATTTATATCTCCTCATTTAAGCGAGACCGCCAAGCTTGAGCAGGTAGGATTGCTGCATAAGAATTTCTGGAATCTGCCTTTCGCCGGCCGCGTTCTGGCTTCCGAAATAGTATTGTTCGGTACGCGCCAGGACTCAAAATACGCTGCCGACGAGATTGAAGAAAATACCCGTTACATACTCGATAAAGTGCTACCGGAAGGTACGCAGAATGCCAAAGAAGGACGCATGGTGATTGAGTCCTATCTTAAGGCCACAAAGAACGATAAGGACAAGCGTATCCTGCTTTCGGCCATGCTGGTGGCGAACCATCCGGAAGGTGAGGGGAAAGAAAAAGTGGGCATGGGCGAGGCGCTGGGCCTGGTACTTGACGCACTGGGGCCGGCAGGACGCAAGCTCAAACAGGCGATTGAAAGCAGCGACGAGGTATCTGAAGAGCTCAAAAAACCTCTTAAGGCTTCCAAGACCATGGCGGTGGAGAAGCGCCGCGACGAGATATTTGAATATGACCGTGAACGCGGCCTGCAATCAGCGGATGCAAACGAGAAGACGGCGTATATCGGCCGGGTATTTGGTGCAGGTTCTTATGCTGTGACCTATGAAGTGCAGAAAGCCAGCGGTGAAAAATTAGCACGCTCGATGCTCTATGAAAATGTGCGCGAGCAGGCTTCGACGGAATTCAAGATTCTCGAAGATACGGCCGAAGATCTGGCCAAAAAAGATAAACGCTTCCAGCCCGCGAGCGACATGGTGCGCCAGGCGAGTGCCGCGTCCGCCACCGAGACTGACATGGGACTCGCTGCCAAACAGGCCGAGGTTGCAAGCAAGCTCTATAATGACGTCAAGATCACGGTGGATGGGCAGACCTATACTTTCTCCACACCAAAATTCAATGGCCATGGCAAAGACTACAAGGATTTTGAGATTGTGGAAGGCGTGCATTTCAACGAACTTCCTACGGCAACAGCAGCACAGCAAGCCCACAAGCACGGTCTTGCAAAGGCGAGTATGGCGCTTGAGCTCTATAACATTCTCTCCGGTCGCCCCTTCGACCATGATCGCCATGGCGGACAGCAGAAGATTGTGGGTAATGACAGCAAGCAAATTGACTTTGGCGCGATGAACACGACGCTGACCAGCGACCGTCAGAAACAGCTTATCGGATTTGCCATAGGTGGCATCATTAAGGGCCATTTTGTCCATCAGATTCCTCTATCGGAGGTGCTGAACAAAGAAGTGGATCGCTGCTCTGCCAGTCTTGCCGAAAAAGATTTTCTCAATGCGGTGAAACGCGGTATTCTGGCACTTGGTAACTTCCGTGAGACACTCGGCGAACAAGAATTGAAACAGGTGTTGGGCGCGGTATATGCTACTGGCAAGGTCGATCCGATTATCATCGAGGCGATTAAGCAGCGCACCGGCAAGATGGTGGCTGACAGGGTCTTTGCAGAAATCGAGAAGATTTCCAAGACTAGTGGCATTGTCATGCAGATTCCCGATCGGGCGTTTGATCCCAGCCCCGACAAATCGCCGCTGGGGCCCGTACCTGCGGAAAGTTTCTGGGAGAAAATTCCACTTGCCAATGATACCGTGATTGAAGGGGGTGCTGGCGCAGTTGGCATGGTTGCAGGCTTTGGCTGGCTATATGGTGTTAACAAGAAAATAGATCAGAAAAAGCAAGCTGGCGCTGAAATTTCCTTCTGGGATCGTGCACAGCAAATAGCGGCGGGAACTATTGGTATCATAGGAACCGCGGCTGTCATTGATGCTGCCACTGGCCGCAATGGCTTAAAAGCGGTCACCACTACAGTGAACAGCTGGACAGACCAGATCAAGCAGCAACGCGAAAAAGCACCGACGGCGAAAGCAAACACCAATCCAGTCAATTTCAATTAGGGCAGGGCGGAATCCCACCTAGGCATTACGCCGCTTTGCTCTTTTGCTGCATGGCATGCCTAGACTCTGTGTCGAGCAACCATGCTTTTGCTTTAAGGCCGCCTGCAAATCCGGTGAGCTGAGCGTTTGCGCCGATGACGCGATGGCACGGCGCAACAATAGAAATGGAGTTCTTGCCATTGGCGGCCCCTACTGCGCGTACTGCTTTAGGATGGCCGATTTTCCTGGCGATCTGCCCATAGCTCCGTGTTTCGCCAAACGGGATAGTAAGCAATGCTTTCCACACTTTCTTTTGAAAGTCGGTTCCGGCAAAATCCAGTGTGAGAGAAAAATTTTCGAGCCTACCGGCAAAATACTCGTTTAACTGACGTTCGGTTTCAAGGAGCACAGGATGGGTTTTATTTTCTTCCTGCGGGTGTAAGCGAACACGTTTGGGATCGTCATTTTCCCAGAGAATAGCTGCAAGACCATCATTGCTTGCCACCAGTTTCAGTTCGCCCAAGGGCGATTTCATCGTTTTGTAGAAATAAGTCATTTTCATATCCTTTCTGCGGCGGATTCTGAATATAAAGTACAATTTACCCCCGCGCCATTGATTACTATGCATGAAGTTCTGTTATTTATAACAACAAGTTATTTATAGTTTCCGCTCTGATTATATTAGTAAAGTCCAAACCGCGATATCTGCCTTACTTAAGGAAAGCTTAATGCTCAAGCCGTATACTATGGCTGTACATCGGGTAACAAACAGATAGTCATTATGTCGCGCCGGCGGCCTCACAGAGAGCATCATCACGAGGACAATTTCCCCAAAGGGCATGAGCCCCACATTGTCGATATGGGGCTGTTAAAAATCACCCTCAGCGAAACGGCAGACGGCTGGCAAAGCAGCGCAATGAATGTGCTGGTACAATCTGAAAAACTGTCGCTTCTGGAACCCGACCTCACCGCATTAAACAAAGAGCCTTCAGCGGCTGACAAGCTGATTGTTATGGTCAAGAACGCGTTGAGAGAAGAAGGCCTGGAAATGGTCGAGGAACGTGGCAATCAACCTCCTGCTGAAGGTGTGGAAAAAAATGCCAAACTAGCCTCGCTCATGGATTTCGCTGCCTATAATCCTGAAGGAAGCGGCACATTGATTCGCGCAGAAAAAGGATACTATCAGGGTACCTTCAATGCCCATGAGATGGTATTACTCACCCATGCAGCATTGGACAAGATTGCCGGGAAATTAAAAGGCCTTGTAACAGCAAAAGCCGTGGAAGAAAAAATCGACGCGCTGTATAAGTCAGAAGAATTCGGGGCTCGCCCGTCGGATGTGATGGCGGATAAGCCAGACGAAAAGCCAGCGGCACAGCCAGACGAACGTCAATTATTTAGCGAAGCTGTCACACAGGCTCTTCCCGAAGGCGCCTGCGCGGCTGCGCAGCGTGAAAAATGCATCACGGCAGTCGTGGAGAGTGTTTTGAGTGTAATGAGTTCGCAGGGCTGGAGCCCATCGCCAAAAAATGTGCGTGGCACAAAGGACGATCCCATGCAGGCACAAATCGAAAAAGACTTGCGGTCTCTTGGCGTAGGCAGCACGCAAGTCGTTAAAGCGTTCTTCCGCGATGAGATATGTGATGCGGTATACCGTGTCATTGATCAGCAGCGTGGCACAGAGCGATAAATTCGCCCTCAGGATCAACCGCGCTCAAACCATCGGACGATTAACAGCCCGCCCGTTGAGGCAACAGCTGTAGTGAACATGCCCCAGGCAATATCGACTACGACTAATAACGATGACCAGTTTTTTAAAGTGGCCAGATTAGTCAGGTCATAGGTTGCATAGGCAAAAAAGCCGAATAACGCTCCATAAAGCAAGGTCGATTGCCCATTAGCATTGGCACCTCCGCTTACGAAAATAACCACGCCGGCGGTGTAGGTGACGTAAAATAATGCTGCCGGCAGCATGTGAAATTCAAGATTGTCGATACGGTTTTTGTAAAAATCGCGTGCGATTCCCCCGATCCACAATAGATCCAGCAAAATCATAATAACAATCGTGGCGCCATAAAGAAAAAGGGAATGTTTCATGGTGTACCTCACAGAGGGCTGAATGATATACAGGCGAATATTGCGAGTGTACTCCTGATATGCTTGGTTTTGCTATTGCTTTGTTTTATCATGAAGCCATGATCTCCCGCTTTGCCGAAAAAAGATTGCTCCAATGCGTGGTTGCACTTGCATGTCTGGTGCCGCTCTCAGCAGGACTTAGCGGTGTTTTTCAGGGATCGGCGTTTCTCGGCGGCGGCACCATCAATCTGGATAGCCATTTTCGCTATCTTTCGGGTTTGCTGCTTGGCATAGGCATTGGTTTTTTAAGCGCGGTTCCGGATATTGAGCGGCAGGCTATGCGGATTCGCCTGTTAACACTGGTCGTAGTCACAGGAGGCCTTGGCAGGCTGCTGGGGCTTTTGCTGTCCGCCATTCCCGATCACTCGATGCTGGCTGCGCTGGTAATGGAATTGCTAGTGACGCCTTTACTTTGCCTGTGGCAGCATCGTCTCGCCCAGCGATTCGCAAACTAATGCCGGTGGTACAGGATACCACAGTGTTCTTATCCGATGGAGATAGACTCGGGATAGAAGGCGACTATAATCAACAGGGCATACAGGCTGGCAGTAATCACCGAGCGGCTTCATGCCCATAGCACTACTCATAGTCAGGAGGTTAGACAGGGACACGTATGAAAAGAACCAAGAACATCAGAGCAAGCGACAAGAGCATTTTTTTCGGGATCGAAGACAGCGGATTCGTGGTGCGCAAGCGCACCCCTCTGCGCGCAATTTTCCGGCTTGCGATTATGGTCGCTATTGGCGCCGCCGGTGTAATTATACTTCTGCATTACGACGATATGCAGGGCCCGTTTCTTACCATTCTGGTGGGTGGCCTTTTCATTTATGTCGGGTGTAAAATTAAACAGCAAGAAATCCTTCAGCATTCGACTGAATTCATGAATGCCATATTTGCGTCGGCCATAGGCGATAACTATAAATTTTGTGCAGTAACACGGCGTGATGGAGAGATCGTGTACATGAATCGTTCATTTCAAACGGTTTTTCCTCACTTCATTGAGCAACCCAGGCACGACCTGAAGACGCTCATAACGCTTTCCGGCATCGCGCAAGATGATGGCCAGAAGATTATCTCTATGGTGACGGATAATATGCCTGGAACGCTAAAAATCCTTATAAAGACAGGAGAAGAGAAGAAATCGGAATCAATGAATGTCTCCATCCAGTCTGTTTCACATCCGCGCGGCTTTGTGCTGATTAGAGGCGAATAAATGTTAGCTCCTCAGGTGGCGATACGAGCGAATAAAGGTTTTACCCTGCTTGAAATAGGTGTTGTGCTTGTCATTGTGGGTTTGGTGGCGGGCGGCATACTGGTGGCGCGCGACTTGATCCGCAGCTCTTATATGCATTCGCAAATTACGCAGATTGAGAAATATAAATCGGCGGTAGGCACCTTTGAGGAAAAATTTGGCGCATTGCCGGGAGACATGAACAACACTATCGCTACCCAGTTTAATTTTGCGCCAAGAGGCACGCAGCCTGGCCAGGGTGACGGAAACGGCGTGATATCGGGATTCTCTGCCGCCCCGCTAACCTGGGGAGCGATTCAGTCAGGCGAACCGACCGCTTTCTGGGTGGATATAAGCCAAGTAGGTCTGATTGAGAGTAATTTTAATACGGCCCTGCCTACCGGGCTAAATACCGGGCTATGCACCATTACCAACAGCACAACACCTAACTTAGGCAATTATTTCCCGTCCGCAAAACTGGGACAGGGCAATTATGTCGTGGTGTGGAGCGGTGGCTATGTTAATTGCGGTGGCGCCTGTGGTGGGCCCGGTTGCAACACAAATAGCGATGGGATTAATTATTTTGCTGTGGTGGCTATGCCCAGTCTTTCTTGCTGGGCCAATGTAATGTATGTCGGCTGGACAGGGGGCTCTATTTCGGCGCAAGGAGCTATTTCGGTATCGCAGGCCTATCAAATCGACAAAAAAGTGGATGACGGCTTGCCTCAGTCGGGCGCCGTTATGGCTATGGGCCCCATATTTATGAATGGCATATGGTCCGGAACCACCAATATGTGCGTTCCTCCTTACACTACTGCCACGCTAGGCAATGCCAGCACATGCTTTGACAATAACAACGTTGCAGGTGCAGCACAGCAATATTCCGTCACTCAAAATGGCGGGTCGGGAATAAATTGTTCACTGTCTTTCAAGTTTTAGTCATTTTGCAATTTTATTCGATGGTCTGTGCAGGCGGATATGTCGTGGATAGTCTATATTTTACAGTGTGCGGACGCCACCCTCTATACGGGTATTACCAACGATATGCAGGGCCGCCTTGCCAAACATGCCAACGGTACGGGTGCTAAATATACCAGAGGCCGCCATCCCTATAAGGTTATTTATAAAGAAGCGCACCGCACCAAGAGCAGCGCTTTAAAACGCGAAGCCAAGATTAAGTCGCTTCGCCGAGACCAGAAACTCGAGCTGGCCGCTTTATCACAGCCTGATCCTTCTTGACTGTGTGTGGCTGGATGCGATTATCAATGAAACGATACCATCAGGAAATCCGCAGCTATGAAACGTAAAAAGAACGTCAAACCGCTTATTCAGCGACACCCCAGAATGGTGGCACGCGGAGATGGATTTAAAGTTATCTCCACAGGCCGTCATAAACTGAAGTTTGGTGATACCTATGCCAGACTGCTAGGTGCTAGCTGGCACAGAATCATCGTCATCATGGTGGCGCTTTATCTGTGCATCAATATAACGTTTGCGCTGGCCTATCTGACTATCGGCAATGGCATTGAACATGCGCGCGCGGGCTCGTTTCTTGATGCGTTCTTCTTTAGCGTGCAGACGCTTGCCACCATCGGTTACGGTGTGCTGACTCCGCATGGTGATCTTGCCAATCTTGTTGTCACGATAGAGTCCATGTTCGGATTTGCTTTTTATGGCGTGGTTACGGGGGTGGTGTTTTCCAAGTTTTCCCGTCCTACTGCGCGCATCATGTTCAGCAATAATGCGGTCATTACCGAACATGAAGGTAAACCGCATTTCATGCTCCGTCTTGCCAATGAACGCGATAACCGCATTGTGGACGCCTCGGCAAAATTCACCCTGATGCGTGATGAAGTCACCAAGGAGGGAGTTGAAATGCGCCGGTTTTATGACCTGCCGTTGGTGCGCCGACAAATCCCCGTCCTGCGCCTGACCTGGACCGTCATGCATGAAATCAATGCAGAAAGCCCGTTGTTTGGCGCTAATACCGAGACATTAGCGGCGTCCGAGTCGGAGATTATCGTGTCCATCAACGGCCTTGATGAAACTCTTTCCCAGACCGTGCATGCACGCCATTCCTATATCACCGATGAAATAGTTTTTGATGCGGCGTTTGAGGATATTCTTCATCGGCGCGAAGATTATGTGCTGGAAGTGCACTATGATCGCTTTCATCAGCTGAAAACAAACAAGCCCACCTAGCTAGGCTGCCTGAAACAGGCGCTGGCCGATGAACTCGCCTTCGCGCACGCCGCCCGGGCAGACGAACATGCCACCCCCCGTATGGGTGACGAACTGATTGAGCGCGTCGAATTTTGACATCTTGTCGAAGATTTTGATGAAGCCGGTGCGCGGATCGCGCTGATAGGCAAGAAAAAGCAGGCCCGCATCATATTCCAGCCCCTGGCGCCACGGCGGCCAGCGTTCCGCCACATAATTCACGCCGTCGTTATAAGAATAGCCGCGCCTGAGAATCTGCGCCCCGTCATTGGTCATGGAAGATGCCAGCCGCACATGGGCATTTTCCGCAATGAGGGGATTGCCATCTTTGTCAGTGGCATCAAGATCGAGCGTATCGAACTCGTTTTTGCCGCTCAGAGGCGCACCGGTATCTTTATGCCGCCCGATCACCTGCTCCTGAAATTCAACTTTCACCGTATCCCAATGCTCAAGCGCCATACGTATGCGCCGCGCTACCAGATAGCTGCCGCCCTGCATCCACGCGGGGCCTTCGCCGTCCACCCAGACGACTTCATCAAGACCCTTGCGCAGGTTCTTGGCGGCGGCTGCGGGATTATTTTCTTTCGCACGTTCTCTGGCGGGGCTTTCGGTGCCGTCCTTGAAGCCCTGGAGGTTGCGCGGCGTATTTTCACCGTCAGGTTTGGCGATAAATCCGGCCTGGGTCCAGCGTATATGTGCCGTGTCGGTTGCCAGCCTTGCCAATTGGCGAACCGCATGGAAAGCGATTTGCGAATCGTCGGCGCAGGCCTGCACGGAAATATCGCCGCCGGTTTTCTCCGCAATCATCTGATCGCCGTTGAACTGTGGCAGATCCACAAACGCTTCAGGGCGCAGATGGGCAAGACCGTAGCGATCCTTGCCCTCTTTGGTAAACAGTCCCGCACCGAACCCGAAGGTGAGGGTAAGGCGTGCAGGATATAGCCCGGTGACATCACCACTATCGCCTTCGGCCGGTTTGCCTGCGGTCATTTTTGCTGCTGCATCCGTCCAGGCCTGCAACAACTTTACGATGTCCTCGCGCTTTTCGCTCACCACATCGAACGCAGCAAAATACGTATGGGTTTGCGGCGAAGTAACAATGCCACCCTGATGTGCGCCCCAGAAGGGCTCGCTGGCATGGCCCGCACCGGGAAGATTGAGGCCTTTGCTTTCATCCAGCAATGTCTGCACACTGCGGGTGCCATAACCAACACCGGCGGCCGCAATAAGACTGCCCGCCGCAGTCAAAAAACCACGGCGGGTAATGCCTTTCTTCAAGCCCTTAAAAGGGCAACTCACTGCGCCAGGACGAGCGTATTCATGTCGTCTTCCACATAATAAAATCCTTTACCGTCCGGCTTCATGACGATGCCGAACAAATCACCATTGCCCGGTGGGGACTGTGCCTGATCGGCATCAATCCACTGGGCATAGACCTGTTTACCAGCTATTGGGTCAATTTCAACTAGCTGGCCGTTGATCGCATTGGTTACCAGCAGATGGCCGTTGGGCGCCATACACATCGCCAGGGGACGCTGCAGCAGACCGCCTTGGGTGACTTCACGGCCTGTGCCGGCAGTGTTCGTACGTGTGGTGGCATCGTCAATGGCCACGACACGATTGCCCACACCATCTGACACATACAGAGTCTTGCCATCCAAACCAATCGCCAGGCCTGTCGGACCAATCAAAAACGCATCCTTGTTGGCACGCGAATTGAGGCCGTTTGCGACCACCGTCTGGCTTTTAAACACCGGCGGCTTACCTTCGGGAATGGATAGATCAAGTCTCAGCACCGTGGCTTTTTTTATGGTCACCGGAAAACCACTTTCGGGATCTTTTACTTCCGGGCCAGGGACGTCAAATCCGGCCATGCTGACAAACAGCGTTGCTGTAGAGCCGTGGTCGATGATAGCAACATTGCCCCAGGGATCATTGATTTTTGGGCCGGCGATCGCATTGACGAACTTGCCGTTCGAATCAAGAACGAGCAAACACCCTGCGCTTTTGGTGCGCGTGGTGCCATCCGTGCTGGGCGTGGAGCCGACGATAATCCAGCCGGACTTCAGCATGGCCATTGCCGTAGTAAGACCAACACCGCCCGGGCAGCCGGCAATATGCTGAGGAAGCTTTGCGAGCGTAGAAATATGTCTGGTGGCAGGGTTGTAGTCCATGATGGTGGTGCCGGTTCCCTGCAGATTCGATATGTTATTAAAATTATCGATCAGCACATCGTCCTTCTGAATAGGGCCTGCCGATACGGGGGCGATCACCAGCGCGTAAGGATTGAGATCGCCATTGCCTGGAATGGTGGTGGTGAGCGTCACATGATGATGGATGGTTTCCAGGAAACCTTTCTGTTCGTCGGCGTACGCCGCGCCGGCGATGAAAGTTACAGCCAACATGGCCAGAGTAGTGGTAATAAAACGCGACATGGCATTGCTCCTCGCTATGAGTTAAAACAGGATATTGGTTCTGAGGCCGAGAACGAGTTCGTTTCCGACTTTCAGACCTGTATTGGGGTCAAGAATTCCGCCGCCGGGATTAAACACATATTGCACGTCCGGCTGCAGTTGCCACCAGGGCGTGATCTGCGCCTGGTAAGTGGCTTCGATAAAAGTTTCGCTGCCCTGCGTCGGGGTATAGGTACCCGAAGCGGTAAGCGCCTGATCTAAAGAAGCGACGCTAGGACTTACTTTTGCATATCCCAGACCGATGCCGAGCGTATCATCGTCGCGGCCAAAAATAGGTTCGTGCAGCGTAAAGCCAACGTTCGCACTAAAATCGATAAGGTTACGATCCGTTTGCGGTGTGCCCATGATGCGCGTAAAGAAGTTAAGGGTGCGGTCATCAATATTAGGCGAATGCCAGAGCATCTGGTCGGCCACAGCATAGATGCTATAGTCGCCGCGGTGCTGAGCGGCAATGCCGGTAGCGGAAGTGGCAAGTGAAGCGCCGGTATTATCCACCGCCTGATCGGCGAAATTTTCAGAGTCGTACCAAAAGCCCAGTTTATAAGTGCCTGACAAAGGATGTATGTCCTCAGCGCTTACCATCGAGCCCAGCGCGGGATAGGTGTATTGTACCTCGGCGATAGCCAGTACGCCGCTGTTAAAACGAAAATTCGTTCCGGAAGCATTGGCCAGCTGTGAATCGGGATTATTATTGTCGGGACTGGGGCTACCAGTGAATACGCCCGCTAAAAAGGTCAGTGAGTTGGTAGGTTTAGCGCGTAGGCGCACGCCCGGGGCCGAGAGAGGATAGGCAGGGCCGCCGCCGGGAAGATCGGCGGAAGGTACCATCGGCCAGCCGAACATGGTGTTGACGAAGTAATTGGCATTCTGGCTGCCGATGAATTCCTGATCAAGACTTTGCTGGCCGATTTTGATGTCCATGCGATCCTGTTCGAGGAATTTCTGCTGATACCAGAGCTCCCACAGGCGGGTTTTGTCATCGGATTCAATGCCGCTGGCGGTCTGCAGCGTACCAAGGTTGTTGACGCTTAAGTTGCGGCCATGCATCTGCAATGCACTGACATTGAATGTACCGCCATACCAGCCGAAAGCGCGTTGCGTATCCATCTGCACAAGCACCTGGGTCAGGCCATCATAATCGAAGCCTTTATTGTAGCCGCCCGATGTATTGCCCAGCACTTCACTGGTTTCCTGTATGCCCAGCGTAATGCCGTATTGCCCTAGCCATGGGCGCACGCCCCACATGTCACCAAGCATGGAACTGCTTCTTGAGATTCCGTTCACGAATCCGAAAGCTCCGCCCTGTCCACTATTATCCGGACCATTGCTGAAGGCGGGATTGTCTGCATCCACTGCCATGGTCATCGGCGGGGGAGCGCCAAAGGCTGACGCTGCTGTCACTAACACAGTGCTGGGCGCAAGAAGGTAAAGAGCGGACGTGAGCAATATTTTTTTCATCGGAACAATATCCATTTGCGAATGATTCTTAACAACGTGGTGTCATTCTTTAGGTGACAACAAAACAGATGTCAAACTAAAAATGAGAATCATTCGCATCCGGCGAGCTATGGCAGTTCCGGGTGCAACAAGGCAAAATAAAATAGTCAGGATTTTTTACGGGAAATAATGCGCCGCAAGAGAAGGAATTCGCAGCTAATCCAAGTCTCTCGTGGCCTTGGGGAAAAGGGCATTTCCTGCCCCCTGGCCTCGGCCTGTATATGGCCGAGTGCCATTAAAAGATTCATCAAAAAAATTAATCAAGGGCTTCTTTGATCTTATCTTTTACTTTTCCATAGTTCTTCTGGATATTGCCTGCGGCTTCATCCACTTTTCCGCGGGCTTCGCCTTCTTTGTCGCCGGTGGCATGGCCTACAGTACTGCGGACTTTACCGCCCACTTCTTTGACTGCACCTGCAATGGTATCTTTACTCATAACACAATCCTCCTGATGTTGAAGTTACACATCCAGCATGCACAGGATGCGATAAGAGTCCCATTGTTGAAGGTGGGTTTGTTATAAAGAAGAGGTATGGCTATGGGCATATATGTGGCCGATTGCGCGTCTGACCGGCCCTGGGGAGTGACAACAGCTTAAAATAACAAGCGAATACCATTTAATATATTGATATTGTTATATAAATAATCAGGTGAAATTAGTAAATCCTTAATATTCATGCGTTAGCATGGTGAAGTATCATTCATATCGCCATTGTCGGAGCATATATGCCTGAAGAGTCCAAGGGATTACCGAGTTCTAGAAAAGAAATACTCAGTGTTGTTGAAGAGCGTCAACATATGCTCGAAAAATACGTTGCCGCTTCGCATGGCTTTATGAACCTGCTGGAAGAAAGTGCGATGAGCAATATCATGTATAATATTGTCCGCAATAGTACCGGTGACGATGAAATCCGCGGCGGAACAGCGATGGTCAAAGGGCTTGAGGCCATCGGCATGGGTCATAGGGAAGCGCTTACGGCCGTTGCGGCGGCATATAGCGAACATCTCGAAGGCAGAAACTGGAAAAAATCCATCGAGAAAACAGTGCGCAAATTGTTGCATAACGATCCGGGTGAACCGCTGCCAGGCCAGCCTGATTTGCCGATTACGGCCGAAATAGATCATCTCGGTGCGATAAAAGGCCAGATTCTTATGCTGGATCATAAATATCCCCAGTATCATGCCCAATGGGGGGATATAAGACTTGCTCTGGAAGATATACGAGCGCACACCACGGACTGGGAAGCCCAAAAGAGCAGAGAAGGGCCGAGCAGAAACCTGATTGCCAAGGGTTTTGAAACGAAACTTCAACCCGTTCTTACCAAGCTGATTGCCGATCTGAGTAAGGATACGCCGCCAGATGGCACCGCTGAACCGGTCGCAAAAACAGGCGAACCAGCACCCACTAGCAACAGACAAAAAAATGCAGGATTACTCAGAGTCCTGGAGAGTATCGACGTGGTCGCCAAAAGCACCGGCATGTATGACGCCATCAAAAGCGTCCATGGCCCGGGCATGATATATGGCTAGATACTAGACATAATGGATCAGACCACAATTTAACGGCTGCTCTCACGTAAGATATAACTTTATCCACTATATCATATGTAGAAAATTGCGCCTTAATTTGTCGCATTTAGAATTCTTTTACACTAAGCTTAAACAAGTTACTCATCATATGATCGAGCGATAGATAATGCCCACTGAAAAAGTCATTTATGACAAATATACGCAAGATTTACTATCAACACGCTTCATCGTTCTATGGATTGCAACGCTAGTAGTTATTTTTGCTTACATCAGCGTCCATGGCATGGGGCATTATTATTATAATCCGGATGAATTGTCGGATATTGCCATCGCCAAAGGCACGACATTAAAAGAAGTTTTACAATTCTCGCTTTATGAGGCACATCCGCCACTAGGTCAGATTTTACGTCACTACTGGATGATGATTTCGGATAACATCTGGTTCGTGCGTAGTTTTTCGCTGATATTCGCAGTCGCACTTGTTCCGCTATATTATAAACTTGGTACATTTTTAAACGGCCAATTAACAGGCCTATGCTGCTCTGCGTTAATTGCGTTTAGTCATGGCTGCATTACGCAGGATTTTTTAGTAAGAAATTACACTCTTTTTCTTTTTCTTCTTTCCTTAAGTTTTTATTTTTATCTTCAATGGCACAAACAGCATACCTCTCGTCTATTGCTGAGCTACAGCTGTTTTGCTGCGCTTGCTGTTCTTACACATTTTTCCGGCATTTTTGCCATTTGTTCGATTGCTTCATACGAAATGGGCAGTCTGTATCTGCACAAAGAGGGCAATTCTGATAAAATTCGTTGGTTGTTGGCAAATAGTATAATTGCCATAATAATGTGCACGAGTTATTATTTCTGGCGAGATGCCAACGCGGCTTTGAATGTTTTTTCTTCGTTCAGTCATAGCTTGTTACCCAACACTTACTTACTGGTGGCAACAGCGCTTTACCCATTATTTGTGTCCTATTACATTCTGCCTTCTCATGGAGCGGCGGTATTAATAATTCCCATGTTGGTACTGACAATATTTCGCAAGGGCGTGCATCCTTTTTTCTTTTTAGTGTGTATTGCGATAGGGCTTGGGATGGGTTTGGTATTTACTGGAAAGTACCCTTTTCTTACATCAAGGCATAGTTTATGGGTGCTTCCATTTATAGTGACGACCGCAGGATGGACTGTTGCTGATTTTTTGCAATGGTGTGCTGATCAATGCAGTAAGGAATTTAAGTTTTCTCGGCTAAAAATTATGGCAATAACGGTTCTGATAGGTGGATGTGCTTGTTATAGCCCTGCAGAGCGTTTTGCTGAGACAGGTGATCTTGGGTATTACCTAGATCAGGGCGAATACTGGAAAGAATACAACCACCAAGTATCCAAAGAAGAACTGTTAAAGATTAGAAATTACCTCAGCACACTAGACACTACGCATATTATACTCACAGGCGGAAAGTTATTTCCGTTAGTGCCTCCCGATAAAAATCTTTATAACTATTACGGCGAGTATACTGCCAATACATTAGGTAGTGTAGGCGTGATCCCTTATTATCACACGCGTATATTGTTCTCTACCTCATATTATCCGCTGCAGCTTACAAAAATGCTTCAGAAAACTGGTGATGCAAATACATTGGTTTTTATGGAGATGTCATGGGCCCCTACCTTTGACGTTAGTGAATTAATTCTCTGTCCCACGCTCGATAAAAAAATTATTACGTTCCCTCCTCAGGCGAAAAATCATGTGATTACTCGCGAAGAACTTAAAAATACTCCTGTCGTATTACTGGAAATATCAAAGCAGAAATTTTTTGAGCAAGCAGTATCTCCCACTGGCAAAGCGCACAAATGTTACCGTGGCAGTGTAGAATGGAATGAAGGCGCGTCTCAGCCGTAGCGGATCGACACCACTTCGATAGTTTCGGGGCCCGCCGGTGTGCGCAACTCCACCGTGTCGCCGACGCGGGCTTTCATCAGGGCCTTTGCTACCGGTGAGATCCAGCTGATTTTGCCTTGTGTCAGATCAGCTTCGTCGATGCCGACGAGACGGACGGTATGTTTTTTACCGTCTTCGCTCCTATAGGTGACGGTGGCACCAAAGAACACCTGAGTCAGGTTTTTTTGCTGCTCAGGATTGACCACTACTGCGGTCTCTAAGCGTTTGCTGAGATAGCGCGCGCGCTTATCGATTTCGCGCAGGCGTTTTTTGCCGTAGATATAATCGCCGTTCTCCGAACGATCGCCATTACTTGCTGCCCAGGCGACCGTCTCGACAATCTTTGGTCGTTCCTCGCGCATCAGACGGCGCAATTCTTCCTGCAATGAGGCTGCCCCGGCCGGGGTCATATAGTTCTTATGACTGGCGGGCAGGATATCCGGTTCATCGGGTTCTTCCCCGTCCCCGTCGGATTCCTTGGTAAAAGCTTTGCTCATGCGCTCTGCTTGTGGTTAGCCGGACAGGCTTCGCTATAAAACAGCGTTGCTGGTCGAAGAAAACACCGGCGTGGTTTGTCCGGGCATAAATACCGGGGCATGAGTTTTTTCAAGATCGAGCAGCCAGCGTTTGGCCTCTTTACCCCAGCTAAAACCGGTGATATCGCCGTTTTTATGAATGACGCGATGACAGGGCACGATGAGCGGTACCGGATTATCAGCACAGGCATTGGCTACCGCACGCACCGCACTGCTGTCGCCGATGGCTCCGGCAACGGCGCTATAGCTGATGGTATGGCCATAGGGAATCTGGCGCAGCACACTCCACACCTTGCGTTGAAACTCTGTGCCATCCAGCTGAATGGCGACATCAATGCGGGGATTTTCTCCATGCAGGTAAGCCGCGATAGCCTGACACGCTTCCTTAACGTATTCGTTCTTGGCAATCGAGCTGGCATTGTCATGCTGCCAGAGAAATTCGGCACCAAGCTGCGTTTTGTCAGTCCCCAGCAGAATGTTGGTTACGGCGAACGGCGTGCCCGCAACCAGCAGTTCTCCGAGCGGGCATGAGAAAATCTGATAGCCAATCTGCATGCTGTCCTCCTTGCCTTTAGCTCAAGCAATCTTTTTGTCTTCGCTGTCTTCTTCTTTATCCATAGCGCGAAGCGCACGGTTGATCTCTTCCGCGAATGCCTTGATTTCAAGTGCTGCCGGGCTCGAAGGCGCCACTTCCGTGGCACAGCGCCCTTCCATCAATGATGAGGCGAACAATACACGATTGCCAAGAGTGCTTTTGGCCAGATCCGGTAGTTCTTTGGAAATCGTTTCGGCAAGCCGTGAGCTGGAATTGACGCGGTTGAGCACTACGCGCACCGGTATTTTTTCGGCTTTGGCAAGATCAAGTGTAGCTTTGGTGGCCCACAGATCGGTAGGGCTGGGCTGCACCGGCACGATGATATAGTCAGCGCTGCGGATTGCCGTGCGCGCTTCGGTTTCCGTATGCGGCGGACTGTCGATAATAATGATGTCATGATTGCGACGCAGACGGGCCACTTCGCTGCCCACGCGCCAGCCGGAAAGTGCGGCAAATGTGAGGCCGGTATAGCCTTCGCCGAAACGTTCTTCGCGCAATTTGTGCCACTGGGTGAGGCTGCCCTGGGGATCGATGTCGACAATCGCCACGCGCTTGCCGCGCTGGCTGAGTGCCACGGCAAGATGTGCCGCCACAGTGGTTTTTCCTGCTCCACCTTTCTGCTGGGCTATGGTAATGACCTTTTCTGACATAATTGCCTCCCTGTTTTTAGGTCTAAAACACTATATATTGTTAGTACTGTTACTCCTCCTACTAGATGCTGTCAATGCAGATACGTTCGATGAATAAAAATGCGCTTCACGCTGCTGCCGATCTGCTGCGTGCAGGCAAGCTTGTGGCCTTTGCTACCGAGACAGTATACGGCCTTGGCGGCGACGCTACGAACGACATTGCGGTCGCGGAAATTTTTGCGCTCAAGGGTAGGCCGCAGTTTAATCCGCTGATAATCCATGTTGCGGATGTGGCTATGGCGCAGACGATTGTAAAATGGAATGAAGCAGCGCAAATACTGGCAACGACGTTTTGGCCTGGCCCGCTTACACTTGTGCTGCCGCGCAGCGCCAGTTGCAAAATTTCCTTGTTAGCAGGTGCGGGCGCAGACACGCTGGGCGTACGTATGCCTGCGCATGAAATGGCGCGCACACTTATCCAAACTGCCGGCATTCCCGTAGCCGCACCGAGTGCAAACCGCTCTGGACGTGTGAGCCCGACTACCGCCGCACATGTTGCACAAGAATTTGGCAGTGCATTGGAATTGATTCTTGATGGCGGTGCCTGCAAAGTCGGCATTGAATCAACCGTTCTTGATCTTAGCGGCAAGACACCGGCGCTGCTGCGCCCCGGTGCAATCACGCGTGCGCATATTGAAGCGGTGCTCAACCAAAAAATAACGGTTGCAGGCGAGCAGGACGGCGTGCTCAAGTCGCCCGGCATGCTAAAGAGCCATTATGCGCCGTCGCTACCCGTGCGGCTACAAGCAACAAACGTACAGGCTAATGAGGCGCTACTGGCGTTTGGCGACAATGTGCCTGCGGGTGCCAGGAAAACGCTAAACTTAAGTTCCACAGGGGATCTTAAAGAAGCGGCAGCAAATCTTTTTGCCATGTTGCGTGCACTTGATATTACGGAATATGCAGCCATCGCAGTGGTGCCTATTCCCCAGAAAGATTTGGGCGTTGCTATCAATGATCGTCTCAAGCGTGCGGCTGCGAGGTAAAATTTACGTTGCCGGCTGATGGGAGTCGACAACGAGTTTACGCAATTGCGGCGAAAGCCATGCAGTGGTTGCCACTACCACCAACGTGCCTATGCCACCGATGATCACGGAAGGCACAAGGCCCAGCAATTTGGCGGCAAGGCCCGATTCAAATGCGCCAATTTCATTCGACGAGATGATAAACATGCTGTTGACCGCGGAAACACGACCGCGCATCGCATCGGGAGTGAGCAGCTGCATGAGCGTGCCGCGCATGACCATGCTCACACTGTCAAACGCCCCGCTTGCCGCAAGACAGATCATGGAAACCCAAAAAATGTTGCTTGACCCAAAACCGATCATCGAGATGCCGAAGCCGGTGATGACCCACAGCAGCAAGCTGCCGCGCACGAGTCTAAACGGCCGCATGGCAAACACCAATGCGCTGACAATGGCGCCAAGTGCCGGTGCGGCCCTGAGTGCGCCGAGCCCTTCGGAGCCGACATGCAGCACGCGGTCGGCGTAGGCTGGTAGCATTGCCGTGGCACCGCCGAAGAGCACGGCAAACATATCGAGGGCCATCACTGAGAGCAGCACGCGGTTATGAAGAATAAATCGCCAGCCCGCCGCAATACTTTGACGTGCGGGTTCGCGCTTTTGTTCGCTGCGGTAACGGCGATGTGTGTCGCTGATGCCGGTAAGCATGCACAATCCCGCAAGCATCAGGCTTGTAGGCAGAAACCACGCCGCCCTGGCGCCATAACCGCCGTAGACAAGGCCGGCGATGGCCGGGCCGCAGATAGTGGCAAGCTGAAATCCGCTGCTTAACCAGCCGGAAGCCGACGAAATATCGGCGCGCGTGACAATGCGTGGCAGCAGCGAAAAGGAAGCGGGCATGATAAAACCACGCGAAGCGCCGGAGATAAATACGCCGATGAAAATAGCGAGGATGACCGCATGTGACTGCAAAGCAATAAAGCCACCGGCAAGCAGCAGCAAAGTAAAGGTATTGAGCGTAAGTGCGCCGATGGACAGAAAATAGACACGATGCGGACGGCTGATATCCACCACATGGCCGGCAAATAGCGCGCAGCCGATGGCGGGCAGGGCCTCCGTCAGGCCGGTGAGGCCAAGCATGAAGGGATTTTTCGTAAGCGAGTAGATTTGCCAGCCGACGATCACGGCTTGCGCCTGCAGCGCCATCATGCTGAAGACACGCGTAAACAGCAGCAGACGGAAATCTTTGATGCGTAATGCGGTGAAAGAGAGTGTGCTCATGAAACCAGCATAAAACAAAAAAGGCGCCCCCGAAAGGACGCCTTTAAAAGGTGGGAAAGTAGCGTTAGAATCTGAACTTGCCGCCAACTTCGATGTTGTTGGTGCTGTATTTAGACGAGACATTATTAAAGCTGGGGTCGCTGGTGGCCAAATAACGATAGCCCAGTGTCCACTGCGTATTGGGGATCGAGTCCGGCGTATAGCCGATACCCAGCATACCCTGATAGGCAAACTCGTTATCGCTTTCATCCGAATTGCCGGCACCGCTGCTCGTTGGCAGGTGGACGGTGGCAAAACCAAGGCCAAAACCGATATAGGGCGACCAGGGTGAGTTCATCGGATAATCATAGTACGTATTGACCATATAAGCGGTAGAACTGTAGCTACCATTACCGTTGACTTGTCCGCCGCCGTTGAAGTTAACGCGGCTTACGCCGTTGCTGTGGTAACTCACTTCCGCTTCAAAGCGTAAGGCATTGATGAGGGGAATCGAAGAACTGGGCAAATAGCCAATCGCGCCGCCGAAACCATACCCGTCGTTGAGCTGCAATGACGAGGCGCGGCTACCAGAGACATCCTCATTACCCATAATTGTATAGTCACCGGTCAGACCGAGGTACCACCTGGGCCAGCGCTCGTCCGCTTGCGCCGAAAAAGCCGTGGTGACCAATAATGCTCCTAAGCTTGCGGCAAATAATGTTTTTTTCATTTCATCCTCTCCTGTGTATAACTTACGGTCTTGTAAAACAGCGCACTCCGGATAGATTCGGACAAATCGATTGCGCTCATAAATCTATATGCGTTATATACACAACCTGTGGATTTTCACAATAAACATCTGCTGTAAAAAGCATTTTTTATACTATATGTAGGATAAACGACACAGTGCTTCCCCCTACAGATTGTGTATTGAAACAACGCCCGCGTGGTGAAATGGTAAACACTACGGACTTAAAATCCGTTGCGCGTTAAAGCGCTTGTCGGTTCAAGTCCGACCGCGGGCACCAATTCTACAACAAGATTAGAAAGAACGCTGTTCTTACATTTCAGTAAATGCAAGACAGAGGTTTTAATTCGGCCATATTATTAGCCTTTGCCGACACCTGACGGTTGAGTTTCTTGCGGGATGATGTTCATTTCCTGTAACGCAGGCAGTAATTCCGAGCCATCGCTACGGCCCTTCACCAGAAGATTCTGTCCTTTATAACGCCAGTTGGTAGTCATCAGACTGTTATATGGTTCGCCAAAACATTTAGGCTCATAAATTTTTCCTGCCCTTACCAGTTCGATGGCTTTCTTGACGCAGGCACCATGCATGTCTCCCCATTCTCTCCTCAGCGGTGCGGAATTGAAGATATGTCTGAGCTCCTCGTCCGTAAAAGTTTTATTGAGGAAGCCCTTGCTGGTGGAGGCATATATTCTGTCGATGCTGGGCGTAGGTATGCCCATGCGCACGACAGTGGGAACGCATTTGGCAAGCGAAGTACCGGTGAGCACTCCCGGCCCTAATATGTGAGCGTTCTGCCGAGTTTCAGGCGTCTGTGCTGTCTTGCCGGGTGCCGCGGTAAGGGGTTTTGGCCAGGAACTTTTTGGCGTCTCAGAGCTAGACACTCTTATCTGCACAGGAGGTTTTGCATGAAAGTAGAATTTCTTTTCCTCTTCAATCCAGTGTGCCGTTTCAGGTGGTGGGGCATGCTCGTCGATGAATTTTGCATCAGGTGGGACCAGTTTCTGCTGTTCGATAAGATCCAATGCCGTCTGACGCAAGCGGCTAAAGCGCTGGGTTCTCTGCGGCTCCTGCAATGCTGCGCAGCTCTTATGCCATTGTGCCATTTCTTCTTCAAGCGATGAGGCCCACAGGAGCTTCATGGAGCTAGGAAATATCTGTTTGGGTTTGGCAAAAATATAGGCCACCCGGCCAGGCACAACATCGCCATTGACGATATCTTCAACGCAGGCCGCAAAGTTAAATCCCACGAGTTTATTTCTTTCCAGACGCTTTATTTCCGCTGCTTTTGCCTCTTGCAAGAGCGTCTCTGTGGAGTCGCAGCCCAGTGCCAGCGCGAGTTCGGTGAGTTTTTCCGGTGAGAAAACGTCGAGTTCGCCATTGGTAAAGCGCATAAATTCTTTTTCGGGAATAGCGAGTTTGGCGGCAAGGGTTTTAAGTCGGTAGCCTTTGGCTACATAGAGATCCACCAGCATTAGTGAGAGTGTCTCAAGCCCTGCTTCTTGGGCAGTGGCCACTGTATTATCGTCTTCGACGGTGGTGCTTTGTTCAGTCATGTTCTTATGGATCTTAATGCTATCCGCGGGTCTTTACTTCAACACCGCTTTGATAGGCGAATGCGGCAGTGGGCATCGTGCTTGTGCCTGCTTGCACGCCTTGTGCGCCCCCCGTGACAGATTTGAGCTTATGCATCTGCGGCGAATCCAGCTCCGGTTTGAAGTCTTTTGCAGACACGATAATGCCTTGGTAAGCCTCGCCTATGGGGTCGTAGTTGCGTGCTTCTTTGGCTTTGCAAACAATGCCCTCTGCGATGGCGATGGCATCGCCAAATACCCTGACCCGGACTTTATCGGGATGCTTATCATCTACCTGCACCTGATCGGGTTTAAGCTTTCCGCTGCTGGCTGCGACCAAGGAATCTTTCAGGTTTCTGCCTTCTTTTGCACTGCCGACTATCGCGCGATAATTTGATTGGTCATTACTCAGTCTTGACCTTTCCCAGGTCGTATTAGAGGCGACGACTGCGCCATCCAGCATCTGTTCGACATTGATACATTTTGCTGACGGCATATGATCTATGCCCCAGTCTTTGACCGCTTCAATGCCTTCTTTTGAATTGGGGCGCAAATGGATTTCACCGGGACGAGCTCCCATCTTGCTGATGATCATCGTGCCGGCAATATTATTTTCTTTGAGAAATTTTGCGATGTCATGGGTGCTGGCGCTGTCGGGGAAACTCAGCTCCCAGCTTCCGTTTTCCTTTGCGTGCAAAGCGGTGGGTTGCAACGGTTTGCCCGAATCAGGTTTCGCCAAAATGTTACTTGCGGGCGGGTTCTGCTGAGCAATGAGGGGTGCCTCAAAAGCCGGCGTAGTTTTTATCGTCGTGGGCGGAGGTTCCTGTGTTGGTGCGGGTTTGGCGAATGACATGTTCACGGCGATGCGTGCGTTTGCCTGGGCTTCCACTTCGTCGAGTGCAGCGTCTAAATTCGCTCCAAGCTTTTTTATTTCCGCTATGGGAATAACGACGCCCCATTGGCCCATCGGCTCCATGCCTTGCAGACCTCGCTCTTCAAGAATGGCTTTGACCTGTTTGGCGAATCCTGGCTTTTCATCTACACCAGCGCTGCTACCGACGACCAAAGAAGTGGGTTGCTCATCAGTGAAATGGCCTTTGGCATCGATACGTGAATATTCCATCGGCGCGCTCCAAAACTATAGGAATCACTTTACCATGCAGGTGCTTAGCAAAGTATTAATTTTGGGTGACGAAATGCTGTGTCGGAATTTTCCAACATACTGAATAATAAAACAAATATAATGAACGGCTTTAATAGACTGCCGGATTGAAGTCAGCAGCGGTCAACGAGGAGTTATGTGCCACAGGTTGCCAGACCGGTGCAGGTTCAAGCGGATTTTCCGCCTGAGTTGGCGCGGCCGTCTGCACAGGTGGGGATATGGCATTGGCAGGAAGTGTAGAAGATGTTGCCCCCGCAGCCGCACCGCCGACGGGATTTGCTGAAATGGGCGTAAGTTCTCTTGGTGCCACAGCATTGAGCGGGGCGGGATGAAGCTCAATCGCGGCCACCGCGGTCAAATGCGCCGCAGTCAGCTCCCTAGCGGCCACCGGGATTAAATGTGCGGCTGTCAGTTCTCTGGCGGCCACGGGCGTTACGGCAGGCGGTGGCAAGATCACCGCTGGAATTGCCGCGTAACATTCGCCTGCGCTCATGCCACTTGCAAGAGCCATAAAAAGAAACGTTCGACATAAGAGCGATGGGCGCGTGACTTTCATACCTGCCGATTTTACCACAAGACCATGACGGATTCATGACAATAATTCTGGAGTATTTTAGGTTTTTTAGTCACAATGGTGCAAATAGAGAGCCCTAACGCAGGTAAATATTAACACGTATGGCAAAACCTAATTCCAACTCCTCCGGTGACGCGCGCACGCAGAACACTAATCAAGACCAGAAGCTCGATCAGATGATCGCTAAAGCGGTCGAGGCGGTGGCCAAAGGCGAAAATCCCGAGCAGGTTCTGGAAGTCATGCTCGAAACGCTTCCGGCCAATATACGCGATAACATGCGTAAAAAATTCTCCGCCGCACTGGCCAAGCGCAAGCTTAGGCAACCGGGCAGAGAAGTGGCAGATATTCCCTCCCACGGTACGCTTGCACGATTGCGCGATATGTTTGCGCAGTCAGCGCGCCAGACGCTTGATCGCATAAAAAATCTGGTGCGCGCACGTCCCGACATTGCCACTGCAGTAAGCCAGGCAGGCAAGATTCTGGTCAAGAATGGTGTGGTGGTCGATAGGGTGCAGGTGAGTGAAGCCGACCTCGGAACATTTGCGCCGTCAGCGGGCATCAAAGGCCCCGCTCAAGGCACTGGCCGCGGCACTTGAAGCAACTTCTCAGTATCGTTCTTATGGTCGCCATCCTTGCGGGATGTGCAGCAAGAAAAGCCACGCCGGTCGCCGTTTCCGAATATAACGACGATCTGAAATCCTGCCAGGCGCTGGCCACCGAGCTCACCATGATCGATCAGGATATCGTGCGCCTCAAGAAAGAAGAGGACAAAACCTACCAGAACGCATTTTTCGGTGCGGCGGCGGTGTTTCTCTATGTGCCGGCGCTCTTCATGGATTTCGGCACCGCCGAGCGTGAGGAAATCGCAGCGCTACAGGAGCGCAAACGCCATCTGCTGGTCATTGGCGTGAACAAGAAATGCGATTTCAAAACGGAAGAAGAAAAAATCGATAAACCTAATTAGATCAGGCAGCCTTCAGGATGCCTTTGTCTTTCAGCAATGTCGCAAGCTCTCCCGATTCGTACATCTCACGCGCGATGTCGCAGCCGCCGATGAACTCGCCCTTGATGTAAAGCTGCGGAATGGTCGGCCACTGGCTGAACTGCTTGATGCCTTCGCGCAGCGCGGGGTCGGCCAGCACATTGACATCCTTGTAGTCCACGCCCGAGCGCTCGAGAATCTGCACGACGGTGGCGGAGAAGCCGCATTGCGGAATTTTCTTCGTCCCTTTCATGAACAACACGATGTCGTTCTTGTCGATAGTCTCTTTGATTTGGGTGAATGCCGGATTATCGCTCATGAGAGGTCCTTATGAAGTTCAATGTTCAGGGATCATGAAGTATAGCGAAAATAGGCGTTTTGTCACGTTCCGGCTTGCGTCTTAAGAGCCAGCGCATGCAGCTTTGAGCCCATCTGGCCCCCCAGGGCTGCATAGACCATCTGATGCTGTGCTACCCTTGATTTGCCTGCAAAAGCCTTTGAAATGACGGTAAGTTCATAGTGATCATCGTCCCCTGCCAGATCGACAAGCGTAATTTGCGCATCCGGAAAGGCGGTGCGCATCAGGCGTTCAATCTCACAAGCGGGCATGGGCATGAGGGCACCAGTTTAAGGTTGATAGATATGGGGCAATCGGGTTATAGCCTTAGCAACCTCAATCCCGCAAGGTAGTTTATGCCCGAGCCTTCCATACGCGTTGTTGCGCTCCCGAAGGATGCCAATCCCGACGGCGATATTTTCGGCGGCTGGATTTTAAGCATGATGGATATCGCGGGTTCCATCCCTGCGCGCAAGCTCGCCAAGACCCGCGTCGTGACGGTGGCAATGGAGAATATCCAGTTCCTGCTTCCTGTGCTCATCGGCGACTGCCTTGAATGCTATTCTTACATTGAAAAGATCGGCAAGAGCAGCATCACCGTCAAGGTCGATACTATCGTTGATCGCATGGAAGGCGGCGAGAAGCAGAAAGTTACCGAAGGGCGTTTCGTCTATGTCGCCATCGACAAGGACCGCAAGCCTGTCAAAGTGCCGCGCTGATTTACGCGGCCAGCGCCAGCATTTCTTTCGCCTTGCTATACACTTCGTCGACCGTAATCAGCTGCATGCAGAGATTGTTAGTGCATAGCGAGCGCCGATGATTTTGTGCGGCGTAGCAGGGTGAGCAATGCAGATTTTTAAAGAAATTGTAACCGTTGGGATTGAGCGGCCCATAGAGCGCCGGCGTTTCCGGCCCAAAGAGACCGATGGTCTTCATCTGCGCGAGCGCGGCGAACTGTGCCGGACCGCTGTCATTGGTGATCATGAGGTCGGCGATGCGGTATAGCGAAATCAGCTCGCCCATACTGGTGAAGCCCGACAGATCCACTACGCGCGCATGCTGAAGCGCCGTGCAGATGACGCGTGCGTCCTCGCGCTCGTCCGGCCCGCCCGTCACCGCGATATGGACATCGGCATGATCGGAAAGTCTGCGCGTCAGCTCGAGATAATATTGCATCGGCCAGCGCCGCAGCGGTAGCGCCTCGCTCGAATTAGGATTGAGCAATACCAGCTTCTTTGCGTCCTTGAGCGAAGGAAATGCCGCATGCAATTTAGCGCGCAATGCCTCGACTTCCTGCGGCTTCTGGGCAAGCGCAATGGCGGGCAGACGTATCTCTTCATCGGGGATCACGCGTTTGGTATGCGGCAAATCGCCCCAGTTTTCGCCGAGTGCATACCACATGCCAAAAAAATTCTTGGCGATGTGCTGATGGTGATTATAGGTCACCGGATGGGTAAGAAATTTGCCGCGATAGAGCCCTTCGGCCTGGAAATTGTCGAACCCCACCTTCACGGGCGCGCCGGAAAAGAACGAAAGCAGGCTGCTGATGCGCGAGAATAATTCAAAATCAAAAACCATATCAAAATCTGTGCGTGTAAACGCAAGAATCATGCGCATCAGATCAAGGGTGAACAGGAAAAGATTATTCGTGCGCAGCGTGAGGATTCTTTCTTTATCGATCATGCCTAAAATATGCAGGATAGGTGCCGAAGAGCGGAAGGTGGCGAAGGTAATGGCCGCCTGAGGATAGGTGGCCTGCATCTTGGCAATCAGCGGCGCCAGCTGCACCATCGAGCCCATTTCCGAAAGCTCGATACACAGGATGTGGCGCACCTGCGAAGGAATCTTTTTCTCCTGCGGCTTAAAAAAATGCTTGGTCTTCAGGTATAATCCGCAGGCAAACGTGAGGGGCACGCCCGCATAAAAATCAATCTTTTGCATGGAGGATATTTTCATCAGAACACTCCAGTGAGGATTAACTGTTGAGCTGCTTGCGGAACGTTTGCAGTATTTTCCATGCAGAAGCGGTAAACGGCGCGATCAATTCGCCGCTGGCAAACAATATAACCAGGCAATAGCCATAATAAAACCGGTTTTCCAGCGCGGCGGGCCATAAGATGAAACGCACGGCCCAGGCGCCCCACGTGACGAGCAGCAGGTCAAGCCATAAACGATTGGCCTTTCCAGGCGCGGGCCTCATGTAATAGCTGAAGCCTCCAGCAAGGCTGATGATGACCAGCATGATGGTACGCGGCAACGTGAAAAAGTCTTTAAGACCGACGGTAAAACTTTGCCAGTACATATCAAAAGTGAGGTGGTCGGACATGGTTGCCGGATTGGGGTTTTTATTGAAGAAGCTATAGATATAAAAATGCTCATAGGTGTAATTAGGGCCCTGCGTGATATGCTTTACAACGACATTGGAAATCAGCAGCAGGGCGCAAAAGAATACCGCGTCGAAGAGCGGTGCGCGCTGCGGCTTTGGTGCTAAGGTGGCAAAATAGGCTGTATAGATTCCAAGCGGGATGATGGAATCAGGACGTGCGAGCGTGGCAAGCAAGCCGAAGAGGCAGAAATAACGAAATGATTTGCGCTCAAGCCAGGCAAACAGCGCAGCAATGCAGAGCATGGTGCAAAGCGCATCGGGTGTAGAGAAGCGTGCGAGCGTTGCAAACGGCCAGTCCTCCCAGAAGAACGCGAGCGCCAGCACCATTAAGAGCCATGCGCTGCGCCCCATACAATGCGGACGCCAGAGAAACAGCAAGATGGCAAGAATGGCGAAGCTTACCGTAGATGTCACCCAGCTGGCAGTGGTGAGCGCCATGCCGGTCTGATGAAAAAACCACATGGAAACATTGTAAAGTGGCTTTACCTGGCAGAAGGGAAGCTGCTGTATATAGGCCGCTGGGCTGGACGAGAGCGGATTTTCGATGAATTGCTGATAAAGCCAGTCCGGCATGGTGTCCTTCACGATGCCCATGGAAGTGGAATAGATGGTCTCAGGCGTTTTTTCCTGCCATGAGACGACGCTGCCCAGATAGCAGATCATGTCCCAGTTGCGGTTGGGATGTGTGAGCCCCAGCAAAACCGAATAGAGCATGGCGATGGCGTAGAGAGCAACAATGCATGGATAAAGATATTTTTCTTTGACCATCATTCGTTCGACATATAGCCCGGAAGCCATGCAGAGTGGATGTCGCGCAGCGCGATGATGGATTCATTAAGCAATCCTTCGATCGCAAGCGTGTCCTTGGCGGTTTTACCCAGCAGCAGGGCAGGCACTTTTTTGCTGATCGCTTCCTGTAGAATATTCTGGGTATGTTCGGCGGGAATGGCAAGCAGGTAGCGGCTCTGATCTTCACCGAAAGCAAAGCCATACAGATCGTCAGTTTGCGGGAAAGTGAGCATGGCGCCGATGCCTTTGGCAAAACCCATTTCGGCCAGTGCCACCAACAACCCGCCGTCAGATAGATCATGCGCGCTTGCGATGCGTCCCGAAGCGATAAGCTCGCGCACGAAGTTGCCGTTGTCACATTCGGCGGTGAGATCGACGGGCGGCGGCGGCCCTTCTTCGCGGCCAAGCACTTCGCGTAAGTAAAGCGAGCTTCCCAGATGGCCTGCGGTCTTGCCGATAAGCACCACGTGATGCCCCTCGGCCGTGAAATAATTGACGGCATGTTTGGTGACGTTGGCAAGGATGCCCACACCGCCGATGGCTGGAGTAGGCTGCACGGCGGAAGCCGACGCACCTGTCGACGTTTCATTATAAAGCGACACATTGCCCGAGATGACCGGGTAATCAAGCGCCAGGCAGGCCTCGCGCATACCTTCCAGGCAGCCGACAATCTGGCCCATGATCTCAGGCTTTTCAGGATTGCCGAAATTAAGGCAGTTGGTGATGGCAAGTGGCTTGGCGCCCACACAGGTAAGATTGCGCCAGGTCTCGGCCACGGCCTGCTTGCCGCCTTCATACGGATCAGCGTAGCAATAGCGCGGTGTGCAATCGGTAGTGATGGCGAGTGCCTTGGGGGTACCGTGCACGCGCACCACGGCAGCATCACCACCCGGGCGCATGACTGTGTCGTTCATCACCATGTGGTCGTATTGCTCCCAGATCCAGTGCTTGCTTGCGATGTCCGGCGAGCCCAGCAGCTTGCGCAGATCGCCGCCAAGTTTTTTTGCATCGCGTGCGGCAATCATTGCTGCCTTGCGTGCCGGTGTCTTGACATAGGGGCGGTCGTAGACCGGCGCATCGGTGCTGATAGGGGCTACCGGCAGGTCGGCGTAAGTCTTGCCGTGCATCTTGAGCACAATGCGGCCTGTGTCGGTGATGGTACCGATGGTGGCGAAAGATAATTCCCACTTCTCGAAGATGGCGCGCGCGAGCGCTTCTTTTTCAGGCTTGAGAATCATCAGCATGCGTTCCTGCGATTCCGAGAGCATGATTTCGTATGGTGTCATGCCTTCTTCGCGCATGGGCACCTTTTCAAGATGGAGCTCGATGCCGCATTCGCCTTTACCCGCCATCTCGAGCGAGGAAGAGGTGAGGCCGGCAGCGCCCATATCCTGAATGGCAACGATCGCATCGGTGGCCATGAGCTCCAGGCAGGCCTCGATAAGCAATTTCTCGGTGAAGGGATCACCCACCTGCACGGTCGGGCGTTTTTCTTCAGAGTTTTCGTCGAACTCTGCCGATGCCATGGTAGCGCCGTGAATGCCGTCACGCCCGGTTTTCGAGCCCACATACACCACCGGGTTACCGATACCCGCGGCCTTGGAATAAAAAATCTTGTTGGTGTTGGCGATGCCCACCGTCATGGCATTCACCAGGATATTGCCGTTGTAAGACGGATGAAATGTGCATTCGCCGCCGACGGTGGGCACACCCACGCAATTGCCGTAACCGCCGATGCCGGAAACCACGCCTGCCACCAGATGCTTTGTCTTGGGATGGCTGGGATCACCGAAGCGTAGCGCATTCATGTTGGCAATAGGACGCGCACCCATGGTGAACACGTCGCGCAGAATGCCGCCTACGCCAGTGGCTGCGCCCTGATAAGGCTCGATGTAAGAAGGATGGTTGTGCGACTCCATTTTAAAGATGGCGGCCTGGCCGTCGCCGATATCGATTACGCCTGCGTTTTCGCCGGGGCCGCAGATAACATGCGGCGCTTTGGTGGGCAGGGTGCCCAGCCATTTGCGCGTGGTCTTGTAAGAGCAATGTTCGCTCCACATTACCGAGAAAATGCCAAGCTCGGTGAGATTGGGTTCGCGACCGAGAATAGTAAGAATTTTCGCATATTCTTCGCGCGTCAGTCCGTGTTCGGCGATTGCCGCGGGACTGATGGCGCAGGCAGGGTGGGAGGGGCTTGCAGCGCTTGTTGCTTTCATGGTCCGCACGCTAAAGCAAGCGACGGAAGATGTAAAGTGGGGGAATTAAGGCAAGGACTGAGTGGTGGGTTTGCTGCGGTCGGCTTCGACGCCTGACGTCCATTGCTTCTGAGGTGCCTTGCTGGTGTTTTGCTCTATGACGGGTGCCTGAACTTTTTGTTTCTCATGGGCCGTGCGTGCTTGGGCGGCAAAATCATTGAGGTAGGAAGCATAGGCATTCATTGCCCTGCTGGTATCTTTGTTGAGCGAGATTGCTCCGCCCAGAAGAGCTCCCATTGCCAATCCCATCAGCATGCCCGGCAGCAGAAAGTAACACAACGCTATGGAGCCTATGGCGCCACCCGTTAAGGCGTAGACCGAGGCTTTGCCATAATCACTCTTCAAATTGTTTTTGAGACGGTACGCCCCCATATCCAAAGGTTTGGCGCCGAACATATCCTGGATATATTGCGCTCGCTGCTGCAACCCGAGCAATTGCATCTCCTGCATGCTGGGGCCGAAATTGTCGTAACCTATATAGTTTACCCCATTCCCATACTGCATAGATGATTTATCCCTATAAAATTAAGCGCGGCTGGTGCCTGGGGTTAGATTCTGCTGTCGTGAAGAAGAGATGTCAGCGCTATAGGATTTGCCCGTCGGCATCGCGTTATCAAATTCCATTCCCCTTGCCTGTGTAGGCTGGCGCGATGTTCCCTGGTTCTGTTGTGCTGCCAGATAGTCGCGCTGCATTTCCGCTTGTCCTATCTCGCCGCCTTTGATAAGCCCGCCGATAAGTCCGCCAAGGGCACCCAGGGCAATACCGGCGTAGATACAAGGAATGGCAGGGAAGAATCCGAAGGACAGCAATGCAATGGCGCCGCCGACCATGGCGCCCACTATGCCGCCGCCCATTTTACCCAGTAAGGCGCCGATAGCGGTTTTCATATTCCAGAAGGACGGCTCTTTGACCACTTTGCCGCCGATGAGTTCGCGCGTCATGCGCTCGTTGCCGATATAGCCGCCGATCGCGCCGCCGATAGCCGTGCCTATGACGGGAAAGAAAAGCGTGCCGATAAGTGCGCCAAGCGCAGCGTTCTTGTTCCAGTAGGTGGGTGCTTCGGTAGTAGGGACGATATAGGGCATAACGATTCTCTAAAAGTACAGCCTTATGCTATCACGCTACTATATACCCCAGAAGTTAAGGTTTTATTACGCTCATGGCGATATTAGGCCGCCAGCAGGCTTTCAAACATAGCTCTGCCGTCAATTCCACCGGTTAGCGGGTCGGCATGGCGTTCGGGATGGGGCATCATGCCCAGCACCGTCTTCTCTTTATTATATATGCCTGCGATATGGCTTAGCGACCCATTGGGATTGGCATCCGGAGTAAGGCCGCCTTTTTCATCGCAATAGCGAAACGCGATCTGATCATTATCTTCGAGCGATTTAAGCGTGGCAGCATCGGTAAAATAATTACCGTCATGATGGGCAATCGGCACCTTGATGACCTGCCCCTTGTCATAGGCCGAACTGTACGCGGTGGTATTATTCTCTACGCGCAGGAACACATCACGACACAGGAATTTAAGTTTGGCATTACGCATCAGCGTGCCTTGCAGCAGCCCTGATTCGGTTAAAATCTGGAATCCATTGCAGATACCCAGCACGCGTCCGCCGCGACCTGCATGTTTAATGACTTCGCGCATGACAGGAGAATGTGCGGCCATGGCGCCAGAGCGCAAATAATCACCATACGAGAATCCGCCTGGCACCACCACCAGATCGCAATCGGGCAGGGTGGAGTCTGCGTGCCAGACTTTTTCAGGCTTACAGCCGGTCAACTGCAGGACGGTAAGCGCATCACGATCGCAATTGGAGCCCGGAAAAATAATAACGGCAGAACGCATGATGGAACTCAACTGATAATTAATTATTATATTACAATATGTTGTATATTTTTATCTAAAAATAAGCACGCCTAACAGATAAACAATCATCATGCTTTTGTCACATAATATTAACCCAATTGTAACACATTTTGCCTATAGTCATGTTATAAAGAATTTATACGCTAACAAGAAATTAAGACACCAATCGAACGCGAAAAATAATTAGGAGACACGCCATGGCTGATATTGCCGAAGAACTCAAAAATGCAACCGCTGCTCTTGATACAGCCAAAACCGCTGCTGGGCAGGCTGCTGTAAAAATCGGCCAGGACACGATTGGTACGAGAATTCATGAAGCTGCGGAAGCGGCATTGAAAGTTGCCAAGGACGATAAAGATAAACTGCGCATTACCAAGGCGCTCACTCCCGGTATTGAAGAATACACCAAACAGGCCGCCCATCATGAATCATGGATGAGCGAATTTGCCACAAAAATTAAGGAGTTTTTAGGCCTCGCCACTCCCGATACCAAGGCGGCAGGTGAAAAATATATCGAAGGCATCAAGAAAGTGGGAGACAATAAAGACAAGCTCGCCTCGTTTAACGGCGCGGTGCATTACAGCGTCGATGAGTTGCACCTGACCGAGGAAGCCAAGAAAAAGCTGATGGAAGGCGAGGGCAAGAAAAACCTCGGCGACCTTGGCAAGCTGGTGAACGAAGATTATCTCACAAAGACATTCGGCTTTAATAAAGAAGGCGTATTGGCCGCTACCGGCAAAGGCTGGAAATATGCTGCCGCTGCTGCTGTCGCTGCCACTGCGGTCGGCGCTGTGGTCAGCCGTCCGGTGGATGAGCAGACCGGCAAGAAGAAATGGACGTTTGGTCGCGTACTCACCACCGCTCTGTGTGTGTATGCCGCCGCCCGTATCGGTGCAGGCGCCTACCATGGCCATAGCTGGGGTGAGATGATAAAGAACCCGATTACCTTCACTAAAGGAATTACCCGGGCTTAATCCAGCTCGAAGCGGTAGTTTTCCACCACGGTATTAGCAAGCAATTTACGGCACATGGCGTCCACCGCGTCATGTGCCTTTTTCTTGTCCTTTTCGCCAAGCTCGACTTCGATGTATTTGCCCTGGCGCACTTCGCCGACATCGGCAAAACCCAGCTGATGCAGCGCGCCGTTGATGGCTTTGCCCTGCGGATCAAGCACGCCGTTCTTAAGCGTGACATGGATTTTCGCTTTCATGGCTATTTCTTCTTTTTCTTGGTGACGGCGGAGAGCTTCACTACGGCTTTTTTCACCGGCGGCTTGGCAATGGCGACATCGTTTTCACCGGGCAGCACACCGAGCCTGCGCGCCACTTCGCGGTAGGCTTCCTCGACCTTTCCCAAATCACGGCGGAAGCGGTCTTTGTCCATTTTCTCGCCGGTCTTGGTGTCCCACAGGCGGCAGCAGTCGGGGCTGATCTCGTCGGCCAGGATCACCTGCACGGTATTGCCTTCGTAATGGCGGCCAAATTCGATCTTGAAGTCAATCAGGCGAATGCCTGCGCCCAGGAACAGGCCGCTGAGGAAATCGTTGATGCGCAGTGCCATGGAGGTGATGTCTTCCAGTTCGCTGGGTTGGGCCCATTGGAACGCAACGATGATTTCCGGCGCGACAATCGGATCATTCAGTTTATCGCTTTTGAGGCAGAATTCGATGATCGGATAGGGCAGTGCCGCGCCTTCCTCAATGCCGAAGCGCTGGGCGAAACTGCCGGCGGCAACGTTACGCACGATGACTTCAAGCGGGATGATCTCGACCGCCTTGACCAGTTGCTCACGCATATTGAGCGTGCGGATAAAATGGGTGGGAATGCCGATGTCAGAAAGACGCAGCATCAGATACTCGGAAATGCGGTTATTAATCACGCCTTTGCCGTTGATTACGCCTTTTTTGGCATTATTGAAAGCCGTGGCATCATCCTTGAAATGCTGGATGAGCGTGCCGGGCTCGGGGCCTTCAAAAAGCTGCTTGGCCTTGCCTTCGTAGATGGGTACGCGTCTGTTCATGGTTCTGCTTGCGGTTCGTTTGGGGGGCATGGTAGATGTCCTTCATAATGGAGACCACGGAAAATGGAAGGAAAATATGACGAGTTTCAATGATAAAGAAAAAGCGGCGGAAAACAAGTATGCACATGATAAAGAAACGGAATTTAAAATCCGTGCGCGCCGCGACAAGCTGCTGGGTTTTTGGGTAGCAGAAAAAATGGGGCTTAAAAGCAGCGCGGCGGAGGAATATGCCCGCGCGCTGGCCACGCTCAATATCGAACATGCACATCAGGAATCGCTGCTGGCGAAGATCAAAGACGATCTGAATAAAGGCGGCGCTATCATCAGCGAACATGATATTCGTGCACAGATGCATCATCTTTTGCTTGCGGCCACGCAGGAAGTTGCGGGCTAGCGCCTAGGGTTTATTGGCTCTTGCGCGCCCTGTTAATATTCAATAGGTACAGGATCGAGGCTGCGCCATAGATACCAGGTCGCCATCGAGCGGTAAGGGCGCCATTTTTCGGCGAGTTTGTGCATTTTGGCGGGCGGCATGGACTTGCCTTTATTGTAATGGCGCTCGATTGCCTTGCGCAGACCGAGATCGCCGATGGGAAAAACGTCCGGCCGCATGAGATGGAAAATGAGAAACATCTCTGCCGACCATTTGCCGATACCTTTGATAGAAATAAGATCGGTAATGACTTCTTCATCTGACTGCCTGTGCCATTGTGGTTTGCTGCGCGCGACAAAGAACTGCGACAGCTCCTTAAGATAAATTGTCTTTTGGCCGGATAGGCCGCAGGAGCGCAAGGTCGGCACATCTGTATCGAGTATCGCCTCGGGCAATACTTCGCTGCCTACGCCGGCTTCGAGTTTTTTCCATACGCTCTGTGCAGCTTTTACAGAAATCTGCTGGCCGACGATGGCACGCGCGAGCGAGAAAAACGCGCTGCCGCGGCTCACCAGTGCCTCACCTTTATAGGCGCGGATGAAGCGTGCCAGCACCGGATCCGCCTTGCACAGATGGCGTTTGGCCTTAAGCCAGTAGTCGGGTGCTATCTTTTTAGCGGTTGCCATAGGGGAGGCACTTTATTACAGATAGGGCATCAACAGCAAGCTCAGGAAATCTCCTATGAAAACGCGCAGCGAAACCGACAGCTTCGGCGCTATCGATGTAGAGTCCGATAAGTACTGGGGCGCGCAGACACAGCGCTCGCTCGGTAATTTCAAGATCGGGGGGCAGACCATGCCGGCTCCGCTCATCCACGCGCTGGGCACGCTCAAGCGGGCCGCCGCCACGGTCAATATGCAGCTGGGTGTGCTCGATAAACCGCTGGGCGAAGGCATTGTCAAAGCCTCCACCGAAGTGATGGAAGGCAAGCTCGATAATCATTTCCCGCTCGTCGTCTGGCAGACGGGCTCAGGCACGCAGACCAACATGAACGCCAACGAAGTGATCTCCAACCGGGCGATTGAAATGGCGGGCGGCGAGATGGGCAGTAAGAAGCCCGTGCATCCCAACGATCACGTGAACATGGGCCAGTCGAGCAACGATTCGTTCCCGACCGCGATGCATATCGCCGCTGCGATGCAAATTGCGCATCATCTCATCCCGGCGCTGCAGAAGCTGCGCAATGCGCTCAATGACAAGGCGAATGAGTTTAAGTCGATCATCAAGATCGGCCGCACGCATTTGCAGGATGCCACGCCGCTGACGCTCGGGCAGGAATTTTCAGGCTATGTGAAGCAGATGGAAAACGCCATCCGCCGCGCGGAAGGCGCGCTGCCTGCACTCTACGAACTTGCGCAGGGCGGTACCGCAGTGGGCACCGGGCTTAATGCCAAAAAAGGATTTGCCGAGGCATTTGCGCAGGAAGTGGCCAAGCTCACCAAGCTGCCGTTTGTCACCGCGCCCAACAAATTTGAAGCGCTCGCAACACATGATGCGATGGTGGAAACCAGCGGCGTGCTCAACACGATTGCCGTCTCTTTCATGAAGATCGCCAACGACATACGTCTGCTGGGCTCAGGCCCGCGCTGCGGTTTTGGCGAGCTGAGTTTGCCGGAGAACGAACCCGGCTCCTCGATCATGCCGGGCAAGGTCAATCCCACCCAGTCCGAAGCGATGACGATGGTGGCAGCTCAGGTGATGGGCAATCATGTGGCCGTGACTATCGGCGGTGCGACCGGGCATTTCGAGCTCAACGTGTTTAAGCCGATGATCATTCACAATGTGCTGCAATCCATCCGCCTGCTTACCGATTGCGCCGTGAGCTTCACCGACAATTGTGTCGTCGGCATCGAAGCCAATAAAGAGCGCATCACCAAACTCATGAATGAATCGCTCATGCTGGTGACCGCGCTTAATCCGCATATCGGTTACGACAACGCCGCCAAAATCGCCAAGAAGGCGCATAAGGAAGGCACCTCGCTTAAGGAAGCAGGCATGGCCCTGAAACTTCTCACGTCCGAGCAGTTCGACCAGTGGGTGAAGCCCGAAACCATGGTCGGACCGAAATAGTAATATTTGCAAGGGGGCTCACTGCCCCCTTCGCATACGCTTACCCCCGCGCGCTTCGCGCGAGGTCGTCGTATAGCACTCCTCCGCCTATCCACGAAAGGTCGTAAGGCATAATAAACGAGGTCAGCAGGCTGAGCTAGGCGTTTACAGAGCAATTATTTTAAAGACCTAATAAAGCTTTCGAGCTGCGGACGGCGCGGGCGCTTCATGCGTTCGGCCTGCAGAATGCACATCACGCGTTCGGTGGTGGCTTCGAGATCATCGTTGACCAGCACATAGTCATATTCCTGCCAATGGCTGATCTCGGCGGTGGCTTTGGACATGCGGCGTGCTACGATCTCGTCGCTGTCCTGCGCGCGGGTGCGCAGGCGGCGCTCAAGTTCCTTCATCGATGGCGGCAGGATGAATACGCTCACCAGGTCTTCGCGAGCGACGCGTGAGAGTTGCCTCGTGCCTTGCCAGTCGATGTCAAACAATACGTCGGTGCCGGAGGTGAGTCTGTCGAGTACGTGCTTGGCAGGTGTGCCGTAATGATAGTCGAACACGGTGGCGTGCTCGAGCAATTCGTTCTGCCGGACCATTTCCTGAAAACGCGTTTCGCTGATGAAGTGGTAGTCGCGTCCTTCCATTTCATTGCTGCGCCTGGGACGGGTGGTGACGGAAATGGAAAGCGCCAGATGCGTATCCATCTCGAGCAGGCGGCGGGAAAGTGTCGTCTTGCCTGCGCCTGAAGGCGAGGAAAGCACAAACATCAGTCCGCGACGTTTATGGGCGGTGGTGGGCATGCCACTGTTTATAGGCGAACCTGCGGCGCGGTCAATGAGTGAGTAATCTGACCCTGTCCCATTCGGCCTGCGTCTGCTGATTTCGCCAGCCCTTTTCACGCATGCAGGGCGTTATCAAGCCCATACGTTCCTTGTCGAGCGGTTCGGTAACGGCGTAATCAGGCTCTACCAACACATTATGTGTGCGCAGTATGCCGCGGTCGTCAGGAAGGGTTTCCTGTTCATAATGCGCGGTGGGATATAGATAGTCGGGCACAGATTCTTTGGCCTCGCTAAGGCAGTCGGCAAAGTCAGCACGCAATGCCATTTCCTTTGCCGTAGGCGGCGGCGAACAGGCGCTTGCAAGCAATAAAAGGGCAAGGGGCAAAGCGTATTTCATAGGTCTCCTGAGGCAGGTATAAGCCTAAATTAGCGCAAAATGCAGTTTAATGCAGCCACTATCAGTTTTCGATGAGTCTTGTTCTTTTTTACCGTCTGCGCTATCATCGAAGAGAAGATGGATGCACCACCTATGTCCTTTAATTTGGGCCAGAAAAATTGCCCCTCCGTGTCTGCCGCGCAGAGCGGATTCACCCTTATCCAGCTCAGTATACTTTTGACTATTGCGGCGCTCGTGCTGGTTGTGATGTTACCGGGCACACAGAGCAAGCTCACGGCTGCCACACTCTCCCAAACTAAGATGAACAACGTGTTTGCAGCGCTGCGTACCTACGAACTTGCCAATGGCACACTGCCATGCCCTGCAGATGGCACCGTGGCGATGGGCAATAGCGGGTTTGGCGTGGCAGTAGGCAATTCTGGTTCCACCGGAAATTGCAATAATAGCCTTGCCGGCGTTCCCGTGGATATTACGGATCATATCGCAACGGGTATCATACCGGTGAAGACACTGGGCCTTCCCGTGGATGCCGCTATTGATGGCTATGGGCGTTTCATCACCTATGCGGTTGATACCAATGCTACGGGCACTACGAGTACCGGTTGCTGGCCCTCTGCTGCACTTCTTCCCGTCACGTCGGGTACCAGCGAGCCTCAAATGACGGTGACCGATAACTTTGTTACCCAGCAGCAAAATGCGGTGGTGGTGTTGGTAAGTCATGGGGCGGATGGGCATGGCGCATGGATACCCACCCCCGGCACAGGCGCAGCAGGTACGGGTAGCCGTCTTAATGCCGGTTACAGCTGCTCAGGCTATCCGGCTATTTCCATCAGCCCGGGTTGCACCGATGTTGATCAGCTCACCAACGCCCATGTTGATCTTTCATTTACCGCCCAGACAACCCTTACGAACTTTGTTAAAAAACAACAGACGGTCTATTTCGACGATATCGTCATGTATGCCAGCCCGTCTTATGCACTCAATATGATACCTGCCGCTATTCAAAATGCGGTGGAGGTGACGCCTCCTCCTGCTGGCGTCTACCTTCCCGGACAGGCGATGCCGTTTACCCTAACCTTCCCCAATACGGTTACCTACAGCGGCGGCTCGTCAAATCCCTCCCTCACGCTTAATTTTATGGGCAACTCGCATTCAGTGCCCACCACCACGGCAAGCGGGGCAGGCAGCTCGCTTGCATTCAGTTATACGCCGGTGGCGGGAGATGCTTCGACCGTAGGAATCACGCCCCTTGTCAATCTCAATGGCGGCAGCATGACGGTCGCCAACAACAATGCCTGCTTTATTTATTTTGTGCCGCCGAATCTGTCTCAGGTCATCGCAAGCCCGCCGCCGGGGATTGCCCTTGATTCTTTGGGTTATTTTTGGATAGCGGACACTAACAATGATCGGTTTCAGAGATGTACAAGTGGCGGTGGCTGTGGCGTTTACGGATATACCGTACAGGGTAACGGCTCGGGTGTCCCTGTTCTTAAAAACCCCGCCGGTGTGGGCGTGGATTCAAGCAATAATCTGTATATCGCCGACACCAGCAACAGCCGTATTATGCAATACAACAGGAGCGGATCTTATAGCTTCATCACCAGTGTTTCTCTGGGGGCCCCTGGTTCCGCTGCAGGGCAGTTTACTGCTCCGACAGGCCTTGTCGTTGATTCATCCAATAACATCTGGGTAGTCGATTCTGCCAACAACCAAATGCAAAAATGCACCAGTATGACTGCTGCGGGCTGCACCGTATATAAACCCACCGGAGCGGGGGCCTTCAGCTATCCAACCGGCATGGGCTATGACAAGAATAATAATTTTATCTATGTGGCGGATACGGGAAACAACCGCATACAGCAGTTTACCATGAGCGGAACGGCGACCACTACCTTTGGTGCAGGAGTGAATTATTTTAACGGTGTGGGCACCACATGCGGCGCGCTCAGCAGACCCGCCGGTGTCGCGGCGGACTCATCCGGCAACATCTGGGTGTCGGACACAGGCAATAACCGTATCTTAATGTTTACTAGCAATGGCGCAACATGCACGCAGTACGGCAATGGTTCCGGAACGGCGGTAGGGTCATTCATTAATCCTGCAGGAATGGTGTTTGATGGCAGCAATAATTTGTGGGTGGTGGACGCTAATAATAGCCGTATAGAAGAGTTACAATATAATGGCGGCCTGTATAACCTATATGCTGCTTTTGGCACTGCGGGCTCCAGCCAAACTACCGGTGCCAACCAGTTTTCATTCTAAGCGGATGGTCGCGACTTTGCTGCGACAAGCATATAATTAACATCCAGATCGGAATCTGAAAGTTGCCAGCTGTTTTTCAGCGGCATGAATGTCATGCCCGTCATGTGTAAAATATCCATGTCTTGCTGGCGCAGAGGTGCGCAGATCTCGGAAGGCCGAAGGAATTTCTTCCATGTATGTGTGCCGCGCGGAAGCCAGCGCATGACGTATTCCGCGCCGACAATCGCCAGCGCATAGGATTTGACGGTGCGGTTGAGGGTAGAGACGAACAACAGCCCGCCGGGCTTCACCAGCGTCGCACAAGCGCTCAGGAAGACTGCGACATCGGCGACATGCTCCACAATCTCAAGCGCAAGCACGATATCGAAGTTTTTTTTCTGCTCGGCGAGTGTTTCTGCCGCCGCATGCTGGTAGTTGATCGCAAGCCCCATTTTCTGTGCATGCAGCGATGCGACCGCGATATTTTTTTCGGAGGCATCGATGCCGGTGACATTCGCACCCATGCGCGCCATAGGTTCGCAGATGAGACCGCCGCCACAGCCGATATCCAGCACGCTCAGCCCGGCAAGCGGCTTTAGCTGGTCAGGATTTCTCTTCAGATGTGCGCAGATCTGATCGCGCAGGTATTGCAGGCGCACGGGGCCCATGCGGTGCAGGGGTTTGAATTTGCCGTTCTCGTCCCACCACTCCTCGGCGATGCGCGAGAAGCGTTCGATTTCATCGTTGTCGACGGTTTGCGCTGCAAGTGTCATAATGCCGCTACTGTAAGGGAGTCAGCCTTGCCAATCAATATAGAGATTACGTCTGCACCGGATATAAAGGCACTTAGCGCCATTCATGCGGCCTGTTTTGAAAGCGGCTGGGATGCGCAGGCCATGGCCCATCTGCTATCGGTCGCAGGCACATGGGCATTTGTTGCTCCGGCGGGCAGCGGGTTTGCCCTGCTGCGTACGGTAGCGGGCGAAGCGGAAATTCTCACGCTGGGCGTATTGCCGCAACATCGCAAACGAGGCGTCGGCAAGGCAATCGTTGCTGCCATATGCGCTTGGGCGGCAGAACGTAAGATGCAGGCCGTGTTTCTCGAAGTACGCCAGGGTAACGAAGCGGCACAGCGGCTTTATCGCAAACGGGGCTTTGCGCTTATTTCCACGCGCAAGGGCTACTATCGTAATGCAGATGGAAGCACTGAAGATGCCGCCCTGCTGCGCTATACACCCTAAATCTTTACTTTCCACTGGCAAAAACGCACGGTTTGGGCTTATATGCGGGGCCTAAAAACCCGAATGACTTAACTATGGCACTGATAGTACAAAAATTTGGCGGCACCTCGGTGGCGGATCTTGACCGTATCGCCAATGTCGCGCGCAAAGTAAAAAAAGAAATCGATCAGGGCCATCAAGTCGCTGTCGTGGTCTCGGCCATGGCGGGTGTGACGGATCAGCTGGTAAGTCTTGTGCGCCAGATTTCGCCGCTGGGTACGCCTGCCGCGGTTGAAGAATATGATGCGGTGGTGTCTTCCGGCGAGCAGGTGACTTCCGGGCTGCTAGCGCTTACGCTCAATGAAATGGGTATTCCTGCGCGGTCCTGGTTTGGCTGGCAGATTCCGCTGATGAGTGATGATGCGCATAGCAAGGCACGCATTCACGATGTAAAAACCGAAGGCATTCTTGCCTCGCTCAAGGCTGGCAATGTGGCAGTGGTGGCGGGATTTCAGGGTGTTGACAGCAAAGGTCGCGTCTCGACGCTGGGCCGTGGCGGTTCGGATACGTCTGCGGTGGCGCTCGCCGCTGCGCTCGGCGCTGAGCGCTGCGATATTTATACCGACGTGGACGGCGTCTATACCGCTGATCCGCGTGTCGTCACCAAGGCGCGCAAGCTGCGCAAGGTGGCGTATGAGGAAATTCTCGAGATGGCGTCGCAAGGTGCCAAAGTGCTGCAGACGCGCTCGGTCGAAATGGCGATGAATCACGCCGTGCGCGTGCAGGTGCTCTCAAGTTTCAGCGACGTTGAAGGAACATTACTGGTAGACGAGGAGGAAGTTGTGGAAAGAAGAAAAGTGACAGGCATAGCCTATAGCCGGGACGAAGCGCGTATCACGCTGACGTCGGTGGCAAACATTCCCGGAGTCAGCGCTGCCATTTTCGGCCCGCTTGCTGATGCCGGCATCAATGTTGACATGATCGTCCAAAACGTTACCGAAGGCGGCAAGGAGACTGACGTCACCTTTACCGTGCCACGCGGCGATCTTGACCGCGCGGTGGCGGCAGTGGAGAAATCCAAAACCAAAATTAAATATAAGACCATGCATTCAGATAAAGGCGTGGCCAAAGTATCGGTTATCGGCGTGGGCATGCGCAGCCATGTCGGCATTGCCCAGGAAATGTTCAAGACGCTTTCCGATAAAAACATCAATATTCTGGTGATTTCGACGTCGGAAATCAAAATTTCCGTTCTTATTGCCGAAGAATATACCGAGCTTGCGCTGCGCGCTCTGCATACCGCCTACGGCCTTGACGGCTAGCAAACGCAAGATGATTGCGGTTTAGCGGCCTTTGTGTTACGACGTGTTACATCGTAACATATGCAGGTGTGCGTTTCATGGGCCTTCGCAGCTTTCGTTTGCAGGAAGACGTCGTCAAAATGTTGTCGCAGCTCGTCGACAAGGCACAGCGCAGTGGCAACTGGATCGCCAATGAAGCGCTGCGGGAATATTTTTCGCGCCGCGAGTTGGAAGAGACGCGTTGGCAGGAAGCTATCAAGGCATTCGAAGGCCTCAAACGTGAGAAACTGGCCGATGGTAAAGAAATACTGGCGCGTATGCAGGGCTGGTTCCAGGAAAAAAAGAAGCAGGCATATGACTGGAGCCATGCAGCTGAGCCGACAACCCATCTGCGGACATTATGGCGGCGCGGAACCGAATTTCTTGGTTGCGAATACGCCGTCCTGGGGGGCGCGATGACATGGGTATCCGAACATCATTTAGTGGCAGCGCTCAGCAATGCCGGTGCGTTTGGCGTTATAGCCTGTGGCTCGATGTCGCCTGAACTGCTTGAAAAAGAGATTGTTGAAACACAGCGGATCACCGCCAAGCCTTTCGGCGTCAATATCATCATCATGCATCCTGAACTCGACGAACTCATCGCCGTATGCCGCAAACAGAAAATCTCGCACATCGTGCTGGCGGGCGGCATTCCCAAAGCCAAGACCGTGCAATCGATCAAAGCGTTCGGCGCCAAGGTGATCTGTTTCGCCCCCTCGGTAGCCATTGCCAAGAAACTGGTGAAACTTGGTGCCGATGCGCTCATTATCGAAGGCATGGAAGCGGGCGGCCATATCGGCCCGGTGTCAACCTCGGTGCTGGCGCAGGAAATCCTGCCGGAAATTCGTACTATCCCGGTATTCATCGCCGGCGGTATTGGTCGCGGCGAAGCCATCGCCGGCTATCTTGAAATGGGCGCATCTGGGGTGCAATTGGGCACACGCTTTGTCTGTGCGAGCGAGTCCATCGCCCATCCGAAATTCAAGGAAATGTTCATCCGCAGCCAGGCGCGGGATGCGATGCCCTCGGTGCAGGTGGACAGGGATTTCCCGGTCATTGCAGTGCGCGCAATCGAAAACAAGGCCACGGAAGCGTTTATCCGTTTCCAGCACGAAGTGATTGCCCGTTATAAAAAAGGTGAGTTCGGCAAAAAAGAGGCGCAGCTGCAAATAGAGCATTTTTGGGCAGGCGCGCTCAAGCGTGCAGTTATTGAAGGTGACATTGAGAACGGGTCGGTAATGGCTGGCCAGAGCGTGGGCATGGTCACACGCGAAGAGCCCGTCGCCGCTATCCTCGCCGAGCTGATTGGACAGGCGCAGAGCTATCTCACTCGCCATCAGCACGCGGCATAACCGTGGCGGAGCAAAAAACATGCTGCATTGCAGCATAAGCGCCATTTTCCCGTACCGCTTTTCCCCGGGATTGTATACACTGAATAACAAACCACAAAAAAAGCCTGAATGCCATGCCGCGCATAGTGCCGAAGCCCGCTGAAGATGCGTCCTCCCCGCTGATATTGCTGCGGCGAATTCGTGACGTCATGGCTTCGCCCGATTCCCCGCAGGAGCGCCTCAACGCCATCGTCAAGGTTATCGCCCAGGAGATGCGCTGTGATGTGTGCTCGGTCTATATGCTGCGCGCGGGCGATGTACTTGAACTCTTTGCCAATGTCGGTCTGAATCCTTCTTCAGTGCATTTGACGCGCCTCAATGTAGGCGAAGGCCTTGTAGGCGATATTGCCGCCACCGCCGCACCGCTCAATCTTGCCGATGCGCAGCATCATCCTAAATTCGCCTATCGTCCGGAAACCGGTGAAGAAAAATATCATGCCTTTGTCGGCGTACCCATCTTGCAGAGCAGCAAAGTCGTGGGTGTGCTCGTCGTGCAGGACAAACAGGAAAAAACCTTCAGCAGCGATCAGATTGAAGTGCTGCAGACGGTGGCGATGGTACTCTCTGAGCTTAATCAATCCGGCAAGCTCGTCAGCCGCACTGAGCTGCGCGAAGGCAGCAGCACCACGCTGTATTCCCAGCATATGGTGGGCATGAAATTCGCTCCGGGCATTGCCCGCGGCATAGCCATCATGCACCGCAAGCGCATTGACGTGAAAATCTCGGTGGCGGACGATCCCGGCCATGAACTTGAGCGACTGCAGATGGGGCTCAACGGGCTGCAGGATTCGATCGATGCGCTTATCAAACAGGCCGAACTTGAGGGCGGTGAAGAGCAACGCGATATCATGGAAGCCTACCAGATGTTCGCGCATGACAAGGGCTGGATTAACCAGATTGTTGAGGGCATCAATAACGGGCTTACTGCTGAATCGGCTGTGCGCAAGGCGCAGGACGAAATGGCGGTGCGCATGAGTGAAGTGCAGAGCGAATATATACGTGATCGGCTGCACGATCTGGAGGATGTTTCCAATCGGCTCATCCAGCAGCTCTCGGGCGAACATCGCAGCGTCAATCCAGGCGAACTTCCCGCACGCTTCATTCTGGTGGCGCGTGAACTCGGGCCCGCCGAATTGCTCGAATACGGTCGCCGCAAACTCAAGGGACTCATCCTTGAAGATGGCGCGGCCACGTCGCATATCGTCATCATCGCGCGTGCCATGGATATTCCCGTTGTAGGCAAAATCGCTGGTGCGGTGGGGCTTATCCAGTCGGGTGACCCGGTGATTGTCGATGGCGATAACGGCGAGGTCTATATCCGTCCCGGCGAGGATATTGAGCGCACCTTTGCCGAACATATCCGTGCCAGCCGTGCGCGCAATGAAGCCTATGCCGCGCAGCACGATCTGCCGCCGGTGACGAAGGACGGCGAGCGTCTTTCGCTGAACATCAATGCCGGCCTGTTCGTGGATGTAAAACACCTGCATGCGAACGATGTTGACGGCATCGGGCTTTACCGCACCGAACTGCCTTATCTGATTTCCTCAACGATGCCTGACGTGAAGTCGCAAAGTAAAGTCTACGGCAAGATATTACGCCAGGCCGGGGACAAACGCGTCATCTTCCGCACGTTTGATATCGGCGGCGATAAACAGCTGCCCTATTTCCCCATCGACGGCGAAGAAAACCCGGCACTGGGCTGGCGTGCCACACGCATCGGGCTGGACAGGCCTGCGATTCTGCGCCGCCAGTTTCGCGCGCTGATTCATGCTGCTTCTGATCGCACGCTTAACGTCATGTTGCCTTTCATCACGCAGGTCTATGAGCTCGATGAAGCACGCAAGCTGCTCAATATGGAACTCGAACGTGCCAAGCAGGAAGGCATGACCTTGCCGCGTAAAGTACGCGTGGGCACGATGATCGAGGTGCCCGCCATACTCTGGCAGCTGCCGGCACTGCTCAAGCGCGTGGATTTCATTTCCATCGGCAGCAATGATCTGCTGCAATTCCTCTTTGCTTGCGATCGCGGCAGCCAGCGTGTTTCGGATCGCTACGATGTGCTTGCGCCCGAAGTGCTTCACATCATCCGCAATATCGCGACGGAATGTAACAAAGTCGGGGTGGAGGCGGGGTTCTGCGGCGAGATGGCGAGAAAGCCTCTTGAAGCCATGGCGCTGATTGGCGCGGGACTGCGCTCGCTTTCCGTACCGCCCTCAGGTCTGGGGCCGGTCAAGGCGATGATCCGCAGCCTTAACGCCAAGAGCATCACTGCGTATGTGGATGAACTCATCGCTTCACCCGAGCGCAGCGTGCGCCATCAGCTTGAAGAATATGCGCGTGAGCATAAAATCGTCCTATGAGAGCCAATGAGTATCAGGATATCGGGCACTACCTGCGCGACAGCCGGGAGAGTCTTCGCATCAGCCTTGATGACGCTGCTTCCGCGCTGCATATCCGCGCCAAATACCTGCGCGCGATTGAAAGCGGCAATTTAGGCGATCTGCCCGGCAAGGCCTATACACGCGGCTATATCAAGAATTATGTCGAATTCCTCGATCTCAATCCTGATGAGGCGCTGGCCGCTTATGAATCGCTTCTGACCCAAAACAAAGGCCGTGAATTTTTCGTTCCCGAGCCGACCTTGCGCGAAAACCTGCCGACGCGACGCATACTCTGGTGGTCGCTTGCGGGCATATTCGGGCTCTATCTTTACTGGTATATCGCGCTGCATGAAGCTGCCGCTCCCCCGCCGCCCGTGGCCGATATCCCTTATGAATTCATGCAAGTGCTTGATAAAACGCCACATGCGGCAATGGACGCCAACTGGCAAAACTGTCTGGCAAAAGGCCGGTTCCCGTGCTTTATTGCGCTGCATACTCCAGCAGTCACCGAGCATCCCAGAAGCCTATATGACATCCGCGTCCCTGAAGCCAAACCCGCGTCCGAACCAGAACCCGAATCTGAAGACGCGCCGCAAGAGCCATAGCGTCCGCATCGGAAATATAGCGGTGGGCGGTGATGCACCGGTAGCCGTGCAGTCCATGACCAATACCGACACGGCCGATCGTGACGGTACCACGAGGCAGATTCTGGCGCTCTGCAAAGCAGGCTCCGAGCTGGTGCGTATCACCGTGAACAACGAAGCTGCGGCAAAAGAAGTGCCTTATATTGTCGAGGCCCTGCGTAAGCAGCAATGCCATGTGCCGGTGATTGGCGATTTTCATTATAATGGCCATCGCCTGCTTGCCGAATTTCCCGACTGTGCCGAAGCGCTCGACAAATACCGTATTAACCCCGGCAATGTCGGCTTCAAGGACAAGCGCGACAGCCAGTTCGCCGAGATGATCGAATGCGCGCTGACATATAGCAAACCCGTGCGTATCGGTGTGAACTGGGGCAGCCTAGATCAGGATCTGCTCGCGCGCATGATGGATGAAAACGCCAAGCTGCCGCAGCCTATGAGCGCCGAACAAGTATCGCGCGCGGCCATCGTGGCATCGGCGCTGGAAAGCGCAGCGTATGCGCAGGAGCTCGGACTCGGCGCTGACCGCATCATCATCTCCTGCAAGGTCAGCCGTGTGCAGGATCTCATCGCGGTTTACCGCGATCTGGCGGCCAAATGTGACTATGCGCTGCATCTGGGTCTTACCGAAGCCGGCATGGGAAGCAAGGGTATCGTGGCTTCTACGGCAGCGATGGCGACATTGCTCATGGATGGCATCGGCGATACGATTCGTGTTTCGCTCACGCCCGAGCCCAATGGTGATCGCACGCAGGAAGTCATCGTCGCGCAGGAGATACTCCAAACTACCGGCCTGCGTTCTTTCGTGCCGATGGTGACGGCATGCCCCGGCTGCGGCCGCACGACGAGCACGGTGTTTCAGGAGCTTGCTGAAAAAATCCAGTCCTTCCTGCGCGCGCAGATGCCGGTGTGGAAAACGCAATATGAAGGCGTGGAAAACCTCAACATCGCGGTGATGGGTTGCATCGTCAACGGCCCTGGCGAAAGCAAACACGCCCATATCGGCATCAGTCTGCCTGGCATCGGTGAGTCACCCGTTGCACCAGTGTTTGCCGATGGCAAAAAAGTCGCTACACTGCGCGGCGAAAACATCGCCGGGGAATTCCAGCAGATGGTCTGCGACTATATCGACACGCATTGCCGCAAAATCACACTCAGGAAAGTATCCTGATGGCCGAAAAACTCCAGCCCGTTCGAGGCACGCACGATTTGCTTCCCGACGAAGCACGCAAGTTTCGCTTTGTCGTAGAACAGGCGCTTGCCATCGCACAGCGTTATGGTTACGGCGAAATCGCCACGCCGGTGTTCGAGTTTTCCGAAGTGTTTCACCGTACGCTGGGGGACATGTCGGACGTGGTGACCAAGGAAACCTACAGTTTCACCGACCGCGGCGGAGAAAATCTTACGTTGCGTCCGGAATTCACCGCATCCATCGCGCGCGCGTTCATCAGCAACGGCATGCAGGATCAATTGCCGCTCAAGTTTTTTTACACCGGCCCGGCATTCCGTTACGAACGCCCGCAGAAGGGCCGCATGCGCCAGTTTCACCAGATCGGCACAGAGCTGCTTGGCGTAGACAGCGCGCAGGGCGATATCGAAAGCATCGCGCTGGCTCATCAGGTGCTGAGCGTGCTTGGCCTTAAAGATAAAGTGAAACTCGAAATCAATACGCTGGGCGATGCGCAGAGCCGCATAAATTACCGTGATGCGCTGGTGAAGTATTTTACTGCACATCAGGTACAGCTTTCGCAGGACAGCAAGGCGCGTCTTGCACGCAATCCGCTGCGTATTCTTGACTCCAAGGATGAAGGCGACCGCAAGATTATCGCAGGCGCGCCGCGCATGCAGGAGCATCTCACTAAGACAGCGAGCGCTTATTTTACCGCAGTCACAGACGGACTTAAAGCGCTGGGCATTGCGTATACGCCAAACGAGCGTCTCGTGCGCGGACTCGATTATTACAACCATACCGTGTTCGAATTCACCACTGATCTGCTGGGCGCGCAGGGCACCGTGCTGGCCGGCGGGCGATATGACGGGCTTATCGAACTGATGGGCGGGCCTACGACCGCTGGCA
>JABCZZ010000007.1 GCA_013289445.1 Alphaproteobacteria bacterium
GCTTTCGCAGTTTGAATTCTATAAACTTAATTATCCGGAAATTTTTGTGGATATCGGCGGCGTGCGTTTTTATCCGTTTGGCGATCGCGCCTCGCATCTGATTGGGTATGTCGGCGCGGTCACCGAAAGCGAACAAAAAGAAATGGGCGAGCAGGAACTCGCGCGTCTGCCGGATTTCAAGATCGGCAAAAGCGGTGTGGAAAAGATGCTTGAGAGTTCATTGCGCGGCACCGCAGGCGTGCGCCAGACAGAAGTCAATGTGCATGGTCTTGCCGTGCAGGAATTGGGTCGCAGGGAAGGCAAGCCCGGCAAGGACACGACGCTTACCATCGACAGCCGCGTGCAGGAATATGCTTCGGCCCGGTTTGGCACTGAAAGTGGTGGCGGCGTGTTGATGAACGTGCATAACGGTGATGTGCTCGCGCTGGTCTCGATGCCGGGGTATGATCCCAACAGCTTCAGCAAAGGCATTAGCGCCAAATATTGGGGCGAGTTGCAAGCCAATCCGCGCAATCCGCTGATGAATAAATCACTCGCCGGGCAATATCCGCCAGGCTCTACTTTCAAGCTCAGCATGGCACTGGCCGCGCTTGACGCCAAGGTAATGGATACCGAGCGCCGCGTGGTCTGCAACGGTCATTTCACCTATGGCAATCATGTATTTACCTGCTGGAAACCGCAAGGTCACGGCTCGGTCAATCTGCACGATGCCATCACCCAGTCTTGCGACGTATTTTTCTACACCATGGCGGAACGTCTGGGCATTGATCGCATGGCGGAGATGGCGCGCAAACTCGGAATGGGCAAAGTCTCAGGGCTTGGCATACCTGGCGAGAAGCCCGGTATTGTGCCGGACGATGAATGGAAGCGCACGCGTTACGGCCAGCCGTGGCAGGGTGGCGACACTATTAATGTCGGCATCGGACAGGGCTATGTGATTACCACGCCGATGCAGCTGGCCATTATGACGTCGCGCATTGCCAATGGCGGCTTTGAAGTCAAACCGCGGCTCATCGCGCCCGAAGGCGATCACGAGCCCAAATCGCTGGGTATCAGCGAAGAGCATATTCAGGCGGTGCAAGAAGGTATGAATGCCGTGGTCAACACTCCGTCAGGCACGGCTTACGGCAAACGCATTACCGATCCGCGTTTTACCATGGCGGGCAAGACCGGTACGTCGCAGGTGCGCAAGCTCATTGCCCATGGCATCAACCAGAATTCGCTGCCCTGGGAACAGCGCCACCATGCCTGGTTTGTCGCCTATGCTCCTGTAGCGGCTCCCAAATATGCCTGTGCGGTGATTGTAGAACATGGTGGCGGCGGCGGCGCTGCTGCAGCACCGATAGTTCATGATATACTGCTCAAGATTCAATCGCTCGATGCCGGTGAGCCCGGGCCCGACATGCCCGAGACACCCAAAATCGATGGAGAGGGAGAAGTGGACTGATGCGCAGGATACTGAAGATAGTACCGCTGCTGTTGTTGCTGCCGCTGCTCAGCGGCGCGCAGTATATGCAGTATTTTAAAGTGCAGTCCGGCACCGGGTTCTTTGTCAACCAGGCCTATATCATCACCAACGCGCATGTCGTCAGGGGGTGCAACAAGGTAAGCATCAAAGGCGCGGTGCCTGAGGGCAGTGCCGATGTGCAGGTGATGGACGATGAGCATGATCTGGCATTGCTTGAGACCTACCGGCCACCCAATCAGTATGCGCCGCTGCGCTTTAACATCGACGAGCTGAAGACGGATGATAAAGTATATGTGATCGGCTATCCGGGAGAAGCAGGCATGCGCGGAGAATATACCGTGGCCGAAGCGCAGGTGGCAAAACTGGCGCATGACGTACAGGGCAATCCCTGGCAGTTTTATATCACCGACGTGGTAGAGCACGGCAATTCCGGCGGGCCGGTGTTTGACACCAGCGGCAACGTCATCGGTGTGGTGGTCGCCAAAAGCGTGATCAGCACCGTCAACGCAGTTACGCAGGAAAAGCTGAGCGAACAACATGTCGGCGTCGTCATCACGCTGAACACGCTCAAGGATTTTCTCCAGCAGCACGGCATCTATTATGAATGGGTGGGCTCGGGGCTTTATAATTATGACACGGGATACATCACCGATCGTGCCAGGGGTTATATCGTCAACGTGCAATGCCGTATGCCGACCGATGCCGCGGGCAATCTTCTCGATGGCAGCCGGTAAAACAAACAGGACTAAAGCCGAACATAGGTTATAGGATAGCATGGTTTCTAACGGGCAGATTTCTCTTTCCAAATTCTCACAGGTGCATTGGGCGCTGGTGCTTGCCATCAGCGTGCTGGCCTTCATCGGTTTTGTCATGATGATCTCGGCTGGCGGCGGGCATCTTGCCCCGTGGGCGTCGCGCCAGCTAGCGCATTTTGCCTTTGCTTTTGTGCTCATGATGGCCATCGCACTTACGCCGTCGGCATTTCTGCTGCGTTACGCGTATGTGATTTATGCGGTATGCCTTGTGCTGCTGGTGGGCGTGGAGATCGCAGGCTTCGCAGGCAAGGGCGCAAAACGCTGGGTGGAGATGGGCGGCGTTAACCTGCAACCTTCCGAGCTGATGAAGCTCACCGTGATTCTTGCGCTTGCACGCTATTATCACTCGATCAATTTCCAGGATGTCAACCGTCCGCTGTTACTCGCGCCTCCCATACTCATTGTGCTTATTCCTGCTGCATTTATCCTGCGCCAGCCTAATCTGGGCACCGCCACCATTCTCATACTGGTGGGAAGCATATTGTGCTTTATGGCCGGCGTGAAAGCGCGATATTTCATCGTCATTGCCGCGCTGATATGCGCTGCCGCACCGGTGGGCTGGCATTTTCTCCATGACTACCAGAAGCAGCGTGTGCTGACCTTCCTGCATCCCGAAGACGATCCCTTAGGTGCGGGCTACAACATTATGCAGTCGGTGATCGCCATCGGTTCGGGCGGTTTCTTCGGCAAAGGATTCATGCACGGCTCGCAAGGCCAGCTCGATTTCCTGCCTGAGAAACATACCGACTTTATTTTCACCATGCTGGCCGAAGAATTCGGCTTTTTCGGCTGTCTGGTGATTCTGGTGCTCTATATGGTGCTCATCGGTTATGCCATTGGTATTGCCCTGCGATGTAGGGCGCTGTTTGGCAGTCTGCTTGCCATGGGCGTGGCGGGCATGCTGTTTGTCCATATTCTGATTAACGTGATGATGGTGATGGGGCTTATCCCCGTGGTGGGCGTGCCTTTGCCGCTGCTATCCTATGGCGGCAGTATCATGATTTCCATTCTCATGGGATTTGGGTTGGTGCTCAATGCTTATGTCCATCGCGATGTCAACCTGCCTAAGGCAATGGGGTTACTTTAATCGGTATTTGCTGCATTGCGGCATAGACTCTGCTTGCAAGCACGGCGCCGCAGTATTAAAACCTGCGGCTCGCCTAACGCCTGCGTATTAAAAGTACCTCATTATTGTGACAAGGCTTTCATGAAACGATTGCTACTCTCTTTGTGCCTGCTTGCCTGCGCGGCCTGTTCACCTCGCGAGCAAGCCTATCATCCTGCGTCTGAGACACCGGTATTGTCAAAGAAGCCCATGGTGCAGCAGTTAAGGACTTCCGATGCCACCGCGCTTCCCGTACGCAGCTGGGTGCCTGCCGGCAAACCCAAGGCGGTGATTGTGGCGTTGCATGGATTTAACGATTACAGCAGCGCGTTTGCCTCGCCGGGGAAATATATGCGCGCACACGGCATTGCGCTTTATGCCTATGACCAGCGTGGATTCGGCCATGCACCGTCGCCCGGCATCTGGCCGGGAGAGGACAATCTCACACGTGACACGGCAGATATGGTGCAGGCGGTCAAAGCGCGTAATCCTGGCGTGCCGGTCTATCTGATGGGTGAGAGTATGGGCGGCGCGGTGGCAGTGGCGTCGCTGGTGCGGCCCGATTTTCCGCAGGTCAATGGCGCGATACTTGTAGCGCCTGCGCTGTGGGGTGGCGAATCGATGAACCCGCTTTTTCGCGGCACGCTGTGGCTGGGTGCGCATACCCTGTCTGATAAAATCCTGACCGGCGAGGATCTGCATATTCTTGCGTCCGACAACATCGCCATGCTGCGCGCGCTCGGCGATGATCCGTATTTTATCAAGGCCACGCGCATCGATGCCATTTACGGCCTCATGCATCTGATGGACAAAGCCTACAGCGATATCGACAATATAAAAGTTCCCGTCTTCCTGCTTTACGGCGAGCATGATCAGGTCATTCCGCCGTCGCCTATCGCGCAATGCATCAACCGTTTTTCCGTTATGAACAAGGCGGCCTATTATCCGCTGGGTTACCATATGCTGCTGCGTGATTTGCACGGCGATGAGCCGGTGCGCGATATAGTGGCGTGGATTGCGGATAAACGCCGCCCGTTGCCTTCGGGCCACGACAAAGACGTACAGCGCTTGCTGAGTAAATTCTTGCCAAAGACCTCTGCTGCGATAGTATGCCGCCCAAGTGGTTCCCGGTAACACGGGATGAAAAGGGAACGGGGTGAGAGCGCAGGCTTGAAGCCCCGGCTGTACCCGCAACTGTAAGCAGCGAGTGTGTTTCCATGTAGGCCACTGGGCAACCGGGAAGGCGGAAACAGACGGTGACCTGCGAGCCAGGAGACCTGCCACTTAGGTGTCACGCGGGCTTTGGTGGGCGGGCAGACTCACGGGGCTTGAGCTTTCTACGTGGTGACATTGTCGTCATGCATCCCGCATGCGGCAAGGGTCACCGTTTACGTAGGAGGCTGAGATGCGCCGCATTCTCTATATTAGTGCCTGTTTGCTTGCTTTTCCCGCTTTTGCCGATCCGCTTGAGCTGGTCATCACGCCGACACGTTCGCAAACCCCGATCGATCAGATCGGCAGCAGCGTGACGGTGATCACCGCCGACGATATAGAGCGTGAGCAAAAAACCAGCGTTGCCGATTTGCTGCGCGAGGTGCCGGGAGTTGACGTTGCCCAGAGTGGCGGCCCCGGGCAGGCGACATCGGTATTCATGCGTGGTGCCAATTCGGAGCATACGCTGGTACTTGTCGACGGCGTGGAGGTCAATGACCCTTCCAATCCCAACGGCGCGTATGATTTTTCTCATCTGACGACCGACAACATCGAACGCATCGAAGTGCTGCGCGGCAATGAAAGCGTGCTCTATGGCAGCAATGCCATCGGCGGCGTCATCAGCATCATCACCAAGCAAGGCACGGGCGCACCTTCGGGCTGGGCGAGCATTGAAGGCGGATCGTACAATACGTTCAAGGCAGAAAGCGGTGTCTCAGGCGTGCAGGACGGGCTTGGCTTTAGCCTTGATGCCTCGCGCCTTAGCACGTCCGGTATCGCTGCGTTTGACAAGACCGAGGGCGTGCCGGGCCATCATGACGGCTATGACGACACCAATTTCTCCGCGCGGCTGAATGGCAAGATAAACGATTGGCTGAGTGCTAACACAACGATGCGTTACAACGATGCCCATACCGTCTACGACGAAGATTTCGGTGTGCTTCCCGATACATTTTTTCTGTCTGACAATTTCACCACCGCCAAGGAGCTGGACTGGAGCGGCACCGGCATCGTGACGTTGCTTGATGGCAAATGGCAGCAGGAATTCACTGCAAATTATTACGACAGAAGAAGCGATACCGACGATCAGGCTTTCGGCCCGGTCTTCGCTTATTCGACGCGGCAAGGGGTAAGCTGGCTCAATCACTTTACGCTCGATGACCATAATTTGCTGACGTTTGGCGCGGAGACAAAGAAAGAAACAGTAGACACCAACAATGATGATGACGGTCGCTTCAGCAAACATGTCGATGGTTATTATCTGCAGGATCAGATTGGCTTTACCAAACAATTCTACACCACCGTCGGCGCACGTCTCGACGATGACAGCGCGTTTGGCGAAAAAACCACTTACCGCATCGCGCCGACGTATACGGTCGAGGAAACCGGCACACGATTTAAGGCCAGCTATGGTACGGGATTCAAGGCACCGTCGCTGCTGCAGCTTTATGATACGCTGTCGGGCAATCCCAACCTCAAGCCTGAAACCAGTGAAGGCTACGATGCGGGGTTTGAGCAGAAACTCTGGTCGAACAAAGCCACGTTCGGCTCGACCTTTTTTCACACCAACTTCACCAACCTGATCACGTTTGGCCCGGCACCGACCTTTCAGAATATCAACATCAATACGGCGCGCGTGATGGGTGTGGAGAATTTCATCCAATTAAGTCCGTTGCCGTCTTTGTCGCTTAAGGCACAATATACCTACACCGATGCCTATGATGCCGGCACCGGCGAAGAATTGCTGCGCCGTGCAAAGAACAAGGCATCGTTCGATGCCGACTACACATTTCTTGAGCGCGGACGGGCAGGGGTGAATGTCATCTGGAACGGGGTGCGCGACGACTCGGATTTTTACGGCAACCGTGTCGTCCTGCCTAATTCAGTGGTAGCAAACCTGACAAGCTCGTGGGAGCTGACGGATCACCTGAAGCTCTTTGGCCGCATCGACAATCTTTTCGACAAGCAGTACGAGAATGTGTTTGGGTTTGGCACGCCGGGACTCTCGGCCTATGCCGGAATCAAAGCGCAGTATTGAGGGGTGCTGATAGAGGGGAGGTCAGGAAAATGTTCATGAGTAGTTACGATGGCAGAATCTCTCTAAATCCTTCTACCTCAGAAGATTAGGGTGAAACAAAAATACAACGAGCTAATATATTGTGTCCAAACAGCGGCTTATTGAATTGCCTCCCGGGCGTTTTTGCGCTATATATAACTAATGGGGCATCATATACGCACATATAAAACCCTTACGGGGATGCTGGCGCTGATTGCAGGCGTCTGGCTGCTTTCGCCCGCTTCCGCTTCCGCTGCCTTTAACGATGATACACTGGTCGAAGGCGCAAAGCTCTGCACGCGCTATCTGCCGCGCCATGAACGCCAATACGGCATCCCGGTGCATCTGCTGGCGGCCATCGCCTCCACCGAATCCGGACGTTTTCATAAAGCGCTTGGCCTCAATCTTCCCTGGCCCTGGACCATCAATGTCGAAGGCAAAGGATATTTCTACGATACCAAACAGGAAGCCATCGACGCAGTTCGCAAATTGCAGGCGCGCGGGTTTCAGAGCATCGACGTAGGCTGCATGCAGGTGAATCTGTTTCATCATCCGTTTGCCTTCGCAAGTCTCGATCAAGCATTCGATCCGGCGTACAACGTGGCGTATGCCGCACAGTTCCTGAAGAAAAATTTTGAAGATGAAGGATCATGGCGCAAGGCAACCGCCGATTATCATTCGCGCACGCCGATGTACGGTGAACAGTATGCGCAGCTGGTATTCGGGGCCTGGAGCCGCATCATTAACAAGGTGGCCGATGCGCGTGCCGGACGGCCGATTCTCAATGTAGCCTCTTCCAAACATCCTAATCACTATCACGATACCGCTACGGCCGATGCAACGGAGTCACTCATTCACCGTACGCGTTATCATGCGCCGCACATGCATGAAATTTCAGTCAGCTCTGCTTCTGAAACGTCTGAAGAGCGCGGTGTAATGGTAATTCGCCCGCAGCATGACTCTGAACCTGCGCAACAACAAGCGAGTGCACAGGATGCATTCATTACCGGCAAATTATCCGAAGCGTCTTCTTCCGGACTGGCGCCTGCATCCCCGCCCAACGTGACGCTGGCCTCGGCAAGCAGTGCTGACATTGCGGCGGAGAATAAAAATGCACAGATCGTGAAAATCAGGGGCGGTCGCGTGGTAAGCTCTCGTGGGCAGTTTACACCGGACTCGCATCTCATCCGCATCAGCGATACCTCTTCGCAGCCGAGTGCCGAATCCAAAAGCCCCTTTGTATTTAATAACTGATATGAACCCTTCTGAAATTATTGAAACACAGGATGTGGAAGTATCGTGCGACGGCGGGCTATGGCCGCTGGGTCATCCGCGCGTCTATCTGCATGTTGATCATGGGACGGGCCAGATCCAATGCCCGTATTGCAGCCGTCTGTACGTGCTCAAAGAGCATGACTCGCGCAAGGCGGGCTAGCGGTTCTTAAAAGTTAGAGTGTCTTGGAAAGGCCATTCTTTTTTACCTCGTCACGGTAGCGGTCAAGGAATGTTTTCACCGCGTTGATATCCTGATCGAGATTGGCAAGATTGCTATAATCGATGGCCCCCGATTCGCTGGTGACAAACAGGAAACTGTCCTTGTTCGGATTATTCTTGAGCAGGGGCGTGAAATAATCACGCAGATATTGAATCTGGCCCGTGTCATGCTCATAGACATAGGCCGTGGCGAGCTTGAGCAGCACGTCGGATTCCTGCTGGGTGAGCGGCGCACTGGGATCATTGCGGTTGCCCAGAACTTCCTCGGCGGTGGCGATCACGTTAGGCCAGTCCTTGCTGTCCCAGTAGATGGAGAGACGCAGCAAAGTGCCGTCACCGCTATTGTCGCTGCTAAGCACATCGATGGCCTTGTCGAGCTGGCCCTGCTGTGCGAGCGCCTGAGCAGTAAGCCGCAGGCGCGTGAGTTTGAGATCGGGCGGAAGATCGCCGTAGCCGGTGGTCTTGAGTGTCTCAAGCGCTTCTTTGGGCTGATGATTGAGCAGATAAATCAGCGCGAGGTTGGCACCGACGCGGCTGCGTTCATCTCCCTGCAGGCGCTTGCGAATCTGGTGATCAAGAAGCAATGCCGCACGGTCGAGCAGATCGATTTTCACCAGCCGGTCGGCAAGCCCGCGAATCATTTCGTCGCCTTCTTTACCCAGCGGCACCAGATCACGGAATTCATAAAACAGCGATAAGGCCTCAAGCGGGGGCATATTGTCTGCACCACCATGATTGTATAGCGAGAGAAAGGTTGCCTCCATCTTCTTGGCGGTGGTGATGGCTTCGGGCACTTCCGGATAATAAAGCACGATGTCGCGCCATGTATGCAGCGCCTTGGCATATTGCTTATCCTCGATATAGAGGTCGCCCAGCAAAGTAAGCACGCTCATCTCCAGACTGTCGCCACGCCAGACGATGCGCAGTTTTTCCAGGCGCTTGATGGCATCTTCATGGGTGATTTTATCCTGGCGCAGCAGCATATTGACCAGGGAAAATTCGGCGCGTGCGCGAATCAATGGATCGTCGATCTCCGCTGCCTGATGTTCCCAGATTTTTGCGGCTTCGTCTTCGTTCTTGGTTTCCGACATGATCTTGGCGCGCATAAAATCGATATATTTGCGCACCGGATCCTCAAGATTGTCTTTGCGCAATGCATCGAAGATGTTGAGTGCTACATCGTATTCCTTACGATTGATGCTGCGGTCGGCGGCGATCACCGCCAGTTTCTGGATGAACACCGGCGGGTAGTTATGAATATAGCGGTCATAGTTGGCAAGAAAGTTGAATGACTCGCCGGGCTCACCCAGCAACTCCCTGCACAGGCCTAGCCACATGGCGACTTCCGGATCACCCGCCAATTCAGGAGAGGAAAAATCACGCTCGGCATCGGCGATATGGTACATGAAGAAATACGCCGCCCCGCGCAAGGCCGCGACTTTATTATCGCGGTAGAATTTGTAGCTCACGCGCAGGATGTCGTCCGCCATGCCGCGCGCTTCGGGGAACAGGCCCTGGGCAATATATAACCCAAGCAGGCGCATGCGCGCTTTTTCGCCAGTGTCTGGCGAGTTGGCGTAGGCAATATCATGCATGAGTTTGCGTTGCATCGGCACGAAGTTCTTTTCGTCGTCGATTTGTTTTAAGCGAATATAAGAAAACAGCACAGGAGGCGCATGCGCATCGGCGATGGTCTCGGTTTCCGCATCCTGAATGCGTTGCGCCATCTCCGGCGAGATGGCAAGCCCTTTGGGTGCAGAGATGTCTATTGCGCCCTTGTTTACCGCCACATTGATGTCATCGGCAATTTTCTGAATCACTATGCCCTGCGCCGATTGCAACAGGGTGAACTCGACAAAAGAATAAGGCTGCGCAATACCCACACCCGCACCCGGCAGCGGCACGATGCGGAGTTCTTCACCGCTGGCGGGATCGCGCACCAGAAAGATGCGTTCTGCTTTAGGAGCAGCGATACCTAGCGAACTCTGTTGTGTTTCATTGGTCTTAAGCGAAAGCAATAAAGGCTCGGCAAGCCTGGCAGGCGCGCCGGGGTCAAGAGTGAGTCGCAGCGTATCGGATGCGGATTTACCTACCGATGCAAAGACGTCTTCGCTAAGTGAGGCCCGCAAGATGGTGGCATGGCTATCGGCAATCTTCTGCACCTCCTTGATGTAATGTCCCCCTGTCTTTTGCAAGGCTGCGACATTCAGATCGGGTGCGTCAGTAGCGACAATCCATAAGGTTTTCTGTCGGATGAAGACTGCGGATGCCGTATCCGCACGGATAGGAAGATCAATACTGTCGTACCGTGCGACTACGGCAGGAGCAGAGGCAATGGCAGCAGGTGCAGCGACGGGTGTTGAAAGTGAAGGCACCGCCGGCGTACTTGCAGCAGGTGTAACGGCAGTGACGGGCGTGGTAGCGGATGGAAGGGCGGAAGGAACTTCTGCAGGGGGTGCTGCTGCTGGTACAGGCGGTGCAATGGCAGGTGTGCCTGCAGCAGGGCTAAGGTTTGCCAGCTCGGCAGCTTCCTCTTTTTTCATTGCTGCCATTTCTGCGGCTTGCGCTTTGGCTTTTGCGGCCTGTGCAATTTTCTTTTCCTTAGCATGCTGGGCGCGTGCGGCATCGGCTTGGGTTTTTTGCGGCGGCGCAATCAGTGATTTAGGGGTGCTGGGAGCAGCGGTGGCGGAGGTCTGCGCGCGCATGTCAGCGCCTTCAATAAAATCAAGCCCACTCTTGCTGAGTTCTAAGCCATGTTTGCTGTAGCTCAGGAAACTATGGGCAGTGCCGGGTTTGGCAAGGGTGATAATGACGGTCTTGCCGTTTTGGCTGGTTTCAATCTGACGGATGTAGTTATGCAGCGTATCCACCGTGTCGCCCCAGGCAAGCGAGACCGGCTTTTCAAAATGCAGCTCTACCTGCCGGCCGTGCGATTCAATGGAAAACGGCACTTTTCCCTGTGCATCCCAGTTAAAGAGCATACGGCCGTGATCCTGATATTCATGTGCCGATACGTCGGCGGAGGCGGCAGAGCTCTGATCTTCGGCATAGCACAATGTGCTGGCCGTCAGAATCAGGAGCGCGGTGAATATCGAATGCTTATACAATGCCAGCTCTTGGTAGCGCGGCCTGTGCTATCGCACGACCTTATGTTTATGGGTACGGGGTTGGCCCTTAAGGGGCGCCACCACTCTCTTCTTATAGTATATCCCTTCTATAACAGAGCTCAAGGGGGCTGGCTAGTGGCAGCCGCGCCAAGTTACTGCTGGCCGGGTATGTGCCCTTGCGCTAGAATGTTGCCGCAACGGGCGATAGGAGGAAGCATGCGCTGGACGGACGTAAATGCGATAGCCATGGCGCTTGAAGATGCGCACCCGGACGCAGATAATATCAATCTGCGCTTTACCGATCTGCGCGCCTGGACCATGGCCCTGCCCGGATTTGCAGGGACGCCGGAGGGCTGCAACGAAAAAATTCTCGAAGCCATCCAGCAGGCCTGGATCGATGAGCGCGAGTGATTCATTGCTACCTTTTCTGACATTTCCGGCGCTTTCAGTCGCGCAGTTGCAGGCACTTGCACGCAGATTGGCCAAGGCAATGGCGCAGGGCGACTGCATTGCACTGGCCGGCGAAGTCGGTGCCGGAAAAACAACCTTTGCGCGGGCGCTTATCGGCGCCATTGCCGTGGGCATGCCGGAAATCACCAGCCCCACTTTTACGCTGATGCAGTCCTATGACGTCACACTGGCCAATAGCTCGGCGGCGTTGCTTTGGCATCTTGACCTGTACCGCCTCAAAGAGGCAAACGAGGCCCATGCGCTGGGACTCGAAGAAATATGGCCCCATGTCGTGCTGGTGGAATGGCCTGAGCGCATCGAAGGAATGTTACCGACAGGGTATCTTTCCATCGTGCTTGATTTTACCCATTCAGGTGCAGCGCGCAGTGTGCATTTTTATGGAAATGACGCTTGGCGGAAGCGACTGGAAACATTAGGCTTGCAGGCATGAGCGCGCGCAGCGAGGCAATAGACCAATTTCTTACGCAGGCTGGGTGGAAGGGTGCCGTACGCACGTCGCTTGCCGGAGATGCGTCGTTTCGCAGGTATGAACGTGTGACGCACGGCGAAAAAAAATCCGTGCTCATGGACGCGCCGCCGGAAAAAGAAGATGTACGCCCGTTTATCCGTATCGCCCAATATCTTGCTGAAGGCGGACTGAGCGCGCCGCGCATTCTCGCTGCCGATGAAGCGCAGGGCCTGCTGCTGCTTGAGGATTTGGGCGACGATCTGTTTGCGCGCGTGCTCAGCAAAACGCCGCAGCAGGAGGAAGCATTATATCTTGCCGCGGCCGACGTGCTTGTGGAGCTCTATGCCCAGGCAGAAAAGACGCAATATCACGGCGTGCCGCTCTATGATATGGATCGATTTTTACAGCAGGTTGCGCTGTTGCCCGAATGGTTTTTACCGGCGGCATCGGGCGAAAAGATCAGTGCCCCAGCGATGAGTGAATATCTGGAGCTCTGGCGCAAGGCGCTGGCGCAGTTGCCACCACTCAGACGCGTGCTCGTGCTCTATGATTATCATGCCGAGAACCTGCTGTGGCTGCCAGGACGCAAAGATGCCGAACGTGCGGGATTGCTTGATTTCCAGGACGGGGTGCTAGGCCTTCCTGCGTATGACATGGTGTCGTATCTCGAAGATGCGCGTCGCGATGTTTCCGCTGCCACCGTGGCGCGCGCGATAGACTATTACCTGGAAAAAACCCTGCTGCCGCGCGGCGAATTCATGATGGCGTATGATCTGCTGGGTGCGCAGCGCAACACCCGCATCGTCGGCACGTTCGCACGCCTTGCGGTGCGTGATGGCAAACAGCAGTACCTCGCTTTTCTGCCGCGCGTCTGGGCGCATCTGGAGCGTGACCTCAAACACCCGCGCTTAAAAGAGGTGAAGGCCTGGATGGACGATACTATCGGGCCCACGTGGCGCGGCGTACTTAGCATCAATGCCAAGGCGCGGGCAACGGGATGAGCAGTAATATTCCCCGTCAGGCGATGATTCTTGCGGCCGGTCAGGGCAAGCGCATGCGCCCGCTTACCGATCATCTTCCCAAGCCGATGATAGAAGTCGCTGGTAAAAAACTCATCGACTATGCCATCGACAATCTTGCGCGTGCCGGCGTGAACAAGCTTGTGGTCAACAGTTCCTACAAAGCGGAGATTCTCGAAGACTATCTTTCGCGCCGCGCCGTGCTGAAGCCGGTATTTTCGCGCGAGCCTGTGGCGCTGGAAACCGGCGGCGGTATCGCCCAGGCGCTGCATCATTTCGACAATGCGCCGTTCTTTGCCGTCAACGGCGATGTCATCTGGGTGGACGGCGCCACCCCGGCGCTAAGCCGTCTTGCGCAGCATTTTGACACGTCGCTGGATGGGGTGCTGCTTCTGCATCCCCGTGAAACTGCTCTGGGGTTTGAAGGGCCGGGAGATTTTTTCATGGATGCGCAGGGCCATCTCGCCCGCCGCGGCAATCGCGATAATGCGCCGTATGTCTATGCCGGAGTGCAATTGCTGCATCCGCGACTGTTTGAACAGTCTCCCGAAGGCGCTTTTTCGCTCAACCTGCTCTATGACCGCGCACTGGCCAAAGCGCCTGCACGCATCCGCGGTGTAGTGCATGACGGCGCCTGGCTGCATGTAGGCGATCCCGCAGGAAGAACCCAAGCGGAAGCCTATCTGCTTTCTACCGGCTCAAGCACTCCACGCATAGTGACGCAGTAACCTGCGTTACTGTGCTATAAGGCTTCCGCCACCAGTGACCGATCCGCCACCAGTGACCGATCCGCCGCCAGTGACCGAGCCGCCGCCAGTGACCGAGCCACCTACGCTGACCGTTCCGCCTACACCGACCGATCCGCCGCCAGTGATGGGAACTGCGCCAATCGACAGACCTGTGCTCACCGTGCCGCCAGTACCCGTCGTTGTCGCAGAAGCGGTAGTCGTGGCACAGGCCGAGGATATCGGGCTAGCAGTAGTGCCCGCACCGGCAGAGATCTGCGCTTGCGGGGACTGCACGCTTGCGTTCGACGCGGTCGAGGTGGGAATCGAGGCGTTGGGCGGTACACCGATTTCCGTCGCCGAGATGTTGATGGTCGTCTGCCCTCCCGCACCAAGCACCGGCGTGACGATGGGACTTGGCACCGGTGGCGATGCAGACGCATTGGTCACGCTCGCAATAGTCGAGATCTGGGCTGACGTTAGCGGCGAACTGAGATCACCCGTCGTCGGATCAACAGGCACCGTTACATTGCCCGGGAACGTGATCTGATACGTAGGCGGTGACGTAGGTTCACCGTTGACCAGGATCGGGTTCTCATAGCCACCTACAACCTGATAAGCACCGGAGGAGTTGCCCAGCGCAACGACCACGCCGTTTTGTGGCACGCTCATCGAGTTGCTGTTGGCATCTGTTACCATGCCGCCTGCAGGCAGGCTCATAACAGAACCGGCAGTGGCAATGTTAAAGCTCACCGGCGTGCCTGAAGGCACGTTGATGAACGAGCCCACGGGCGGAGTGACTGCCGGAGTGCTGGAGGGGGCCGTAGTATCCGTGGCCATCACTGCAGAAGTTGCCACGGCTATGTTCGGCGCTGCGGCGGTAGTGGGGTAGTTCTGCCATGTATCCGAGAATCTAGGATCCCAGCCCCATGTATCGCAGTAGTAGTGATAGTCTGAGGAGTACCAGTCGTCCTGCCATTCCACAAAGTGAAGGCAGGTCCAGTATCCGCTGACCGGGGTTGCTGTAGAGGAATTACCCGGCGCAGCCACACTCACGGGAGCAAAAGGCGGCGGCGGGTTAGCGGCCGTATAAAGCGTTGACGACGTGTAATCGCTCGAATAATTATAGTTATCCGTGCAATTTCCGGTGGAGGTGGTCGTAGAAGTGGTTTTGCCGGTAGTCGTATCGGTCGTGGAAGTAGTTTTAGTCACGCAATTATTGGCCTGACCCGAATAGGTATTGGCGGAACCGTCGTAACTGGCCGCATTGGGGTCAGAAGTGTTTTCAAGCCCCTGTATCTGAGCTACGCCAGCGCTAATGTTGACCGGAGGCAGGCAGCCGCTGAATTCAACGGAAATACCATTGGCCCAGCTGGGTGTGCTGCCATTGCCGCCAGCCGTAATATAGCCGCTGCGTAAGTAAGTCGGCGGGTTAGAGTTAGGAACAGCTACTTGGCTTCCCACACAGGCGGGCGAAGCAATGCCCACAGGTGCGCCAAACGGATTGTCCGTCGTGTCGCTCGGATCGGAAGTTTCCACCACTTCCGGCGTCATAGTGCCGCTCAGCTGCCCGCCACTGGCTGTGTAGCTTGCGTAGTTCGCTACAAAAATGTCATGGGCAGGAATGGAGTGAGGCGTAGTCGGCGGAATGACAATCATGGAATTGGCCTGCGTGGTCACGATATTAGAGTCAGGCACGGTATTGCCGCCACCCATATTCAGAGTAACGCTTTGCGTGCCGACATAACTGCCGCCATAGGGAAGAGGCAGCACGGCGGGCGTAGGAGTGCCATTAGTGCCGTAGAGATTGAATCCCACCGGTTCACCGCCCGGCAGAGTCTCCAGAGCACCCAGGGCGGGCGTCGTAACTTGGGTGGTGGCCATCGGTGTGGCTGCCGTAGTAGGCGGCACCACCAGACTGACTACATTCTGCGCCAGGTTGAACACACTGCCCGGGCAGCTTGCGTTACCTGCCAGGTTGGAAATGCCGACCGTAGCACTGGCGGCAGTAGCGGCGCTGGGAAGGCAGGAGAAGTTTGCATTGAGCATGCCGCTGGCGGAGAGACTCGTGATCAGGTTAGTGTTAAATGCCGCTGCAGCATCCACCGACGGTATAGTCACATTGGGCATGCTAAGTGTCGGTATGGTAACGTTGGGAAGCGCGAGACTGCTAAGGCCGTTGAAATCGAAATTCGGAATATTGAGCTGGCCGCTCAGACCGATTGAGCCATTGGGCAGGCTTCCCAGCCCGGAGAGAGCGCCGGAAATATCGTAAGACGGAATGCTGGGCAATTGAAGGCTGGGCAATGCGAAATCGCCTGACATATCGACGCTCGGCATGCCCGGAAGCGCACCTGTGGGTATGCTTAAGCTGAGACCGCTGGGAAGACTGATGCCAGCGCTGAGGCTGCCGCTAAGGCTGGGGATGGTAGGCAAAGCTGCATCCGCAGATAAGATTGCGCTGGGCACGTTGATGTTCACCGTCGGTATGGAGGGCATGTTTGCGCTCAGGCTACCGCTGAAATTGATATTGCCTGAGGCGTCTATGCTGACACCGTTACAAATAGTGCTGGGCAGATTGACGGCGGGAACCGTTACGCCCAACTTGGGCGTATCCACCGGCGGTGTGCCGATGCTGATCGTAGCCGAGGCGCCAGTACTGCCGCCAAAGGAGATGACGTTGCCAAAGCTGGTAAGGCCAGCGCTTGTATTGGCGTTGCCGATCTGCTGGGTAGTCTGCAGCAGTGATGCCGAGCCGCCGCAGGGAAGCGCGGGGATGCTGGACGCATTGCTCAGCGGAGTCGTTTGACAGAGATTGCTGGTATCCGCGGTGATTTGCAGCGCAGGAATCTGCGACTTGCTGACATTATACCCCGGGCACGCGCTCGTGGCAGTGACGATGGCGCCGGTCGAGGGATCTTTGACCACGCCGGGGGCGCATCCACCGCCTTGAGTGGCACTGCCACCGCCGGCAAACGTAAGGCCCTGGCCTAAGTCCGGGCGCATGTGCACCGGCGGATCATAGCCTGCCAGCACGCAGTCGGTAAGCGCGCCCGTCTGTAATTCGCCGCCGCCGGGAACGATTTCATTGTTTGCTTGATAGGTATATTGAACGATCTGTGAGCCGGCAGCGATCGGTGTGCCGTTGGTACCGCCATTCACCGTCTGCGAGGCGGTTACATTGCCGCTGCTGTCAAAGCAGCTTGCAGTGCCGCTGCAGACTGTGCAGGTGACACCCGCCGGGCAGATGACCGGGCAGGGGCCTGTGCCTGGGCATTCCAGGTTTGGCGTATCGGAAATATTCGCATTGGTAATACTGCTATATTGCCCGGAGCAGAGATTGCCAAGATTGACAATCGCCGATGCGCTGGGTGCAAACAGCATGGGTGCAAGCAGGCCCATTGCCAGCAAAAATGCGGCAAGAGGCGCGCGGAGCCTGAAAATTCCCTTCGATCGATCAGAAGGGAGCTCACCCGTTAACGGCTTTGATGTAAGAGCCTTCATATAATTCCCCGTATAATAAAAATCAGTTCAAACTATTGTCGCACATCCTGAGTCGGACGATACACATGGAATTTATCCCACACATTAGTCGTAACGCTCGGGGCTGAACCCCCCGAAGAGATAGGTACAAAAGTACAGGCAGACATTTTGGGATCGGCGCAGTTGCCGTCATTGCTGAGCAAGAGGTTTGCCTGGGGTATTCTGCTCAGGCATTGAATGGCCGCTTGCGTTTTGGTTGAGGCATCGGTGATGTTCGGATTGGTGATGCCGCAATCCGTGCCGATTTCATAGGTGTCTCCGCATGAATCCTGGATGGCCGTGCCTGACGTATAAAGCGCATCCAGCACATTCGGCGGCAGCATTTCCTTGTAAATGGTGCGTCTCTGGCCGAAACCGAGATAATTGGTGTTGCCGCAGACGTCCGGGTATTTGCCGTTGTTGGTATCCACTATTTCAACGTAACGCTGGCAAGTCGTAAGGCAGCCGGCCGTGCCGTTGCAATTGGAGAGTGGCGCGTTGACAAAAAGACATGCGCTGCCGTCGGCGCAGGTACCGCCATTGCATGTGCTGTTATCATTGCACGAGGTGGGGCAGGTAGCCATGCCGGTGGGAGCGGCCTGGCATGATGCGCCTTTCCATGTTGCCTGTGAGACGCCGGTGACCACAGCGGTAAACGGCATGAAAGGAGTGATGGAAGAATTCGAGCTTAGGGATTCGATATCGTCATGCGTCATGTAAATGATGTCGCCGACCTGCGCATTATCCAATCCGTTAGGCTGCATGCCCTGGCTGGAACTGGTTTGCAGATAAGACGGGAAGCGGTCGGAAACGGTAAGATCGGTCAGATAACCGCGCCAGCGCAGCGCCCAGGGGTTGAGCTTGCTCTCGTAATTGGTAATGGCCCCGACACTGCAGTTTACGCCGGCGGTGCCCGCAGGGCAGTTCACCAGATTGTCGACGGTGTATTGGACGCTGCTGCTTCCATCCGCATTCATGGTCGAGGTTGCCTGCAGGTGTCCTTGCGGGAATTTAGAGTTGTAATAACCGCCGGCGGCAGCTAACACGCCGTCCTCTGCGCCGTTGCCTTTATATAATTTTTCATACTGTGCGAGGCAGTTCATGCCGAACGTACGCGCCGTGGTCATCTGGTATTGTTTGAGCTCCGACCAGCTCGTCATGGCGTCAGGATAGGGCACCTTAACGCAGCCGCTGTAATAGCTGGTACCGGTATTGGGCGCACCGCTGCAATCGGCCTTGCCACAACCGCCGCCGCCGTAACGGCAGCTCTTACCTTCGCGGCCTACGCCGACGAGCACGTCGTACTGACCTTTGTCGCAGGCGGGGTCAAAATTGACATCGGCATCACCGCCGCCGGCGGCTGTGCCCGTATCCCACCAGCGCATATATGGCATATGGTTGCCGAAATATTCGCTAAAAGCGTAGCCTTCGGGAAGCGGAAGCAGTTCGGGGTCTTCCTTGGTGTTGCGTATTTTAAGCGTATTGAGCGGTGCCAATGCGGATGCCAAATCGCTGCAGCATTTAGCCACGCCATTATTGCTGTTGTCGCCGGCATCGCTCATGCACTGGGTGCACATGGAGGGCACGTTATCCAAAGGATAGTCGTATTTAGTGCTGCAGACCGGCCATTTGCCCTGCAAGCTGTAATACGATTTGCACGTCGTGTCCGGGCTATTCCATAGCGGCCAACCGATACCCAGGTCGTCGTCCATGGGCACAGGCTTAATATCGGCCAGCGTATAACCAAAGTCATTATCAACACTGGGTGCTTCACTTTCGCCGGTCGCATCTCCGGTGTACCAGTAGACGATTTCACTATAGACAATGATCGGGCCTATGGGGATGAGCTCCATGGTCACCTGGCTCCAGAAACACTGGGTATTTACGCCGATGCGGCAGCCCATGCAGGAGTGGAATTCATTGGCACGGAAACTCAGCACGTCCACCGGCACCGCAGCGCAGCGCACGATGCAGCTGTCGTTGGAGGAACTGCGCGGGTCGTAACCTGTACCGAAACTACCCACGGTGCAGCTCTGAGGATCGTTGCCGTTACCCGGCAGATCCGCCAGTGCCGACATGTCGCGATCGGTGCCGCTCCAATCCCAGCGTGGCGAGAAGGGGTGTGTAGCATCAAAAATGCGCTCGTAGGGATGCTGGCTCAGATCGTGCGGCGTGACCGGCGTAGAAGGAGCAGGCCCGATAGTGGTGATGTTACCGCTTGCATCCGTGCCTTGCGGCTGGCCGATCTGATCGCCCGAAACATACGGGGGATTGCCATGATTATCCGCCTTTGAGGAACCCACCGGCACATCGGCGCCGCCATTGAGGTTGTAGCTGTTGTTGAGCACAGCGTTCCAGGCCAGATCAAGGTAATAGCGCGCGTCGTAATCATAACATTTGCTTGTGGTGCCATCTTCGCTTGTGCATTTCTGAAGAGTACCGCTGGCATTAGACCCCTGACCGCTGGCCGTGGGCCTTGCAGGAAGATTATTGCACCCGCCAAACCACTGCGGGAAACAACTCATGGCCGACATTATGAGCGGCTGGCACTCCGTTTCATTCCAGGGATTCTGGTGGGCACGGAAAGTAGGATTGTAAATATAGTCCGGATGGTAGCCTAGCGGCAGAATATACTGGTTGGCGCAACTGTCATACTGCAGGCGAGTCCATATCGGCAGGCTGTCGGCTTCCACTTGCGGCATGGTAGTGGCTGAGCCCGATGAGCAGCTGTTGCTGATGGCCATACATTTGAACTGGTCGAGCGAGTTGGTCTGCACCATGGTTTGCGCATCAGACTGTGCGCTGCCTGTGCCATTGTCTTCGTAGTTGAAAACTTCGTCATCCGAATCATCGTCATTGATATTTTTATTGGTATTGGAAGCCACCGGCGAGTTGTTATCGATATACACGTTGTTGCCGGTACCGCGGTAGACGAAATACTGCACCGGGGGATCGATGTCCTTATACATCCACGGGAAATAATATACCAACGGCATGGCCGGCGTGTTTTTGCCCGGCATCAGGCCCTTGGGCATGGATCCTTGCACACCAGGATCGACCGGGCAGGGACTGCTTGAGCCAGGAGTGCATTTAGTAGCGGGCTTGTTCTGATTTGGCGTCTCTGTTGAACTGGGCGTATGATCATATCTGTTGTCTATGGGATTAAACCACAGGCTGGGGTCGGGTTGTTTAGTGTTATCCACTTCACCCACGGGACCATATAAAGACATGTTTTTGTAGCGATCATCCCTTCCCGGAGTTGGCGTAGTGTAATCGCCGTGGCCGCATTGTGGCGTGGGGCAATCATCATTGGGCAGGCCGTCTTCACTTGCACCACCGCTGCTGGCGCATTGACCGCCGCTGCTGCTACTGCTGCTGCCACCGCTGCTGCTGCCATCGCCGCTACTGCTGCCACCGCTACCGCTGCTGCTACTGCCATCGCCGCTACTGCTACCGCTGCTGCCACTGCTACCGCTACTACCGCTACTACCACTGCTACCACTGCTACTGCCATCGCCGCTACTGCTGCCACCGCTACTGCCACTGCTACTGCCATCACCGCTACTGCTGCCACCGCTGCTGCCACTGCTACTGTCGTCGCCGCTGCTGCTGCCACCGCTGCTGCTGTCACCACCACTACTGCTGCTGTCGCCGCCGCTGCCGCCGCTACTGCTTGCACCAAGACCAGTGTCACCACTGCTGCTACCAGTATCGCCGCCGCTACTGCTTGCACCAAGACCAGTGCCGCTGCTGCTACCAGTGTCACCACCACTACTGCTTGCACCAAGACCAGTGCCGCTGCTGCCAGTGTCACCACCACTACTGCTTGCACCAAGACCAGTGCCGCTGCTGCCAGTGTCACCACCACTACTGCTTGCACCAAGACCAGTGCCGCTGCTGCCAGTGTCACCACCACTACTACTTGCGCCAATGCCGATGCTGCCGCCACTACTGCCGCCGAGATCGCCGCCGCTGCCCACACCGCTGCCGCTGCCGACGCCCACACCGCTGCCGCTGCCGATGCCCACACCGCTACCAGCACCCACGCTTACGCCGCTACCGCTGCCGACGCCCACACCGCTGCCAGCCCCCACGCTTACGCCGCTACCTGCGCCGACACTACCGCCGCTTCCTGTACCGACGCTGCCGCCACTGCCGGCACCCACGCCGACACCCACGCCGACACCGGACGAAGAATAAGATTGGGGAGCATAAAGTGTAGCGGACGCAATTGCAGCCACGGCAAAGACTGCCGTAATAATAGAAAGTTTAGACAACTGGCTGTTGCCGTGCATCAACGCCTCACCCCGTGTTCAGACAAGCCCTCACCATTTTTTGGATCGATGGTGCTTTTTATAGTTATTAGCCTAACCGTATCATATTTATGTTTCATTTTCATGACAATTTGTGCGAAAGTAACGCTGAAAAGCAATTTTTTCTTTTGGCGTCACTTTCATGCAAGATATTGATCATAAGCAGATTGCACAAGACATAGAAGACGGCACGTACTTTGTCACTGCCCGGCGCTGGTACTCACAGCTGTTTCACACTCCCATCACCGAACGCAGCTATTATCTCGTCATCATTTTTCTTGCATTCGTCAATGGTTATTTTGCTTTCGAGTCATTCGTCGGTATTTTCCCTTTGCGCCCGGGCGTGCCGTTTATCACTACTTCCCGTGACGTATGGGAGGAACAGCCGCATATTTTGCGTATTGCTGTAGACCGGATGGAAGACAAAAACGTCGCGGTGATGAAATTTCTGGTCAAGAGTTATGTGATCAATCGCGAAGGCTATGATCTGAATCTGTATGAGTTGAATTACCGTAATATCTGGAGCCAGAGTAGCGCTGACGTGTTTAATATATACAAGGACAAGATGGATGCATCCAACGCCTACAGCCCGTATCGCCAGTATACTAATAAAGCCAAGCGCATTATCAATGTGCTATCGGTGAGCACGCCGAAGCCGGGGTATGCCGAAGTGGTGTATGAAGCCACCGTCCATTCCACCGCAGACAATGAAGATATCGGCGATCCGACGAAGTGGAAAGCAACGTTGTCATACAAATACACGTCGTTTGATGTCGATCAAAGTGTGGTCGAGAAAAACGCCGTTGTGCATCTAATGTCGAGGTTGGGCGTTTTTGGCTTGACGAAAAACACGACGAGAGCTAGCGATGATAAGCGCAAAGTGATACCGATGACGTTTCTAGTATCCGACTATATATCGAGAGAACTTCTGGAATGATAACACAGCGATTTTTACTTCTTGCGGGTTTTGGGCTTTTTATTGCGCTCCTTGCTCCGCCCGCTTCGGCCATTATCACTCCTGCCCCTATCGCCAGCGATGCTCGCATAAAAACGATGATGTATAGCCCCAACGACGTCTACATCTACACGGGCTATTATCGTTTCCAGTCGAGCATTCTGTTTGGGCCGGATGAAGAAATCGGCACCATCTCTGTGGGCGATGCCGTGCCCTGGGTGTTTAATCCGGTCGGCAATCGTCTTTTCCTTAAGCCGGTCGAGCAGGATGCCACGACCAATATGACGCTGATCACCAATAAACATGTCTATTACTTCGAGCTGCATGCTGCGGAAGCCAAGAATATCAGCGACAAGAACCTCACCTTTGAACTGCGTTTCGTCTATCCCGAAGAAGGCGGCAGCATGCTGCTGGCCAATAACTCCATCGATAAAGTGCCCGATCTGGAAGAGGAAGATCTGAAGAAATATAACTTCAACTACACGATGACGGGTTCTTCGGACATTTCACCGATACGCATTTTCGACGACGGCGAATTCACCTACTTCCAGTTCCACGACATCAATGCCGACATACCCGCCTTCTACAAGGTGGATTCCCAGGGTAACGAGTCGCTCATCAATTTCCGTGCACGTGGCCCCTATATTGTAGTGGAGCGCGTTTCGGCAAAATATACTCTGCGTCTGGGCAACAGCGTAGTGTGCATATTTAACGAAGCCTGGGGCAAAACTCGCGGTGCAGGTGCAGAGGGGGGATTGAAATCGAGCAGTGCGGCGCATTCATCATCCTCATCCTCTAATAAAACAGCCGTTAATGGCGATACTGCGAAATAATTTCTGCGGTTCCATCCTCGTCATTGTAATTCTCTCCTGTTAATATATTAACGGCGAGAATTCGTGCCAATTTGGCTCTACCCAGAGTGGTGCTTTTTGCAGCAACGCAAGGATTTCCAAGGCTGAGCTACCTATGCCAGCCCCATAGGATTTATGGCTAAATCCATAGGATGGTGACCATATTTTAGTTTAATTTTATTAAAATGATGCTATAATGCCACAGTTCGTCGGAAAGATATCTTAGAAAAAGTCTAGAAAAAGTCATAATAAATCTAAGAATCATTTAAAAAGAATAAAACAAACGTAGAACGTGAGAGGCACAGGGAGCCATGCCAAGGTCGCTTACAGATGCGCAGTTTGGCGAATTCACCGGACATAATCGGGATGGGTTGCCCTTGGCCGTTGTGTGGGGCGGCAGCGCAGGTGCGGCCATCGGTGCGAGCATCAGCCTTACTATGGGATTCTTCAATAGCGCGGCTATCCTGTCCATTTTTACCGTCGTCTTGCTTTGTGCTGTTATTGGCGCGTTATTTGCCTATGTGCTGTTTAACCTGCTTTCTGACAGCTTTCCATTTGGTGCCAAGGGTAAGACTTCCATCATACAGGAATATTCCGGCCCGCTGATGGGAAACGAGCCTATTTACGACCATATGGCCCTTAAGGCAGAAAAAGAAACAAAAATTATTTCTAATCAAGAAGTTATGGCAAAAATCCACACCATGCGCTCGGTGAAGACGTCTATACTGCCCGTTCGCCAGGCAAATGCCGAGATTTTTGATATCATTGTGGCCGCTGCCCACAAGACGGATGCGGGAACCCGGCGATAAGCGCCAGCCTTGGCGATCGTCACAAATCCGTAAACAAAATGTCACCCAATGTTAACTTGTCGTTCACCTTTGGCGGCTATACTATGAGTCTGAGACTTCATAAGAGCCGGAAAAAATAGTGATTCTTGGCGCAAGTTAAAGGGTTGGGTATGGCCGAACCGACAGTTTTAAAAACCCCCGAGGGAGCAACTCCGTTGCCGCAATCGCCTGCATCCGTACAAGCAGATGCTGAAAATGCTCAAATCAGTGCAGAAAGAGTGCGCGCACTTAGAGAACTCAAAGCGCGTCTCGATAAAAAATTCGGATCTCCTGAAAATGTGACGCCGCAGGATGCGGATGCCGCGCAGAAACTGCGTGAGCGTATGAATCGTCCTGCTGAGCCTGCTAAAGCCGAACCCGCAACTGACGACACGGTCGCAGCGGATGAAGAAGGGCGCATCAATACGGTATTTTCCAAAGCCAAGTCAAAGCTGGGCGTTCTGGCTGACGGGCTGGGAAACACCTGGGATTACGTGACCGGCGAAGATCTGCGCAAGCAAAGAGCACAGTTCATTGAAGACAATCAGGGCGCGCTGACGGAAAATCAGATCGAGACTATCGTTCAGGCCAATGGCCGCAACAAGCTCGGCGATTTAAAAATACAATGGAATGATCTGCAGCGTGTGGCGATGATGGGTGCCGAGCAGGCACAAAAAGCCGGCGCCGTTCTCAACGAAAGCGATATTGAAGCCATAGCCGAACGCCTGATGAAATCAGACGGCTTTAATGTTGCGGTCAAAAACAGTCAGCAGAAGGTGGGCTCGTTGTGGACTGCAGCGCGTGCCACAGGCAATATTCTCGCCGGCGGTGCCATGGGCGGGCTGGGCGGTGCATTGCTGGGCACTATATTATCTCCCCTCTCCATCCTCACCAAGCCGATTGCCATCTGTATCGACAAGACATTCGGCACTAATTTTGCTCCTAAAGCCGGTCCCACTGCTTTTATCGGCGGTTTGGCCGCGGCAGGTGCGGCACTCCTTGCAGGCACTGGTGGTTTCCAGGTCATCAAGGGTGCATGGAACCGCAGCGGCAATAACGCCGCCGTCAAAGAAGTCTATATGGCGGCGCTCAAACAGGGCATGCGCAACGTAGTGGACGTGCGTACGCCGGAACAGGCCGCGCAGGAACAGGCGAAGTCAGCCGCCCAGGTTAAGTCGCAGGCGCAAGCTCAGACTCAGACGAAAGCAGCTGAGCCAGTGGTCTCCAACGTGGTGAAAGCCGCGCAGGAAATAATCACCACCTTCGCGGATTCAAGAGATGCCGATGTCCAGATGCGCATCACCTATCTCAAGCATCTGATGGGCGATGGCAAGGATCTGGCGGGCAAAGGCGCAGAAGATCGCATTCTGCACGGTATCGATCTCTTCAAAACCATGGCGGGCAATCCGTCAAAGAATCCCAAGTTCGATACGATGATGGATGCCATCCGTATGGGAGATGTCGACAGAACCAAGCTTGAAGCGTTGCTGGTCAAACGCGATCTCGAGGTGAATGCCGCGATGCAGGGCTTCAATGCCGCCCAGCAGCAGACGCAGTCTTTTGCTTCGCAGCCTGCTGCAGCGCCCGTTGCACCTGCGCAGCAGCCTGCCACGGATCCGATGTTTGCGGCTATCAATGCCCGCCTCGCCCAGATGACGCCGAACGATGTCTTGCTTGCCCGACTCGACAGTCTGGAAGCGCTGGTAAAAAAGACTATTCATGGAATGACTCCTGCGGCCCCCAGCTTGTATCCCACGGCTGAATCCCTACAGGAGGTGAGCGCAAATATAAGGCAGAATGCCGGCAATCTCGGTGTGCGTGGCGGTGTGAATACGTCTGAGATTAACAAGCCGGTCACAGGCATCAAGTTTACTCCGGAACAAGTCAGCAAAGCCCATTTGAATTAAAAAACGCTGCAGGTAATGCAGGAAGCCAGAAACAACAACTAAGGTAACGGCCATGAGCGTAGGTGAAAAAATAGTCAACACAGGCGGCGGTGCAGTCAAGAGCGGCATCGGCTGGGGCTTAACCGGTGCAATGCTGGGCGTGCTCGCAGGTGGTCTGCTGTGCGGCGGTCTGCCATTGCTATTGCTTGCAACCACTACTGCCGTTTTTAGCACGGGCGGCCTGCTCATCGGCACGCTTGCAGCCGCTAGCTGCGTAGCGCTCGGTGTCGCCGGTGCTTATGCCGCCGGTGCCTGGATGGGCATGTGGGGCGCCGCACTCGGCGTGGTCAAAGGTGGCCTCTCCGGTTTCTTTAAGCGCAGCGCTAAGACACCCGCTCTTGAGCAGGAAATGGCCATGGAGCAGCAACGCAATATGGATCTGCGCGCACAAATTGCCGCCCGCCAGGCAGAACGCCAGAACACGGCCGCGGGATTTGAAAATCCCAACGCCACCAGTAATAACGCCGCGAATGTGCAGACGCGTCAGCAAGACGCGCTCTCTCGCCCCGCCGCTCCAACGGTATAATATAGGTAGCCACAATGGCCAATTGGGATGGATTTAAAACGCTTCGTGACTCATGGAAGCCTTTGCTTGAAGGCATTACCACTGCCGCTGCGCGCTGGTGGCAAGTTGCTAAAAATGGCGCTGTCGGTGCAGGCGGTGTTGCCGGTGCAGCCAAAGGCGCTGCCGGTGGCGCGGTAGGTATCGGACAACAGATTATCGATAAAAGCGCGGGCCTGGTCGGTGGTACGGTCGGCACAGTGGGCCAGATATATAAGCGTTTTCCCATCGCGGCCGGTATTGCCACAGCGTTTTTTGGATATTTTGGCCTCAAAGGCTGGTTGAAGCGTCGCGAAGCGAAAAACGAAGTGGGCGCATTACGCACGGCCAACGACCTTGTCGCCACCCGCATGGAAAATAATGATCTGCAGAATGCGCTTGCCTATGATAGTGCAAGCACCGGGCTCAATTATCCCGAGGATCCCAATTACTTCCGCAATCGTGCCCGCGGCGGTGCTGCAACCCCCGCTGGAGGCCTTGTCCAGCCTAATCCCCGAACGTAGGATAAGCCCCGTAAAAGCCCCCTAAATCCTGTTTGACAGGGCGCATTTAATCTGTATATTCGGCCCTCCCAAGGTTCCAGCGGGTGTGTAACCATGCCCCGGGAATCGAAAATATTATTTGATATCATAAGGATATACTGTGAGCAGACGTATTGCCGCCAAATATAAAATCAGCCGCCGCATTGGTGAGAGCCTTTGGGGCCGCGCCAAGGATCCGGTTGGCAAACGCGCCTACGCACCTGGCCAGCACGGCGCCACCCGCCGCCGCAAAGGTTCCGATTTCGGCAACCAGCTCATGGCGAAGCAGAAACTCAAAGGGTATTATGGCAGCATCAACGAGCGCCAGTTCCGCGGTATCTACAAAGAAGCCGCCCGCCGCAAGGGCGACACCAGCGAAAACCTGATTGCCCTGCTTGAGAGCCGTCTGGATACCGTAGTGTACCGCATGGGTGTGGTGCCGACCGTGTTCGCCGCCCGTCAGCTCGTCAGCCATGGCCATATCAAGGTTAACGGTAAGCGCGTGAACATCGGCAGCGTCACGCTTGAGGAAGGCGATGTAGTGGAAGTGAAGGAAAAGTCGCGCCAGATGACGGTCATCCTTGAATCGCAGCAGAATGCTGAACGCAGCGTTCCCGATTACATCGAATTCGACGCCAAGGAACTCAAGGCTAAATTCGTGCGCGCTCCCAAGCTCGCCGATGTGCCGTATCCCTTGATGATGGAACCGCACCTCATCGTCGAATTCTATTCCCGTTAATCTATCCGGGGAATGCTTCCCCCCCCATTCTTCTGCTGTGCAGGAGTTCCTCCGCGCAGTCACGGGTATATGAGATGAAAAGAGCGAGCCAGCAGGCCAGGCGCGTTTCTCTCGTCGGCGAAACTCCTGCATTATATTAGAAGCTTAAAACGGCCACAGTTTGCGTAGCCAGCTTTTTTCAGTGCCTTCAGGCGGCAGCGGCTGATTGTTCATATCGGCATAGCTGTCTTTGTACCACGGGCTGTTTGGATAATTATAGCCCAGCACGGCGGCGTATTTATTCGCCTGATCGGTCACGCCCAGTTTCAGGTAGCATTCCACCAGACGGTGGAGCGCTTCGGGCACATGGCTTGTCGTCTGGAATTTCTCCACCACTATGCGGAAACGGTTGATGGCGGCGAGATATTCAAAACGCTTTTCATAGTAACGGCCAATCTCCATTTCCTTGCCGGCCAGATGGTCGGCGGTGAGGTCAAGCTTGAGCTTGGCATCGCGCGCATATTCGGTGTCGGGAAAGCGTTTGATGACTTCCTGCAACGCCTGCTGCGCCTGGGCAGTGATCTTCTGATCGCGGCCGACATCGGTGATTTGTTCATAGTAGCACATGGCCTTGAGGTAATAGGCATAAGGCGCATTACGGTTGCCCGGATGCTGTTTGACGAAATGATCAAGTCCGTTTACCGCGTCGTCATATTTGCCGGCCTTGTAATTACAATAAGCGCTCATCAGTTCGGCGCGCACGGCCCATTCTGAATAAGGATGCTGGCGCTCGACCTCATCGAAAGCCGTGGCGGCACTCTTATACTCCTGGTTCTTCAGCTTGGTGAGCGCGTCATTATAGAGCTTCTCTACCGGCTCGCTGGGTTTGGCTTTGTCGGCATCTTTGCTGCCGCCGCATGCAACAAGGCAGGCGGTGATGAGGAGAACAGGCAATATGCGAAAAAGGCGCGACATGCACCCGTTTTATAGCAAGCAGCCCCGTTAGCACAACCACTTACTTAAATCTCAGAGAGAGGCGCGCGCGGGTTCGCTTTTCATCTGGCTGGTGAAGTCAGGCGCTGCCGTCGAGGCACGCGAGATGAGCCTCCAGGCGCTGCGATCGGCAAGCAGCGTACGCAGAAGCGTATTGTTGATGCTGTGGCCGGGACGCACCGTGGTGACGGCACCGCGGATACGCAGGCCACTTAGGAAATAGTCGCCGACGCAGTCGAGCGCTTTGTGGCGGACGAATTCGTCATTGTAACGCAGGCCGCCGTCATTGAGAATGTTCTTGTCGCCCACGACAATGGCGTTATCAAGCGAGCCGCCGCGGGCAAGGCCCTTGGCCTGGAGCTTTTCGACATCGGCGGCAAAGCCGAAGGTGCGCGCACGGCACAGCGCATGCTTGAAACTCTGGGTGCTGAAATCGTACGAAGCGCGCTGGCGTGGAATGGCGGTGCCCTGGTAATCAATCGCAATGTTGAGTGCGAAACCGTCAAACGGTCGGATGGTGGCGGAAGACTGGCCTTCGCGCACGGTGACTTTCTTGAGCACTTCAAGCGTGTCGCGGTGGGCGGAAAGCGCCTTGACGCCCGCGCATTCAATAAGGAACACGAAGGGTTCGGAGCTGCCGTCCATGATGGGGATTTCAGGCCCATCAAGCGTGGCAATCACGTTGTCCACGCCCATGCCCCACAGCGCGGCCATCAGATGTTCAATGGTGCTGACGCTGACGCCATGGCTGTTTCTGATCGTGGTGCCAAGCACCGTGTCAGAGACACCGAGGTAGTAAGCAGAGACGACGGAATGTTCTTCGGCGACATCGAGGCGCACGAACTGCACGCCGGTATCGGCATCGGCAGGGTGTAAGGTAAGGTTCACCGATTTGCCGCTATGCAGGCCAATGCCAGAGCAGGTGACCGAGCCGGCAAGCGTGGTCTGGTAGGAAGAGTGAAAAGCCGAGCCGTTAAGCATGATACCCGTACCCTTTATAATTGTTACAAAAGATACTAGCGGCCTGTGTTCTGCGCCGCAAATCACACTTTGTTACAGATTGTTACACTCTTAAACCGCTCCTGCTACGGTCTGCTGACCTTCGCAATGCGCCTAAGGCCTTCGGCCACTAAAGGGGCGGCCTACTGACCGCGTTTTTTATGGCACCGTAAAAGGTACGGGCTTTTCCGGTTCGGGTTCACCCGGCATGCGACAGTTAAAATAATGACGTCCCGGTACGTTTCGTTCCATGAACTGGTGCATGCAGGACAGCAGGAATTCCCGGTCGGAGGTCGTAGGCTCGACCTCGCGTATGTCAAAGCGATGCAGCACGCCATTGGCATCCACACTCGTGCTTTTGCCCATCTGCACCTGTGGTTCATCCTCAATGACTTCGACGGAAGTATGGTCATCATCCACACTTGCCAGATGGACGATAAAATAGCTGTGAAACGGAAGCTGTTTGCCTGCAAACGTATATTCCGATCGCCAGAACGGGGCATCCGGACTCCAGATATAGAAATCCCATGAGCGCGCTTCGGCAGGAAGTTTTGCATAACGCTGCAGCGCCGCGTTGCTGTGGCCCATGACGCTGAGCGGTGTGGCGCCCAGTTTATACTGCATGTTTGGATAGGCGCCGTAAAACACATAGAACTTATTTGCGCGCACTATCGGGAAATCGAGAAACGCTTTGCGCTCATCGTCGGAGAGATACTTCGCGCTTATGCGTTCTTTGGGAATATCGTAAATCGCTGCGGGATAATCTTCGTAATAATCACGCACATTGCTGTCAAAGAGCAGGGCAATGCGATCGTGCAGCTCATCGATGGCATAGGGAAACACTTCGCTGACATAATCCTTCTGGCCTTCCGCAGGCAGTTGCGGATCCTCCTGGGCAATGGCTGAAAAACTTACTCCCAAAAAAAGAAACGCCACGGATAACGCGGGCACGCGCAGGCGCTTTATCAGCGACGATCTCGCAGGGGAGATTGGGCAAAACGCAACCGTGTGCCGCGTGCCCCCTGAAATAAAAGACTCTATTCGAGCTTGCATTCGTCCCATGAGTTGCATTCCTTGACCAGCACACCTTGTACGCTGCCCAGATAAATGGGCATATGCACTCCCAGCGGGGTGTGCTTTGCATCGTCGCTGAAATAAAACGTAAGCGGCGGCTCGCCTTTATTATATTCCGTCTGTTCCTTGGCGGTCATGCCGCCCAGCGGCTTGCGTGAAAGCACATACGATACTGCCTTGCGCCGCTCACCCAGTATATGGGCCACCGCATTCTCGCCTTGCTGCGATTTCACCTCGTAAAGCCGCTTGGCATCAAACCCCTTGAATTGTGCTGCGCCACCCTGCGTCAGCAGCAACGCAGTCAATGGGTCAACCGCACCGTCCTTGAGGGAATGGGGAACTTCAGGACGGTCACTGCGGTCTTCGGGCGGGTCGTTGAATTCTTCGGTCACCACGCCTTTTTCATCAAAGGCCAGCTTGACATGGCGGGGTTTTTTCTTAGTCATGTAATGGCTTTCATAACGTAGCGGCTGGTAGCGGTTACCTTTGCGCGTGCCGGTGACCTCGGTGTTGCTGGTATGGCGGGTAAACAGGTTGACGATCCCCTTGGAATGCACCTGTGCATGCATATGGTAGCCATCAGCTGTCTCTTCAATGCCAAGCGCCACATTACCCAGACCCACTCCGGTCCAGCTGAAATCATAGACGCCATAAAAATGCTGCTCCGTCGGCGCATCCGCTGCCAAAGCAGCACTCACGCTGGCGCAATAGATCAGTAAAAGGGTCTTGTATAATCGTATTAATCTACCCATATTATCCTTATCTAACGGAAATCGCGAAAAGAAACAGTAATGAATTTCGAACAATTTACCGATAAGGCGCGAAATACGCTGCAAGCTGCCCAGACCACGGCGGTAGCGCGTGGCCATCAGCGCTTCACGCCTGAGCATATTCTGCTGGCACTGCTTGAAGACAAGGACGGCATCGCCGGCCGTGTCATCGGCGCTGCGGGCGGCAATGTCCAGCAGGTCAAAAAGCAGATAGACGAGGAGCTTGGGCGCATCCCACGGGTGGAAGGCAGCGGCGCCGGCCAGTTGCACCTTACACCTGAGACTGCGCGCGTGTTTGAGAGCGCACAGAACCTGTCAAAGAAAGCCAAGGATGAATTTGTTACCCAGGAGCGCCTCCTACAGGCGATTGCGGTGACGGCCGGCACACCTGCCGCAGTCATCCTTGCTGCTGCCGGCGCCAATCCGCAGGCAATTGGCAAGGCCATCACCGACATGCGCAAGGGCAGGGCCGCCACGTCGCAGCATGCCGAGGACAGTTTCGAGGCATTGCGCAAATACACCAAGGATCTCACCGAGCTTGCCAAACAGGGCAAGCTGGATCCCGTCATCGGCCGCGATGAAGAAATTCGCCGTACCATGCAGGTGCTGTCCAGGCGCACCAAGAACAATCCTGTGCTTATCGGCGAGCCCGGCGTCGGCAAAACGGCGATTATCGAAGGGCTGGCTGCGCGCATAATCGCGGGTGACGTGCCGGAATCGTTGCGCAATAAAATGCTGCTTGCGCTCGACATGGGTGCATTGATCGCAGGCGCTAAATACCGCGGTGAATTCGAAGAACGTCTCAAGGCCGTGCTATCGGAAATCGGCGGGGCAGGCGGCGAGGTGATCCTGTTTATCGACGAGTTGCATGTGCTGGTCGGGGCCGGCCGCACGGAAGGCGCGATGGATGCCAGTAATCTGCTCAAGCCGGCGCTTGCGCGCGGTGAGCTGCATTGCGTCGGCGCGACCACGCTCGATGAGTATCGCAAGTATATTGAGAAAGATGCTGCGCTCGCCCGCCGCTTCCAGTCGGTCTTCGTTTCCGAACCGACGGTGGAGGACACGATTTCGATCCTGCGCGGCTTAAAGGAAAAATACGAATTGCATCACGGCATCCGCATCACTGACAGCGCGATTGTCGCCGCGGCCACGCTGTCGCACCGCTATATCACCGATCGTTTCCTGCCGGACAAGGCCATCGATCTGGTCGATGAATCCGCGAGTCGCCTGCGCATGGAAGTGGACAGCAAGCCTGAGGAGATCGACGAGCTTGATCGCAAGATCATCCAGCTCAAGATCGAACGCGAGGCACTTAAGAAAGAAACCGATGCCGCTTCACAGGCGCGTCTTGGCAAGCTGAGCGCAGAGCTCAGGGTGCTCGAGAAAGAAAGCGCTGACATGACCGGCAAGTGGCAATCGGAAAAATCACAGATGCAGAGCATTCAGAAGATCAAAGAACAGATCGAGGAAGCGCAGCGCCAGCGCGACATTGCCCAGCGCGAAGGCAACCTCGCCAAGGCGGGTGAAGTCGTCTACGGCGTCATTCCCAAGCTTGCCAAGCAATTGGCGGATGCTGAAGCGGCGAGCAAGAATGCTATGCTGCAAGAAGCGGTCACCGAGCAGGACATCGCCTCAGTGGTTTCGCGCTGGACCGGCATTCCTGTCGACAAAATGCTCGAAGGCGAACGCGAGAAGCTGCTGCAGATGGAAAAAATACTGGACGGGCGCGTGGTCGGCCAGGAAGAAGCGGTGGTGAGTGTGTCCAATGCTGTGCGCCGTTCGCGCGCGGGCCTGGGCGATTCGGCGCGGCCGATGGGTTCGTTTCTGTTCCTGGGCCCCACAGGCGTAGGCAAGACCGAACTTACCAAGGCGCTGGCGCAGTTCCTGTTTGACGACGAAGCGGCGCTGTTGCGCATCGACATGTCTGAGTTCATGGAAAAGCATGCGGTCGCACGCCTCATCGGTGCGCCTCCGGGCTATGTAGGCTATGAAGAGGGCGGGGTGATCACCGAAGCGGTGCGCCGGAGGCCTTATCAGGTGATTCTGTTCGACGAGATCGAAAAAGCGCATCCGGACGTGTTCAACGTGCTCTTGCAGGTGCTCGATGATGGCCGCCTGACCGACGGGCAGGGGCGCACAGTCGATTTCAAGAACACGCTTATTGTGCTCACCTCTAACCTCGGTTCCGAATTCATTGCTGCGCACAAGGAAGACGAGGAATTAAGCGGCACCGTGCGCGACCAGATCATGGGCGTGGTGCGCAAGTCGTTTAGGCCCGAATTTCTCAACAGGCTAGATGAAATACTCATCTTCAATCGCCTGACCAAGAAGCACATGCATTCGATTGTCGATATCCAGATCGCACGCCTTGCCAAACGCCTGGCCGATCGCGAGATTACGCTCACCTTAGAGAAAGCCGGCCGCGACTGGCTGGCCGATATCGGCTATGACCCGGTCTACGGCGCAAGGCCGCTTAAACGCGTGATTCAGCGCAGCCTTGAGAATCCGCTTGCCAATTTACTGCTCGAAGGCAAAGTCGGTGAAGGGGATGAAGTGGTCATCAGCGCCGACAAAGACGGCATCGTCATTACTCCCAAGACGAGCAAGACCAAGAAAAAAGCGACGGGATAATGCTCACGCGAAAAGGATCAGACGTCTTTGCATGCGACTGCGTAGCGACTCAACCAATGCCAGCATTTGTTTCTTTTTGCTGAGCACACGCGCTTCGAGCAGGTGCCAGGAGACCACAGCGCAAAAACCGGCGATGAGAATGGTCAGCGGCAGATGAATGTACCATACCATGGACGCCGGCACTAATTGACTCAGCGCCTGTTGAACAGGGAAACCGTAGAGATAAAGCCCATAGGAATAATCGCCGGAGGTGATAATTAAGGTTCTTTTTGGGTTCATCAGCCCGAGATAGATGGTCATATACGCCACGGGCAGACCGGCGACATACATTGTCTCTTCGTAAGTGAGCGCCCACCAGCTTAGCGCCGTGGCCAGCAGAAACAGCAATGCATTGCAGGGGATTTTGTCGCGGTACATATACAGAATGATACCCCAGAGAAAACCGCTTACAGTGAACAATCCTGTCGGTCTCCAGTCATAGATCAAATCGCCGTTGCGATAGTCGGCATAATTCATCAGCAAAGTGAGTATAACCGCGGCAACCGCCAGCCATGCACGGTGCCTGACGATGCCAATGAATGCCAGAATCGTAATCAACGCGTAGCATTCGAATTCGTAGGGAATCGTCCATAGCTGTGCATTCACCTTGGAGATGCGATGTTGCGTAAGCACACCTGGCAGCCAGAAATGTACGTCCCCGACGATGTTAAGAAAATACGCGTAAAAGTTTTTATGGGTGAAATAGCGCGATAAGGGAAGGTCGGTCAGGATGCCGCCGATGATCACCGCGGAAATGATTACCTCGCCACATAAAGCGGGCAGTATGCGCATCGCGCGCAGCGTCAGGAATGCAGGGATGTTATTGACCCGCACCAGACTGCCGGCCACCAGAAAGCCGCTCATTGCGAAGAAGCTGGGTACGAGGAAATAAAAAAAAGGCCGCGAAGGCCCGGTCCACATGGCTGTTTCCACCGTTCTGGGATAACAAAGGATGATGGTGTGGCAGAGGATGATGCAGACAGAGAGAAAAAGCCGCATGTAGTCAAAGCCGCTGGCATGCTTATGGAGTATCATCTGCTGTTCGATGGTAGGGCCTTTCCACGCATTCCACCGCGGTGCGATCATGCACTTGCATCCAGTAGGGGGGTGGGGGCTGAGATGCGCTTGAGCTTTTCACCAAACGCATTCATATAGGCCACCGCATGTTTTTTCTGATTCATGATGCGTGATTCCAGAAACGTCCAGGACAGATAGGCGCAGATGCTGGTAAAGAAAAGCGACAGCGGAAAATGCAGATACCACACCCTGCAATTTGGAAAAAGCTGATACACGGTTTGCTGCACCGGAAATCCGTAGAGATACATGGCGTAGGAATAATCGCGGCGGTCGATAAGGAATATCTTGCGCGGGTTCATCAGCCCCACATAGATAGTCACGTAGGCTATAGGCAGCGCAGCCACATACACCGTTTCAATGTACATGAGTAAAGGCCAGGTCACGGCCAGCGCCAGGCAGAACAATAACGGATGATAAGGTATTTTATCCCGGCAGAGATAAATAAAGACGCCCCACAGGAATGTGGCGCTGACCATGTGGCCGGGTGACGGCGAATCAAGAATGAGCTCGCCGCTGAACCAGTCGTCGCAGAAACCCCCGATGGTGAAAAGCAGTGCGGCAACGCCAAACCATTTCGGATGCCTGACGATGCCTACGAAGGCGAGTAGCGAGATGATGGCGTAGCATTCGAGATCATAAGGGACTGTCCAGAGCTGATTGTTTACGAAGCTGGATTTATTGTGCCAGAACAGGCCGGGGAGAAAGTAATGGATATTGCCGAACAAATTTTCAAAATACTTGAAAAACATGGGGCTGGAGAAATAGGCCCCCAACGGCCACGCGGTGAGCAGCGGGCCGATGATCAGCGCTGAGATCAGTACTTCGCCTCCCAGTGCAGGAAAAATGCGCAGCACGCGCAGCGTGAGGAACGTCGGCAGGTTATTGGTGCGCGCCAGGCTTCCTGCCACCAGAAAGCCGCTGAGCGCAAAAAATACCGGTACAAGAAACTGATAGTAGGGTCGCAGCGGCCCTATCCATGTCAGCGTCTCGGCGGCGCGCCCTTCACAGATCAGCAGCGTATGGCGTGCGATGATTAAAATGGCAAAAACGAGACGCAGATAGTCAAAGCCGGTGGAATGCCGCGACTGCGCCATTTTTTGTTCAATCGTTTTGGAAAACAGGTATTTTTTCCACATCAGCACTTAATTCTCCCCACCGCGCTCATTCCAGCGCTTTCGCTATTTCCTTAACCCTGCTCCACAGCGAAGCCTTGGGCGCTGCCGGCACTTTCAGGGGCTCAAGCAACGGATCCATCTCGCCGGTAGGGAATATGGGCGCCAGCAATTGGCGCAGCAGGGGATAAACATAGATCTGTGTTATAAACTCCCACAGGCTCACGCGTTTTTCGGGCACGGGGGCCCACCATGACTCCAGAATGAAAAAGACGCCCGCAATCATGAACGGTTCAATCAGTTTGCGATAACGCCCTTCGACTACAGCGACATCCTGCAGCAGAAATGCCCAGGTGATGGCGATGGCCACCATGACAATCCACATTTTATGCGGTGCAAGTCTTGCGAACGGGCCGTAGAACAGCAGAAGCATGAAGCAGGGAAACCATGTCCAGCGCAGATCAAAATTAAGATTCAGCCACAGGCTGGGCAGACCGGGATTGGAATCGGGCCAGGAATGATCAAAAAACAGATAAACGACATTTTCTTCATATTCATGCAGCACATCCATCCATGTATGTTTCTGTTCAACTACGTAGAGCGCTTTTTCCCATCCGCTGCGTCCCTGCGTGAGGTCGATATTGCCGGTGATATAGCGTTGGTTGCTGATGCGTTTTGCGGTGTAACTGGCGACGGGGGTAAGCGGATTATAATCGAAGGCGGTGCCTCTCCAATAATAGACGCCGTAGCCGTTCTTGTTATTGCCAAGAGTAAATCCCACTTCCAGGTATCCGCATTTGCGGATGATGGTTTCCTTGCCGGCGAAACCAAAGGGCGCAAAAAAATGCAGCGCCTCATAACTCTGCCACGACGCAGGAATAATCGCCAACAGGAACAGCGCGCAGGCTGCCGCAAAGGCTTTGAGTTTGTCGGGCTGGCCCAGCAGGGCATAGCCCATGCCCATCATCATCATGGGCAGAATGGTTTGCTTGGTGAATGCGGCGGCTATCCAGCACACTGTGGCGGCCATAAAAGCAGCAAAGGTACGTTTGCGCACCGCACGCAAAGTCATCCATGCCGAGAGTGCCACGATTGTGAGCATCATCGTTTCAATCATGAAAAGCGAATAAATCACGAGCAGTGAAAGATGTGTCCCTATGATAATGGCCAGCAGCAGGGATTTGCGCCGTGTCGTAATTTCACGTAGCGCTTTGTACCAGAACCAGGGCATGCCCGCGCACAGCAGGCCGGTAAAGAAAGCATAGAAAAAATGATACAGACCGCTGGGGAAAAGATGCAGAAGATAGAGCCAGACCTGATAGGTCTTCGGATCGAGTCCGTTGAAGAAATTGGGTGTAAACAGATTGATGCCATTGTTGAAATGGCGCTGCATGTCGGTGGCGATTCTGTCGAGCGGATTGTAAAAAAACGGGAACAGAAAGCGGCCGAGTAACACGGCGGTAAACAATCTCTCAAGAAGCATCGTCCCGTATGCGTCCCAAGCGTTGGAGAGTCTCATTTTAATCAGCATCGCTTCCGTTTGCATGGTGGGGAATCACCATTTCCTGATCATTCTTATAAGTGACTTTGCCTCATCGCGAAAGTCAAATCTGTGCAGGGGTATCTGTCTAAACAGCGGAAATTTATGAAAATAGAAGATGAAAATTGATGGCGAATGCGCTACCTTCGCTTAACTCCGGGGATCGTTTGGCAGTGCATTCGCATAGATCATTTCCGCCTTCCGCCACTCACGACGGCGTTGCCTTCGTGGGCATCGTAGCGTTTTTATTCAGCACCTATTGTGTCTGTCATCATCTGCTGTCGCTTGATACGCCGCAGTCAGCCCTTTTTATCATCGGCGTGACCGCTGCCGGCATTATTCTCAGCGATATATTGTTGTGCAGGTTAAAACGCGCTCAGGGTGAGCAGCAAGATACGTTTCGCGGTGAGCTTTCCTGGCCGCGCAATTTTTATAAACTTGCAGGTCTGTTTGGCAGCATGACATTTATTGCGCTGCTCTACTGGCTCTTTTCCGAATATCACGGCTCATTTTATAACCGTTATTTTGCGATGCTGCAGATGATGATGCCGGCATGGTGCCTGCTGGCGCTTCCTTATATCGCGTATACCGATTTGCGTATGCGTGATCCGTATGACGGATACTGGCATATGGGAAAACTGGTGACCTTGCATCTGGATGAGGTGAATTATCCGATGGTCTGGCAGTTGTTGCTGGGCTGGATTATCAAGGGATTCTTCCTGCCGCTGATGTTCACGTATTTTTGCAATTATCTGAATGGATTCGCGCGCGCTGATTTTTCGTCATTGCATGGGTTCAAAGCGTATTACGAGTTTCTCTTCCAGTTCTTTTACTTTATCGATGTCGGACTGTGCTGCCTGGGCTACATTTTTGCATTGCGCCTCATCGGCACGCATATCCGTTCGGCGGAGCCGACGATGCTGGGCTGGGCCTGCGCGCTCGTCTGCTACGAGCCATTTTACAGTCTCGTTCGCAATCAGTATCTGGGCGGCATGAGCCATTTTACCTGGGGCGCATGGCTTGCCAATGTTCCGGTGATGTATGAATTATGGGGCTGCGCGATTCTGCTGCTTACCATGATCTATGTCTGGGCAACCATTTCGTTCGGTGCGCGTTTCTCCAACCTCACGCATCGCGGCATCATCACCAGCGGGCCTTACCGTTTCACCAAGCATCCCGCCTATATCGCCAAGAATCTTTCCTGGTGGATGATTTCGGTGCCCTTCATCGTTCACGGCAACGTGGCGGACAGTGTGCGCCAGTGCGTGCTGCTGCTGATGCTGAGCAGCATCTACCTGCTGCGCGCAAAAACCGAAGAGCGGCATCTCTCACGTGATCCTGTGTATGTGGCGTATTGCGAGAGTATCGCCAAATACGGAATATTCAGGTTTCTCTCGTCTAAATAACATCAGCTCTTGGGCGGACGCGAGAGCAGAATGCACAACGTGCATGTCATGAGTATGGATATGCCGATGCCCAGGTATATATGTAGCGGATTGACCATGGGATATTCCGTAATCATCACGCAGCCGGGGGCAATAAGTCCCAGCAGTACCATTCCCACCAGCGCAACGATGGCGCGCGGATGGCCAAAATTAATCGTCCAGCCCAGTTTCGTGCGCTTTTTGACGATGATACGCGGATCCTGTGCGCAGCGATAAGACCAGAAACTCCAGTTCGCCGGGTCTGCCCAGAGTTTATCGAGTTCCTCTTTATTCATACTAAATTTAACTAACGCTCCAGCGAGGCCAGCTGTGTGCTTTGTGGCAGGGTAGCGAGTGCCGTCTTCACCAGGCTCACTTCGCGCTTGAACTGCGCGAGCTCGCGGCCAGCCAGCGTTTGCCCGGTGCGGAATTTGACCCTGGAGGGATTGACCTGATTGCCGGCAACACGGATTTCATAATGCAGATGCGGGCCTGTGGCTGCGCCCGTCATGCCGACATAGGCGATCACCTGCCCTTGTTTTACATGGACGCCGGGATGTATACCGCGCGCGAAGCGGCTGGCGTGGCCATAGGCGGTTTCATAGGTGTTGCCATGCTTGAGCAACACGAAGTTGCCGTAACCGTTCTTGCGTCCGGCGAATTCGACCACGCCGTCACCGGCGGCATAGATTGGCGTGCCGGTAGCGGCACCGAAATCGACACCTTTATGCATGCGCGAGTAGCCCAGCAACGGATGCATGCGCATGCCGAAGCCCGACGTGATGCGCGCGCCGTTGATCGGAGTCTTGAGCAGCGCCTTCTTCACCGATTCGCCTTTGGCGTTATAGTAGCCGGCATAGCCGTCGGGTGAGATATGATTGTAGATAGTGAGTTCCTTGTCGCCCATAGTGAGCTGGACGTAGAGCACATGGCCGTGGCCTGCCGTCACGTTGCTCTGTGTGCGCAGGCGTTCGTACACCACGTCGAGATGATCGCCCTCTTTAATATCGCGCTGGAAGTCGACGTCATAGGACAACGCGTTGATGACCTCGGAGAGCAGCTGTGCTGGCACACCTGAGTCAATGCCGGTCTGATAGAGGCTGCTGGTGATGTCGCCGCCGCCGCGTGCCGTCTCCATGAACACCGGCGCTTTGATTTCGCGCGTAGTGAAAGAGTCGTCAGGAGTGCGGGCAAGTGCAATGGTTTTAAGCGGCGAGACGGCTATCGACAGTGTAGACAGGCTGGGCTTGCTTGCATCGTTTCTGCTTTGGTCAAGATGCAGCGTGAGCGACTGGCCGATATTGAGCTTCTTCGGGTTATACACTTTCTTCATGCTTTCGACGGCCTGGTAGGCCTCGTCATGCTTCACACCCATATCCATCAGCACCGACATGAGCGTGTCGCCACGCTGTACCGACACATTGAGATCGGCGGGATAAAGCGGAGCGGCTTTTATGGGCACGGCTGTCTGCAGAACAGCTGGCGGAGCTGCTGGCTGGGTGGCAGCTGCCGGCTGCGCGGAGGTAAAGACGGAAGAAAGCAGGGTAGTGACCTTTAGTGCCGAGGTTTTGGCGGCCGTGCAAGCGGCGGGAGCATTATTATAGCCAACGGCAACCGCTACGCCCAGGGCAGGGCCAAGCAGCAGCCAGCGCAGTCGCAGGCCACCGTTTTTGCCGGTTAGGCGTGCACGCAAAGGGGTGATGCTGGTCAAAAACCTGTCCCGCCGTGAGAAAGTCATCAAGTAAGAAGCCCCGTGTTTTTTACTACCTGTTGTAGTCTGGCGGGTGGTTATACTCCCATATATTGGGATGTTCGCTCGTTTGAGTTGCTACTAATTACTACTTGGATCGCAATTGCAACTAAAAAATCACACCCGCAGCTTTAAAGCAGAATGGTTAACAATTCGTTAGCAGGGGTAAAATTATAGCATGACCAGCAAATTTACTGAAGTCGTGTGACATCCCAGACAGGCTAAAAAAGCCTCAGATTCCGCTTGACGGGCGTGCCGCTCGTGTCTATGTTACGCGCCACTTTTCAAATCCGCCCCTGCGATGAAGCAAAAAAACTATTGCACATCAAAAGGTTGGTAAGGGGTGAAAAGGGACTCTCCCGGGGGAAGAAATTCCATCCCGGTGATGTGTGAAATGGTGAACGACGAAACATAAGGACGATCGCATGCCGACGATTAACCAATTGGTGCGCAAACCGCGCACAAAGCCTACCCGCCGCAACAAGGTGCCTGCTATGGAAGCCTGCCCCCAGAAGCGTGGCGTCTGCACCCGCGTCTATACGACAACTCCGAAGAAGCCGAACTCGGCGCTTCGTAAGGTCGCCCGCGTTCGCCTGACGAACGGTTTCGAAGTTACCAGCTACATTCCCGGCGAAGGCCACAATCTTCAGGAACACTCTGTCGTCATGATTCGCGGCGGCCGCGTAAAGGATTTGCCCGGCGTGCGCTACCATATCATCCGCGGCACTCTCGATACGCAGGGTGTCAAAAACCGCAAACAATCGCGCTCGCTCTACGGCGCAAAACGTCCGAAATAACAGGAGTCCCCTATGTCACGTCGTCGTGCTGCCATTAAACGCGCTGTTCTGCCGGATGCCAAATACGGCAACATCATGTTCACCAAGTTCATCAACTCACTGATGTATCACGGCAAGAAATCCGCCGCTGAAACCATCGTGTACGGTGCGCTCGATTCCATCAACAAGCGTACCAGCCAGGATCCGCTGCCGATTTTCAACTCGGCGCTGGAAAACGTCATGCCGTCGGTGGAAGTTCGCTCACGCCGCGTCGGTGGTGCCACGTATCAGGTGCCGACCGAAGTGCGCTCAGAGCGCCGTCAGGCGCTTGCCATCCGTTGGCTGATCTCGGCCGCACGCATGCGCAAGGACAAGACAATGAAAGATCGTCTCGCCAATGAACTCATGGATGCTGCCAATAACCGCGGCGGCGCCATCAAGAAACGCGAAGACACTCATCGTATGGCAGAAGCCAATAAGGCCTTCTCGCATTATCGCTGGTAGAACACGTAATAATAAGATCATCTCAGGAACAGACAGAAATGACCCGCAAGACCCCACTTAAAGACTATCGCAACATCGGTATCTGCGCCCATATCGACGCAGGCAAGACGACGACCACCGAGCGTATTCTTTATTATACCGGCAAATCGCACAAGATCGGCGAAGTGCACGAGGGCGCTGCGACCATGGACTGGATGGAGCAGGAACAGGAGCGCGGCATCACCATTACGTCGGCCGCTACCACCTGCTACTGGAAAAATCATCGCGTCAATATCATCGATACGCCCGGCCACGTGGACTTCACCATCGAAGTGGAGCGCTCCATGCGCGTGCTCGACGGCGCCGTTGCCGTGTTCGACTCGGTGGCAGGCGTAGAGCCGCAGTCCGAAACCGTGTGGCGCCAGGCTGACAAATATCACGTGCCGCGCATCTGCTTCGTCAACAAGATGGATCGCACCGGCGCCAACTTCGAACGCACCGTCAGCATGATGATCGATCGCCTGGGCACCGTGCCCCTCGTCATCCAGCTGCCGATCGGTTCGGAAGACAAATACGAAGGCATTATCGACCTTATCACCATGGAAGAGCTGATCTGGAAAGGCGAGGAGCTGGGCGCCAAATTCGATCACCTGCCGATCCGCGCCGAACTTCAGGACGCCGCCAAAAAGGCCCGCGAGAAGATGCTTGAGACTGCCGTCGAAATGGACGACAAGGTCATGGAAGCCTATCTCAACGGCACTGAGCCCACGATTGCGCAGCTTAAAGAATGTATCCGCAAAGGTACGGTGAACTTCAAGTTCGTGCCGGTGCTCAACGGTGCAGCCTTCAAGAACAAAGGCGTGCAGCCTATGCTTGACGCCGTGGTGGATTTCCTCCCCAGCCCGCTCGACATTCCGGCGGTCAAGGCCATCGACGTGAAAACCGACGGTGAAACCGAACGCAAAGCCGACGATGCTGAAAAATTCTCAGCACTCGCGTTTAAGATCATGACCGACCCGTTCGTGGGCTCGCTCACCTTCGCGCGCATTTATTCGGGCAAGCTCGAAGCCGGTTCCTATGTGACGAACACCATCAAGGACAAGCGCGAGCGTATCGGCCGTATGTTGCTGATGCACGCAAACTCACGCGAAGACATCAAAGAAGCCTATGCCGGCGATATCATTGCTCTGGCGGGCCTTAAAGACACCACCACCGGCGACACGCTGTCGGATCCGGATGCAGCGGTGATCTTAGAGCGCATGATTTTCCCCGAACCCGTGATCGAGCTCGCGGTGGAACCCAAGACCAAGGCCGACCAGGAAAAGATGGGCATGGCGCTTTCGCGCTTGGCGTCGGAAGATCCGTCGCTTCGCGTCTCGACCGATCAGGAAAGCGGCCAGACCATTCTTAAGGGCATGGGCGAGTTGCATCTGGAAATCATCGTCGATCGCATGAAGCGCGAATTCAAGGTGGAAGCCAATGTTGGCGCACCGCAGGTGGCCTACCGCGAAACCATCACCAAGAAGGCGACTATCGACTACACGCACAAGAAACAGTCCGGCGGTTCGGGCCAGTTCGCCCGCATCACGCTGGAGCTTGAACCCCTGCCGCCCGGCAGCGGCTTCGTGTTCGAGAACGACATCGTCGGCGGCGCGGTGCCCCGCGAATTCGTTCCGGGTGTGGAAAAAGGCCTCAAGTCCAGCCTCGATAACGGCGTGGTCGCGGGTTATCCCACGATTGACTTTAAGGCAACGCTCACCGACGGCGCATACCATGATGTGGACTCCAGCGTGCTCGCATTTGAAATCGCCGCACGTGCAGCCTTCCGTGAAGGCATGCCCAAGGGCGATCCGAAATTGCTTGAACCCATCATGAAGGTCGAAGTGGTGACGCCGGAAGATTATACCGGCTCGGTCATCGGCGATCTCACCGGCCGCCGTGGCCAGATTCAGGGTCAGGATATGCGCGGCAATGCCATTGTGATTGATGCGATGGTGCCGCTGTCCAAAATGTTCGGCTACGTCAATACGCTGCGTTCCATGACGCAGGGCCGTGCACAATATACCATGCAGTTCGATCACTATGAGCAGGTGCCGTCCAACATGGTCGATGAAATCAAGAAAAAAGTAGCTTAACCAACCAATACAGAGAAAAGAAAGAGGAGTCCGTCATGACGAAAGAGAAATTTGAGCGTAACAAGCCGCACTGCAACATCGGAACGATCGGGCATGTGGATCACGGCAAGACGAGCCTGACAGCTGCGATTACGAAAGTGATGGCGGCGGCCAATGCGAAGAACAAGTTCACGGCGTATGATCAGATTGACGCGGCACCGGAAGAGAAGGCGCGCGGGATCACGATCAACACGGCGCACGTGGAATACGAAACCGAGAAGCGCCACTACGCGCATGTGGACTGCCCGGGGCATGCGGACTACGTGAAGAACATGATCACGGGTGCGGCACAGATGGACGGCGCGATTCTGGTGGTGTCGGCTGCCGACGGCCCGATGCCGCAGACGCGCGAACATATCCTGCTCGCCCGCCAGGTGGGCGTGCCTGCGATCGTGGTGTTCCTCAACAAGTGCGACATGGTCGACGACAAGGAACTGCTCGAGCTCGTGGAAATGGAAGTGCGCGAACTGCTCACCAAGTACAAGTTCCCCGGCGACACGATCCCGATCATCAAAGGTTCGGCTCTGTGCGCTCTGGAAGACAAGAACCCGGAACTGGGCAAGAACGCCATCATGAAGCTGATGGAAGCGGTGGATGCCACCATTCCGCAGCCTGAGCGCCCTGTCGACAAGCCGTTCCTGATGCCGATCGAAGACGTGTTTTCCATCGAAGGCCGCGGCACGGTGGTGACCGGTCGCGTCGAGCGCGGCATTGTGAAGGTCGGCGAGGAAGTCGAGATCGTCGGCATCAAGCCCACGACCAAGACGATCTGCACCGGCGTGGAAATGTTCCGCAAGCTGCTTGATGAAGGCCGTGCGGGCGACAATATCGGTGCGCTGCTTCGCGGCACCAAGCGTGAGGAAGTCGAGCGTGGCCAGGTGCTGGCGAAGCCGGGCTCGATCACGCCGCACACCAAGTTCAAGGCCGAAGCCTACGTGCTCACCAAGGAAGAGGGCGGCCGTCATACGCCGTTCTTCACCAACTACCGTCCGCAGTTCTACTTCCGCACCACCGACGTGACCGGTGTGGTGCAGCTGCCGACCGGCGTGGAGATGGTGATGCCGGGCGACAACGTGGCGATGGACATCACTCTCATCTCGCCGATTGCCATGGATGAGGGCTTACGCTTCGCTATCCGCGAAGGCGGACGTACCGTCGGCGCAGGCGTCGTCGCTAAAATTGTCGAATAGTCGGATCTAAAAACAGATAAGTCAGGAAAACGAGTATGAATAATCAGAAAATTCGCATCCGGCTCAAAGCGTACGATCACATGATGCTTGATCATTCGACGAGCGAGATTGTGAACACCGCCAAGCGCACCGGTGCGCAGGTTCGCGGCCCCGTGCCGCTGCCGCGCCGCATTGAGCGTTTCACGGTGAACCGTTCGCCGCACATCGATAAGAAGTCGCGCGAGCAGTTCGAGATCCGTACGCACAAGCGTCTGATCGACATACTTGATCCCACGCCGCAGACAGTGGACGCGCTGATGAAGCTCGATCTGTCGGCCGGTGTGGACGTTGAAATCCAGTTGGGCGGGGAGAAGGCAGCATGAGAACCGGCGTCGTAGCACAGAAACTGGGCATGTCGCGCATCTTCGATGAAGATGGCGTACATATTCCTGTCACTATCCTCAAACTCGACAACGTGCATGTCGTGGCACAGAAGACCAAAGCGCGTGACGGTTATACCGCCGTGCAGCTTTCTATCGGCAAAGCCCGCGTGAAAAATGTGAGCAAGTCCGTGCGTGGCCACTATGCGAAAGCCAAAGTGGAACCCGGCCGCAAGCTCGTGGAATTCCGCGTTGATGAACAGCATCTGCCGGAAGTGGGCGCGGAAATCGTTGCCTCACATTACGTGCCGGGCCAGTTCGTCGATGTCATCGGCACCACGATCGGTAAGGGTTTTGCGGGCGTCATGAAGCGTTGGAATTTCCGCGGTCTTGAAGCTTCGCACGGCGTGTCTGTGTCGCATCGTTCGCATGGTTCTACCGGTCAGCGTCAGGATCCGGGCCGTGTGTTCAAGGGCAAAAAGATGGCAGGCCATCTGGGTGTTGAGCGCGTCACCGTTCCCAATCTTCAGGTCGTCTCGGTCGATGAAGCCCGTGGCTTTATCTACATCAAGGGCGCAGTACCCGGCGCGGAAAACAGCTACGTGATGGTGAAGGATGCCGTTAAACGCGTCGTTCCCGCCAATGTACCGCTTCCCGCCGGCATCCGTAAATCCGCCAAAGCCGAAGCTCCCAAGGCTGAGGCCGCTGCGGACGCGCCGAAGGCTGAAGGCAAAAGCGAATAATTAAAGTTAAGGAAACACACCATGAAAGTCGCGGTAAAAACATTCGATCATAAGGCAGCGGGAGACATCGAGCTCTCCGACGCCGTGTTCGGCACCAAGCCGCGCAAGGACATCCTTGCACGCATGATCGCTTACCAGCTCAACAAGCGTCGCGCCGGTACACACAAGACCAAGGGTGTGTCGGAAATCAGCGGCACGACCAAGAAACCCTGGAAGCAAAAAGGCACTGGCCGCGCGCGTGCGGGTAGCCTGCGTTCGCCGCAGTTCAAGGGCGGTGCGCGCATATTCGGCCCGGTCGTCAGGAGCCATGCCACCAGCCTCAATAAGAAGATCCGCAACCTCGCCCTGCGCATGGCGCTGTCCGCCAAGCAGATCGAAGGCAAGCTTCTGATTGTTGATTCGCTTGAGATCAAAGAAACCAAGACCAAGTCGATCGTCGCGTCGTTCGAAAAATTCGGCTTCAAGAAGCCCCTCATCATCGGCGGCGAGAAGCTCGACGAAGGCTTTAGCAAAGCCGCGCGCAACATCAAGGGCGTGGATGTGCTCCCTTCACAGGGCGCCAATGTGTATGACATCATCAATCACCAGGAACTCGTGCTCACCAAAGAGGCGGTAAAATTCCTGGAAACGCGTTTAACGAAGGAATAAGGCCATGGCCAAAGCAAAGAAAACCGAAGCCAAAAAAGAGGGCGCATCGATGAAGGAAATTTTCTACGATGTCGTTGCCCGTCCGGTGATCACCGAGAAGGCCACTGCCGCGCTCGAACATAATAAAGTGATTTTTCGCATTCGTACCGATGTCACCAAACAGCAGGTGAAAGAAGCGGTGGAAGCCCTGTTCAAGGTCGACGTGGTTGGGGTTAATACCCTAAATTCACAGGGAAAAACCAAGATTTTCCGTGGCCGTGAAGGCAAGCGGAGGGATTTTAAAAAAGCGATTGTGACGCTGGCGGCTGGCCAGTCGATCGATCTGAGCAGCGGCACGGCATAATTCGGTTGCATTTTTGAGCGCGCGGGCTATAACCACGCCTCTTTAATTCAGCTGCCGCAAAACATGGAGATGTAGTTATGGCGCTTAAAACATTCAAACCGGTCACGAAATCGCTTCGCGGCCTGGTGCAGGTAGACCGCTCGGACCTCTGGAAAGGCGGTCCGGTAAAAGCGCTTACCGAAGGACAGAACAAAAGCGGTGGTCGCAACAACCTTGGCCGTCTGACCTCGTTCCGCGTTGGCGGTGGACATAAGCAGCGTTACCGTATTGTTGATTTCAAACGCGACAAGCACGACATGAACGCGACGGTGGAACGTATCGAATATGATCCCAATCGTTCGGCTTTTATTGCATTGCTGAAATACGAAGACGGCACGCTCTCCTATATTCTCGCACCGCAGCGCCTGAGTGTCGGCGATGTGATCTGCTCGGGCGAAAAGACCGACGTGAAGCCGGGTTTTGCCATGCAGCTGAAGAATATTCCTGTCGGCACCATCGTGCACAACGTCGAAATGAAGCCCGGCAAGGGCGGCCAGATCGGCCGTGCAGCTGGCGGCTACGTACAAATTGTCGGCAAAGACTCCGGCTATGTGCAGCTGAAAATGCGCTCCGGCGAAGTGCGCATCGTGCGCGGCGAATGCATGGCGACCATCGGCGCTGTAAGCAATCCTGACCACCAGAACGAAATGATCGGCAAAGCCGGACGTTCGCGCTGGAAAGGTATCCGCCCCTGCGTACGCGGCGTGGCCATGAACCCGGTTGACCATCCGCACGGCGGCGGCGAAGGCCGCACCTCTGGCGGACGCCATCCTGTAACCCCGTGGGGCAAAGGTACCAAGGGTACCAAGACCCGCAAGAACAAACGCACGAACAGACTCATCGTTCGCAGCAGACGTAAGAAAGGATAACACATGACACGCGCAGTCTGGAAAGGCCCGTTCGTCGATGGATACATGCTTGCCAAAGCCGAGAAGGCTCGTGGCAGCGGACGTAATCAGATCGTTCAGATCTGGTCGCGTCGTTCGACCATCCTGCCGCAGTTTGTCGGCATCACCTTTGGTGTCTATAATGGCAGGAAGTTCATTCCCGTGCTGGTCACCGAAGATATGATTGGCCATAAATTCGGCGAATTCGCGCCGGGCCGCATCTTCCTCGCTCACGGCGGTGCAGACAAAAAAGCGTCGGCAGATAGTAAGGAATAAGCATCATGGCAAAAGCAAAAACAGCTCCCAAAGCAGAGACCGCAGCGGCCCCCAAGGCCAAAGCCGCCTCGAAAGCTCCCAAGGCTGCTTCTAAAGCGGAAGCGCGCGCGATTCTCAACCGCATTCGCATCAGCCCGATTAAGCTCGGCTATGTCGCCGGTCTTATCCGCGGCATGAAGGTCGATCAGGCGCTCACGCAGCTGGCATTCTCCAGCAAGCGCATTGCGCAGGACGTCCGCAAGACCCTGCAGTCGGCCATCGCCAATGCCGAAAACAATTTCAACATGAACGTGGATGCTCTGTACGTGGCGGAAACCTGGGTCGGCAAGAGCTTGGTGATGAAGCGCATGCATACCCGCGCTCGCGGCCGTGGTGCTCGTATCCTCAAGCCGTTTTCCAACCTCACCATCATCCTGCGCGAAAAGGGAGAATAAGCGATGGGTCAAAAGATTAATCCGATCGGTCTGCGCCTGGGCGTCAACAAGACGTGGGATTCACGCTGGTTTGCTACCGGAGAAGAATTTTCCGACAAGCTGCATGAAGACATTTCCATCCGCAAGTACCTCAAGAAGAACCTTGGCAGCGCCGGCATCAGCCGCATCGTCATTGAGCGCCCCACCAAGAAAGCCCGCATCACCATCCATACCGCACGTCCGGGTGTGGTCATCGGCAAAAAGGGCGCCGATATCGAAAAGATCAAAAAGGATCTGGGCAAGTTCACCAAAGACGAAATTCATCTGAATATCGTTGAAATTCGCAAGCCCGAAATCGACTCCACCCTGATTGCCGAAAGCATCGCGCAGCAGCTTGAGCGTCGTATCGCTTTCCGTCGCGCCATGAAACGCGCCGTGCAATCCGCGCTTCGCCTGGGCGCATTGGGCATTCGTATTAACTGCTCCGGCCGTCTCGGCGGCAACGAAATCGCCCGTATGGAATGGTACCGCGAAGGTCGCGTGCCCTTACATACGCTGCGCGCCGATGTCGATTATGGCGTTGCCGAAGCGCTCACCACCTACGGTATCATCGGCATCAAAGTCTGGGTGTTCAAGGGCGAGATCATGGCCCACGACCCGATGGCGCAGGATAAGAAAGACGTCGAGCGCACTACCGGTAACGAGCTGGTGTAATCGAGCAGATAGTTAAAAAGGGGCCTTCTTTTACCGGAAGGCCCCTTTTTTTATGCGCATCACTCTGAATTAACCTTTAGATTTTATAAAAGTTAATTTCTTTTCGGAGCCTATTTTAGGATGTGTAAAACCAAAGCTTTTTGCCAATGTTCATTTTCAGATCGCGCGCGCAAAAAAAATTGTTAATCGCCATGAAGCGAAAGCGTGGCAGCGCTCTAAACGCCGCGCAGACAGCGGTTTTAAGGCGAATTTGAAAAGCGATGCAAAAGCTGAAAAATCCAGTTGCCTTAAGGTAAAAAACAAGTATAAGTTCACCCCCTTGTTAAAGGTAGAGAAAAAACAATGTTGCAGCCCAAGAAAACCAAATTCCGCAAGGCCCACAAAGGGCGTATTCACGGTAACGCCAAAGGCGGTTTTTCGCTCAATTTCGGCGAATACGGCTTAAAAGCCTTAGAGCCCGAACGCGTCACTGCGCGCCAGATTGAAGCCGCGCGTCGCGCGATTTCCCGTTACGTGAAACGTACCGGCCGCCTCTGGATCCGTATTTTTCCGGATGTTCCTGTCACCCGCAAACCCGCCGAAGTGCGCATGGGCAGCGGTAAGGGTTCGGTCGAATTCTGGGTATGCCGCGTGAAGCCGGGCCGCATCATGTTTGAAATCGACGGCGTCAGTGAAGACATCGCACGCGAAGCGATGGAACGTGCTGCCGCAAAACTTCCCATCAAGACCAAATTCATCGCCCGTCTGGGAGGACACTGAGTATGACCGATATCGCAACCTTGCGCAGCAAGTCGCCGGATGAACTTAAAGAGATGACCCTCTCTTTGAAAAAAGAACTGTTCAACCTGCGTTTCCAGGTGGCCAGCGGCGAACAGAAGAACACCGCACGCTTCCGTGAAGTGCGCCGTGACATCGCCCGTGCCAAGACGCTGCTCAACGAACGCGGCGTAGCGCAGCCGGCAAAGAAAACTGCCAAGCCCGCCAAGGAAGCCAAAGCGCAAGCAAAGCCTGCCAAGGAAGCCAAGGCAGCTAAACCTAAAAAGAAAGCGGAGTAGACTATGCCCAAACGTATCCTGCAAGGCGTGGTGGTAAGCGATAAGGCCGACAAGACGGTAAGCGTGCTGGTCGAGCGCCGCTATACCCATCCGATCTATAAAAAGACGGTGCGCAGCTCGAAGAAATATGCTGCCCATGACGAGCAGAATAAATTCAAAATCGGCGATGTGGTGAAGATCATCGAGTCACGCCCGATCTCCAAGAGCAAAAAGTGGACCGTCGTCTACGAATAATCCAATCATCGCGGCAACAGCGTAAGTAAAGTAAGAGAGTAAAGGTAGTTTATGATTCAGATGCAATCCAACCTCGATGTGGCGGACAACTCAGGCGCCAAACGCGTCGAGTGCATCAAGGTGCTCGGTGGTTCCAAGCGCAAAACCGCATCGGTGGGCGATGTTATCGTCGTGTCGATCAAGGATGCGATTCCCCGTGGCAAAGTGAAAAAAGGTCAGGTGCATCGCGCCGTGATCGTGCGCACCGCATTTGCCGTGCGTCGTCCCGATGGCAGCGCCATCCGCTTCGATCGCAATGCCGCCGTGCTCGTCAGCAAAGACAATGAACCCATCGGCACCCGTATCTTCGGCCCGGTGGTTCGCGAACTGCGCGCAAAGCGTTTCATGAAAATCGTCTCTCTTGCACCCGAGGTATTGTAAAAATTAAGACTGATTTTTTAAGGTTGGTGTAGCGGCTAGAAAATCAGGCTAAAAATTAGGACTAAACTGTATGACCCAGAAGAAATTGAAAATCAAAAAAGGTGACGACGTCATCGTGATCGCCGGCAAAGACAAGGGCAAAAAGGGCTCGGTGCTTTCCGTCATTCGCGACAATGATCGCGTAGTGGTCGCAGGCGTCAACATGATCAAACGCCATCAGCGTGCAGGCGCGGGCGGTCCGGGCGGCATTGTTGAAAAAGAAGCTTCGCTGCATATTTCCAACGTGGCGCTGGTCGATCCCAAGGAAGGCAAAGCTACCCGCGTGGGTTACAAGACGCTTAACGACGGCAAGAAAGTGCGTGTCGCGCGTCGCTCAGGTGAGACTTTTTCCAGCTAATTTGACGGGGTGGCTGCTTTAACGGCACCTACGTAAATGAAGGCAAAAAAAATCCCTACTATTCTTGTGCGCTGTTTGCTGCTAATTGCAGCGTGGCCGGTTTCTGCCTTTGCCGAAGAGGTCATCGTGGCCGATAAACCGGCGGAGATTGTCCTTGGCACCACTTCAACGCGCCAGACGGCGGTGGAATGTGCCACTGCCGAGCTGGTGGAGCAGGCCTCACAGCAGCATAAACTGGTGGGCAATGTCGTCACCAGCGTATATTCGGCAGGAGTGTGCACCGGGAAAATGCAAACCTTCATGTTGATAGCCCAACGTGAAAATCCCAACTGCTTTCCCAAAATAAGCCTGGAAGACGGCATCAGTATTTTTGTGAAATGGGCGGATGCACATCCGGCCCAGTATAACACCGGTTACATTAGCGGTTTTTCGGAGGCTTTTGCTGAAATGGCGCCGTGCCTTAAGAATACCGACCCGAAAAACTAGAAAACTGCTGTAATTGGCTATTATAGCGCGTTTGATGGGCAGTGCATAACAGGTAAATGCGGTTAATATTTACCCCTGCGGACGCGGAGTTTAATAAAAAGGCGGCAGCGCTGACTTTTCGTTTGCAATCTCACGGAGTTTGAGTATAAATCCCACCCTCTTCAGATTTCTGCCCGGCAACACCCGGGCTCTTTACAGAGAGTGTATATGACCAAAGCGATCGAAAAATCCACTGCCAAATCAGGCAGTTATGTGCCACGCCTGCAGACGCTTTACGCGGATAAAATCCGCGCTGATCTGCAGAAGCAGTTTGGCTACAAAAACCCGATGGAAGTCCCCAAGCTCGAAAAGATCGTTATTAACATGGGCTTAGGCAAGCAGGCCGTTGAAGATGGCAAAGTCATCGAAGCCGCCGCCGCTGAACTTGCGCTCATCTCGGGCCAGAAACCTATCGTTACCAAATCGCGCAAATCCATCGCCGGTTTCAAGCTGCGTGAAAACCTCGCCATCGGTGCGAAGGTGACGCTGCGCAAACAGCGCATGTACGAATTCCTTGATCGCCTGGTGACCGTTGCCATGCCGCGCATCCGCGACTTCCGCGGCGTGCCGCCCAAGAGTTTCGACGGACGTGGTAACTACACGCTCGGCCTGAAAGAACAGATCATCTTCCCGGAAATCAACTATGACAAGATCGACAAGATCCGCGGCATGGACATTTCCTTCATCACCACCGCCAAGAACGACGACGAAGCGCGCGCGCTCCTGGCTGGTTTTCAATTTCCCTTCATTAAGTAGAGGTTCCCGTGGCGAAACTTAGCTCCATTGAAAAAAATAACCGTCGCGCCCGTACGGCGAAGCGTCATGCCAAAAAGCGCGGCGAACTCAAGGCGATTGTGATGAACAAGGACCTGACGATGGAAGAGCGCTTTGCCGCCCAGATAAAACTTTCGCAGATGCCGCGCAATGGCGCCAAGAACCGCGTGCGCAACCGTTGCGCGCTGACGGGACGTCCCCGTGGCAACTACCGCAAATTCAAACTCTGCCGTATCAAACTGCGTGAGCTGGGCTCATTCGGTCAGATTCCCGGCCTTGTGAAATCGAGCTGGTAAGGAGAACGCACCATGGCAATGAATGACCTCCTCTCCGATATGATCGCCCGCATCAAGAACGGCCAGAAGGCGCGCCTTGCACAGGTGAAATGCCGCGCTTCCAAACTTTCGGCCAACGTGCTCGAAGTGCTCAAGAGCGAAGGCTATATCCGCGATTACCGCATCGTCTCTGATGGCAACAAAAAAGACATCGAAGTCGATCTGAAGTATCATGAAGGCGAACCCGTTATCCGCAAGATCGTGCGCGAGTCCAAACCGGGCCGTCGCGACTACACCTCTATCAAAAAGCTGCCGAAATTCTTCAACGGTCTGGGTATTGCGATCCTCTCCACCTCCAAGGGTGTGATGTCGGATTTCGATGCCAGAAGCGCCGGTGTCGGCGGCGAAATCCTCTGCAGCGTATTCTAGGAGTTACATCATGTCCCGCGTAGGTAAGCTACCGATTGCGATTCCCGATAAGGTGAAGGTCGATATCAAAGGCCAGGAAGTCACCGTGAAGGGCGCCAAAGGCGAACTCAAGACCGTGTTCGGCAAAGATGCCAAGATCACGCTTGAAGACGGCAAGGTGCATGTAAACCCCGCCAACGACACGCAGAAAGCGCGTGCGATGTGGGGCACGGCGCGCGCGCTCATCAATAACATGGTGAAGGGCGTCTCGACCGGTTTCAATGCACGTATCGAAGTGGTGGGTGTCGGTTACCGCGCGGCGGTGGAAAAAGGCATGCTCACGCTGTCGCTGGGCTACAGCCACGAAATCAAATACGTCATTCCTGCGGGCATCGAAGTGAAGGCCGAGAAGCCCACACTCATCGCCATCTCGGGCGTGGATAAGCAGCTGGTCGGCCAGGTGGCCGCGGAGCTGCATCGTCTGCGTCGCGTCGATCCGTACAAAGGCAAGGGCGTGCTCTATGAAGGCCGCGCCATCCGTCGTAAAGAAGGTAAGAAGAAATAGGTAATCTATGTCACATCAGCTCAAATTATTTGAACGCCGCAAGCAACGTGTACGCACCGCCATCCGCAAAAATTCGGGCGGGCGCATCCGTCTTTCGATTTTCCGCTCGGGCAAGCATATCTATGCCCAGGTGATCGATGATGCAAAGGGCGTAACCATTGCACAGGCGTCCACCGTTGAGAAAGACCTCAAGGGCAAAGCGAAGTCGGGTGCGACCATTGCCGCTGCCAAACAGGTAGGCGTGCTGGTTGCCGAGCGTGCAAAGAAAGCAAAAGTCTCTGAGGTCGTGTTTGACCGCGGCGGCTATCTCTATCATGGCCGTGTCAAAGCGCTCGCCGACGGCGCGCGTGAAGCAGGTCTCTCGTTCTAAACATAGATTAGGAAATTATACTCATGGCGCGTGAACATAATAATAAAGCAGACAAAGAAGACGGCGACGGCATTATCGATAAGCTCGTAGCGGTGAATCGCGTGGCCAAAGTGGTCAAAGGCGGTAAGCGCTTCGGCTTCGCCGCGCTCGTCGTCGTTGGCGATGGCAAGGGTAAAGTCGGTTACGGCAGCGGCAAGGCGAAAGAAGTCAGCGACGCTGTGAAGAAAGCCACGGAAGACGCCAAGAAGCACATGATCCGCATCGCACTGCGCGAAGGCCGCACGCTGCATCACGATATCGCCGGCCGCTTCGGCGCCGGCAAAGTCTATCTGCGCACGGCATCGCCCGGTACCGGTATCATCGCCGGCGGTCCGATGCGCGCTGTGTTCGAAGCGCTGGGCGTGCAGGACGTGGTGGCCAAGTCGATCGGCACCTCCAATCCGCACAACATGGTGAAAGCCACATTTGACGCGCTGACCCGCATGCGTTCACCCCGTGCCATTGCTGCCAAACGCGGCAAGAAGGTGGGTGAAATCATCGGTCGTCGTGAAGCCGGTGCCAATTCGAAAGAGAAAATCGAAGAAGGCAAAGAATAAGTCTGCTTGAAGCATTGAAGAAGTTAAGGATTGCGTTATGACCGAAGAACATAAAAAGAAGCCCGCCGCCGCCAAAAAAGCGGATGCCAAGCCCGCCAAAGCGCAAGCCGTAAAGGCTGCGCCTGCGAAAAAAGCCGCGCCCACCGGCAAGACCCTCACGCTGATGCAGACCGGCAGCCCGATTGGCCGCCAGAATTACCAGCGCGATACGCTTATTGGCCTTGGCCTCAACAAAATGCGCCGCACCCGCACGCTTACGGACACACCGGCAGTGCGCGGCATGATTGAACGCGTTAAACATCTCGTCAAAATCGTCGAGACGAAGTAAGGAATACGAATATGAAACTGCATGAAATCAAAGACAATGAAGGCGCGCACAAGCGTCGCATGCGTATCGGACGCGGTATCGGCTGCACCAAAGGCAAGACCTGCGGTCGTGGCGGTAAAGGTCAGACTGCGCGTACCGGCGTGCGTATCAAAGGCTTCGAAGGCGGCCAGATGCCGATCCATCGTCGTCTGCCCAAGCGCGGATTCAACCAGCATAAGCCGATCGAATTCAGCGTTGTTAATCTTGGCGATCTGCAGGAAGCGGTGGACGCAGGCAAATTGAAGAGCGGCGATACCGTCACCATCGAAAAGCTCGTGGGTGCCGGCCTTACCCGCAACAACCCGCATGGCGTGAAGCTGCTCGCCAAGGGTGCGCTCAAGGCCAAACTTACGATTGAAGTCACCCGCGCTTCCAAGACTGCCATTGAGGCAGTTGAGAAAGCCGGTGGTAAAGTTTCAGTGGCTGCATAATTCTTGCATCCGCTAAACGGAATGCTACAACAGCATTCCTATTCATTGTAAGGCATGCAGTATTATGGTCTCGGCGGCAGAGCGTTTAGCCAGCAATTTCGATTTCAGCGTCATCGGTAAAGCCACGGAGCTCAAAAAGCGCCTGTGGTTTGTGGTGGGCGCACTGATTGTTGCTCGCATCGGTGCCTATGTGCCCATTCCGGGTCTTGATCCCGTCATTCTTGCAGAGAACTTCAAGCATCATGCCGGCGGCGTGATGGGCGTATTCAATATGTTTTCAGGCGGCGCGCTGGGTCGTATGACCATCTTCGCGCTCGCCATCATGCCGTACATTTCTTCCTCTATTATCATCCAGCTGATGACGATTGCTTCGCCGACGCTGGCTTCCCTCAAAAAAGAAGGCGAGGCGGGACGGCGCAAAATCAATCAATACACCCGCTACCTTACGGTGCTGCTGGCACTGGTGCAGGGCTACGGCATTGCGGTAGGCTTAGAGCATGGCATGGGCGGCAGGTCTGCGGTGCTTGATCCCGGCCCGTTCTTTCTTATCACCACCTCGATGACGCTGGTAGGCGGCACCATGTTCCTCATGTGGCTGGGCGAACAGATCACGGCGCGCGGTATCGGCAACGGCATCTCGCTTATCATTTTCTCCGGCATCGTTGCCGGTTTTCCGGGCGCGCTTGCAAGCACGCTGGAGCTGGGCCGTACCGGCGCACTCTCCACGGAAATCATTCTTGCCGTGCTTATCATTGCGCTGGGGCTCATCGCTTTCATCGTATTTGTAGAGCGCGCGCAGCGCCGCGTCGTGGTGCAATATCCCAAGCGTCAGGTCGGTCAGAAAATGATGGGTGCGGACAGTTCACACCTGCCGCTGAAGCTCAACATGGCGGGTGTGATTCCGCCGATTTTCGCAAGCTCCATTCTACTGCTGCCGCTCACCGTTGTGGGCTTTAATCAGGGCAAAGGCCCGTCGTGGCTGACCAACGTCACCGCCTATCTGGGTCACGGCCAGCCGCTTTACATCGCGCTGTATATGGCGGTGATTGTGTTCTTCTCGTTCTTCTATACGTCGGTAGTATTCAACACCACCGAGACGGCGGACAATCTCAAGAAATACGGCGGCTTCATCGCCGGCATCCGTCCGGGCAAGAACACGGCCGAATATCTTGACTATCTCGTCACCCGTCTCACTGTCGTCGGCGCCATCTATCTCGCTTTCGTCTGCGCCATGCCCGAAGTGCTCATTGCCAATTACAAAATGCCGTTCTATCTCGGCGGCACCAGCCTGCTCATTACCGTCAACGTGCTGATGGATTTCGTGTCGCAGGTGCAGTCGCATCTTTTCGCCCATCAATATGAAGGGCTCATCAAAAAAGCCAAACTCAAAGGTGGCCGGTGAACGTTATCCTTTTAGGTCCGCCGGGGGCGGGAAAAGGCACGCAGGGCGAACTGCTCGAGAAAAAACTCGGCGTCTATAAACTTTCCACCGGGGATATGCTGCGCGCTGCCGTGGCTGCGGGCAGCGAAATCGGCAAGCAGGCCGACGCCGTGATGAAAGCCGGCAAGCTCGTTTCCGACGATATCATGATTGCGCTTATTCGCGATCGTATCGGCAAGCCCGACTGTGCTAAAGGATTCATCCTCGATGGATTCCCGCGCACCGGCAGACGCTTGCGGTGACGCAGGCCACGATAGCAGCCAAGGTCAACCAAACGCTTGATATTCATAGAAACTTCACGGCGAAGATCTCCTTCTACTGTGTAGTCGCGGTCGATGATTTCGCGGATTTTGGCTACTTCGGTTTCGCTCAACTGATGTACGCGCTTGCTTTCGCTGATACCGGTTTTGTGGCAGATTTCCTGCGCGTTTTTCTGGCCAATGCCATGGATGTACTGAAGCGCGATAATCAGGCGCTTGGCGGTTGGAATGTTAACACCTGCAATACGAGCCACAAAATCTCCTAAAATCAGTATCTTAATTTATATGCGCCATGGGCAAAAATACGTCGCAAGAGCGCGAATAATAGGAATATTTTAGCCCCTGTCAACTACTTTGAGGCCCTTTTCAGGACTTTATCGATGGCGGCCGTAACAGCCCCGATTTCCGCCATTCCGTCGACACTGTGCAGGATGCCCTTGGCCTTGTAATAAGGCAGCAGAGGGGCGGTCTGGACATGGTAGGCGGTAAGGCGGGATTTTACCGTCTCACGGTTGTCGTCCTTGCGGCGGGTGAATTCCTTTGATC
>JABCZZ010000008.1:0-52051 GCA_013289445.1 Alphaproteobacteria bacterium
ATTTCATACCGTCGAAACCCACGTGAAGGAAAAGCCGATTAAATCGGCATTAATTGCGCTGGGTGTAGGTTTCTTAATCGGAAGATTACTGGGCCTTTAATCGCCAGCTAAGAAATTTCTCTCTCTCGACCGAGGGCATATCCTTAAGGATATGCCCTCTTATAGTAGGGAACAGTATTAATGCTGTTTCAGTTTTTCAATCTCTGCCGTACGTGACTGTGTCACAATATAACGTACGATTTCATATTCGAAAGGCGAGCCTGACGAATAATAGCGAAAATTATTGCTGTAGCGTAAATTAATCGGCTGCAGGCCATAGGCAATAACATCATACGCAGTAGTATCCTGAATATGGCTCGGCACAAGAAAGGTAAGAGTGGCGTAGTCGACCACTTTTCCCACCGTATCACGTATGTTTGACGGGCCCAGGACCGGCAACACGACATACGCACCTCCGCCCGCGCCCCAATAGCCCAGTGTTTTGCCGAAATCCTCTGGTTGTCGCTCAAGACCCATACGGGTTGCGACATCAAAAGTACCGAGTCCGCCTATAGTCGTATTGAGAATAAAACGCACCAATGTAGTGGTCGCTTTCTCTGGATTGACCTGTAAAACAGCGTTCGCAAAGTTATTCACCTCACCTACATTCAGGAAGAAATTTGAAACGCCTGTGCGGGCAAATTCCGGGGTTATATACGTATAGGCATTGACTACAGGTAACAGAAAATACGTATCAAGTTCTGCATTGAATTTGTAGATGTGCTTATTGAGCCCTTCGGCTGGGTCATATACCATGAATTCCTTATTCGCATAGTCCCTCTCGGCAGCATCGGTAAAATGGCGGCGCGGGGTCTCGAGGCCCTCCTGAGGCTGCGGTTCACAGCCAGCAAGTGCAAGAAACAGAAAACTATTTAATACCAGAAATACATTCTTTTGCATGTGCCTAGTGTTTCATAAAGTCAACGATGTGATAGGCAACAGCAGGTGTTCCAAGATTTCCCAAATGTCCTCCGTTAGGAAAAACCATCGCATTTTTTTCCAAACAAATGGACCAGTTTATCAAGCTCGCCCGGGGCAAGAATAATATCATCCCGGTTGGTGATAAGACCCATTTCTGGATGGTGCGAAATATAACCGGCCATTGATTGCAGACTGCTTTCATCAATCAGGGCCTGTTTGGTTAAGCGCCGATCTTCGGCTCGAAATTTTTCCGTGTATATATCATCGAAATAATTTCTGAAACTGGTGCGCAGCGCTACCGCCAAATAGGGATTGAGTGACGTTGAAGTGGTGAAGCGCTGATTCTTTGGAAAAATATAGCCCGAATGGCTCATGACATCAGAGGTAAATATCATGTCAGCCGCCGCAAGCCTGAAACTCAATCCTATGATGGTCGCCAGGCGACTATCGCTCGGGTTATATTGATTATAGGCGTCAAGCAGCAGTCGTTCATTGCTGAAGTCCAGCGCATCACTGCTCTGATCCACTCTGGAAAGACGCGAGAGAGCCGTCTTTACAAAATAGTCGGCATCATTGACCCCATCGGGAAGCGCGCGGTACAGCATAGTATCTAGGACCTTCATCGAACTGTAGAGGCTCAGCGGGGGATTAATCAGCAGCACTTTGCTGAAATTCAGGGATTTCTGTTCATCATCCAGTTTGGCGGTATAGGCTGCATCCAACGCGCCGAGGCTGTAGCCTATAAGCATATGGCCGGTCACCGTCGCTTGCACAGCAATTTTCCTATCGACGATTTTCATCACTCTATAGAGGTCTTGTGCGTCTTGCGCAGGGCGGCCAACAATATAATTCTGGCTCGCATTGATGATAAAATTAGGGTGTGTTGGCGAGGGCAGCAAAACAATACTGAATCCCGAGGCATAGAGGATATTGGAGATAATGCGTATGGTTTCGCTGCGGCTATCCGCGCCGGTGCCGGCAATGACATACACCACGGGCGCTGCTTTAGGCTGCAGAAGCTGGCTATATTTAAAGCCGTCCTGATACCAGAATCCTTCAGGGATAGGACGATCTTTAAACAGCGTGAGCGTTTCATCTTTAGGCGCCGGGATAGCGGAATAATCCACTCTCATTTCCGGCGGCAACCCGATAATGGTTGCAGCATAAGGATTGTTGATAGGATAATTATAGGCAGGGGGGCTGTTTAACACCTGTTGAGGAGTTATGCGTTTGGGCTCAGGCGTGCAGGAAGTAATCAACGTGGCTGTTAAGAGAACAAGAAGAGGAAAAGTTCTGCGTCCCAAACAGCTTTTATTATTTTGCATAGATAATAAGTGTAATTGCCCAACGCGTTATAGGGAATCGCGGCATTGCTTCAATTGCTCGGCAAAGCCATTCAACTGCACAATGTTCTGCACGCGTATGCGGTCTGAACTTCCGAAGGGGCCGGTCATTTCAGACCATTCGAGATACAGCTTGTCGCCCTTGGTCAAATGTTTTACCAACTCCTGTCCAACCTGCGGCGGGAAAATATCCTCCGAGGTTCGCAAGGTGGCGTTATCGACATTGGCGGTGAGCGTCGCACCGGGCTCCAGGTGATGATTGCTCTTCACAGAAAGTCTTAGGTTTTCTTTTTTCGATTTACGGCTCATAAGCACCGTCAGGCCATTATAGCCGGAGGAAATACTGCAGGCCCTGGCACCGCTTTGCGTGGTGAAATGTTCCACCTGCCAGTATTTATCGACAAGAGGCGGATGAAACTCAGCATCGCTGCCGCCGGTTTGAGGTGTAAAAGTGCAGGCGCAGGCAAGAAGCGTCATTGCGGCAGCGCACGGGCGAAGATTCATACAGTTTCCTTTTGATATTGCATCGGCAGATACTACGACACCACGGCGTCAATTCTCTGTTGGAATTACATTATACTGATTTGCAGAGTGCCGCTATGGGTCGATTACGTCGGCACAGGCATCGGTGGGCGCAGCCGCCACAGAGCCCACTAGCGGTATAATCTTGAGGCCGGCGGAGGCCACGCGGCAGGGTGCCGCCGCCGCTCCACAGCCTGCAAGGCACATACAACACAGCAGAAGAGCGAGGGATTTTATCATAGGGCTTTAGTAAAGAAAGCCCGAGGCAGCCTGGAGCGCAGGCTGCCTCGATTGGTGTTAGCTATTATCTATGGTCATCGTGATGATCGTCATGATGGTCGTGATGGTCGTCGTGATGATGGTCGTCGTGATGATGGTCGTCGTGGTGATGGTCGTCGTGGTGATGATCGTCATGATGCTCATGTTCTCTGCGTTCACGCTCTCTGCGCTCACGGTCTCTGCGGTCACGATCAAGATGATGCGGGTCATAACCGGCAGGATGCTCGACGATCACAGGCTGGGGAGCGACGACCACAGGTTGCGGTGCAACCACCACCGGCTGGGGGGCTCCGCCCAGATTAATGCCGACATTGACCTCAGCAAAAGCGGAAGCGCTCGCCAGCAAGTAAAACGCTGCCCCGGTGAGTAGTAGTTTCTTCATAGAGTTCTCCATGTGATGACTTAGAGTGAACGGCAACTATTCATGGTGCTCGTCATGATGCGCCTTGTGATGACCTTTATGGTGGCCTTTGTGATGACCCTTATGACCATGATGGTGTGCTGCTTTATGGCCATCATGATGGGCCGGGTGGTTCTCATGAGCCGGTTCGGCTTCCGGCGTCTGCGCTAATACCGGGCTGGCCAGCAGGGTAATAGCAAGGATGGTGGTGGACATAAGACGTTTCATATGAAATTCCTGTAAAAAAATTGTTTAAGTTGAGATGCTTATTTCAAGCAATTCCAAGCTTAGCATACTCATGATTGGCCCCTTCTCTCCCCAACATGAATTCTTTGCAATGAGGTGCATATGCACAGACAGTAGCGCTCAATGTCCCGGTAGTTTTTGCCGCAAGCCAAAACAGTCATCCTTCAAATCCATCTCAATCAGTCTCTTAGCGTGGCACAAAGATTGCGTGGGTATTAGGAGGAATAAATTTATTTAGTAAGAGGATTATGTATGGCAGGAGCATCCGCAGTAGGCGCAGCCGGCGCCGGGGCAGCAATGGCCGCCGCAAGCAGCCAGCAAGCCCAAAGCAGCAGCAAGACCAGCAGCAAAACCAGTTCGAATAGCAGCAATCAAAGCTTTGAATTGCTGCTTGCCCAGCTTGAGCAAGGCAACAAGAAACATCCGCCCCATGCATCGCAGACAGCCAATACGCAAACGAGTCACACTTCTGCTGCAGCAAGTTCGGGCGCCTCATCCTCTGGCATCAGTATCAAGGCATAATCACAGGGTTGATGACGCTTTGGCGATAGGCTTCTCATTATTTTGGCAATTGGCATATCCATCAAAAAATAACGTGAATATCTTTGCTGCGCTGCAGGCTGGCGGGCGTAACTGTTTCGCGTTTCCAGGGGATGCGGCCAAAATACCAGATGCGCCAGAAAACAAGGTCGGCGTTGGGATTTTTTGCAAATAACGCGGTAAAATTCTCGGTGTCGCCAATCTGCATGCCGGTACTCTCCGCTATCACCTCGCGAACATAGCGCGAGCAGAACTGGCGGTGCGAATGCAGGTTAAAGCCGGTATCGTAGAAAATGCCAAGCCGCTTGAGCGCCGCGAGCTTTAATGCGCCTTGCTGCGTTTGCGTGAGCGGCGTATTAAGCCTGCTCACTGCCACTCTCCCCGCTTGTGAGCGTTTCACAAACTTCGAAAAAGGCGTAAAGCGCGACACAGGAAATGTACTTTCGGCAATGATGGGTTCGGCGCCGGAGATATCGGTCACGATGCCCACATGATTCGTCCAGCTGCCCGTGTCATGTGCAATTTTGCGAAACGGCAGTATGTCCACCCGGATAAACACAATATCCCCCACCCGTAAGCGTTTTGCCAATTGTTGCACATTGACCCGCGCAAGCGGCTCTGCCGCCTGCGATTGCACATTGAAACAATGCAGCGCCATGAACGCCGCCAGACAGGTATATAACGGGTGTAATCGAGAATGTTCCATGACGGCCTCCGCACAATATTTTTCGATGTATGAGATATCTTACCCTATTAATGAACATTGTTCAATATATTTTATACACTGTTCAATTAATACGCCGATATAAGTAAATATTGCAAAACGGGTGCTTTTTTATACCTCTGAAATATAACGCATTATACCCTGCGCCGCCGCCACGGCGGTGCTGAAGCAGCCTTGCAGAAGATAGCCGCCGGTCGGCGCCTCCCAATCGAGCATTTCGCCGGCAGCAAAGACACCGGGCTTGGCCTGAAGCATGAAATCCTTGTTCAGCGCATCTTGCACAATGCCGCCGGCGGTGGAAATGGCCCGGCCAATATCTGCAGCGGCAGTGAGTGTGATGGGCAGCGCCTTGAGGCGCGCAGCCAATGCGCCAGGGCTTGCCTGCGCCAGTTGCTCGGAAGGGGTCACTTCACGCAGCAGGGCAATAGCAAGTGGCGATAATCCGCCGCGGCGCAAATAACTGCTAAGGGATTGACTGCCGCGTGGTGCTTCCAGTTTTTGCGCGAGCGACGTAAGCGCGATGCTGGGGCGAAGATCGAGCTGCAACACCGCGCTACCCTGCACGGCAATCGCATCGCGCAGGCCTGCCGACAACGCATACACTACGCCGCCCTCCAGGCCCGATGTCGTGATCATTGCCTCGCCCTGGCGTGATATGCCGTTATGGCAGAGCGTCACCGGCTTGAGCGGCTGGCCGGCAAAGCGGCTGCGGAAATACTCCGACCAAGGCACCATAAAACCGCAATTGGCCGGGCGCAGCGCAGCAAGTGCAACACCTGATGCAGCCAGAATCTTGCTCCAGCCGCCGTCACTTCCAAGACGCGGCCATGAAGCGCCGCCAAGCGCGAGCAGCGTAGCATCCGCTTTTGCCAAAACCCTCTGTCCCGCCGCATCGGTAAACTGCAGTGACTCGCCTTCCCATCCCTGCCAGATATGGCGCGGCATAAATCGTACGCCCAGCTGCTCGAGCCGCAACAACCATGCACGCAGCAATGGAGCCGCTTTCATGCTGCGCGGAAAAACACGTCCACTGCTGCCGATAAATGTTTTCTGCCCCAACCCTTCGCACCATGCGCGGAGCGCCTCCGGCGGGAAGGCGCGAATGCAAGGCGCAAGCCAGTCTGCGGCAGTGCCATAATGCTTAAGAAACGTTTCAAGCTTCTCGCTATGGGTAAGATTAAGCCCGCCGCGCCCTGCCATCAGTAATTTGCGGCCCGGCGTCGGCATGCGGTCATACATCGTCACGCGGTGTCCTGCGCCTGCGAGAATTTCGCCAGCCATCAACCCGGAGGGTCCAGCCCCGATAATGGCAATGTTTTTGTGCCGCTGCATACGTTAGAGATACCTTTCGCAACTACGCAGGTCAAAGCAGGATTAGCCGGCGCGCCCAATAATGCCATCGACAAGCAAAAAGAAGATGTATAGAGAGGATTCAATATTATTCCGCAGGAGGTTTTATGTCCGACATACGCCGTATCGAACCTGGCGCACGCATGAGTGAAGCGGTCATCCATGGAAACAAGGTGTATACCTGCGGCATTGTGGCAGATAAGACCATGGGTCAATCCGTGCTGCTGCAGACGCAAGAGGTATTACAACAAATCGACAGCCTTCTGGCGCAGGCAGGCAGTGACAAAACCCGCATTCTTAAAGCCAACATCTGGCTGACCAACATGAAAAACTTCGCCCAGATGAATCAGGCATGGGATGCATGGGCAGTGCCGGGAAAAACGCCTGCGCGCGCGACAATGGAAGCAAAACTGGCGGCGCCCGGCTACGATGTTGAAATCATGATTGAAGCCGCCTGCTAAAGATATTCATTTTGTAGCATGCCCATCACCTGCGTGATGACGGGCGGCCACTGGTCGATCTGCGGCTGGCGAATAAGCCGCATCGTGGGATACCACGGGCTATCCCTGCGCGTAAGATGCCAGCGGAAATCGGGGGCTGAGGGCAAAAGCGTCCAGACCGTTTTGCCCAGTGCCCCTGCAAGATGCGCTACCGACGTATCAACGGAAATCACTACATCCATGGCCATCAGCAGCCCGGCAGTGGCGTCCATATCGCCAAGCGCTTCGCCGTGAAACGCCATCGGTGCGCCGGCAGCGATAGCGGCAGCATCTTCGGCGCGAAGCTCTTTTTGCAATGCATGAAATTCCCCACCCAGTGCAAGCAGTGGCGCAAGTGCGGCAAACGGCATGCTGCGGCGCACATCGTTCTTATGTTTGGGCGTGCCCGACCAGACCATGCCGATTCGCGGGCGTTGTTTAGCACCCAGTATTTTCTGCCAGCGGGCGATAGCGGAGGGCGTGGCAGACAAATAGGGCACCTCGCACGGCACGTTGCTCATCGTTGTGCCAAACGCAAGCGGCAGACTTAACAGCGGGCATTGCAGTTCAAACGGCGGCAAGCGGTCACCACGCATGACCAGTTGGCGTTTACCCGGGAGTGACTGCATCAATGTCATGAGGGTAGACGGCACCTCAAAAATCACCTGTGCGCCCAACGCTTCGACCATCGGCACATAACGGCAGAACTGTATGGTATCGCCCAACCCCTGCTCGGCATGCAGCAAGATGGTTTTACCGCTGATGGGCTGCTTGCCTAACCATAACGGCTCGGCGAAATAGCGGTTGCCGCGCTGATCCGGCTTGCGCCAGCGTGATTCATAGAGCGGCCAGCCTTGTACAAAATCGCCAAGAAGCAAAAGTTGCACCGCCTTGTTGAACTGGGCAAAGGCCGAATCGGGCTGAACGCGAATCGCTTCATCGTAGCATGCTGCCGCTTCTTCCTGACGCCCGAGCAGCTGCAGCACCGAGCCCTTGCTGCTATGGGCTTCGGCAGACTGCGGCGCAATGCGGATAGCGGCATCGTAACCGGCAAGGGCGTCTTCATAACGGCCGAGCCTGAATAAAGCATTGCTGCGATCGTTATGTGCCGCAACCATATGTGGTGCAAGTCGCAGCGCCTCGTCAAATGCCGCGAAAGCTTCGTCGTAACGATTGAGCCCGACAAGACAGCAGGCATAATTATCCATCGCTTCGCCAGACTGGGGGCGTAGCGCGAGCGCAGCCTTGCAACTCTGCAACGCCTCTTCGTAGCGCCCCAGATCACGCAGCACGCTAGCCATGTTGTTGTGGGCATCAAAGAGTTGCGGGTTAAACGTAATCGCCTGACGATAGGCACCAAGCGCTTCTTCTAAACGCCCGAAGCTTTGCAGTACGCTGCCGCGCATGTGGTGAAGTTCCGGCCTCTGCGGTGAAAGCCGCAACGCACGATCGCACATCGCGAGCGCCTCGAATTTACCGAGCTTTGACATGGCCAGCGCACAGTTATGCATCACCTCGACCGATTGCGGCGTGATCGCCAGCATCTTGTCATAATACTCTATCGCTTCGCTGTAGCGACCAAGCTGCACCAGCATATCCCCAAGCTGCGACAGCGACGGGGTGTGATTATCGTTCAAGCGAAAAGGCTCCTCAAAGGGGTTGGCGCACGCATTCTATAGAGTGCGTGTAAGAATGAAAACATTTCTCGAAGAGGGCGCCGCTAAAATCTGCTGTGCGCAGCGCGTTCTATAAAGCCATTGATAATGAGGCGCATGGCCGGATGATGTCGGTTCGCTTCCTGCAAAAGAGGAGTCAACACTGCTACACATTCTTTCGGCGAGGTATAGGGTATGAATGTACCTTTGTGTTTTTCCACCACTCTCATCAGCAAAAAGCTAGTGGCCATTACGAGCGCAGGGAATGTATCGCTTTTGAGCGTGATGGTTGCGTTCTTCCCATCTTGTGTGAATTCAGCCTGCACCATGCGACTGTGTCTTTTAAGCTCCTTTTGCACATCCTGCTTCACACGCGCTGCCATCTCTTGCGTCAGGTCTGAAAGATTGAGCGTAACGGTGCCGTTTTCCACATCAACCACATGGCTTTTAACCAGCGAGCCCCTCTCAACTTGCATTTCATGCACTTCAAGCTTCTCATAGATTTTTTTCAGATCTTTTTCTGCCGCATAGGGTATGCAGTCACCGTTCTTTAACTCTACGACGCGGCCAATCATCAGGTTATTAACCGCCGAGAGAAGGAGGAACGAATGATCACTTTGCAGCGTGATGGTTCCGTCTGTGCCTTCATATAGGAATGACGCATGCACATTTTTAATACCGCACGCCCTGATATCTTTATGCACATGCCGCCTCACCACTTCTGCAATCTCCGGCGAGATTGCCGGAAGGAAAAGTTTTACCTCCCCTTTTGCCTTGTCGACTTGGTAGCTCTTAATGAGCGGTGTTTTCAGCATGGCGGTCATATGCCTTGCATTCTTAGCATAACTTTCTTAATACTTTATGAAATGTCTCGGATGGCAGCCTCATAAAATATATATTGAAATCTGGTGTTTAGCACAAAATATTGCTATGGCTGTTGGATAGCAAACACTTGATGAGGCACGCATTGTCCGCCACCGCTGAAGAAAACGAAAGCCACTCTGCCCCCACCTCAGGCCTGGCACTTCTGGGCCTCTCGGCGTTGGGCATCGTGTTTGGTGATATTGGCACCAGCCCGCTTTATACTTTCAAGACAGTGCTGGAACTTACCGGCGGGCCTCCCGATGCCACGACGGTGATCGGCTTGCTCTCGCTTATCCTGTGGACACTGATCCTCATCACCACCGTCAAATACGTCTCGTTCGCCATGCGCATCGACAATGACGGCGAAGGCGGCATTCTTGCGCTGATGTCGCTGCTGAGCGAAAAGCTCGGGCGCAGGTCGATAGTGGTGACGATCGGCCTGCTCGGCGCCGCGCTTATCTATGGTGACGGTGCCATCACTCCGGCCATATCCGTGCTCTCAGCACTGGAAGGACTCAACATCGTAGCGCCCTCGCTTAAGCATTATATCGTCCCCGCCTCCGTGTGCATTCTTGTGGCGCTGTTTGCATTCCAACCGCGCGGCACAGCGAAAATCGGACAGGCATTCGGCCCGGTCATGATGCTGTGGTTCCTCACCATCGGCGTGCTGGGCATTTGGGGAATAGCGCAGCATCCGCTGGTGCTGATCGCACTTAACCCGATTTATGGAATGCACTACTTGCTCAGCGGTGGCCGGGCCAGCTTTTTTGTGCTGGGTGGCGTATTTCTCTGCGTCACCGGCGCTGAGGCGCTTTATGCGGATATGGGCCATTTCGGCGCAAAACCCATTCGCCTTGCCTGGTCTCTGCTGGTGTTTCCAAGCCTGGTGCTCAACTATGCCGGACAGGCGGCGATTGTGATCGCGGGCGCACCGATAACCGACAATATTTTCTTCCGTCTCTGCCCGCAAACATTGCTTATTCCACTGGTGGTTCTTTCCACCGTGGCCACTATCATTGCCAGCCAGTCGATCATCACCGGTGCCTTTTCGATGACGCGCCAGGCCATCCAGCTGGGCTGGCTGCCCAGGCTGCAAATCACCCAGACATCAGCGGAAGGCTACGGACAAATCTATGTCGGCGTCATCAACTGGACATTGATGGTGGTAACCGTCGGGCTGGTGATTGGCTTTGGCAAGTCGGACAATCTCGCCGCCGCATACGGCATTGCCGTGTCAGCGACCATGCTGGCCACGTCGGTGTTGCTGTTCATTGCCATGCGCCAGGTCTGGAAATGGAACCTGCTTAAGGCAGGGAGTGTTGCCTGTTTGTTTCTGATTGTCGACAGCAGTTTCTTCGTCGCCAATCTTTCCAAAGTGGCGGAAGGTGGTTATGTGCCGCTGCTCTTTGCAGCCATTGTCTATAGCGCCATGCTGATCTGGCATAAAGGTGCACAGGCCGTTGCCATCCGCCGCGATGCAGCAGCGGTGCCCATTGATATTTTCATGGCAAAGATCAAAGAGCATAACATTCTGCGCACGCCCGGCACCGGCGTCTTTCTTACGCGCACCCAGCAACATGTGCCCTCGGCGATGGTGTGGCATGTGAAACAGAATCACGTGCTCAATGAGCAGGTGTTTATTCTCACCGTCGATATGCGATCCATCCCGTGGATCCGCAATAAAGAACGCCTGACCTTTAGCAAAATCGCGCCCAATGTCTGGCGCGCGGTCGCACGTTACGGTTTCATGGAACGTCCGAATATCCCCAATCTGCTTGCGCGCGCGCACAAAAAAGGCTGTGAGGTGAAACTCGACGACGTCACCTATTACGTGGGCAGAGAGACGATTATTCCGCTTAATGAAAAACAGGCCTTGCCGTTATGGATGGAATCGATATTCGCTTTTATGCAGCGCAACGCATTGCAGGCGGGTGAGTATTACCTGCTGCCTTCGGACAGGCTGGTCGAGATCGGCCGGCAGGTGGCCATTTGAATTACGCTTGACAGCCAAAGATAACGGGTATCTAGTGCCGCCCGAAAATCATGAGGACGCGTATGTTATGCAGGTCTATTCTTTTACTTCCCATGCGCCTGCGTTGCGCCTCGCTCTTTTATTGCTCGCATTTGGCCTGCTGAGTAGCACGCCTGCGCATGCGGATGACGATCCCTCTCTCGCCACGCGTTTCCAGACACTGATCGGCAATACCGATCCCGCGCATGAAGACTGGAGCCTGCACGCACAAGGCACCGAAATCATTCAGGGTTATCCTTCATTTCCCGCCGCCTATAGCGGTGCTAACAGCCTGTCACCTGAATCGCAGTGGAAAAACACCAGCACGGCAACGCTCTTTCTTGGCCGCAGGCTATGGCAAGGCGGTGAGGTCTATTACGATCGCGAGCTCTACGAAGGCAAAGGCTTAAGCGATACTTTCGGCGCGGCGGGCTTCCCCAACGGCGAGGCCAACAAAGCAGGCTCCTGGCCTATCAAAACGAATGGCGCGCGATTGTTCCTGCGCCAGGTTATTGGCCTTGGCGGGCCTACCGAACAGATCGCCGGCGATCAAAATCAGCTGGCAGGGACACAGGACATCTCGCGCATCACCTTCACGGCGGGAAAATTTTCTCCCAGCGATATCTTCGACAATAACAGTTACAGCCATGATCCGCGCACGCAATTCATGGACTGGAGTCTGGTGGAATCGGCGGCGTGGGATTACCCCGCCAATTCGCGCGGCTATACTAACGGCGTGAGCGTCGAATATAATCAGCAGCAATGGACGCTACGCTACGGCGCTTTCATGGAGCCCGACGAACCTAATGAAAGCGATCTCGTGTTCCACGGACTGAACAATATCGGCCAGGTAGCTGAACTTGAAGAGCGTTATACTATTGCAGGAAATCCGGGAAAAACCCATTTTCTTTTATTCTATAACCGCAACCGGGAAGCGGATTTCAGCGCCGCGCTGGGCGCTGCGGATGTGAATGCTGCACTCATAGAGGCGAGAAGTTACGGCGGAAGCAAGTTCGGCTTTGCTATCAGCAACGAGCAGCAATGGGCGGACGGCATCGGCACTTTTGCGCGCGTAAGCGCAAATGACGGCAGAACAGAGGAATGGACATTCACACAGGTTGACGAAAGCGCCGCCGTCGGTGCAAGTCTTGACGGAAAGCGCTGGGGTGAGCCGGGCGACGTATGGGGCATCGCCGGCGTGATAAACGCCATCTCAGCCGATCAACGCAAATTTCTTGAGCAAGGCGGGGTGGGATTGATCGTCGGCGACGGCCGGCTCAGCTATTCACCGGAAATGATTCTGGAAACCTATTATTCCATTCGCATCACTTCCTATATGTCGCTTTCGCCTGATTACCAGTTTATTGCCAATCCGGGCTACAACACTGATCGCGGCCCGGTCAGCATTTTCGCCGCACGCCTGCATCTGGGATTTTAAGGCGTCAGAACGGCGAGTTGCCGGGCGATGATGCGCTCATGCGAATCATCTCAAGAAGAATGGCTGAGAGAACCGCCACTGGCAGCAACATCGCCGCCATGTCCATGTGCCATTGAAAATGGCCGGTCTCATTGCCGCCGAGATTATAATGCAAAATACAGTAATTACCCCACGCAAGCAGAGCAAACATAGCGGAAAGAGGCACCAGCGGCTTGCAGAATTTCTGGTTATTCAGACCTTGCTGCCAATCACGCCGTATCAAGGTGTCCATTACGCAAAATAGCAGAATCATGCACAACATGAACAGCAGATATAATGCCCACGAACAATAAGTATCAGGACCACCGCTTGCATTAAAATGGATAGCGAAATCGCCGGGCAGCCTGTTGTGATAAATCAGGTTGGAACCGAGGACATAGATAAAAGTTACGATCGAAACAAGATGCTGGTACCACGGGGGCATCGGAATATCTTTTTGCATACAATCCTCTGTCGCTGGAAGACAAACAATGTCTGTGCATTGTACCCTTCCTGGCGCTTCAGTCAAAATATTGCTGCCCTGCAGCATGCTGCGGATGAAGGATGCGGTGATGGGCACGACCTGCTATAATGCGGCATGAACACCGATTTTCTTATCATCGGCGGCGGCATCATCGGGCTGGCTACGGCGCGTGCCATTCAGGCGCGGCATCCGGGCGCCTCGATCACGCTTATTGAAAAAGAGCCGGATGTGGCACGCCATGCAAGCGGGCGTAATAGCGGTGTGCTGCATGCGGGATTCTATTATTCAAACGATTCACTCAAGGCAAAATTCTGTCGCGACGGCAACCGCGCATGGCATGCGTATTGTAAGGAATATAATCTGCTGCTCAATCCCTGCCAGAAACTGGTGGTAGCAAGAAACGAGGATGAAATCGAGGGGCTGCGCGAACTCAAGCGTCGCGGGGATGCCAACGGTGTGCCGGTAGAGCTGATCGACGAACAACAAGCGGCAGAGATCGAGCCCCATGCACGCACCTGCCGCTATGCCCTGCTTTCACCCACTACCGCCACCATCGACCCGGTACAGCTTTCCACGCATCTGCGCGATCAGCTGGCGGCGTCAGGCGTGCAAATACTGATGAATCATCCTTATCGCGCGCGCGTGGGCACCCACGGAGTACTGGCAGGCAGCCAAGTGTTTGAGGCCGGCATGATCATTAATTGCGCCGGACTGTATGCCAGTAACATCGCCAAGGATTTCGGCTTTGCTTCCGATTTCACCATCCTGCCCTTTAAGGGTGTTTATATTAAATATACAGGCACCGACCGTCCGCTGAAGACACTGCTCTATTGCGTACCCGACATGCGCAAGCCATTCCTCGGCGTGCATTTTGCTATTGCTGCTGACGGCGGCATCAAAATCGGCCCCACCGCCATTCCAGCTTTCTGGCGGGAGAATTATCACGGGCTTAACGGCTTTGCACCCAGGGAAATGGTTGAAATCCTGCGCTGGCAGGCGGAATTGTTTTTGCGTAATTCTTTCGGTTTCCGTGATTTCGCCATTGAGGAAATGCGCAAATACAGTAAACGCTATCTCGTAAGCCACGCCATGCGCATGGCGAAGAATCTCGATATATCGAAATTCAGTGAATGGAGTACAGCGGGCATCCGTGCGCAACTTCTTAACACCAAGACGCTTTCGCTGGTGCAGGATTTCACCGTGCAGGGCGACAAAAAAAGTCTGCATGTACTCAACGCCAATTCTCCCGCCTTCACCTCCAGCCTGCCTTTTGCCCAGTGGGTGGTGGAGCAATGGCTGTGAATCAGCAAATCCGGGTTGCAATCAGCCACAGGAGGCGTACTTTAGGCCTATGACGCGCCGGGATATCATTGAAATAGCCGAGCTCATGCCCACCCAGATGACGGTGGGCATGCTGCAGGTCAAACACAAACGCGCACAACTGAAATTGCTGGAGCGCCGCCCCGGCGAGCTGGTTGATTTTATACTCGAGCACCCCATTCGCGTCGTCATCGGCCCTAAGAAAAAAGCCTATGTCATCGATCACCATCATCTGGCGCTCGCCCTCATCAAGGAAAATTTTGAAAGCGCGCCGATGGATATCGAACATGATCTCTCCTCGCTTTCGCTGGTGGCGTTCTGGAAAAAAATGCAGGCACTCAAATGCGTCCATCCTTTTGACGCCGAGGGCAAGCGCAAGTCCTGCGATCATGTGCCCAGCAACCTCAAGCGCCTGAAGGATGATCCCTATCGCAGCGTGGCAGGGTTTGTGCGCGAACAGGGCGGTTTTTTTAAAGTCAGTGAGCCATTTGCCGAATTTCTCTGGGCAGATTATTTTCGCACACGCATTAAATACAAAATGCTAAGCAAGCATTTTAAGAAAGCATTGAAACTTGCACTCACCTTTGCCGCGCACCCGGATGCGGCAAAACTTCCTGGCTATATTCCGCCCACTCCTTCAAGGAAGCCTTCATGACCGATATTTATCCTTTACTGATTGCCGTATTGCTGGGCACCGCCATCGGGCTGGAGCGCAAAATCAACGATCATTCTGTCGGCATTCACACCCATGCGCTGGTAGCACTCGGTGCCGCACTTTTCATTCTGCTGGGCATCAAAATCTCTGCCCCCGGTGAAACCGGACGTGTGGCAGCACAGGTTGTGATGGGCGTGGGATTTCTTGGCGGCGCTGTAATCATGCGCCAGGGAAACCATGTGCGCGGCGTGAATACCGCGGTGACGGTCTGGTGTTCGTCAGCCATCGGCGGCATCGCAGGCAGCGGGCAATTTGCGCTTGCAGCAGCAGGCACAACGCTGGTCGTGGCGGTGAATTTTCTTCTGCATATTCTTGAACATCGCATGGGCCTTTTTGGACGCGGGCAGGAAGACCCGCCTAAAAATGAGCGCAAGTAAGCGCGGCAAGACCACATTATCATTTGAAATCTATTGATTTTATTGTTGCCTCGGCAGGGTTGGTGCCCGGCAGTGAATTAACGTTATTTTAGGTAATCGGGTATAGTCTTAAGCTGCAATATCAACGCTTCAGACAGTATGCCCATTATCTTTAAAGACATCGCGGTAAGAAATAATAAGGTCTACAAGATCCGTATTTATCCGGATCCTGAAGATCATACCGAAGCGCTTAAACTGCTCATCAATGCCCGCCAGCTTTTTTTCGGCATTGCCGAAGACGGTATCGGCGTTCCGCCGTATCTTTTTGCCGATGATAATAAAGAGACGCTTATCACCGGCGGCACAACTATCGCTACACGCCTGCAAGTGGCCGAACTGGCCATACAGATGCGCGAACGCGTACTGGCGGAAATGAAAGATAATGAATTCGCCAAAGCAAAACTTGCGGGTGCCTATGTCAATAAAATGGGGGTGGTCGCCGACGATACACTCGACTGGTATATTAAAAAAATGGCGGCAAAAAAAGCGATGGAAACAGCCGAAGATGCGCCGGCGCGAGCAATTGCACAGCAACAATACAGTCTATATGAAGCGAATGAAAATGCCGGCAAGCATGAACTGGACGATTTGCATATGCACAAGGTATTACCGCTACTTAAATATGTACGGCTTAAGGGCCGAAAAGCCGATATTGACGAAGTGCTGGGCGCGCAGTTGGGCGAAGTCACCAAGGCGGCAGTCGCCAAGAATTTTTTCGTGCACGATGGCGAAAATATTAAGACAGCGGAAGCCATGTATGAGGTCGACACGCTGACCGACTGGATGCTATCGCTGGCCAAGCAAAACCCACGCCTCAAACCATGCGAGGACCTGATCACCCATCTGGCTGAGCAGGCACGCGAGAGGCTCAATTTGCGCCGCGAGGATCTGGAGGCAAGGGATAAGGCGGAAGTGGCGGTCTACACCGCTATCGATCAGATTACTACTACCGTAGCGGAAATCGCCAAGCCTCTTAGCGGATACGAGGCCGGGAATGTGCGCAAAGCCGAGGTCAATATGGTGAATGCGTGCGGCGTCATTTCCGACATGCTCAAACAAGGTCAGAAAAAAGTGAGTGTGGCGCTTGTCATGAGCATCGAACAATTGCCCAAGATGACCAAGATACTCCAGACATTAGCCACCAGCCTGCCCAAGCCGCAACAGGCCCAGATCATAGGCGCGGTGGCTCATCTTAAGAAAATCTCCGGCAGGCATCTCACCTGGATGCTTAACCACGGTGAGCCCAGCAAGGTGCTTATTGAGGAGCTTGATAAAGCAATGGATGAAGTCACCGCCGCAAAACCCTCCGTTCCCTCTTCGCTTACGGGTGCTGGGCGCGAGAAATACCAGAAGACTGTCGATGCGTTTGAAGAAGGCATAAAAATCATTGAAGCACTGCCGGGCATCAGACCTGCGAAGTTATCCAACGGCAGCGTCATTAATAAGCGCGAAGCGGTAGCGGCGAGAGTACAACACTTCGTCGTCGCCTACGACCCCAAGCAAAGAGAGCTTCTCTAGGACCGGCTGCGCCAGTAGCCGCCTTGCACGAAACCGTTCCAGCCCCAGCGCAGCCAGCGCACGAGCGAGAAAGCAAGCCACAGCGACCATAGCAGCATGAGCCCACGGTACACCCAGATCGATACCGAGATCACCAGCGGGCGCGGTAACATCGAACCCGTGATGTCCTGATACCAGACAAGATGATTGTTGTAGGAGTTGTTGCCTGCAATATTCATGTCGGGAACGTTTAAAAGCCCGGTATGGATACTGTCAAACAAATCACAGAATGCCAGCAGCGTAAGCACCACAAGTGCGATCTGCAACAGGTTGAAACGCCATTTGCCTTGCAGGGCCATGCCTTTTCTGTTGCGCCATGACAAGGCAAGCAGCCAGGTGATGATCACCAGATCCGCCCACAGGCTCGACTGACTTAAGCCAAGCAGCAGCAGAAACCATTGCCAGGATGCAAGCGGCGTGGGAGCTGCCCTGCCCAGCGCAAACGCAAGAATCATAATCACGGCAATCCAGCTCCAGAACAGTACTGCCGGGCCCATGTGGGGACCCCATGCAAACAGTATCCAGCGGTTGGCCGGCAGATCGATGGTCACGGTGGCGTTGACGGAACGCGCCACACCGGGCGTCACTGGCGGCACGGTGAAAACGTCGGCGAACTCTCCTATTTTCTTCCAGCGGACAGTGTAGATATTTTCCCCCGGCGTCAGTGGCAATGAGAGCGTATCCTGCTTGAGCTGCACGGGGAGCGTCGTATTGCCTTGCTGCACTTGCAACAATTCCACATCCTGCGGAAGCTTTATTTCATGCTGCCCGCCTAAACTGCTGCGCAGTTTGAGTGTCAGGTCGGTTTGCATCGAACGCTCGCCGGGCCTGATGATCATGGTGGAAGAATCCAGTGTCTTGGTATCGCCGGCCACTCCCATGGGCCGCATGACGTCTACATGCACCGATTCACCGGGCCATGGCTGCCATTGCCAGATGCCTGCGTCCTGATCGGCGGTATACACACGCGGGATACCCGTCACGTCAGCATGCCACAGATTGCTTACGCTTAAGCGCCATATTTCCACCCACGGCTTGCCCTTGGCGGCGACGAGATCGAGCGTCGCACCCGGCTTGATCACCGACTGCCATTGCACTTCGCTTTCACCCGGGCCAAACGCAATATAGGATTCACCGTCCTTCACCCGGATGCTCTCTGTCGTGATGGTTTCGCTTTTGAGCAGCGGAATATGCACTGCTGCCGGTTCCTCCGCCGGCGTGATGCGGCGCACCGTGCTGCTGACCAGCCACTGCTGCGCCAGCGTGAAACTGCGCTCCACTTCGAAGAAGGGTACGATCGCGCTTTTCTCAAGCGACTTGGGCGCGCCTGCCACCTGTTGTTTCTGTGTGCGGATGAGTTCAACGGAACTATCCGTGAGTCCGTTTTCATGCACACCCTGCACACCCCATCCCGCGGCATCAAACGAGCTGTAATGCGAAATCACGGGCAAGCTGATGCCTACCGTGTCATGTAATGACGGCAGACTGCCCATCATCCTGACATGATGCACACCGCTTGGAAGATTGACATAAAGATAGCCCCCTTCGCCCTGCTTGAGGCCCAGCGCCGGACTGTCATCCACCGTCACGACCGTGGGGCGCCAGCTTTCAAGATTGCCGGGCAGCGGAAACGCGACGTTATCGCTTGCATGCACTTCCTGAAGCAGGATCAGCGTATTGCCGCTCAAGGAAAAGTGGGTGCGCGCCACATTAGCGCATAACGGCGCGCAAAACGGCGGCCGATTGAGCGTCTGTTCCAGTCTGTTTTTCAATTCTTCAAGCAACCGGGTCGGCGGAAACACCAGATCGGATGTGAGCGCTCCTGCGGGTGCAATACTCACAGGATTGCTCGCCACCTCATCGCTAACCGGCACCGGCGGCAATACCGGCACAATCATGCGCGCCCTTGCCATGCCGGCAGAGGGATCCATGAAAAAGAAACTGGCGGCAAGCAGTAACGCCACCCTGCCATGACCGCTGAAAAACCTGCCTATCTTTGCGGCAGGCACGCTTAGGAGCAGGCTAAGCAGCCACAGAATAAGGACGATACGCAGCACCGCAAGCATCAGATTCTGCTTGGCGGAGATAAGGCAGAGCTTAAGCGTCACGGATGGATCGACTACACCGCTCCAACGCAGCGTGATACCGTTATTGCGCCATGTTGCGTTGCCAAAGCCGGTCTGCACTTTGGTGTCAGGTGCATATTGCTGGTAATTGTCTTCGTTGGATAGGCTGTTGCTGGCGAAACTATTCGATTTCTTTGCAATAGCTCGGCCCAACGCCGATTTGAGCATTCTGCCACGTCCTAAATCCTTATTAAAACCATTCGACATCGCTTGCGGCACGGCAGGAAGCGCCGGCATCTGCGCTGCCTCCATTGGCACGGCTTGCAATTGATCCACCGGCGCATTGGAAATGAGCCCGTCAAGATCACCTGCCGCCATCACATGCTCTTTGGCATGACTATATGGCCTGGCACCACCAAGCGCAGCATTCGTAATTTGTTTTTGTTTTCTGATCTCTTCGATTAAAGAACCTCTCTGCGCCCAGGCGGGATCGAGCTGAGGATAGATCGCCATGCGCAGATGCTGGACCATAAATGGCAGCAACAATACTATGAGCATGCACATGATGCCGCGCTGCAAAAATACAATTGCGTGGCGCAATTTTCCCGCCGGCAGGTGACGAATGAGTGCCACCGTGGCAAGTATCGCCAGCACGAATCCCGTAAAGCCATACAGCTCATGCTCGGTGAGAATGAGCGCCAGCAGCGCAACCATGGCTACGCGCCAGCCGAATAATTTGGCACAGGCCGCCACCGCGAGGAGGACAAAAAAGATGTCGAGAAGCGACCAGCGCCCGATCCAGCTGCCCGATACATTATCCACGCCGCTATAACTAAAGAGCGACCAGCCGGGCGGCAGATAGAGAGAGGCGCTTACATTGTCAAAACTGCTTTTCCATCCCGTCGCAGCAAAATGCTCGGCACCGGATTCGATACGACTTCCCGCCGTCATCGAAAGCGGGCCTTCGCGCACTTCGACGCCGGAATTGTTATTGCCGCCTTTATCGTCAAGCTGCGTGATGAACTGCTCTTTGCCGTTAATCGTGGCATCACCAAGCTCGACGCCATCGCTGACTTCCAGCCGCGCGCTCTTGCGGATGGTGCCTGCAATACTATCGACGAACGTATAACCGTTGCCACTGAAATCGAGCCAGATGTCGCGATTGAGCGTCAGCTGATCAGGAACGCTCTGTGCCATGCCGCGTTTTTTTTCGGTCAGGTTAAAATGGCTGCCCTGCTTTACCAGATAGGCTGGCAAGGATCGCCATTCTTCGGGAAGGTCGGTCTGCGACGGATCGATGGCGTTTACCCCCTCTATCTGCACCAACCGGAGTTCGCTTGCAGGCTCAAATGACCATATTTCCTGATCCGCCAGTATTCCGCTTTTGGCGGGCAGCGAGAGTGTCGCAAGCGGCTCGCCCGCGCGTGCATTGATGGTGATGTGCCAAGTGCCCGGGCGCAGTTGTGCGCGCAACGTGCCGTCATTATCCAGGCGCGCCGGAACATCGCTGGTGATCTCCAGCGGAATGAATCCGTCGGGTAGTATTTTACCCAGTTCTTCCTCACGCTGTTTGCCGGCCACCTGCAGATCGATGGAGGTTTCAAGCGTAAGCGGAATGCCGTCTTTCACTTTGCGGAACAGTTTTACCTGCACCAGATTTTCACTGTTGGACTGCTCCTCTGCCTGGCCTTTGGCTATCCATAGCTGTTCATTTTCCATCTCAGGAATCGCCACTTCTTTGCCGGCCACGGTAAGTTGAACCAACCCAATTTCCGAAGGCACGCTGATGCTGGCGGGCATCCTGTCCCACTGGAAACTGCCGGTAAAAACGTAACTGCCGGCTTTAAGCAGCAGTCCCGGACGGCTATCGCGCGCCAGTACCGTCTGCGGTCTTCCATCGAGTTTTACGTCCTGCGGCCATTGATCATTTCTGCCGGGCAGCAATACATGTTGCGGTTTTTTATCAGGAGTGTCGTAGACCGTGATACTGTAGGAAAAACTGCCGCCCTTGGCCGTAAGATCAAGCGAAAGGCGCGTGGGCCAAATGCAGGCATGCTGGCTTACCTGGTCATATATAAACGGGCAACCGTCATGCTCAATCGAGTGGTTCACCCAGGGCAACCACGGGCTCAGAGGTGCAGGCACCTGTGCTTCGGTAAAAGGCTTTGCAGCGGATACGCCCGTTGCGGCCATCGCAATGCAGAATACTGCTGTCAGTGTCCACAGGTGCCGCATACGTTTCTCCCTTGTCCTGCAGTTTTTTATGGTGTTGTAAGCCTAATATAGAAAAAAGCAGATGGATAGGAATTTTGAGACATAAAAGGGCTAGAGGCGTTCCAGAAAACGGATGCGCGGCGCCACCGCATAATTCAGCTGCACGAGAAAAATAAACCCGATGCTGAGTGCGGTGTCATAAAAACATAACAGCGCGCCCAGCAAATAAAGTGATTGCGCGATAATGATGCGCTTCTCGATAGCGCAGCTGGTTTCATACGATACGTCATCTTTGACAAGTCCTGCCTTGCGGGCGTAACGCCAGCCCCAGTAAAGCACCAACCCCAGCAGCAGAATATTGCTCCAATACACCAGAAGTGCGCCGCGATAGGTGATGAACTGGGCCAGCAGGCTGGTGGAAAACGGCATGAGGCAAATGAGGGCCAGAAATGCCAGATGAATCCAGACAAGGTTGCGGTCGGCGCGGATAAAATGATTAATCTGGGTCTGCTGGCCGTTCCAGAAAATGCCTAGCGTCAGGAATCCCATCAGGAACATGGCGCATTGCGGCGCGCTATGGCCCAGCATCTGCCAGAATTGCTGTTCGCTGTTCACTAAGGCCGATGCAGGTGGATGGATATCAAGCACCAGCAGCGTCATAGCGACGGCAAAAATACCATCGGACAACGCTGCGAGTCGCTCGAGATTCTGCCCGGCGATACGATTATACCAGGTCTGCATTTGCGTGCGGAAACTACTGTTGCACCTGGCTGGGCATCTGGGGTTTGCCCGGCGCATTAAGCAACTTGTACCCTGCCGGCACTTCAAAAAGCGATTGCGGCTGGGCGGCGACTTTCATGTTTCTGAAATCCGTAATCGTGTGCTTGGCGCCGCAATCCAGATCGATTTTCATCGGCAGCATCGTGCCCGTCTGAAAATAACTGTACCCCTTGCACGACGCTTTGGCGATATCGTAGCGGTCGGCCTGTTTGCCATCGACCTTCAATGTGTCAATAAACTTGCCTCTGCCCTCGCCAGCGGCACTGATTTCCTTGTATTTTGCGATATCCGCCGGTTTAAGTTTCATCTCCATGTAGCTTTTCTGCTGGGGCAATATTATCCAGATAACGCCCTTGTCCATGCGCGTGATGGAAACGCCGTTTGTGGTACCTTGCGCGGTGTGCACTTGCGTCTCCACACGCACCTTATCTTTGCCCTTGAACATTTTGCTTTGCATGTCCACGATATGCCCGTTGTAGTCGATGCGGCTTACCATGTCGGTGGAAAAGTCGGGAGCCTCAGGTATAGCTGGCGTTTGCGAAGCATCTTGTGCGCCCGCAGAGGTTGCCAGAAAAGCCGCCGCGAGCATTCCTGTGGCAGCGCGTGTTATATTCATGCCCGTTCTCCCCGTACAATAATGATACAAGCCATTACGTTACCCACACACAAGCGGCGGGTCAATAAAACCTTGCTGCGGCGTTTAGGGGTGCGCGATACATTCGTCGAATTCGGCATGGCGGGCAAGCCATGCGGCAGCGTAGCTGCAGACAGGCACGACTTTACACCCTTCGCTGTGGATATGTTCCATCATTCCCTGCATCAGCCGCCCGGCAGTGCCAGTTCCCTGCAGAGCCGCAGGTGCTTGCACATGGTCGATATATAGTATGTCACCCATGCGGTGATAGCGCGCAAACGCCACCTGCCCGGCTTCTTCCAGCTCATAGCGGCCCTCCGCCTGATTGTCTTTCACCGTACAACGCATGGACGCTTTATACCACGGGGGACATAATTAAGAAACATTGCACGGATTTAATCTTTGCAAGATGGCGAAGCAATGCAGGACATGCGATAATTCCTCCATTGCTGATAGTCACTCTTAAAGGAAAGGGCACTTTATGAAACTCCGTAAAATCGTCTGCATCACTCTCATTCCCCTTATACTCGCGGGCTGCAATCCTCCCCCTCCCGGTGGCGGTGTGGGTGGCGTTTCCAAACAGGATATCGGCACAGTGGCCGGCGGTGTCGGCGGCGCGTTGCTTGGCTCGACGATCGGCGGCGGCACAGGACGCCTGATTGCCACGGGTGCAGGCGCACTCATCGGCGGCATGGCGGGCAATTCCGTTGGCAAATCACTCGACAAAGCCGACTCCAATAACAACCAATAATCCGTATATAAGGACGTTATGAACCAGACACGCCTCCGACAGCTGGCTTTTGCCACTGCCATTTCCCTATGTTTTGTGCAACCTCAGATCGCATTTGGCCAGGCGCTGCCCTGGCAAAACGGCAGCCAGTCGCCTAGCACATCGTCCACGGGCGGTCAGTCTTCCTCCACTGCGTCGCAGCCCACCCGCCATCATCATCATAAAGCGGCCGCCTCTCAACCCTCTGCCAAACATCATGGCGGTTCGCGCGCGGCCGATGATCGCAAACTGGACGCGCTTGCCACACGTTTCTATTCCATTCATGAGCATGACCAAGACGCCATCAGCAAGCTGGGCAAGCTCGATAAGGAAGTAACGTCTTATCACGCATCGCTCAAGCATCGCGATTATGACGTCAGCGATATCAGCAAAGACGTTCAGAAACTGCATCAGCGCATTGCCGCGCAGCATAAAGAATGGCAAGAGCGCGCCGCTGCCGCTCCTGCTCCGGCCGCCGCAGTAACGCCGATGCCTGCGCCCATGACAGTTCCTCCGGCACCCGCGCCCGCAGCCGCACCACCTGCCGCCCAGGCAACGACACTTTCCACCGCGCCGGCTGCTGGGGGAATCAGGCACTGATATAATCGCGCAATCTAATAAGCTGTTCTAGAACAACTTTTATCGGTTGCCCGACGCTTAATGTTTGATTAATCAAATACCCTTATACTGAGAAATATCATCACAGGATGTGTTTGCCATGCCCGATACACCGCAGGGACTAATTGCCCGTTATGAACCTACCGGCGGTTACGCTGTATCTGCAGACATCATGCGCAAATGCATAACCCTCATGGCTGCAAGAACTACTCCCATCCAGCTGGCCGATGGCACCACGCTTGAAAAAACCAGTACCGGTTTTGCCAGCGAAGTCAGCTATACTATTGGCGCAGGTGATCATCGTATGATCCTGAAGCCGCATTTTTCCGACGGCGAAGTCATTGCCGGAATGATCATCACCGTCTCTGAACGCTATCCGGCCGATTTCGAGGATAAAACCAAGAGAGGCCATTTCAAAGAGCGTGTGTACGATCTCAACACCATGTCTGCCGACCTGCCTGATATCGTTCCGCAAATGTTTGAAAAACCACTCGTCCAGTTTACCACGCTAATTGAACCTTCCAAACCGGCGGGCGAAAAACACCGCTCAGGTCGTCTCTCACAGGCGACTTTTGGGTTCGACGAGCCCAGCACCGGACGCTAGGACCGCATCATTTCACCATGCCGTTATCGCGCTCGACTTTGCCGAGCATTTCCTTGAATTCCTGAGAGCTTGCCGTGAGCGGCAATGTATGGGCATTGTCTTTCTCCGGCTTGCGCATGCGTGCAACCCAGCCTTCCCTCAAATACGTATGATATTCATGTTGGAGCGTCTTCTCAGGAATCGTATCACTCATACTGTTTCCTGCGTTCTGCCACTTCATTTTACACCGCAAGCATTAGTTATTTATTAATGGTCAAATACTGCCTTCTGCCCTTCGTAAACAGAAGGTTAATTCAACATAGTATTTTGATATATAATAATAATATTGCACATGCCTCTTTGGCACGTTGCTTGCTTTGTATAGGGCAACAACAAGAAGGAAGCCCTATGCAACTCATCCACACCCACGGCGTACAAAAGCTTTACGAGAGAGTCGACACTTTATCCCAGCAGCCCCATGACAGCTGGCGCTGCGTCTATCTGAGGCTTAGGAACCAGGCCCTGCAATCGCGGCGCGATGCCTACGCGCATTTCATCCTGCAGCCGGTCGTCAATCTGCTGACCGGCAGCAAGGGAACAATTTATCTCTGTGAAGACGGCGATATTTTTCTTCTCTTTCAGGGAAGAACCGCACCTATTCTTGACAAGCTCAGAAGCCATTTGGGTGACTCCACGCATGGATCTTCAAAGAAAAGCCTGTTTAGGGTATTTGAATATAATCTCGGCACACACTGGGAAACATTCCATGCAGTGTGCGAGAGCAAATATCTCAAGGCACTCGCAGCGCGCGAACATGGCGAGATTATTCTGAATGATATTTCCATGTCGGATCTGGAACGTATGGCTGCCAAACCCCACAAAAAGCCGTTGGCTATGCCCAAAATCCGGATAGCGCGCGTCACCACCCCTCCGCAACCCCGCTTAGCAGCGCACAACACCTAAAGACCATATACGTCATGCGCTATACACCTCTGAGGGCGGATTTTTCTTGACTCCGCGTCGCTTCTGCCTAGTTTTGCGGTTGCCGCGTGTGGGGGTGTAGCTCAGTTGGTAGAGCACTTGCTTTGCAAGCAAGATGTCATCGGTTCGATTCCGTTCACCTCCACCACTCCTATAAACGATTGAAATATACGTGATTGTGAAATCGCGATATTTTTCCCGAATTAAAACATCTAAGTAATATCGTGTGGTTAGACAGTTTGTATTGCGCTAGGATATAAGAGTATATCTTAAGATATGGATATGAAATCATTCGCTCTGGCTTTATTGCTTATGGCGGCTTGCCCTATGTGGGCTATGGCCAAACCTGAATCTGAAGTTTCGATGAATTTTCACCGCGCCAAAACTGACCCGGAAAGAGCGTTAGATGCAATTCTAAGCCGTGACAAAGATGATGTGAATGTCTTTGAGTATCTTACGCGCCATACACCAGGTATAAAAACTACGGATTATGCAAATATGTTTACAGCAGCTTATAAGCAAGCTGTTACGGATATGGAAGCGCAGCAAGTTCAGGAGAACTGCGGAGGAAAGTATATCCAAGGTGAATTATGCGGTATCGATTTTAGTCCAGTCACTTGCGCACAGGATGTCACGGATACATTTTACCTGTATCGTACAGAACAGATAAGCAAACGCGAGGCGATTATTGCTTATGCGTGGCCAAAGTCATTGCATGCATCAGCAACATACCGATTACTTAAGAAAAATGGGCGTTGGAAGCTTGATGGAGTCATGTGCGCGGGTGGCGCAAAATTCAATATGGAATGATTGTGCAGCTATTTTAATGGGTAACGATATATAACATAGCTTGAACCGTAATCTTGATAATGCTGCCCAGGCCAGAATTGATTCTGTTTAAAATCTGAAATCCATTGTGTGCCGTCATACATCGCCATGTGGCCTGCCTGATTTGTTGATGTAGGATAGGTATCCATAACAACTACGTCACCTGACTGCGGTGCGTATCTAGCGGGAGGATAGGTGGCCGGCTGATCGCCCGAATGCATACTACTTGCGACAGTTTCAAAGCCAGCATCTTCGAGTGAAGACCCAAAGTTTTTTGCATACCCATGACCACCGTTCGGTGCTTGAACGTTAAATCCGCCTTCATTAAGTGCAGCTCTGACAACAGCCGCGCAGTTATGAGTTGAGCCTGATTTAGCCCTATTGCGAAGTGATTGAATCGCAGCATTCATATCACCTCCGCTTGTCCATTGCCCACCGCCTGAATTGCCTGCGGGAACGCGCGGCTGGTCGAGGCTGTATTTGTGAGTCTGCGGCATGGCAAGCGCCAGCAGCATCTTGATCTTGGCGAGCGTGGGAACATGATTGGTATCGTGGGGGGTGCAATTGTCCCAGTCTTCTCTTTTTATTTCGACAAGTAATTGCTTCGCGCGATTAATGTAGCACAGCGATTCTGACGGCAGGACATGTAATACATCCTTGTTAAGCGGCAAGCCATCAAGCATGATGCCATCGGGCGTGACAACGAGTTTATTAAGCGATGTGTGCATAATATATGATTCGGTTGCGAACTTATGGCATAAGAATGAATATACAGGGAATATTCCCGTATTGTCAATATGCAAAATCCCGCAAAGACTTATGCGAGGGAGACCCGCTTCTCTATTATCTTGGTAATTCAGGACATCGGATCAGTGTTTAGGGTCTCAAGAAGAGTTCTCGAAAAATTCGGTGAGACCTCCGCCAATTACCTAGCGGCGATGTCCGTCATAAACGTCATGTCTTGCTTCCACATGCTCTGCGCGGTGGCGTTCCTGCCAGTAGCGGAAGTCATGCCCACGATGCGCGGGATCATAATAGGTAGGATACGGTGAGACATACACCGGTGCAGGTGCTGCAACATATGCCGGGCCTCCCAGCGAAAGATCGACATTCACTTCGGCCGTAGCGGCGGCGGCACCCAACAGATAAAAAACCGCGCTGCTTAACAGTATTTTCTTTGTGATAGTCATGGCAGACTCCATTTAATTATGAGCGTTACTTTTGCAGTCTGTCCTGTTGATTATAAAAATGCCGTATGGTTCTCGCTGCCACCAGACTGGCCTGAGACTAACCTGTTGTTAATCCTTGTCTGAAACCGGTATTTTCTGAGGCCCTGCCGTACAGGAAATGAGCAGGCCGAATACCAGCCAGAACGGGGGCGATCCCCAAGGGGAAAGAAAACTGGTGGAAGGCGCCAATGGCCACAGATGCAAAATCATGCCGACGATGAGGCCAATAAAGCGGGGATCACGTTTCATCGCTGACCAGCAATTCCTGCATTCTGTCGCCACCGCGGCAAGCATTACCAGAAAAATGCCAAGCCCGATGATGCCATTTTCAATCAGCCACTCGATATAAATATTGTGAGGATGGGTATTGCACACATTCATATCTATCGGAATGCCCGCATAGACTTCGGGGCAGACAATACGAAAATGTCCCGTACCCACGCCGAAGACCGGATATTTGGCGGCAATATGCATATCGCTTGCAAACAGAAGGCCATAAGAACTTTGCTGCCAGTGTGAAAGTACGCCAATAGTCGAAAGCACCTGGCGTTCAAACAGCTTGGTATCTGCGGCCATCAACGCCGCAAAAAGCAGCAAGACCACTACGGCACCACCCACTATATATCGCTTGTGAAATGGCAGAAGAAAAATTACCAAAACCCAACCCAGCAGCAATAACATGCATGCCATGCGTTCACCCGACGTGATAATAGCGGCGATCACAAGCAGGTTGGCCAGAATGCCCACCATCAGCTCGCGCCGCTGTTTGATGGCGCCGTAAGCGTTTATCAGTAACGGAAGACAGGCCGGAAAAAACAACCATGTCAGTATAATCCCCAAAATCGGCTGACGGAAGGGACCGGTAAGACGTAACATGGAGTATGTCATGACAATGGCGGGACGCCCAATAATATCGCGGCCCGCTATCAATTGCAGCAGGCCGTCAGCTGCAGCGAACACCACCGCAACCGTAAGAACCATAAAAAATCGTTCGCGCGTTTTTTCGTGCTGCAACGTCCAGTAAGCAAGCGCGGCAGCAAAAATGGCATAACGTATAAAAGGCAGCACGCGCTTTAAGGCCTGCGCCGGCTGTTCGGCAAACAATCCGCGCGCAATCATATAAAGCCAGAGCACCGCAAACGCTATCAGCCATGGCCTGCGACACCACTGCCCATCGCGAGTGAGCAACGAATGCACAAGAAACAACAACCCCACGAGCGTGAGTCCGATGTCAGCTGCCACATGGCCTGCAAGCAATATCAGCGGGAAAAATATTGTTATCCAGGAAGCGATGCCGGCGATAAGAATATCGAACGAGGTATAGGTGTATCCATAGGTCTTCGGCATGTATTTTCCTGAAGCTGGCGACTGCAACAACGCCGTAATATAACCACGCCTTTTATGCTTACAACGTTATTCGGACAAGGCGCTCTTATTGCACAAATAATTATGTTTTTCACACGGGAAATATCTAAAATTTTAGGAAAATTGTCTGTATTCTGGCGCCTAGATATTAATACGCTCCTCCTATATAATTAATGACTATTAATAATTATAAATTTTGGGGAGGCTTATGTCGTATTGTGCCAACACCACGAAGTACTCATCATTAGCATTTATAATTTGCATGTCGGTATCTGCGCCGGTCTGGGCAGCGGATGATGATGCAAGCGTGTTGGCAAATGCGATGAATACGATGACTGCCACCGCCGACAATGCATTAAACGATATGCAAAATTCTTATGGTGTTGCGCAGGCAGCGAGTCATAGTGCGGACGGCGCGCTAACCAATGATAACGACGGCGATGTGGCAAATAACAACGGCGGCACCATGGATACGATCGGTGATACCACTCCGTTGGGATACACTGATAGCGATAGTGCCGTGGCGGATGCAGGCACCTCAGGTGGCACTGGCACGGTAGCAAGCAATGGTGGCGGCGGCACGACGGCAGTTCCCCTTAATGAGCATGTCTCTCAAATGGCGCAAGAGCCTGCGAAGCATGACCAGATGCTTGCCTATAATCATAAAAACGGTCAAAAAAATTCGGGCAACCGATATTCTCATCCCCGCAGTCGTTATGCCCATTCAGGCAGCAGAACGCTAAGTTCTCACTTCCCATTCGCCAGCCCTTTACGATCCAATCCATTTGCACAGGCCAGGTTGTCGGCAAGAACGCATTCGGTTCAGCACAAACATATCTAGCGGCTCAGCCGACGATTGATATAAGTATGGCGACCCTTATTGCACACATTGCGAACTAAGCATTATCAGGAAGTCATCGCGCTTGGGAAACAGGTTTTAGAGTTTAAGCAAGTGGCTTAATCATAGTCATTCCAAATGTCGTTCACATTTGTGTATATTATGTAAGCGTAAACCAACATAATGATTACCCCCAACAACCACCAAAGATACTCGCGCTTTGCAAGTAAGATTGATTTAATTTTGTGTTTAAGAGGGTCAATCACTGTTTGCCATCCGGCTCGATTGAACGTCGCAATACCGCAATAATGGCAGGCTGAGGCTGGCGGATAGGTGGAATCGACTGATACTTCTCCCAGCCGCTCCCGAGCGCCTTATAGAGCGTTATGAACTGTTCCGCAGCCGTTTGCTCGGCAATGACATATTGCTGTTCCAAATCGTATTGCTGCCGCTGGGCGTCGATCACATTCAGGGAATCAGTAAGCCCACGATCATAGCGTTGTGAGGCAAGGCTTACAGCTTGCCCACTCGCCTCCAGCGCCTGCGAAAGGTTTTTTAGGCGATCCTGCTGGGCAGCATAGGCGCTCGTGGCCGTATCCACTTCACTAACGGCATTCAGTATCTTTTGCTTATAGTTGATCAGCATTGCATGCGTATTCAGATCGGCAATGTTGACTTGCGCATCGAGCGTACCGAAATCAAGCAAAGGAATACTCACAGATGGGCCAAGCGACCATATAAAGCTATTTGCTACGGGTGAAAGACCAAACCCTTGGTTTTGATAGCCAACCCCTCCTGTAAGCGAGAAATGCGGGAACAGGTTGGCCGTGGCAACGCCTACCCGCGCTGTGGCTCCTGCCAGTTCGCGCTCTGCTTCATGAATGTCTGGCCTATTACGCAATAAATCAAGCGGCACCCCCGTCTGCAGTTTTTCTGGTACACGCGGAACTGGGCCAGATTTTGCCAGTTCTTTCGCCATGTTTTCGGGAAACTCCCCGCATAATACGGCAATCGTAAACTGCGAGGCGCTTATCTGTGCGCCCAGAGGGGCGCTTTGTGCTTTGAGTGTAGCAAGTTGCCGCTGGGCCAGTGTCAAATCAAGCCCATTGGTAATGCCACGATCATAGCGTTGCTGAACAACGTCGGCATATTGCTTCATGGTGTCGATATTTTGGTTCAATACTTTTTGTTGCATTTGCAGGCTGCGCATATCCGTGTATGCACGCACCACATCCGCGACGATGGTAATAAGTACGTTATTGCGTGCTGCCGTTTTAGCTTCCGTGTCATAATGCGCTGCTTCTGCTTCGCGGCGGTATTTGCCAAAAAGATCGAGTTCCCACCCGGCATCGAAACCGTAAATCTGGTTAACATGCGTAAGTTTCTCGGTATTCTCGCCGGAAATAAGAGTCTGAGCAGCACGTCCGCGTGCCAGATCGCTTCCGGTTCCATTTGCGCCACCCCCGCTGGCCTCTACTTCCGGAAGCTGTTCTCCCAACACTACGGCTTCCTGCTCTCTCGCCTGTTGCAGGCGGGTTAAGGCTATATCCAGATCAGGGTTTGCTTTTATGGCACGGTCAACCAGCCCACTCAGCGTGTCATCACCAAATGCCTTCCACCACTCTGCAGCATCTATGGCAGGTGTGCTTTTATCCTTTTGTGCGTCAGCAAAAGTTTCTGGCAACTTCATTTGTGGCACATGATAGTCGGGGCCGACCTTGCAACCCGCAAGCGCAAGACATAACAGCCCTATGCATATCTTATTTGGAAGACGTGACAGCATTTTTACTTTCCTGAGAATCACTAACTGTGACCTTCTCTCCTTCGGCAATCTGATTGCTGATATTTAGTGCGACCTTATCGTCTGCTGAAATCCCTGAATTGATCTCGACAATATTGCCATCGTCACGGGCGATACCTACTTTATGAAAATGCACGCGGGTGTCCTTATCCACCACAGCAACCTCGGGGCCAGAGTTGCGAAACACCAGCGCAGCAGCAGGAACCTGTAACAAGCCCACGCTGGGCATATCAAAACTTACATCGACATACATTCCCGGCGACAACGCCCTATCATCATTCGCAATATCCACTTCGACACGCAGCGTTCTGGCCTGTGGGTTGATGGCTTCGGCGGTACGGGCAACTTTTCCACGAAAAATGCGATCTGGAATGCTACCTGCGCTTATTTGGGCGCTCACGCCTGCTTTCATATCACTTGCTGCATCCTGCGGCACATCAACAAAAACGCGGATTGGGTGGTTTCTTGACATACGGTAAAGCGGTGTAGTATTGGCTCCGCTACCTGCGGTCACCAGATTACCTATATCGATGCGGCGTTCTGTGATTCTGCCATCATACGGCGCAGTTACCTGCTTGAATTTGGTCAGCACTGTGTAGCGATCAACCTCCGCCTTATCGAGAGTCACCTGCGCCTCTGCTTCGTTCAGTTCCGCAACCGCGCTGTTATAACCCGCTTTCTTAGCTTCGCGTTCCTGTTCAGACACCACGCCCTTGGGTGCATCCTTCCAACGGGCATAGGTTGTTTTAGCAAATTCAGCTTCCGCTTGGCGAGCCTTCACCAAAGCCTCTGCTGCCTTGAGTTTTGCTTGAGCAGCATTAAGCTGTGCATCAAGATCGGGTGTCTCGATAGTGGCAAGGACTTGCCCCTTTTTTACATGGTCTCCAATATCCGCATTCCACTTTGCGACATAGCCATCCACTCGCGCGTAGATAATGCTCTCATACCATGAAGCTGTCTCTCCCGGCAGTTTCAGGGGTAGCGTAGACGGTGCTTTCTTAACAGTGATTACATCCACAAGAGCTGCAGCACCTGCGGATTTTTCCGTGTCTGCTGACAGACTGCTTTCATGAAACGACTTGGTGAAATGAACAATCATAAAGCCCACGATAAGTACAGCAAACACTATGAGTGCTGCGCGGCGTATTTTTCTACCTGTCTGCTGCACCGAGTGTTCATGGGGTTGCATGGGAATCTCCCTCAAGCGAATGGTTAAAAGGTGCGCGCAATTTATGAGGTAGCAGTCGGTACATCACCGGCACAAACACCAGTGTGGCAAACGTGGCAAATAGAAGGCCTCCGATGACGGCACGGGCCAGCGGCGCATTCTGTTCGCCGCCTTCACCTACGCCCAACGCCATAGGAATCATGCCCAAAATCATCGCGCCTGCCGTCATCAGCACAGGGCGCAGGCGGGTATAACCTGCAACTTCGGCAGCAACCCATGCATCATCACCCGCATCCATTCTCTGGTTAGCAAAGGTCACGACCAAAATGCTGTTGGCTGTGGTAAGGCCGATGCACATGAGTGTTCCCATAAGTGCGGGTACGCTGAGATGCGTTTGTGTAAGGTAGAGCATCCACATGACGCCGCCGAGTGCGAAAGGCACCGCCAGCAGCACGATTAACGGGTCAATCCAACTTTGGAAATTAATGACCAGAAACAGGTAAACCAGTATTACCGCAAAGGCCATGCCCGAAAACAGCCCGTTATAGCTGCTACGCATCGTTTCTGCCTGTCCGCTGAGTGCCACCGAGATCGCTTTGGATGGATCGGGCTGGTCGGCAGCTATCACTTTGTCGATGTCATTTGCAACGGAGTTGAGATCGCGTCCCTGCACATCGGCATCGACATCAAACACCGGACGGATGTTATATTGCGAAAGTACCATCGGCACGGTAGCGCGGTTAAATTTTGCCACATTCATCAGAAGCTGCCCCCTCGTATGGTTGCCGTCCACTGTCACGGGCATTGACCATAAGTCCTGAGCCGAGTTGATGCGGTAAGTGGGGGATTGAACCACGAGCGGATAGCTCACATTATTGCGCGGATCGACCCAGAAATTGGGCATCGTCTGGGCGCTGGAATTGGTAGTCACCAGCACGTTGCTTGCAGTTGTTTGCTGATTAAGACCAAATTGAGTAGCAAGCGTGCGGTCAAGATCGACGTTGAGCGAAGGAGCATCCGGCACTTGAAATATATGGGCATCAACAACGCCTGCGACAGATTTCAGATCATGCGTGAGCTTTACAGCAAGCGCGTAAGTTTCTTCTTCCTTCGGGCCAGAAATACGCAAGTCAATAGGAGCTGGCTGGCCAAAATTAAGCACTTGATCGACAATATCGGCAGGCTGGAAGAAAAACTGCAGTCCGGCAAAGCGTTTGGGTAATTCGTTTCGAAGTTCTGCCATTAATTTTGCGGTCGGCGTGTGGCTTTCTTTCAGCGAAATAAGGATTTCGCCATCCATAGGGCCAATCGTAGCCGAATCGCTAAGCGCGATATTAATACCGCTATAAGGCAGTCCTATATTGTCTAAGATGACATCAATTTGTTCATTCCCTACGATCTGACGAATGGTTTTTTCTACTTGAGCAAATTCTGTTTGGGTCTGCTCCAGCCTTGTCCCCGGTGGTGTGCGTACATGCAGACGCATCTGGCCTGCATCTACTTGTGGGAAAAAGTCTCTTCCCAGTGCAGGAAACAGGAGCAATGAAACCAGCATCAAAATGCCGAAGAAAAGTACTGTCTGGCGCGGCTCTGACAATGTCCAACCGAGGTAATGCCGGTAGGTTTCACGAAACGAATGAAATCCTTCTTCAAATTGCCGGTGAATGGAACTGAATATATTATGCAACTTGGTAGGTGGCGTTGAGAGCCATTCAGAATCATCGTGAGCCACTGCTGCGCTGCGTATGAGGTATTTAAATAACACCGGCACCAGCGTGAAAGAAAGGGCGAGACTTGCCACCAACGACACACAGACGGAAAGAGAGAGCGGCGAGAAAAGGTATTTGGCAGTCCCTTCCAGCAGGAATATCGGAACAAATACGATACAGATGCAGAGCGTCGAAAGTACCGTCGGGACAGCCACTTCCCCGGCTCCATGTATAATGGAATCTTCCAACGGATTACCCTCATGCAGGTGGCGCTCAATGTTTTCAATCACCACTGTGCCGTTATCGACCAGAATACCCACCGCAAGAGCAAAGCCCCCAAGTGTCATGGTATTGAGTGTCTGCCCACCGCAATACATCACCAGCACTGCGGTGATAATTGAGAGCGGAATGGAAGCAAGAATAATCAGCGTAAGCCGCCAGTTTCCAAGGAACAAAAGAATCATCATGGCAGTAAGACCCGCTGCCATTGCACCACCCATGATGACGCTGTTAAGTGCAGCCTTAACGAAAATCGACTGATCGAAAATGGCTTTAATAGATACGCTGGCTGGCAAAACCTTTTTAATATCAACCAGCGCCTCACGGACACCATCTATAACCGCCAACGTTGAGACACCTCCGGTTTTGCGAATGGTCATAAGCGCACCCGGCGTACCATTGACAGAAACAGAGTTAGTCTGAACCTGAAAGCCGTCATGCACATGGGCAACATCTCGCATGAACACCGTTTTTCCGTTCACTTCCTTGATTGGAAAGGTATTGATGACGTCGATAACATCGGGGCTGTTATTCATTGAAAGCGTATAGTCCTTTGAGCCTATCTTGACGTCGCCTGCAGGCAGAATGACATTTTGATGCTGCAAGGCTTCGCTGACATCCGAGGGTGATAACCCGCGCGATTGTAATGCTTGCTGGTCAATATCTGCCATGATGACGCGCGGTTTGCCGCCATAGGGGTAAGGCACCTCTGCCCCGTGGACAACAGCCAGAGCGGGCCGGATGATGTTCTGACCCAGATCGTTAAGTTTTGTGTCCGGCAGTGCGTTACTGGACAGGCTCAACTGGATGATGGGAACATCGGTAGCGCCGTAACGCAACACCAACGGTGGCGTGATACCTGGTGGCATGTATTTAAGTACTACAAGCGCACTGCTTGCCAGCTGCGAGACAGCGCGTGTGACGTCTGCACCTTCATGCAGATAGACCTTTTCAACACCCACGCCGTCATAGCTGGTGGCCTCAATGTGGGAAATATCATCCACCAGTGACGCCATCTGCCGCTCATGTAGTGTGAGAATGCGATTCTGGATGTCTTTGGCATTCATGCCGTTATACGTCCAGACGACGCTTACAACTGGAATATTGATTTCAGGAAAAATATCAACCGGCATGCGCAGCCCGGCCCCAATGCCCAGCAGACACACAAGCATCAGCACAGAGACAACGGTATAAGGGCGCTTCAATACATATCGGGCAACCCACATGGATCAAGCCTCCCCATTCGCTAAGGGCAGAATAACGCGACAGGTAGTACCTTTGTTTTCTGTGCTTTCGATTTCGACCGTGCCACCATGTGCCTGACAGATGGCCCGTACGATGGAAAGCCCAAGACCGGCACCTCCCTGTTCACGTGAGCGCACTTTGTCTGCGCGATAAAATCGCTCAAATATATGGGGCAATGCTTCCGCAGGGATACCAATGCCTGTATCGGCAATAGTAAGGATAGCCTTATGATCGACGATGCTGGTGGTAATGATGATATTGCCGCCATTGGAAGTGTATTTGATGGCATTATCGAGTAGATTCACCACTACCTGTTTAAGCCGTGCAGCATCCCCTCTAACCTTAACCGGATGGAGAGCATTAACCGTGATCTCTATGTCCTTTTCTTCAGCCAGCAGCAGCATTTGATCAGTAGTAGTTTTGACCAGATCAACAAGATAAAACGTAATTGGCTCAATTCTGGCCTCTCCCGCATCAAGCCGCGAAATCGCAAATAGGTTTTCTGTGATACGCGAAAGCCGTTCTGCTTCCTCAAGCACGCTGCCAATGCGCTCGCGCAAATGATCGGACAAGCCAGATTCTCGTTGGGCAATGGATTCCAGTTCCCCACGCATTATGGTAAGTGGTGTACGTAGCTCATGGGAAGCGTCGGCTGAGAAACGGCTGAGCTGCTGGTATGCATTATCCAGCCGCGCAAGCATCTGATTCAGAGTCGTGGAGAGGTTTTCAAGCGCGTCACCCGTCTTTGCCACAGGCAGACGGTTACTCAGGTTGCCAAAAGTGATTTTCTCGGCTGTGGCACGAATATCCTCAACAGGTTTTAATGAACGGCGTACCAGCACATAGCCACCGGCAGAGACAATGAGTATCACTATAGGAAGGCCGAAGAGCAGTGTTATCACCAGCCCACCCAGTGCCGTATTTATCTCATCCGTCGGCGCCCCCATTTCAATCAGGAACGGTTCGCCTGTAGCTGTTACCGGCACATCTACAATCAGCATTGAAGCACTATCAGAGAGCGTTTCAACCCGATGGGCAGCTTCCAGTGTTTGCGGCAATGGAATCTTGAGAGGATCGAACCGTCCCTCCTTGGGCGCAGTAGAAACATAAAAGACAGAACGGTCGCTTTTCAGAATGCGAATAAGCCGGTTATTGGCCGAAGGTGAGTAAACGGAGCGAATCTGGCTTGCGATTTCCTCTGGTGATTTTTCATGCACATGCACAAGGATATTGTCCGCGATCTGATGCGCCCGGCGTGTAAATGTCTGCTCCATTTCCCCGTACAGGCGGCTTCGCACGCCCTGATAGGTATAGGCCCCGAAAGCAAGCGACACTGCGATAACCAGCCCGCTGTACCACAGGATGAGGCGAAAATAGATGGAGCGGGTGTTCATTGTTACACCTCATCATTGAGAGTGTAACCTGCGCCACGAACAGTTTTTATGAGCTTCACTTCGTGTGCTTCATCGATTTTGGCGCGTAGCTGCCGGATATACACATCGACAATATTAGTCAGTCCTTCAAAACTCTGATCCCATACATGCTCAATAATCATGCTGCGTGAAAGCACGCGGCCCGCATTGAGCATCAGGTATTCAATCAAAGCATATTCCTTCGCGCTCAGTTCAACACGCTTACTTGCGCGTTTGACTAGGCGGCGCATCCGGTTGATTTCAAGATCGGCAACAGCAAGCACATCCGTGCGTTGGGTAGGCGCCCGCCTAAGCAGCGCCCGCACCCGCACTAGCAGCTCCGAAAAGGCAAACGGCTTGGTCAGGTAATCGTCTGCACCCGCATCTAGGTGTTTTACCTTGTCAGCAACCGCATCCTTAGCGGTGAGCATCAGGATAGGAACATGTCGGTTCTTTTGGCGTATGCCTTCCAGCACCTCCGTGCCGCTGAGCTTGGGCAGCATAATATCAAGAATAATGACGTCGTAGGCGTAGAATGTCGCAAGTTCCAGCCCTTCAGCGCCATCGCCTGCCACATCCACGGCAAAGCCTTCGGCCTTGAACCCTCTGGCAAGTATGTCGGAAAGTTTCTTTTCGTCTTCAACGATTAGGACACGCATGCACTCTCCTGCTATGCGACTATCCTACTCTTCTAAAATGAAAATTCTATGAGGCTAACATTAAAATTCGCTCATAATAGGCCATTATAAAAATATGGCTCTCAGCTATCTGTATAAATAAGTCCTTCTGTAGCCATGCTCTCAGAGAGGGTTGTTAATTATATGATAATGCAATAATATTTAACCATAGCCGTGATCATTAAAAATGTAAAAGTTATAAAATGCCAGAAATAAATTTACCTCGAAACTTTGCAGATACACCCTCTGCTGCCATGAATGCAGGGAATGTCATTTTATCTTATATGGTTCATCCCAACGATGAACAAAAGCGTGATGTTTGGCTAAAACTATCTAATTTAGATCTGAAGCATCGCTTGCAGGATGAGCCTATGTCTAAGGCTCTTTCAGAACGATTGCCTGTGTTGGATCAGAATCCTCATTTGGCAGAAGCCATCAGAAAGCAAGCAATAGAGATTACTGTAGAGCCATATTTAATATTGCCTGAAAATGCAGAGAAATTCTTAATGAATGTAAATGCCTCTGCGGCTTCGCGTGAAATGTTTGAGACACGCATTCAACAATCTTGGATCACAGTCCATCACATACTGGTTACAATGATGCGAATTGAGCGTTATTTTCCCCAAATAAATGGTGGAGCTAGTGTCAGTAAGGCGGTTGATTTTCTAGACAAAATGAAGAAGCCAAATGTTATGGGCAATAAATCTGACATATATAAGGCATGGAAAGAATATAAAGGTATTGCCCATTATCTTTTACCCTTCTTCATGGTCTGGGCCGATCCAGAGAAAAATGCGTTTTGTCATTTTTATGACATATCAGGTATCAGAGGCTTTCTTGTATTAGCAGGTAACATACAAAAATGGATGTTAACTCTTAAACCCTCTCATAGCAAACAAGCCAAAGTATTTACCAAACAAGACTTATGGACGATGCCACGTTGGTGCAAGGTTCAGAATTTTTCCATAAACGTCACACCATTTAGCAGTGAAGAAATCGCCGTAATCAAGAGCTACAAACGCTTCTAACCGCTTTATAAGTTTATAGACCGGTTAATCTTTTACTTCACACGTACCCCTGGTTTTATACCTCGCATAAAATATTTCGTGAATTAGCCATTAATCACGAAAGACGTGAATGTGAAGAAACGCAGTCTTGCTGATGCCATCTCCACCCTATACTCAGCGCCGATAGGCGATAAGGAAGCACAGGAAGCCGCTAATAACCTGCTAGGCTTCGTATGACTTCTTGTTGAGATAGACAGAGAACAGAAAGCCGCCGCCAACCATAAGAGGTCGTCATGCAGGTAACGGAAATACATATTCATCCTGTCACACCTCAGCGCGGGCTTGTGGCCTTTGCCAACATCGTCATGGAAGGCCAGTTGTTTCTGGGATCAATAGCAGTGCATGAAAAGCTGGACGGCTCCGGCTACCGCATCACCTATCCCAAAAAAGGTGATGGATACTTGTTTCACCCCATTTGCAAGCCCCTGAGCAAGGCGCTGGAACAAGCCATCATCAGTGAAGTGAAAACCGTATTAAGTAAAGCCCATGCTGGACACAATTGTGCTGTCGCTGAACCACACAGAGTTTGAAATATACACACCGGATGCGTTCAGCCCTTCGGCGCTTGGTTTACTGCGCCCGCCCTATTATCCGCTGGGTGGGCGGGGCAATTTCAGTTGCGTCCAGAATCCTACAAAAACGGAATTAAACAAAGGCATCTACAAGCCCCGCCTTACGCTTACCAAAAGGAAGGGCCATGCAGGATTTACACTTACTTTGCGCATTGAGTTTTCTGCCCCAAAACTGCTTTTTGGCAATAACTTCGACGAGTTGCTGGAAGAGGATTTTGAGAGGTTGCTAGACATATTGCAGGGCAAACTGGCCAGCATGGGTGTCCGTATTCGCAAGGATATTTTAAGGAATGCCGCTGTATCCGCCGTACATTACTCCAAAAATATACCGCTGACGGATTACTCAACCTGCTCGATGATCATGAGCGAGCTGGCAAAGGTTGACCTTAACACGCGCCTTGATCTCAATAAAACCGACTATCGAAATGAAGGGCATTCCGTCCGCTATCACGCAAACAGTTATGAGATCATTTTTTACGACAAGCTGAAAGATATGGAACAGGCTGCTATTAGCGAAAAACGTGCCATTGAACGCGACAGCGTTATCCAGCGTGACCTGTTTAAGCAAAGCAAATACCCAAAGCAATTTCAAGTTCTGCGGATGGAAATCCGGCTTGGCAACCGCACCAAGCTCAAGACGCTGCTGGCACAGCTTGGCATCAAGGCCGGATTAACTTTCCAGGAAATATTCAGCGCCACGATCTCAAAAGGCATTCAGCTTTATTTCTGGCAGGCAGCCACGCAGGACACCCCGCTATTGGCATTAAGCCAATTCAGGCCGGAAGACGTGATACAGGCCATGATTGCAGAAGGCAAAGGCAATACAAAGCCTGCCAAGCTGCTGCAACGGCTGGGTGCATTGATGCTGATGCGCTCCATTGGAATACGAGGCATTAAAGCCATACTTAAAGGGCAATGTAATTCGCGCACATGGCAGCGCATTAGAAAAGAACTGGATGGAATGGATATAACAGGCCGCATGAAATATGCAGCAGTGGGAAATGTTCAACGTTGTCTGGAAGTATTTGAACCTCTAAGAATGAGGGACTATAGTGACAAGGAAAGTATGAAAGTACGAGTATGAAAGCCATTATCCTTGCTCGCGTATCTACAAAGGAACAGGAAGAACAAGGGCATTCTCTGCCCGCCCAGGTGCATCGCCTCAAAGAGTATGCCAAGAAACATAACCTAACTATAGCCAAGGAATTTGCTTTTTCGGAAACGGCTGGTGCTAAAATCCGCAAGAAATTTGAGGAAGTGATCGCTTATCTCAAAAGCCATAAAGATGTGCAGGCATTGCTGTGCATGAATGTGGATCGTGTCACACGCAATTTCCGCGATGCGGTTGATCTGGATGAAATGCGAAAAAAAGAAGGGTTGGCCATCCATTTTGTACAGGATGGGTTTGTGCTGGATGCTGATGCCACGGGCAACGCCATGTTTATGTGGGAAGCCAAGGTATTTATTGCCAAACAATATATAAATCGACTGGCCGACGATGCCAAGCGCAGCATCAATCACAAGGCCGAACATGGCGAATGGATTGCTAAAGCCCCTATCGGCTACTGTAACGCAGCTGATACCGTAACCAGCAAGCGCACGGTAGTATTAGATGAAGAGCGGGCATTCTTAGTACGCAAGATATTTCAAGATTATGCCACTGGCTGTTATTCCTTGCGAGAGCTGGCGGCGCAGGCTCGTTCTTGGGGTTTAACCAATTCCAAGTCTGGCAGGCCACTCAGCGTCAAGCAGGTGCATGAATTGCTGCATAATCCCTTTTATTATGGCTTTATGCGCATAAAAGGTGCGTTATTTGCTCATAACTACCCCACCCTTACCGATCTAGGCTTGTTCGAAAAATGCCACCAGGTCGGCAGGCGCGGCAAGCTTGCACCATTCAAGCGCACAGATAAGCCTTTTGTCTTTCGTGGGCTACTTAAATGCGCTAAGTGCGGATGCTCATATAGCAGCGAAATCAAGAAACAACGTTATATTTACCTGCGGCCTACTAAGTCCAAAGGCGCATGCGAGTGCTTTCAGACAACCGAGGCATCGGTGCTGGAACAGGTGGCGCATGTATTTGAGCATATCCGAATACCGGAAGCTGTATGCAAAGCGCTTATTAAAAGTCTGAAAGAAAGCGTAACGGTTAAGAAAGAGCATCATCAGCAAGCCGTACATGCCCTGCAAAAGGAATACGGCAAAACCTGCACTATGCTGGACAATCTCTTAGATATGAGGCTTGACGGTAGTATTACTAAGAGTGAGTACGACAAGAAAGCGTATACACTCCAGCAGCGCAGGCAGGAATTGGAACGGCAACTACAAGACTACGGCAAAGCCGATGATGCCTTTGTGGACTCCGTGGAAGCCTTGTTTTTACTTGCCTCACGCGCACCTAAACTTTTTGAAAGTTCGGGTATTGAGCAAAAGCGTAAATTAATGGCTTTTATATTCTCGAACTTGACGCTGAACGGCGCAACTCTCGGGTATACCTTGCGAAAACCCTTTGATCTATTCGCAGATGCCGCTGCTCGTGCAGTATGGCGACCCCTACGGGAATCGAACCCGTGTTACCACCGTGAAAGGGTGGTGTCCTAACCGCTAGACGAAGGGGTCGCGAAGCGGCGCAAAACAGGGCGCTACTATCCGCAGACACCCCTGCCGAGTCAACTAAAATCATGCGGCACGAAAAGCCTCGGCAGAGGCCAGCAAATCAGCCACTTTCTGATCGGCCCGCGACAGTGGCAAGCGTTTCATTTCCGCCAAATTTGCCTTGATCATGCCCGCAGCCTTGCGCATCTGCCCTTTCATTTTGAGCAGCACCACGCGGGCATCGAGCGTGAAATGACTATAGGACTGGCTCACCGCCCCCAGCAGCTTTGCTCCCGCGAGCGGATAGATTCGGCCCATGAAGGTCACCGACAACGCATCCGCATCCGCTTCGACAAAACCGTAAAGCCCGCCTAAAAACCGTGTAGCGCGCGGCGCCAGAAAATACTGCCCTGCCCCATCGGTAAAGACGGCGATGATGCGTCCGCGCACCGGCACCTGTTTTTTTGCTTTTGCCGCAGGATAGGATTCGGGCGATATTTTACCTTTGCATATCGTCGCCGCCGGGCAAATGTCGCAGCGCGGCGCACGCTTGGTACAAACCATCGCACCGATATCCATCATCGCCTGGTTGTAATCGAACGGATGCTTGCGGTTGAGCAGCAGCTCGGCTTTTTCCCACAACGCCCTCTCGTCGGGCGTTTTAAGCGCAAAGATGCGACAGAGCACGCGCTTTACATTGGCTTCCATCACCGGCACAGGGGTGCCATACGCAAATGCCGCTACCGCATGCGCCGTGTTGCGCCCGATGCCCGGCAGCGCCATCAACGTCTCCACCAAGGCGGGTAATTTTCCTTTGCTGCGCTTGGCCGCCTCGTGCAGATGTGCGGCGCGGCGATAGTATCCCAGGCCTTCCCACGACTTCATCACCTCGCGCGCGGGCGCGGCGGCGAGTGCCGCAATCGTCGGGAAACGCTCAAGGAACGGCCCGTAATAGCGCTCGCGCACGGTCGCCACCTGCGTTTGCTGCAGCATGATTTCGCTGACGTAAATCGCATACGGATCGCGCGTGATGCGCCAGGGCAGCTCATGCCTGCCATGCGCCTTGTACCAGCGCGAAAGCGCCCGGTGGAAGGCGGGCAGACTTGCAGCAAAATCATTTGTCTTAGGGGGCATGGGGCAGTATTCTACCGCTCCGCACCGATATGAACAGGAGATTTTAATGCGCTTAGACACCCAGAAAAAATCCACTGCACCCAAAGAAAGTGCTGCACCGGCCGCCTTTGAAGTGACCAGCGGCGCATTGCCGGCATCGCGCAAGACCTATGCCTTTGGCACGGTGCATAAGGACGTGCGTGTCGCCATGCGCGAGATCGCCGTGTCCGACGGCAGCAAGGCGGTTTTCTACGACACCTCCGGCCCCTATACCGATGTGAACGTGAAGCTCGATATCCGCAAGGGCCTGACAGCGTTGCGCCGCGAATGGATTCTCGCACGTGGCGATGTGGAAGAATATGACGCGCGCAAAGTGAAGCCCGAAGATAACGGCCTTAAGACCGCCGCCAAGGTCGAAGTGGCGCAGTTCCCCAACGTCAAGGCACGCGTGCTGCGCGCCAAGGCCGGCAAGTCCGTGACACAGATGACCTATGCCAAAGCAGGGCTCGTCACCCCCGAGATGGAATACATCGCCCTTCGCGAAAATGAGGGCCGCAAAACCATGGCCGAACGCAAACTGCCCTACCAACAGGGCAACAGCTTCGGCGCGCGCATCCCCGATCTCATCACGCCGGAATTCGTGCGTGACGAAATCGCGGCAGGACGTGCCATCATTCCGTCTAACATCAACCATCCTGAAACCGAGCCGATGATCATCGGCCGCAATTTCAAGGTGAAGATCAACGCCAATATCGGCAACTCCGCCGTCACCTCTTCGGTCGCCGAGGAAGTGGAAAAGATGGTCTGGTCGATCCGCTGGGGTTCGGATACGGTGATGGACCTCTCCACCGGCCACAATATCCACAATATCCGCGAATGGATCATCCGCAACAGCCCCGTGCCGATTGGCACCGTGCCTATCTATCAGGCGCTGGAAAAAGTCGGCGGCATCGCGGAAGAGCTTACGTGGGATGTATTCCGCGATACGCTGGTTGAGCAGTGCGAACAGGGCGTGGACTACTTCACTATTCATGCGGGCGTGCGCCTGCCCTTCATCCCGATGACGCAGCACCGCACCACCGGCATCGTCAGCCGCGGCGGCTCGATTCTCGCCAAATGGTGCATGGCGCATCATAAGGAAAATTTCCTCTACACGCATTTCGAAGACATCTGCGAACTCTTGCGCCAGTACGACGTCAGCTTCTCGCTGGGCGACGGATTGCGTCCCGGTTCGATTCACGACGCCAACGACGAGGCGCAGTTCTCCGAACTGAAAACGCTGGGCGAACTCACCAAGGTCGCATGGAAGCATGACGTGCAGGTGATGATCGAAGGCCCGGGTCATGTACCGATGCATCTCATCAAGGAGAATATGGACAAGCAGCTTGAGCTCTGCCATGAAGCACCGTTCTACACGCTTGGGCCGCTCACCACCGACATTGCGCCGGGTTACGATCACATCACCTCGGGCATTGGTGCCGCGATGATCGGCTGGTTCGGCACAGCGATGCTGTGCTACGTGACGCCCAAGGAACATCTGGGCCTGCCCGACCGCGACGACGTGAAGACCGGTGTGATCACCTATAAAATCGCTGCTCATGCTGCCGACCTGGCCAAGGGCCATCCCTCGGCCTATCACCGCGACGATGCGCTGTCCAAAGCCCGCTTTGAGTTCCGCTGGGCCGATCAGTTCAATCTTTCGCTCGATCCGGAAACCGCCAAGGATTTCCACGACGAAACCCTGCCCGCCGAAGGCGCAAAGGTTGCGCATTTCTGCTCGATGTGCGGCCCGAAATTCTGCTCGATGAAAATCTCGCATGAAGTGCGCGATTTCGCGGCGGCCGAACAGGAAAAAGAAAAAGGCATGGAAGAAATGGCCGGAAAATTCCGCGAAGAAGGCGGCGAAATTTACCGTAAAGTTGTTTAATTTTTTTTACTAGGAATCCTCATGATCTACCCAGCACTTGTTACTGTTTTAGCGCTTCTGATGTATATTTCGTTTCTCATCAATGTCGGTCGTGCGCGCGGCAAATATAAAGTCATGGCCCCGGCCATGTCCGGCCATATTGAATTTGAGAAGCGCCTGCGCATACAGATAAATACCCTTGAGCATCTCATCGTGTTTATTCCCGCCCTGTGGCTGTTCGGTTTCTTCTGGCCGTATAGCGGCGAGTTCCTCGGCGTCAACTGGATCGGCCCGCATATTTCTGCCCTCGTGGGAATGGTCTGGCTGGGGGCACGTTTTGCGTATGCCACCGCCTATTGCCGCAACCCTGAGAAGCGTTATACGGCAGTCATACTGAGCATCGTCTGCCTCATCCTGCTGACGCTGGGCGCGCTCACCGGCATCCTTTCTCTTCTTTATCAGCATTTCAATTAAATGCTTAATCCTACCCAGCCGCTCGAAACCGAAATCGACCGACTGCGCAAGGAGATGAACGCCGTCATCCTCGCGCATTACTATCAGGAGGACGAGATCCAGGACATCGCCGATTTCGTCGGCGACTCGCTCGATCTCGCGCGCAAGGCAGCCGCCACAAGCGCCGATGTCATCGTGTTCTGCGGCGTAAAATTCATGGCCGAGGGCGCCAAGATCCTCAATTCCGGCAAAACCGTATTGCTGCCCGATCTCAAAGCGGGCTGCTCGCTGGAGGACTCTTGCCCTGCCCCGGCGTTCAAGAAATTCAAAGAGCAGCATTCCGATCACAAGGTCGTGACCTACATCAACTGTTCAGCAGAAGTGAAGGCGCTCTCCGATGTGATTGTGACATCGAGCAATGCCGAACATATCATCCGTCAGTTTCCGCCTGAGCAGAAACTCATCTTTGCGCCTGATAGATTTTTAGGCGCCCATCTCATCAAGAAGACCGGGCGTGACATGCTGCTGTGGAACGGCACCTGTATCGTGCATGAGCGTTTTTCCGAACAGGAGTTAGTGAAGCTCAAGACCCGCCATCCCGATGCGTATATCATCGCCCATCCTGAATGCCCCGGCGATATTCTGCGTTACGCTCATCACATTGGCTCGACCTCGTCGCTGCTCAAATTCACCGAGGATCATCCGGGCAAGGAATTCATCGTGCTCACTGAACCCGGCATCATCCACCAGATGAAACAGAAATCTCCCGGCAGTGTTTTTCATGAAGCGCCCGGCATCATCGGCGGCGCCTGTGTCAGCTGCAACAACTGCCATTACATGAAAATGAACACGCTGGAGAAACTGCATCTGTGCATGAAGAATCGCACGCCGCAGCTCACCCTGCCCGCCGCACTCATTCAGGCCGCACGCGCACCGCTGGAGCGCATGCTTACTATGTCTGCCTCGCTTAAAAAGTAACTTTCAAGGAGCGTTTCATGCAACTTCCTACTCTGCTTCCCTTAAAGACCGAAGGCGAAAGCTTCGCCGGATTCAGTTACCATCTCGACGGCGGTCTCGTGCCGGCACTCACCGTCAACCTCAACGGGCAGAGCTCCATCTATTTCGAACATCATACGCTGCTATGGAAGTCCACAAGCATACAAATCGGCATTAAAAAACTGGACGGCGTGTTCAATCGCATGATCTCGGGCATGCCCATCTTCATGACCGAAGCCGTGGGCACCGGCCCCATCGCCATGAGCCGCGACGGCGTTGGCCAGATTTTCCCGCTGCATTTGAAACGCGGACAGGAAATCGACATTCGCGAACATCAGTTTCTTGCAGCCACCAATTCGGTCGACTACAGCTTCCAGATGGTGCGCGGCATCGCCAATATTCTTTTCGGCGGCACCGGCTTTTTCATCGACAAATTCCGCGCACTCAGCGACGATGGCATCGTCTGGCTCTACGGGTACGGCAACGTGTTCGAAGTCAATCTCGCTGCCGGCGAACAAATCGACGTCGAGCCCAGCGCCTGGCTGTATAAAGACCCCACCGTGCAGATGGACACCAACCTGACCAATCTTTCCACCGGCCTGTTCGGTGGCAACAGCTTCACGCTCAACCGCTTCACCGGCCCGGGCAAATTGGGCATCCAGTCGATGTCGATGCCCAATATCCTCGCCGCCAATGTTGCAAGCGGCGTTACCAGCTCAAATTCCAGCAGTAATACCGAAGCGGCAGGTGTCATCGGACTGGCGTCAGCAGCATTTAAATTATTTGGCAAGGACTAACTTTCGCTGTCCCAAAAAAATGCTGGCAAGATTACAAAAATGTAATTTGTCGCACCCGGCCGAATGCGGTAAAAATAAAGACACATCCGCTGCAGCAGTTTGCCCAGCGGATTTTTAAACATCCTTGTGGAGTTTCCCATGAAGAAGACCTTAATCGCTGCTACTTCCGTGCTCGCTCTCGTCGCTTTTGCCGCTTTTGCTGATGATGCCGTTAAGCAGCCCACCGACAATTCGGCTCCGTCCGCCGCTCCGGCCGATGCTCCGTCCGCTTCTTCTGCCGCCGCCGCCCCGATTGCAGTTGCTCCGGCCACTGATCCTGCCACTGCCGCTCCGAGCGCAGGCGCTACCATGATGGCACCCAGCGATTCCTCTGCCACGCCCGCTGCAAGCAACGCCGACAAGAAGTAGTTTTTAGCACCTGACGAAAAAGGCGGGGAAATTCCCCGCCTTTTTTATTGCCTGGATAGTTAATATTGGCGCTGCTGTGGTGCAAGACTCGGCATCATCGCCGCGCTGTCGTCTATCATGCGTACCGGACGCGTGGTCAGATGCATGGCGCCTTTATTATCAAGGGTGAAAAGCGTGTGTGCCTGCCAGCGTGTGTCATCGCGGGTGGGATAATCCATGCGCCAGTGCGCCCCTCTGCTCTCGGTGCGATAGAGCGCCGACGCAAGCGTCGCCGACGCCTGGCGCAGCAGATTATCGAGTTCGATGGCCTCGATGAGATCGTTATTCCACAGCATGGTTTTATCACGCACGGCCAATACAGCGTTGCGCTGCTGCCAGATATTTTCAAGCGCGCGCATGCCGTTTTCCAGTGAAAGGGCTTCACGAAAAATACCCGCATGATGATGCATGATGGTCTGCATCTGACGGCGCAACTGCGCCGCAGGCACATGGCCTTTGGCATGACGCAATCCGTCAAAATGTGAAAGGGCGCGATCCAGCGTCGCCGGATCGAGTGCCGGATGGCTGCCACCACCAGCAGTCGCTGCGCGTTCGCCTGCCGCTTTTCCAAACACCATGAGATCGAGCAGTGAATTGCACCCCAGGCGATTGGCACCATGCACCGAATTGCACGCCGCCTCGCCGATAGCAAGCAGTCCGCTCACCTCGCTGCCGTTTTCATGAAGCGCCGCGCTGCTGGTAAGCGTCGGAATGCCGCCCATGGTGTAATGCACTGAGGGAATAACCGGAATCGCCGCAGTGAGCACATCCACTCCGGCAAATGTTTTTGCGATATCGCGGATCGAAGGCAGTTTGGCGTTGATGAGATCGGCGCCCAGATGATCAAGCTTGAGCCAGATATGATCCTTGCCGCCGCCCGCACCCCTGCCTTCACGGATTTCCTGCATGATGGCGCGGCTGATGACATCGCGCGACGCCAGATCCTGATACGCCGGCGCATAACGCGACATGAAACGCTCACCCAAACTATTGGTGAGTACCCCGCCTTCGCCGCGCGCGCCTTCGGTGATGAGCACGCCGGTGCCGTAAAGCCCGGTGGGATGAAACTGGATGAATTCCATGTCCATGAGTGGCAGGCCGGCACGCAGCACCATGGCACCGCCGTCGCCGGTGCAGATAGTGGAAGCAGTGGTCGAGGAATAAATCTAACCAAAGCCGCCCGTGGCTAAAATCAATTGCCGGCTGCGCAGCAGATGCATGTCGCCGGTGGCAAGTTCCCAGGCAAGCACGCCTGCGCAAGCCCCTTGTTTGTCAAACACCAGATCGAGCGCAAGAAATTCAGCAAAAAAACGCACACCCGTGCGCAGGCTTTGTTGATAAAGCGTATGCAGCATCGCGTGTCCGGTGCGGTCGGCAGCGGCGCAGGCGCGGTAAGCCAGCGGCCCTTTGCCGAATTCCGTCGACTGACCGCCGTAAGCGCGTTGATAGATGGCACCTTTGGCATCGCGCGTGAAGGCCACGCCCATCTGTTCAAGCTCGCGAATGGCGGCGGGTGCCTCCTTACACATGAAGGCAATAGCGTCTTGATCACCCAGCCAGTCCGAGCCACGAATAGTGTCGTACATATGCCAGCGCCAGTCGTCGGCGCCACGATTTCCCAGCGCCGCGTTGATGCCGCCCTGCGCTGCCACCGTATGGCTGCGGGTGGGGGGCACTTTGGTCAGCACAATGACACTGGCACCCTGGGCACGCGCAGCGAGCGCCGCCCGCAGCCCGGCACCACCGGCACCGACAATGGCGACATCTACCTTGTGTTCTATGAGGCTATACGCTTTAACAGACATAGGATGAGGGCTACAACGGGTTGGCGGAGCGCAGTATGGAACCCAATTTGAAAGAAGTCGAGCGTATCATCGCCACCGCACTGGCTGAGGATATCGGCAAAGGCGATGTCACGGCGGAGCTGCTGGTGCCGCCAAACGCCACGGCCACGCTTTCCTTCGTCACGCGTGAGCCGCTGGTGATGTGCGGCGGCGCGGTGGTGACACGCGTGTTTTTTAAAGTCGACCCCACCATCAAAACTAAGCTTTTTGCCAACGACGGCAAGCGCATGACGGCTGGCACCAAGCTCATCGATGTCAGCGGACCGGCCCGCGAAATTTTAAGCGCGGAGCGTGTGGCGCTTAATTTGCTGGCGCGCATGTGCGCAGTGGCAACGCTTACGGCCCATTACGTCAAGGCAGTGCATGGCACCGGTGTGAGTGTGATTGATACGCGCAAGACCATGCCCGGGCTGCGCGAACTCGACAAATATGCCGTGCGCGCCGGCGGCGGGCGCAATCACCGCATGCGACTGGACGACGCCATTCTCATCAAGGACAATCATATCGCGCTTGCCGGCAGTGTCAGCGAAGCGTTTAGCCGCGCCAAAGCAGGCAATACACATAAGCTGCCGATCGAAATCGAATGCGACACGCTGGCGCAGGTTCAAGAGGCGCTCAAAGCAGGTGCGCAAAGCATTATGCTCGATAATATGGACATTCCCACCCTGCACGAAGCGGTAAAGCTTGTGGCCGGGCGCGCATCGCTGGAAGCGTCGGGCAACATCACGCTCGATAACGCAAGGCAGGTGGCACAAACCGGCGTTGATTATATCTCGGTGGGCAGGCTTACCCATTCCGTACCCAGCGTCGATATCGGGCTCGACATCCTCGTGAAAAACTAAAAACTGAATGGTTTGGCAATGGTAATAAATACGGCGCGCCGTAAGCCGTATTGCGGCGCGAATACGCCGATGCCCGAGCCGTCGCGGATTTCATAGACGCGGTCAAAAAGATTGAGCACCGAGAGTTTGGTCTCAAGCGTGCCGGCCCTGGGGCCAATGTCGAACGTATAGCCAGCGCTGGCATTGACCACGGCATAAAACGGCAGATGCTCGGTATTGGCAAAGCCGTCGCGCAGACCGCTGCCGTAGATCATATCGGTGCCGTATTTGACATCGTGATACGTATAAGCTGCGCCCGCAGAGCCGCTGATCAGCTGATCGTGATCAAGATGCACGGCGTTGCTGCTAATATAGGCAAGCTCATCAGGGCTGAAATTATATTCGCCCGACACCACGTCCTTGCCCATTGCCTTGGAGAGCGCAAGGTTGCTGTAGGCCGAAACAGCGCCACGGTTGTAGTCGCCGGTGAATTCGATGCCGCGCACCCAGCCGCGTTCGTAATTGAACGGGGCATAGATGAGTGCCTGGCCGAACTGGCCTAAATCAAGTAAGTCACGCGCCTGTTTGTAATAGGCATCTACACCGTAATTGAGGCTAGGCGAAAGTTTCTGGATGAAGCCCGCATCGAAGTAATTGTCTTTCTCCGGCACGACGGGAGATGCCCCGGTGCTCGCAGGTTGCCCGGTGGTGTTTTGAAATTGCGCGACGTTGAGCGGCGCGATGAGTTCGGTCGGCGGCGGCGTGAAATAACGTGCATATCCCGCATGCAGACGGGTCGACTGGGTGAGATCGTAGATGGCGCCCAGTCGTGGTGATAAGGCGTTTTCATTGACAAAAGCGCTGTAAGCATCGGCGCGCACGCCATAATTAATCGTGAGTTTATCGATGGGCTGCCATTCATC
>JABCZZ010000008.1:52061-58944 GCA_013289445.1 Alphaproteobacteria bacterium
GTCCGCAGGCGATTGAAAATCTGCCACAAGGGGATTTCAGCAATATCAGCGATGTGCTGCTGCAGGCCCCCGTCGTGGCGCCGGGAGTCTGCGTGCCGGTGGCATCGGCGGGAAACACCAAGGAATTGGTGTCGCTGGTCGCCTGCTCATAACTCGCCGACCAGCCAAAACGCACGGTGTTGGAGGCATTGGCGCGCCAGCTGTAATCGTTCTGCAGCCCTGCGCTGGCACTCTCCTGATAGACGTGTGAGGCGATGCCGTTGAAAATAAGATCACCCGCATCGTCAGGTTGGAATAATACCGTGCTATCGCGCGCAAAGAGCGCAAGCTGATAGGTGGTGTCGTCATTGACTTTGCCGTTTATCGCGCCGATAGCATAGGTATTATGCTCGAACTGGCGCTCATTGAGATCGGCGGAATTGAAATTGGGCACCCCTGCCAGCGTGTCGACTTGCGGCTGACCGGGATTGTTGGGAATTTCAAAACGGTTGGTGGAATTGCCAACGATGACGCTGAATTTGGTCTCAGGGGCGAAGGCATAGGAGAGATAGCCAAACTCCTTATCCTGCGTGGTGTTGTCATGGATGGGTGTGGGGCCCGATGTAGGCGGCTCGATGCCGCGATCATTCTGCAGGTAATTGCCGGTGAAGAAATAATTCACCTGCCCCGAAGAACCGTATAGCTCCTGATTGCCTTCGATGGTGTCATTACTGCCCATCATCACGCTGCTGCGGCCGCCATTATCGAAGCTGCCGGTCTTGGTGGTGATGTCGACAATGCCCGCTGTGCGGTAGCCATATTGTGCGGGCAACGCGCCCGTCAGCAGGTCGATCTTCTGGGCGAAATGTGTATCGAGTGTCTGGCCAAAGCCCGTTATACCCTCGGGCAGGATGATGCCGTTGATGCGGTATTGCAGATCGGCATGATCGCCACGCACATGCAATTGGCCGTAAGAATCCTGCGCCACGCCGGGGGCCTGCAGCAGCACATCGCTGATATTGCTGAAATCCCCTTGTGGCAGATTTTCAATCGCCTGCGGACTGAACACATAGGTGCTGCTGCCCGTCACGGTGCTCAGATTATCGCGGGTCTGCGCAAGCGGATGAATGACAATATGGGTGATGCCGTCCTGCGCTGCATCAGGTGGCGTGTCATCGGCAAACGCTGCGGAAGCGACACCGAGTGCGCATGCAGCCGTAATGGTTATTTTTGCCGTCCGTTTCATAATGCGATCCATTTTGCGATGCGACGTGTAATGTTATAATATAACATGTCACTCTTCTACACAGCCTGCCTCCTCTGATCAACCTAAATTTTAAACCCTGTTGTCTTTTCTTCTAAAAATGCCATGTAAGGCGCGGCTGGGGCCGCATGTGTCGTTTATCACTTGCCTCCCGGTATTTTCCGTGTAAGTTTCCGTCAAGAGGGAAAAGGATGCCATCACGCTTAGAAAAAAAATGTGCTGAGAGTGGTCTTAAGATGACCGAGCAGCGCCGCATTATTGCCCGCACGCTGTCAGAATCGGACGATCATCCCGATGTGGAAATGCTCCATCAGCGTGCCCACAAGATTGACTCGCGCATCAGTATCGCCACCGTCTATCGCACCGTTCGCCTGTTTGAAGAAGCCGGCATCATCGAGAAGCATGATTTCGGCGATGGTCGCGCACGCTATGAGGAATCGGGCGAAATTCATCATGATCACCTCATTGATCTTAAAAGCGGCAAGGTAATTGAATTCAGTAATGAGCAGATTGAACAGTTACAGCGTGCCGTTGCCGAGAAGCTTGGCTACCAGCTGGTCGACCACCGGCTTGAGCTTTTCTGTGTACCCCTCAAAGGAAAAAGCTGAGCGATGGAATCTCTGGTGACCGATAACCCCCGCATGCGAACCACGGCTTCTGGTAGATGGGGAGAAATACGTGTCGGCAATCTTGCGGTGAAACTCGCCTCGACGCAACGCGAAATCGAGGCCGCGCAGTCGCTGCGTTATCGCATTTTTTATGAAGAGATGGGAGGCAAACCTTCCGCCGAAGAGCGCGCGCTTAAACGTGATTTCGATATGTTCGACGCTCACTGCGATCACCTGCTCGTGCTGGATTATGATCTGGCCGATCCTTGGCGCCGGGTGGTCGGCACCTACCGCCTGCTTACACGCAGCGCAGCACGCGCGCCCGGAAAATTCTATAGCGAAAGCGAATTTGATATCGCTGCCATCAAGCGCGAAAAAGGCGAAATCCTTGAGCTCGGACGCTCCTGCGTCGATGCAGGGTATCGTAATCGCGCCGTCATGCAACTGCTCTGGCGCGGCATCGCAGCGTATGTGTCACAACACGACATCAAACTGATGTTCGGCTGCGCCAGCTTCGCCGGCAACGACGTGAAAACGCATGCTCTGCCTCTTTCCTACCTGCACCATTATCATATGGCACCCGTTGCCATGCGCGCCGAAGCATTGGCCGATCAGTATGTCGAAATGAACCTGATGGCAAAAGATTCGATCGAACCTAAAGAAGCCTTTGCAGCGCTTCCGACGCTGATCAAAGGCTATCTGCGTGTGGGCGGATATATCGGCCATGGCGCGGTGATTGATAGACATTGCAACACCATCGATGTCGGCGTGGTGGTGAAAACCGAGCTGGTGGCCGAGAAATACGCGCTGCGTTATTCCACCCCCACCACCGCCAAAGACGACGAATGATACCGGCGCTGCGACTGCTGTTACGCAGTATTCTGACGATATTCTGGGGCCTGATCATTTTATTTCCGCTGTTTGTAACATCGCAATTGCGCCTTGCCCGGCTCAACAGCGGCATAATGCAGTTTTCGTTCTTCATCGGCTGCCTGATCTGGGGGGTGCGCGTGACTTGCCGCGGTGCGCCGGCGAAAGATCTGCCCCTGCTCATGGTCTCCAATCATTTTTCCTATCTCGATGTCTTTGCCCTGGGAAGCACCGTGCCTGCCCATTTCACGCCCAAGCGCGAAGTGGCGAACTGGCCGTTCATCGGCCTTCTGTGCCGCACCGGCGGCTGCATATTCATCGACCGCAGACCTTCGCGCACATTGCATAACAAAAGCGAACTCGAATATGCCCTGCGCAAAAATTACATCATCAGCCTCTTTCCCGAAGGCACCACCAGCGACGGCAGCGGATTGCTGCCTTTCAAGTCGTCTTTTTTCAGTATCGCCGAGGAAAATGATTTGATGGTGCAGCCTGTCAGCGTGCTCTACACCCATCTCAACGGCAAGCCGGTGGATGCCGCAGCGTTGCCTATCATCGGCTGGTATGGCGACAGTGATTTCTTTCCCCATGCCACTACTTTTCTCATGCAGAAGAATGTCGATGTCACCCTGATCTTCCACACGGCATTTAACGGCGGCGAATTCGAATCGCGCAAGGAACTGGCTGCCCATTGCCGCGAAATCATCGCCGCGCCGCTGGCATAAAAAAAGCGCCCCTTTTTAGGGGGGCGCAAAACCAAACAATGGAGGGTAATTCCGTAATGCCTCAGATGAAGCATTGACACTCTCATTACATCATATATTGGTTAACGAATCGTTACTAACGGAAATTAATTAATCATATTATATAACAATAACTTATGAGCCTCGTTTCCATCCTTCCCCAAGAGCATGGCGTTGATATCGAAATAAAGTACGCCACCAGCGATAATTTCACCGGCAAGCCTGTCTATAAAAAGGGCGCCTGCTACCTGCATAAAGATGCGGCGGACTGCCTTAGCAAAGCGGTAAACTTAGCCAAACCGCTGGGGCTGAAATTCCTTATTTTTGATGCTTATCGCCCAAGCGAAGCGCAGTGGAAATTATGGGAGCATACGCCCAATCCTGATTTCCTTGCCGACCCCGCTAAAGGCTCGCCGCATTCGCGCGGCGTGGCCATTGACCTCACGCTTATGCGCTCTGGCAGCGCGCTTGACATGGGTACGGCTTTTGACGCCTTCACGCCCCTTTCGCATCACGGCCACACCGGCATTTCCAGGGAAGCACAGGCAAACCGCCTTTTGCTGCTGGGCCTTATGACGGCGGCGGGATGGGATTTTTACCGCAATGAATGGTGGCATTACCAATTGTTCAATTCACGCAATTATGCCCTCATAAGCGATAAGGATGCGGGCACAAATATGATGTAAACGCCTAAAATTGCAGCTAGTTTTAACGATGTATTAATGCCCGGACTGTAGTATAATTATATTCATCCCGGAGTAAGCATGACCCTTGCCATCAATGCAGCCATAAGCGGTTTTTCTGCCGCTACCACGCGCATCGCGGTCAGCGCCAACAATATTGCCAATGCCCAAAGTACCCAGACGCTGGATGAAAACGGCAACGTGGTGAACACGCCCTATGTTCCCGAGCAGGTCAACCAGTCAACACAGACAACGGGTGGCGTAAGCGCCCAGGTAGTTCCGATCAACCCACCGACCATCAATTACGCCGACAGCAACAATGCAGCGGCAAACGCGAGTGGCGTGACCCAGTTTCCCAATGTCGATACTGCCGATCAGCTGGTGCAGGCGCAAACCGCCACGTACGACGCGCAGGGCAACCTCAGCGTACTCAAAGTGCAAGGCGATCTGTTTCAATCACTGCTTAATATCATCGCTTAACGCGAAAGCGTGGGCATGACACTCTGGCGCATTTCCTTGCGCTGGGCTTCAGGCAATGGCACGAGCCCCTCATTGACCAGATAGCCTTCGTCACCGATGGCCGCCTCACTTAAAAACTCCTGAACGAATTCGCGGATACCGCCTATGACACCGAGCTGTTCGCCTTTGACATAAAAGAACAGCGGGCGTGAAATGGTGTAGCTGCCGTTTTGGATGGAGTCAAAACTGGGTGCCACGCCGTCGATGATGCTGCCTTGAATCTTGCCGCTATTCTGATCGAGGAAACTGAAGCCAAAAATACCCAGCGATTTGGGATCACCGATGAGCTTCTGGGCAATGAGATTGCCGTTTTCACCGGCTTCGATAAACGCACCGTCCTCGCGCAACATCTGGCATTGCCGCTTGCGTTCGGCTTCGTCTTTGACAATCGCCGCAAGCGCAGCCACCTGCTCGCATCCCTTCTGCATCACCAGTTCGACAAAGGTATCGCGCGTGCCTGAGACCGGCGGCGTTCCATACACTTTGATGGGCAGATCCGGCAGGCCGGCATCCACCTCTTTCCAACGCTTGTAGGGATTCATCACCAGTTTTCCCTCCACCGGGACTTCGCGGGCAAGCGCCAGAAAGATCTGCCGTTTGGTAAGGCTGAAACGCGCGGCCTGAATGGAATTGGCTAGGGTGATGCCGTCGAATCCGAATTTCACTTCGATGATGTTATGAATGCCCTGCTTTTCGCACACGGCATGTTCGCTCTCGAGCATGCGGCGCGAAGCATCAGAAATGTCGGGATAGCTTGTGCCGATGCCAGCGCAGAATAATTTGAACCCTGCGCCGGTGCCGGTGGACTCGACTACCGGTGTCCTGAAGTCGCCCATTTTGCCGAAATGTTCGGCAACGCTTGCAGCAAACGGATAGACCGTGGAAGAACCCACCACACGTATCTGATCGCGCGCCGATGCCGGCGAGTGCGAAAGCACCGCGATCGTCACCCCTATGGCCCATACGCCCATAAACCTGCGCAACATGCGTCTTCTCCTTCGTGTCCGCCAACGATTAGGCCGAAGTGACAGCGAAGTCAAATCAGTTGCAGTTACGTAAAGTCGCCTTTATGTTTTGCGCAGGAATATCTTGATGCACGCAAAAATGCAAAACAGAGGCTCGCAAGGATTTACACTGCTCGAAATGGCACTGGTGCTCGCCATCATCGGCGGCATTGTCGGCGCATTGCTGCTGGGCAAGACCATGATCGCTACCTCGCGCCTGCAGACCATCATGACCGATGCCAACAGCTATATGATCGCTGCAACCAATTTTAAGCAGATGTATCTGAGCCTTCCGGGAGACATGCCCAGTGCTACAGCGCGCTGGGGCGCGGACTCAGCCTGCCCTGCAGGCAACGGTGTCACAGGCACCACCTGCAATGGCAATGGTGACGGCAAAATCGCCGGAGTGACCGGTTATGAATATGAATCATTCCGCTTCTGGCAGCAGCTCAATTATGCCGGCATGTTTCCACCGGTCTTAACCGGCCTTGCCGATACCGCAGGTGCTTCTGCCGCCACTGCTGGCCTTAATGTGCCTTCCGGGCCGCTCAAGGGCAGCGGTTTTTCGGTCATATGGTGGGGTGCCGTAAGCAGCACCGACTTAACGCGCTTCCCCGGGTTTTTCGGCAATGTCTTTATCTTTGGCGCTTCCGATGGCAATAATCCCACGGATAATCCCATCATTACGACGGCGGCGGCCGCAAGCATCGATGCCAAGATGGATGACGGGTTTCCTTCGTCGGGCATCGTGCAGACCTACTCGACGGGTTTTCCTTCCAATGCCAACTGCACCGCCAGCAACGCAGGTGTGTACGGCGCCACCACGGTATATAATGTAAGCTACACCAATCAGCGCGGCTGCACGCTGGTGTTCGTCAGCGGATTCTAAAGAATTATTTGCCGCCCAGAAGTTTTTCGACTTCTTCGGCGGAGAGTTCCTGTGGCGGGGAAACGGGCAGCACAGGGGCATCAGATATGGCGGCTTCTTTTACTTCTGCTGGCTTGGCAGCACTCACCGGTTTTGCGGCAGGCGCTGAAGGTATGATTTCATCAAAGCCATCGCCGTGCACATCGACTCCGGTGGGGCCAGCTACAAAACCGGGGCTCGGTGTGGCGGAAGGCGCTGGAACCGCTGCCATCTCTTGCGCACGTGCCGCATGCGCCTGCAGCGAGCGTATCATTTTGTCCATTTCATCGGCGGAAAATACGCTTT
>JABCZZ010000009.1:0-143 GCA_013289445.1 Alphaproteobacteria bacterium
GGTGCCCAAACTCTCCAATATCGGGCGCGTGTCCGGCCCGTATAACGGCATTATCGTCGAGGGTGACGCGGTGGGGCGCATCACGTTTGAAGGTGCAGGCGCAGGTGCAGGGCCTACTGGTTCGTCAGTGGTGAGTGATATCG
>JABCZZ010000009.1:153-52357 GCA_013289445.1 Alphaproteobacteria bacterium
TGCCCAGGCGCAGTCCGTGAGATACGGCAGGGGTAAGTGATATCGTGGACATCGCGCGCGGGACGATGTGCAAACCGTTTTGTATCCCCGTGGCACAGATGAAACCCGTGACGCGCGCGGCAATGGACGGGCTTAAGACCTCCTATTACGTGCGCCTGGTCGTGGTCGATAAGCCCGGCGTGCTTGCCGGTGTCACCGGCGTGTTCCGCGACGAGGGCATTTCCCTCAGTTCCTTCCTGCAACATGGCCAGTCCGAAGGCAAGCCGGTGCAGGTGGTGCTGACTACCCACGAAACACTTGAACGCAGCATGAAGAGAGCGCTACAATCCATCAGCAAACTCGACTCGGTGGTGGAGCCGCCACATATGATAAGGATCGAACCGCTATGACCAAAAACGCCGCCAAGGCTGCTTATTCCGAAAGCTTCACCATGGATCGCAATTTCGCGCTTGAAGCGGTGCGTGTCACCGAAGCGGCGGCACTCGCCTGCTCGCGCCTCATGGGGCGGGGCAATGAAAAAGAAGCTGATCAGGCCGCGGTCACTGCCATGCGCGAAGCACTCAATGGCCTGACGATTGACGGCACCGTGGTTATCGGCGAAGGCGAACGCGACAAGGCGCCGATGCTTTATATCGGCGAAAAGGTCGGCTCAGGCGGCGGCCCCAAAATCGACATTGCGCTTGATCCTCTCGAAGGCACGACGTTATGTGCCACCGGCGGACCCAACGCACTCGCCGTGGTCGCGATGGCCGAGAAAAACGGTTTTCTGCATGCGCCCGATGTCTATATGAATAAAATCGCGGTCGGCGGCGGACTGCCTGACGGTGTCATCGATCTCGACGACAGCCCGGCTACCAATCTCAAGCGCCTCGCCAAAGCCAAAAAATGCGACGTGTCGGATCTCGTCGCCTGCATCTTAAAGCGGGAACGCCATGATGAGCTCGTCGCCAAGGTGCGCGCCGCCGGCGCACGCATTCAGCTCATTACCGACGGCGACGTCGCCGGCGTCATTGCCACTTCACGCCAGGACACGGGCGTGGATATTTATTTTGGCATCGGCGGCGCACCCGAAGGCGTGCTTGCCGCTGCCGCGCTACGTTGCATTGGTGGCCAGTTCCAAGGCCGGCTGATTTTCAGCGAAGAAGCCGAGAAATCGCGCGCCAAACGCATGGGCATCGAAGACTTGAGCCGTAAATACGCTCTTGAAGATCTCGCCAAAGGCGACGTGATGTTTGCCGCGACCGGCGTCACTGACGGTTCGATGCTCAAGGGTGTCAGACGTTTTCCGGGTGGAGCGCATACCCATTCCATCATCATGCGCTCGCGCACCGGCACGGTGCGAGTCATTGAAGCCGAACATAATTTCGGGCGCAAAACGTGGGTCGACCACAAATAGTAACACAAACGACGACAACCGCTGCTGACATTGTTTCGGTATCAGGGCAGCGCTGGCATATGCGCGAGCATGATGCGCGCACGGCTCTTGCCATTTCTCAACAGTTAGGACTGCCCGAGCTTTTAGGAAGAATTCTTGCTGGCCGCGGCATTGCCGTGCAGCAGGCGCAAGCGTTTTTGCATCCGACATTGCGTGAATACCTCCCCGATCCGTTTCACCTTAAAGACATGCAAAAGGCAGCGCAGCGCGTGACGCAAGCCATTGCTGCCAGAGAGACTATCGCGATATTCGGCGATTACGATGTTGACGGCGCAACCTCCAGCGCGTTGTTGATACGTTACCTGCGCATGCTTGATCTCAGCCCGCTGGTGCATATTCCCGATCGCATGAAAGAAGGCTACGGACCCAATGCCCCTGCTCTGCTGGCACTGAAGGAACGCGGTGCCACGCTGGTCATCACCGTTGATTGCGGCACCATGGCACATGCGCCGCTGGCTGCCGCTAAAGCAGCGGGACTGGAGGTGATCGTCGTTGATCACCACAAAGGCAGTCCGGACATGCCTGAGGCCTATGCCATCGTCAATCCCAACCGGTTCGATGAGGAAAGCCCGCACACGCAGCTCGCCGCGTGCGGCGTGACGTTCCTGCTGCTGGTCGCAATCAATAAACTGCTGCGCGAAGCCGGACATTTCGCAAACGGCAAGGAACCCGATCTGATGTCACTGCTTGATCTGGTGGCGCTGGGAACGGTGTGTGACGTCGTGCCGCTCACCGGTGCCAACCGTGCGCTTGTCACCCAGGGCCTCAAGATGGCGCATCAGCGCCGCAATGCAGGGCTGGTTGCGGTAATGGATGTCGCCCGTCTTACGGAAGCACCGGGCACATATCACGCGGGTTTCATCATCGGCCCGCGCATCAATGCCGGCGGGCGCGTGGGTAAAGCCGATCTGGGCGTGCGTCTGCTGACCACCGAAGATGTATTTGAGGCCAAAGGACTGGCCGAGGAACTTGATCGTTTCAACGCCGAACGCAAAGCCATTGAATCGCTCGTGATTGAACAGGCCATGCAGGATGCCTCGCAACTTCCTGCATCCGACGCCGTGCTCGTCGTGGCACGCGAGGGCTGGCACGCCGGTGTCATCGGCATTGTTGCCGGCAGGCTTAAGGAACATTTCCATAAACCCACCGCCGTGATTGCGCTTAATGGCGCTACCGGTAAAGCCTCGGCACGTTCGATCAGCGGCGTTGACCTGGGCGCCGCAGTACTCGCCGCCGTGCAGGCAGATGTATTGCTGGGTGGCGGCGGCCATGCCATGGCAGCAGGATTCACCATCGCCAAGGATCGCATCGACAGATTGCGCGCGTTTTTTAACGACCGGCTGAGCACGCAGGTTGCAACGCTTTCGCGTGAGCGCGTACTGCATCTGGATGCCACGGTAAGTCTTCCTGGTATCACCGCGGATCTTGCCAGGCTTATCGAACAGGCCGGGCCTTATGGTGCGGGCAATCCCTCCGTACGCCTGTTGCTTGACGGGGTGAAGGTCGTCAACAGCGATATCGTCGGCGACGGGCATGTGCGCGTCATCCTCACCGAAGCGGGGCCAGACGCTTCGTCTTTAAGCCTCAAGGCAATGGCCTTCAGAAGTGCGGATACGATCGTAGGCCAGACGTTGCTTAACGCCCGGGGCAAATCGCTCAAACTCGCAGGACAGATACGGCTTAACGTCTGGCAGGGCCGGGAATCCGCTGATCTCTTTATCGATGACGTGGCGCTCTGAGACTGAGCGCAGGAGCGAGAAACTCTATTTTCCTTGTATTTTTCAGCCGTTGTCGGTAAGAAAACCGCCCGCTATAGTGGGCGGCGTGCCGTCGTAGCTCAGTTGGTAGAGCATCGCATTCGTAATGCGAGGGTCGGGGGTTCGAGTCCCTTCGACGGCACCACACATACGCACAGGTGAGTATTTTTATCTTATAAGGATGCGCAGGTCGTGGCCGAATTCCTGCCAAAAACCGCCGGGATAGAATAAGCGCGGGTAAAAAACGTATCACGCTACCATCGATCAGGCGCTTTTCTTGAGCGATGCCATATCGATAACGAAGCGGTAGCGAACATCGCTTTTTACGACGCGGTCGTAGGCTTCGTTGACTTTCTGGATGTCAATCATCTCGATGTCGCACGTGATATTGTGCTTGCTGCAAAAATCGAGCATCTCCTGCGTTTCCTTGATGCCGCCGATGAGCGAACCGGCCAGACTCTTGCGTCCGAAAATAAGCGAAAACGCGCCAATCGGCACTTGCTTTTCCGGCACCCCGACCACGACCAGAGCGCCATCAATTCTGACCAGATTCAAATACTGGTTCCAGTCCATCGGCGCGGAAACGGTATTGATGATGAGATCGAAATGGCCCTGCAATTTTTTAAATGTTTCTGCGTCGGAAGTCGCATAAAAATGATCCGCTCCCAAACGTTTAGCATCAGCGGCTTTCTTGGTAGACTGGCTCAGTACCGTTACTTCGGCACCCAGCGCATGGGCGATCTTCACGCCCATATGGCCAAGACCCCCCAGCCCGATGATAGCCACTTTCTTGCCCGGGCCAGCCTTCCAGTGCTTAAGCGGCGAATAAAGCGTGATGCCTGCACATAACAGCGGCGCTGCCTTATCAAGTGGCAGGTTCTGCGGAATGCTCAGCACATAGTTCTCATCGACCACGATATGGTCGCTATAACCGCCCTGCGAAAGCGTCTTGCCATCGCGTTCCTTGGCATTGTAGGTGGGGGTCATGCCACCGGAGCAAAATTGCTCAAGGCCGCTCTTGCAAGGGGTGCATTCACGACAGGAATCGACAAAACATCCTACCCCGACATGATCGCCAATGCGATACTTGCTGACTTTACTGCCTACGGCCATCACGACGCCGGTAATTTCATGGCCAGGAACCATAGGAAAGGTCGCGTTGCCCCATTCATCGCGGGCCTGATGAATGTCCGAATGGCAAATGCCGCAATATTTGATGCTGATGACCACATCGTACGGCCTGGGATCTCTGCGCTCGAAAGAAAACGGGGCAAGGGGTGCTTTGGATTTGGCAACTGCATAACCTTTGGTTGCAATCATACTATCTCCTTTGTCAGTATAGTGCCGCGGGGCGCGGGCAAGGTATTAAGGGCGTGTATTATCTGAAATGCGATATAATTTTTGTATATGATTCCTGCGCAAACATTGACATGGCGGGCTTTTTCACGCATAATCCCTGCCTAGGCAGTAATTGGCAAAGCAGAATATGCCGAAACAGTATTATAAGGTCAAGAATTATCAGGCGCGCCGAAGCGTCGGCTATCTGCTTCGTCTTAATGGAAAACTCATCACCAGCCACTTAGAAGCCATTTTCGTCAAGCGGGATGTGAGCTTTGTCCAATGGGTCATCCTCATGAACCTGCGCGACAAGCTTGCCAGCACAGCAGGAGAGTTGTGCCAACGTCTCTGCCATGACAGCGGTGCGCTGACGCGCGTGCTCGATCAAATGGAAAAGCGCAAATGGATTAAGCGCAAGCGCAGCAAGCAGGACCGACGCATTGTTGCGCTTGAGATCACCGCGGAAGGCCTGAAAATCACCGAACTGTTTCTTCCCGAAGTGGTGGATGTATACAACAATCTGATGGCCGATTTCACGCAGGAAGAAGCCGACATGGTGGTAGGCCTGCTGACGCGCCTTGCTCACAAGCTTTCTCAACCTTTAAATATCTCGGCACTATAACCCATGTGGATCGTCAAAATAGCGCTGGACCGGCCTTACACGTTTATCGTGCTGAGCCTGCTGCTGCTCATTTTCGGCCCGCTGGCCATTTTGCGCACGCCGACGGATATCTTCCCTAACATCGGCATCCCGGTGGTGAGCGTGGTGTGGAGCTATACGGGCATGCCGCCCGATGAAATGGGCAATCGCATCACCGCTAACTTTGAACGCGCGCTCTCAACGACCGTCAACGATATCGAACATCTGGAATCGCAATCCTTAACTGGCGTCTCGGTAACAAAAATTTTTTTCCAGCCCGGCGTCAATATCGACGTGGCGCTCTCGCAGGTGACCGCTATCTCGCAGACCATGCTCAAGAACATGCCGCCGGGGGAAACGCCGCCGCTGGTCTTAAGCTATAACGCCTCGACTATTCCCGTGATCCAGCTGGCACTGTCGAGCGCCAAGCTCTCCGAGCAGGAGATGAATGATTACGGCAACAGCTTCATCCGCACACAGCTTGCGACCGTGCAGGGCTCTGCCCTGCCCTATCCTTACGGCGGAAAAAGCCGCCAGGTGCAGGTCGACCTTAATTCCAAGGCGATGCAGACCTACGGCGTCTCCCCGCAGGACGTCAATAACGCCATCGGTGCGCAGAACCTCATTCTGCCTGCAGGTACGGAAAAAATCGGCGCCTATGAATACAGCGTGAAGCTCAATGCGAGCACCAACACGGTCGATGCGCTTAACGATCTGCCGGTAAAAATCACCAACGGCGCCACGATTTATGTGCGCGACGTGGCCCATGTGCGCGACGGATTTGCGCCGCAAACCAATATCGTGCGCGTGGACGGCACGCGCGCGGTGCTGATGACGATTCAGAAAACCGGCAATGCCTCGACTCTCGATATTATAGATCGTGTTAAAGGCCTGCTGCCGATCATCAAAGACAACATGCCGGACGGGCTTAATATCAACATGCTTGCCGACGTGTCGATCTTCGTCAAAGCCGCCATTGAAGGGGTGGTGCGCGAAGGCATCATTGCCGCAGTGCTTACCGGCCTTATGATTCTGTTGTTCCTGGGCAGCGCGCGCTCGACACTTATCATCGCTCTTTCTATTCCGCTGTCGGTGCTCGCTTCTATTATCACGCTATCGCTACTTGGGCAGACAATCAACATCATGACGCTGGGCGGTTTGGCGTTGGCGGTAGGTATTCTGGTCGACGACGCAACGGTGGCGGTGGAAAACATAAACGCGCATCTTGAGAAGGGCAAGGATGTAGAGGAAGCCATTCTCGACGGCGCGCAGCAGATTGCCGTGCCTGCACTGGTTTCAACCTTATGTATCTGCATCGTGTTCGTACCCATGTTCGCGCTCACAGGCGTGGCAAAGTTTCTGTTCGTGCCGCTGGCCGAAGCCGTGGTGTTCGCGATGCTCGCATCCTATATCCTTTCGCGTACGCTCGTGCCTACGCTTGCCAAATACTGGCTCAAGAAACATGCCCCGCGCGAAGAAGGGCATCAGCCGCCGCTTTCACACAATCCGCTGGTGCGTTTTCAGCAAAATTTTGAACATCAGTTTGAACGGTTCCGCAATGGATATCATTCGATGCTGGAAAACGCCCTGCATCACCGCGGCCTGTTTCTGGGCATCTTTTCCGCATTACTCGTCGCATCGATAATACTGCTGGGCCCGTGGCTGGGATCGGACTTTTTCCCGAGCATTGACGGGGGGCAGATCAAGCTGCATTTGCGTGCTCATTCAGGTTTGCGGGTAGAAGAGACTGCGAAACTCTGCGACGAAGTGGACAGTGTTATCCGCCGTGTTATTCCGGCTGCTGAGCTCGACAGTATCGTGGACAATATCGGCATGCCGGTAAGCGGTATCAACCTGTCCTACAGCAACTCGGCGCCTATCGGCCCGTCCGATGCCGATATCATGATTTCGCTTAAAGAAAATCATAAGCCTACCGCAGGCTACATGCGGACGTTGCGCAAAGAACTTAACGCCGATATGCCGGGAGTCACTTTTGCCTTCTTGCCCGCCGATGTCGTAAGCCAGATTCTCAATTTCGGCTTGCCATCGCCGATCGATGTGCAGGTCATCGGCTTTAAGGCCGACGCGAACCGGGAATTCGCCAATGCGCTTTATGAGCGCATCCGCCATGTGCCGGGCCTCGTGGATACGCGTATTCAGCAGGCGTTTGACTATCCGCTGCTGCAGGTCACTGTCGATCGCAGCCGCGCGCAGGAGTTGGGTTTTACCCAGCGCGATGTCGCCAGCAACATGCTAGTATCGCTTTCGGGCAGTTTCCAGACCTCGCCAACTTTCTGGCTAAATCCGAAGAATGGCGTGCAATATTCCATTGTCTCACAGATGCCGCAATATGATCTCACTTCGATTGACGAATTGCGCAATCTGCCGATTACGGGCACGGACCCTAATGCAAAACCCTCGGAACTGGGAGCGTTCTCAACCGTTGAGCGCGGCACGATTTCTGCGGTGGAATCCCATTACAACGTGCAGCCAGTAATCGATATTTATGCCGGCACCCAGGATCGCGATCTGGGCGCCATATCAAACGATATCCATAACATCATTTCCGACATGACCAAGGACATGCCTAAAGGTTCAAGCATTGTGGCACGCGGCCAGATGCAAACGCGCGAAGAATCCTTCAAGGGCCTCTATAGCGGCCTGGCCTTCGCCATCATCCTCGTTTACTTACTCATCGTGGTCAATTTCCAGTCGTGGCTCGACCCCTTCATCATCATCACGGCGCTGCCGGCGGCGCTTGCCGGCATCGTCTGGATGCTGTTTCTTACCGGCACCACATTGTCTGTGCCTGCGCTCACCGGCGCTATCATGTGCATGGGTGTCGCCACCGCCAACAGCATTCTGGTCATCAGTTTTGCGCGCGAACGTATGCAGGAGGGAGCGGATGCGCTTTCCGCTGCGCTTGAAGCCGGCTACACACGTCTGCGCCCGGTACTCATGACGGCGCTTGCGATGATCATCGGCATGGTGCCAATGGCGCTGGGCTTTGGCGACGGCGGCGAGCAGAACGCCCCGCTTGGACGCGCGGTCATCGGTGGGTTGCTGTTTGCCACCGTCGCCACCTTATTCTTCGTGCCGTCTGTTTTCAGCATCATCCACGGCACTCGTCAGCAAAAACAAGAAGGAGACCCCCGCCATGTACAGGCGTGATAGCCGCTCCCGCCATCGCGGCCAGATTATTTTGATTTTCGTGCTCGCTGCCTGCGTCGCAGGCGTGGTGATTGCGTTTCGCATGCATGCTGCATGGGCACTGCGCCATGACGCCGAGACGGACGGAGATGTCCAGGTTTCGGTGATTTCGCCCAAGAGAACGCCCGCGGTGGAAGAGCTGATACTGCCGGGCAATGTCGAAGCCTGGCACCAGGCCACGCTTTACGCCCGCGCCAACGGTTACGTCAAACGCTGGGAGACTGCCTTTGGTAATCATGTGCATAAAGGCGATGTGCTGGCGGAACTGGAGACACCGGAGCTCGATGCGCAGTTGCGCCAGGCCGAAGCCGATGCAAAGACAGCGCAGGCTAACAACACGCTTGCACAGATCACTGCCAAGCGCTGGAAGGACTTGCTCAAGACGGATTCGGTATCCAAGCAGGAGACGGATGAGAAGGTTGGCGATGCCGCCGCAAAAGAGGCCGCGCTCGCCTCGGCCATAGCCAACCGCGATCATCTGCGTGATCTTACCTCATTTAAGACCATTCGGGCGCCTTTTGACGGGATTGTTTCTTCGCGTCTGCTCGATGTCGGCATGCTGGTGACCGCCGGCACAGATACACAGCAGCCTTTGTTCACGATGGTGCAATCAAACCGCCTGCGCATCTATGTCAAGGTGCCGGAAAACTACTCCACCCGCATTAATGCCTCCGTGGAGGCAGAACTGCATTTCACCGAGCATCCAGGTGAAATATTTACGGCAAAGTTTTATAAAAGCGCCAACGCGATTGATCCCGCGAGTCGCACTCTGCTCACTGAATTCGTCGCCGAGAATAAAGACGAAAAACTGTTTGCAGGCGGCTATACGGAAGCACACATCAAACTTCCCGGATCGGAAACCAGCCTGAAGCTACCGGTGAATGCCATGATCTTCCGTGCCGCAGGTCTACAGGTTGCAACACTGGATGAATCGGACACAGTCGTGCTTAAAAAGGTAGTGATGGGACGCGATTACGGCAATGAAGTGGAGATAAGTTCCGGGCTCTCACCTGAGGATCGCGTGGTTATCAATCCGCCGGACTCTCTTGCTAAGGGCCAACATGTGCATGTGATTGTGCCTAAGAAAGAGGAAAATAAAAAAGACGATGGCAAGAAGGATGCCGACAAAAAGAATGACGGTAAGAAGGATGAGAAGAAATGATGCAGACGGCGCGCAGGTTCACCGCGACGGTTTCTGTGTTATGCATGACATGGCTCAGCTCCTGCTCGCTCGCGCCAGTGTTTCATCGCCCGACTATGGACATTCCACAAAGCTACAAAGAAGACCATGGGCAATGGGCCACGGTCGATACAAGTTCTGCGGACAAAGACCGCGGCCCGTGGTGGAAAGAATATAAAGATGACGATCTGGATGCACTCGAAAGCAAAGTTGCCGCGGCCAACGAGAATCTGAAAGCTGCACTCGCCCGTTATGACGAAGCACGCGCCATCGCCGCCCAGGCCCGGGCAGGCTATTTCCCGACGCTTACCGCTACGAGCAATGCCACGCGCGAGGCCAGCTCGCAGACCATTGCTGAAGTGGGTGTTGATCATCCCTTCAACGATTTCCTCATCGGTGCCGATCTTTCCTACGAGCTCGACATATGGGGCAAGGTACGCAACACCGTGAAAGCGGGAGAGAGCCGTGCTACCGCAGTGGGCGCCGATCTCGCGACTATGGATCTGAGCCTGCATGCGGAATTGGCGATGGATTATTTCGCCCTGCGCGGCGATGACGCGTCGCAGACGCTGCTGGATGCCACCGTCAAGGCCTATGAAAAAGCCCTTGAGCTCACTGAAGCCCGTCATGAGGGCGGCATTGCAGCGGAAGCCGATGTTGATCAGGCCAAGACCCAATTGGGAAATGCTAAAACGCAAGCGGCGGACAATCATCTTAAGCGTGCGCAACTCGAGCACGCTATTGCCGTGCTGAGCGGACAGATGCCCTCGACTTTCCAGATTGAGCCTAAGAACCAAACCGTCGCTATTGCTCCGCAAGTCCCTAGTCTGCCTTCCACTCTTATTGAACAACGGCCCGACATCGCGGCAGCAAGTCTGCGAGTGGAAGCCGCCAATGCCGATATCGGTGTGGCACGCGCTGCCTACTATCCTGATTTCACGTTTGACAGCACCCTCGGATTTGAAAGCGCATTTCTTTCCAAGCTCATATCAACTCCCAGTCTTTTTTGGTCTTTTGGCCCCTCGGCGATGATGCCACTGTTCGACGGCGGCAGAATCAATGCGCTGGGCGATCAGGCACGTGCGGCCTATAACGAATCGGTGGCGAACTATCGCCAGACGGTGCTAACGGCTTTTCAGCAGGTGGAAGATAGTCTTGTCGCCCTGCACCAGCTCGAACAGGAGGATATAAGCCAGACGGCCGCTGCGACTGCAGCTAAACGTTCTCTTGCCCAGGCAGAGAATCGTTATAAAGGCGGGATTGCAACCTATCTTGATGTGGTGGTAGCGCAGAACGCATCGCTGCACTCGGAACTTTCTTCCATTGATATTACCACGCGCCGACTGAGTGCAAGCGTGATGCTGATAAAGGCATTAGGCGGCGGCTGGCATGCTGCCAGCACCACCACGCCCGACGCGGCCAAGAAATAAGGGATATACTAGGCGGCTTCTTCCACCACCCGATACTGGGAATCCTGTGACGTGCTTGCCTGTGCCTGCGTGTCTTCGGCAAAGAGCAATGTCAGCGACGGATTAAACGACAACAACAGATCGTCGATGGTAAGTTGGCTGGGTGAGAGGCCTGCCGCCACCATGGCATTTTCTATCTGGGTGAAGGTCTGGTCGGTGAGCGGGGCGTTCTGGAAGTTAAACAGAATCGTAGCCAGCTCCGACTGCTGGGCGGGAGTAAGATTGGTATTCGCCGCCGTGTTAATGTTTATAGGCACACTCTCAATACCGGTATTCACGCCATTGAGCAGATTGAGGGCTGCCGGACTCAGATTTACCAGGTCGGCGCCCAGCAGCACGCTGTCGTCCGTGGTATCGGTCGAAGAACTGCTATCGGCATCAATTTCATCGAGTGCGGAAAGCTCGGCATTAAGCGCAAGAATCTGCTCAAATGCTTCGAGTTCTTGCTGCGCATTCACATTCGAGTTTGCATACGTGCGCTGATTGTTGCGTGCATTACTCGCTGCCTGCGACTGTGCATAGGCATCGGCGCGCGCACTGGTGCTGGTATTGACTGAGTTCGCCGTATCACTGGGCTGCACCGGCGGAGTGGCCGCTTGGGTGGTGGCTACTGAACTGACTGCGGTGACCATATATGCCTCCTAAACTAACGCTTTCAGGTACTTCTACCTGCCTACAGTTAAAGCCTAGAAGAAATGAATAAAATTCTCCGTTGGTAAACCGGACTAAGATATAAGCCTCCCGTAAAAGGGGCTCTTAACCTACTGAAAACGGCTGTTTCACAGAAATGCGCGCAAATACGCCCTGCAGCATAACGAGCTTTTCTAGCCTCGTGCGAGTCCCTTGAGATAATGCTCGACAAAGGAGGTTGCAAGCACTTCGGCCGATTCGCCTTCTACCCGATCAAGCTTATGTGACAGCGAAAGGATGCAGATACCATGTATACCCGCCCAGAGCACGCGCGCCGCACGATGTGCCTTCTTGCGATTGCCGCCCACGCGTTGCAGGAGCTGTGTTTCCACCATGGCGAAAAATCGTGTCATTTTGGGGGCGTACCACTGCGGTACATCTTTATCACCGGCCATATGATGCTCAAACAAGGCAATCCATTCCTGATAATTGTTGCGGCTGAAATGAATGTAGGCACGGGCCAGCGCTAGAACCGGATCACCTTTTTTATGGGCCTTGAGCGCCTTCTGCATCGCCTCGTACCAACTGTCGAGCGTGCGGGCGTTGATGTGGAGAATAAAATCGTCATAGGTACCGAATACATTATAAATGGTGCCGATAGTATAGCCGATTTCTCCTGCCACCCGCCGCGCACTGAAACTTGAAAAGCCCTGTTTACGGATAATTTTCAGTGCCGCGTCAATGGCTAGTTCCTTAAGCTCTTCACGTGTATGATCGGAACGTCTTGCCATATTTTTATTAATTAGACAGTGAATAATTTATATTGAACATTGTTTAATTATAAGCTATGATTTGTAATAATCAACCGTAAAAAGCGGGGGCGGCTATGGGATGGCTGATTGGGCTTGGACTTATAATACTTTTCTTCGGGTCGCTGGTGCTGCCGTGGGTGCACCGCTCACAAATTGCGGACCTGCAGGAACAGGTCCGTTACCTGCGTAGTCAGTTAGGCTCGATTCTAGCACTATTGCATGACAGGAAAATTGAGGTGCCCGAAGACGTACTGCATCCTGAGTCCCCTAAGGCGCCCCAGGCGCCATATGCCATCATACCTAAGGAAGTAATGCCACCAGCGCCCATGCGCAACGCTGACATGTGGCAATCCCGGGTGATAGAGCCGGTATCCGTTCCCATCCCCTCCGCCGCCCCTCAGCCACAGAAAGAATCCGCGGTGAAATCGCCGCTGGAATCAGAATTCTACCAGCAGCCCCCGCAAACTCCGCACAAGCCTGAACCTGAACACGCATATGAGTTCGGCTTTAATTTCGAACAGCAGTTCGGAAAGCGTTTGCCGGTATGGATTGGCAGCATTGCATTGATACTGGCTGGCTTCTTTCTTGTGAAATACACGGTGGATAGCGGACTGCTCAATCCCCTGGTGCGTCTTGTCATGGGGCTGATGTTCGGCATGGGCATGGTGGCCAGCGCCAGTTACCTGCACCACAAGCCTAAGGTCGCTGACAGCGCCCGCATTACTCAGGCGCTCGCAGGGGCGGGCATCGCTGATCTTTATATATGCCTGTTCACCGGTACGCATTTCTATCACTTGTTAAGCCCTATTGCCGGGTTTATCGGCATGGCGCTGGTGACGGCGCTTGCAGTGATTTCTTCATTGCGCTACGGCGTGCCTGTGGCACTGCTTGGCCTGATAGGCGGCATGCTCACGCCCGCATTAGTAGGCGGCGGGGCAACTTCTGCGCCCCTGCTCTTCCTTTATCTTTATTTTGTACTCGCCGGCCTGTTCTTCGTTATACGCCAGCAAAACTGGTGGTGGCTTTCTATCCCGGCAGTGGGCGGCGCACTGCTCTGGGTCGTGTTCTGGGTGGCGCAGGGCTTCCCGCCTTCTGACGGCATCTGGCTCGGCTTCTTCCTGTTTGCGGTGAGCACGACAATGGTGGTCTGTTCAAAACAGGCAATGGAAGCAGGCTTGCTGGTGGCAGACGGCTTCGAGTTCGCCTCTCTCCTTAATTACCTCACGCTGGGCAGCGCGGTGGTGCTGATGGGCGTCGTATCCTCACAATCGGGATTTACCGTCAGCGAATGGGGAATGTTCGGACTGCTCGCCGTCGGTGGCATTGTGCTTGCCTATGTTAATCCCACACTCTACGGCTTTGTGCCCTGGCTCTCCATGCTCACCACCGCGGTGATGGCACTGATGTGGAAAGACGCTTCACCTGAAATGCTGGCGTTCATTCTTACTATCTTCCTGTCGATTTATGGCATCAGCGCCTACGCCAGCATGTGGCGTTCCCGTGAGCCCATGCTCTGGGGCGGGTTGATGCTGACCGCCAATATTCTTTATTACCTTGTGGGCTATGCGCGCCTGCACCATTTCACCAGCGAGTACGTCGTTGCTCATCCAGCCCACTGGGCCTCGCATCTGCCGCTTTGGGGCGGTCTTGCGTTAATGTTTTCTGTATTCTTCGTCTGCATCACTCAAGAAGTGCTAAACAAGTTTGCGGGGGAGCAGAAAGTAAAGAACGAGCTGGTAGCGGGCTTTGCCGCCACGGCGACCGCCTTCATTTCGATAGGTCTTGCCGTGGAGCTTAAATATAACTTCCTGCCCATGGCTATTTCCATGCAGATGCTGGCGGTCAGCCTGATATATACCCGCCTGAGAGTGCCGGCATTGCGTGCCATCACGCTGATACTCGCCGGCGCATTCGGCGTGCTTATGTTGCCCGAAGCATTCTCGGTGCTGGGGCTGATACTCGACAGTCTCTTTTCCACCGTGCCTTACGGCACGGGCAATTCGCTGGCAAGCGTCAACACACCGCTGGTACAGTTGGGTATTCCCGCCGCCATGTTCGCGCTTACCAGTCTTGTGTTGCGCAGGGACGCAGATGGTGCAGCGGTGGCAAGAATGGAGATTGTCGCCGTAATTCTGGCGGCGCTGGCGGGCTACTACACTGTCCGCCATGCTTTCCATCCGGCAACAGATGTGCTGGTGACACAAGCCGGATTTGCCGAACGCGGCGTCATCACCAACCTGCTCATGGTGTTTGCGCTCTGCTGCTTCCAGATAGGTCTGCAGTGGAATCGCCCGGCTATTGCGCGCAGCGCCGTGATACTTACCCTCGTTGCATTGCTTCGTATCGTGTATTTCGACCTGTTTATCCATAACCCGCTATGGTCGCATGCCGACGTAGGAAGCACGCCCATCATCAATGCGCTGCTGTTGGTCTATGGTCTGCCCATACTCTGGGTAGTCATCGCTAACCAGTACCTGGTAGAGTTGGGCCGGGAATTTTATCTTCGTTTAACGGGCCCGCTGATGCTGGTATTGGTACTGGCGCTGATCACATTTAACGTCCGCCAGCTATTCCACGGCATGTATCTCGACCAGGGCATCACCAGTAACGCTGAATTCTACACTTACTCGGCGGCGTGGCTCATCTCGGGTGTGGTGCTGCTGGTAGTGGGCACGATGCGCGAAGATAAGGTCATACGCCTTGCATCGCTGGCGCTTATGATCATCACCGTCGGCAAAGTGTTCCTCTACGATGCTTCGGAACTTAGCGGACTATACCGGGTGTTTTCTTTCCTGGGCTTGGGCATGTCGCTGATGGCACTCAGCTGGTTCTACACGCGATTCGTTTTCGGCAGCAATCGATGATTACCACAATACCCTGACAGCCAAACCCCGCCTGTATGCGCGTATTTTTAGGCTCTATGCCGCAATCGCCCGCGGGAAGGAACGGGGCGCCGCAAGCAGAGGCATCGGAATCGGGAAAATACCAGTAACGTACGAAGGGACCTGCCTGCCAGGTAAAACCTGCGCCGGTATATTCTCCCAGCATTACCTCACTGCGCACGCCAAATCCGCTATGCTGATTGTTCACGACGTTTTCGAAGGGGGGCCCAAGCGAGCCTAAACGGCTGCTTACACTGCCGTAAGGCACCGGATCAACTTCGAGATTGGGAGAAATGGTCCAGCCTTCGCCTAAGCTGTTGCGCAGACTATGCGTATAAGTAGCGCCAATCGGTATATAATATTGGGTGATACGCCTGTCGTAACCGGTAAAGCCGGTCGTGGTCACAATATCCTTGCCTTCGTCGGTAAACCAGCGCACGCCCACACCGGCGTAGGGAGAGAGTGTGTCGCCACCGTTCATATGGAGCGTCACACCGCCGCGCAGACGGCCCTCTGTTTCCCATTGCGGTGCGCCGGAAGAAGAACCGGTGTCCGAGCTGTAATTATCCGTGCCGTAAGAGACGCGACCATTCGCCGAGAAAAAATAATTTCCGAAGTCGCGTGTATAGCCTGCGGTGAAAGAACCGTAGTTCGTGTGGTCATCCACATTGCCTTGTGATTCTTTATAATCGTCGTAAAAGCCTTCAGCGCCCACACTCCACACATTTTGTCCAGGCGCCGCTGACGCCGGCTGCGCAAGGCAGAGACTTGCAAACACCACCGCCAAACTCTGAGTGATTCCTATATGCTTCGTCATGCCGTCCCCATAATTAATGTTCAATGTGGTTGTACCACTATATATTGTAATGGAAGAGTGATACCATACATTCTATGGTAAAATCCAGCATTATCTGACACTTCGCAAACTCTTGCGCAGATCGCGATAGTGGAATTTCTGTTACCTACCTAAAACTTTTTTATGGTCTCACAGATGCTGCGGATCGTCGTATCCTTTAGCGTGGGATACATAGGCAGGCTTAAAATTTCTGCCGTCATTTTCTGGTATTCACTATATTTTCCGTCCTCATAAAGACCTTTATAGGCCCCCTGAAGATGGTTGGGGATGGGATAATGAATCAGCGTTTCGATGCCATGCGCTTTCAGATGTGCCTGCAAGGCATCGCGTTTGCTGCTGCGAATAACAAACTGGTGCCAGACTGGCACTGCCCACGGCGCCACTTCCGGCAATGTCACATGCGCACAGTCTTTAAGCTGTTCACGATAGGAAGCGGCAACTTTTCCGCGCGCTTCATTCCAGCGGTCCAGATGGGGAAGTTTGGTGGCAAGAAATGCGGCCTGCAATTCATCCAGCCGCGAATTGGTTCCCTGAATCTCGTGGACATATTTCTGCGTCGAGCCGTAATTACGCAGTTTGCGGATTTTTGCTGCAAGCGCATCATGGTTAGTAGTGACCGCACCACCGTCGCCAAGCGCACCAAGATTCTTGGTAGGATAAAAACTAAATCCAGCGGCAATGCCCAGTCCGCCAGTCTTCTTGCCCTTATAAAGTGCGCCATGCGCTTGCGCGCAATCTTCAATCACGGGGATAGTGCCTGCCGCCGCACTGATGGCATCTACGTCTGCAGGATGACCATACAGATGCACGGCCATGATGGCTTTGGTTTTAGGGGTGATAGCCTGTGCAAGCTTGGCAACATCGAGTTGAAAATAACGATCCGGTTCTACCGGTACCGGTTTGGCCCCGCATTGGCTGACGGCCAGCCAGGTGGCAATAAATGTATGGGCGGGAACGACAATTTCGTCACCATGTTTTACTCCCAGCGCACGTAGAATAAGTGTCAACGCATCCAGCCCATTTCCCACGCCTATACAGTGCCTTGCATCTGCGCATTTTGCAAATGCCGACTCAAATGATTCAAGTTCCTGCCCCATGATATACGTCCCACGCGCCAATACGCGTGCGAACGTCTCTTTTATAACAGGCTCTAGGTCACGATGCTGAGCATCAAGCTCGTAGAAAGGTACGTGGTTCATCCCTTGAGTGCCTTGAGAAAGTCTGCATGCTCTCGGAAATAATCTCCTTCATCAAAGGGCTTGGAAGCTAGCACCAGGCACACGGCACCCGAAGAGAAATTATCTACTTCGCGCCACACCATTTTGGGAAGATAAAGTCCGTTATAGGAACGATTGAGATGATGCCGCACCGTCGAAACACCATCCTTGACGATAATGTCAAAACTACCGCTCATGGCGATGATAACCTGCTCAAGTGTCTTATGCGCGTGCCCTGCGCGGTAAGCCCCCCCTGGCACATCATAAAGATAGTAGACGCGTTTAATATCGAAAGGAACGTCCTTACCACCTTCGATTGGCGTCAAATTACCGCGCGGATCGAGTATCTTTTTGAAATTGATAATTCTACATTCTTCGACAGGCATAAATGCTTCCTCGTTGAATTTAAAGAGTCCAAATAAAAGTTTGATGCACTACGGCACGCGCACCGAATTCTTCCTTCTGCGTAATAAGACCTGTATTGAGCTGCCTGCCGCCTTCTTCCGTAGAAATGCCGAAATCAACGTACTGCTTATCTATATAGACCTGCGCGATCAAATGATCAAACAACGCATCAAGGGCGCCTATTTCTTTGCCATCGGGACTGGCAGCAATATATTGCGCATGTGCCACCTGGGCACTCACATACATAATGATTCCGCCCACCATCTTGCCGCTGAGCTGCGCCGTCCATAGTGCGATGTTTTCTGGAAAGCGTGAAGCGAGTAAAAGCATTTCAGCAGCATTGTGCGTTGGACGCGCCTGATATTTTTCCTGTAAAATGTCGCCCACCAGCGAGAAGTACTGCTTGAAATCAGTTGATTTGGCAAAGACAAGACCTGCTTTCTGCGCCTTTTTAATGCCGCGTTCACGACGTTCGGAATAGTTCAGAAGATGGGCGCGGCAGATAGTAGAGGTTACGTCGCATTTACTTGCGTGAGCGCCAGCACGAAACAGCGCATAGAGATCTTCCTGCGCTGGATAGCGGGTATAGATATACGGTATCGCCTTATAGTTGCATGAAGTGAACTGTTGCGCGAGAAGGTATTCACGCAAAACGTCGAATATCTCGAGCATGTGAGGTGTGCGCATACGTGTATCGCTGAGAATGCCGCCAAAGGTGAGACCCGCATGGCTGAGAAATTCCTTGTCCCTGGCGCAGGCAGGCAGCAGAGCGAATAATTCATTATCTTTATAAATACACAATGAGTGATCGGTAAAACGATCGGCGTGATATTCCATGTAATCGCGTTTGAACATGAACATGCCGTTCTTGGCATTATCCACAAAAATGTCCCATTGTGCCTTGTCTGATGCACTATATCGCTTGATGCTAAGCACTGCTTACCTTGCAAAAAGCTCTGGCGGAAGTCTCGCGCGCCACTTCGGGGGTGGGAAGAATCACAGCATCGTCCGCCGTATGTCTGGCAATGCGTACGCCAAAGCCGATGAAATTATCTTTGCCTACATTCAGATTATTGGCCACCGATGCATTGACACCCATAAAACAGGATTCGCCAATATTGCAAAAACCCGAAATCACTACATGCGACGAAATGAAACAGTGGCTGCCAATGCTCGAATGATGGCCAATGTGATTGCCGCTCCATAAAATGATGTTGCTGCCAAGCTTCACAAATGGCTGCACTGTATTATCCTCGAAGATAAATACATTGTCGCCCATCGTGACGTTATGCCAAACGAAGGCGCGTGAGCTGATGTAATTAGCAAGTGTGTAACCCTTGGCGCGCATCGCCTGGTAAAGACGGGTACGAACGCGATTAAGCTGTCCGTAGACCAGCGCTACAAAAGCTTCGTGAGTAGTTTTGGGAAAACGGCTTTCTACCTCTTCGAGCGCTACGACTGGCAATCCCATGAACATGTCACGCGTCAAATATGCTTTCTCGACCGCAAATCCGGCTACTTCATAAGGCGAATCATGGGTGAAATACTCATAAGCTATTTCAGCGAAAGCCGAGTCTCCTATGATAACAAGCGATTTATGTTTCATGCATCTATCCTTTTACGATGAGCACGTCTTCGCGCCGGTTGTGCATGGGCAGAGATTCTGGCTGAGGCAATAAATAGGTTTCACAGCCACAATTGCGATAACGTTGCAATATGCCAAAGAGAATACCATCATCAATTTTATGTGTTTTGGCACTCAATAGATCAAGTTCAGGTTTTGTCTTTTTGCCAGTAAACTTCTGGTGATATGCGATGCCACGCGGCGTTGAAAAAAAACGGTTACGTTTGGAAATATTAGGAATGTCCCCCAGCAGCAGGACACCCCCTGGCACAAGCAGTTCCAAGGCGCTATCGATGAAATTATATACGCTTCCGGTAATGATGACGTGCTGCAGTACACTATAAACGATCACAGCATCGACTTTGCCCCGATACGATGCAAAACGTGAAAAATTCTCCGGAAACAGGCCCGGCATCTTATAGACAGCCTTGCTTTTGGGAAGATGGGCAAGCATTTCCTTGCTGTCAGCCATAAGAAGCGTATGATTTTTTTTCTCGGCAAATTTAATGAGTTTACTGGCTAGCGGGCTACAGCCACAACCTAGGTCGAGAACGGTCTTGCCCTTCCGGGTCAATACCGGCAGTAGCCGCACCATGTTTTCCAGGATGGCATCGTCATACCCTTCGCGGTAGGCATCAGGGAAACCGATCTTTTCATTGGGAGAAAGCGATGCATCGCGTGCACGGGCGCGAAAATCGTCAAAAGTAAGTTCTGTGAAGCTGTTATAGTCTATTTTTTTAGCCATGCCCTACCCTTTCTGGTTTCTAGCATAAACTTTCTATTGGCGCAATTTGCAGGGCACAGCTAGTCCCGTATTGTGCAAGAGGCTTGTTGAAGACTGCATCGAACTGTATAAATGCCGATACACGCAATAATGCGTTGGACAGGAAGCAGCAATGAAGCGGGATAATGAGGTGCTGAGTTACGGTGTTACGCAAGCGAATACCCTGTCTGCTCCCTTGGATGTGCACGTCGAAGAGATCCTTAATCGCGGATGCACCATCCTGCCCGATGTATTTTCCGCCAAAGAAATTGCCGACGCACAAATATCGATTGATAAGTTGAACGCCTTACAGACGCAGACTTTCGGTGCCAAGAAGCTTGCACAGATCAACGACCTGGATATCGTGCGCTGCCCTTTGGCATACGATGAGTGTTTTCTTGCCATGGCGACGCACAAAACAATTCATTCTATCATCTCCAAACTGCTGGGCGTCAATTATGTGCTCGTCATGCAGAATGCGATCATCAACAAATCAATGAACGAGCAGTATCAGTCGCGCTGGCATCGTGATCTGAACTACCAGCATTGGACCAGCACACGCCCGCTTGTCCTTAATTTTCTTATCGCACTGGATACTTTTACCTTCGCGGGCGGCGCTACGATGGTATTGCCAGGCTCGCATCACTATGAAAAATTCCCATCCGATGCGTTTGTAAAAAAGCATGAGATCTGCCTTGAGGCACCTGCAGGCTCCGTTCTGATGATGGACGGCATGACCTATCACCGCGCAGGTATTAATACGCTTCCTCATTTCACGCGACGCGGTCTTAACCATGTAGTTGGGTTGCCATTCATGGGCCAGCAGATTGATATTCCCTCCATGCTGGCCAAACAGGGAAGGGATTTAAGTAACGATCCGTTCCTTTATAATTTTCTTGGCTATCGCTGGAATCCTGCCAGGGATGTGGAAGACTGGCGTCAGAAACATCTTAAAAAATGAAGTATGTTTGAAAAAATCGGGCTGATTCCGCTTCCTTCGCTGCGTCCTTCATGGATGCATTCTCATGCCTATATTCCCAATGCTTTTCTGCTCAATGAAAAAACCGTTCGTATCGTTCTTGCTTTCTGGGATAAGCATACGATCGGGCGCGCGGGTTATCTGGATGTCTCGGCCAAGAACCCCCTCGAATTACTTGGCTACAGTGAAAAACCATCACTGGATGTCGGCGAACCCGGCACGTTTGATGATAACGGCATCTCACCACTCTGCCTTACACGGCAGGATACCGGCAAATTATGGATGTATTATGCGGGCTGGCAGCTCAATGATAAAATCCGTTACTTGATTTATACGGGACTCGCCGAAAGTGTCGACGACGGAGTCACATTTACACGCATTAAAAAAACTCCCGTACTTGAACGCAGCGATCAAGAACTGATTATCCGCAGTGGTTGTTGTGTGTATCGGGAGGCAAATCACTGGAAAATGCTCTACGCTGCTGGATCCAACACGGTCGATATAGCGGGTAAGCCAGTTCCTACTTACGATTTAAAATCGATGATATCTAAAGATGGTGTTTACTGGCCTGATCAAGGCAGTCTTGTATTTTCGCCAGATAAAATGAAAAAAGAATTCGGATTTGGCCGCCCGTTCGTGATGAAAGAGAACAGCATCTGGAAAATGTGGTATGGATTCCGCCATCTGGAAAAAGGCTATCTCATGGGCTATGCAGAATCCAACGATGGTGAACGATGGAATAGAAAAGACGAAATGATGAACGAATTCAACAATGACAACTGGCGACATGACAACGAAATGCGATCCTACCCTTCTATTCTATCCATCGCAGGCCAATCCTATATGTTCTATAATGGCAATGCCTATGGCAAAGAAGGCGTTTGCGTAGCCCGCGCTAATTAGTAATAATTTGCATAAGTTTTTTACGAAAAGCCGAGGCAGAATAATGTTGTTCAAAAATTTTGCGGTTATGCTGACCTAAGTGTTTACCTTCATGCTGCAGCCGTTCCAAAACCTGCGGTACGTCTTGAATAGTCTTGATTGTCAAAGCACCGCCGAGAGACATATCGGCACATAACAGCGGTGGCGTGCTATCTGCACGGGGATTTAGTATCGGCAGGCCCAAACTCATCATTTCAATCATCGTTTTACCGCCACCAAGGGGGTATGAGCATAAAAAGAAGCTGGGAGTAAGTTCTTTTAATAAAACAGCCAAAGAAGGAGTGTTGGGAAGAAAGATGAGTCGCTCCGCATTTTGACCTAAAGCATCTATTTCATCCTTGATTTTCTGTTTTTGCTCTTCGGGCACATCGCCTATGTGAAACATTTTTGTGACGTTGCTTGCAAAAAGCGCTGCAAGCAATTCAGCATAATTAAATTCGCGGCGGCCCTGGTATTTATTGTAAGTTCCGCAGGTAGCGCCGATAAGCGGTGCCATACGTAAATCAATAATGCCTTTGTCTTCTGCACATAAGCCAAGATAAATTGGCTGTGTTGAGCAAGCCTGCTGACACGCTTCATAAGCAAGCGGCGTTACGTCTATGTGGACAAAATCGTTGCGTGTAGCGCCCAACGAAGGCGTATGATCACAATGATGATGGAAAAATACCCGCGATGCACTTTTAACTGATATAGTATTAGCGGCCACATCATATTGATGAGGATGGATAAATATGGTTTCTGGAGATAATTTCTGAATATGTTCTGACAGCTCCAAGGCTTTTTGATACTGGGTTGTTTTCTTCAGAAGAATAATCTCAAAATTAAGCTGTAAAAACCGTTCTTTAAGAAGATCCAACGTAAGTGTTCCCTTACTATAAAATGATTTGGGGTCAGTTAAGATCAATACATGGCGATAGTCAGGCGCTGCCCTCATAATATCTTCAATCGCACGTGTATGTCCGCCCACTTCACCTATTTCGCTGGCAACATGCACTATTAAGTCGATTGGCTTAGGCTGCAAAGTTTCCTTGACTAAAACAGCAGAGGCTTTCTGTAAAAGACTATCCAGTTGTGGAGCAAAAAGTGCTTGGCCTATAAGTGTTGAGGGCGTCATGAGATTATGCGCAATAGTGAAAATATTCTCGAATAAGTCTTCGAAATCCCCGCGTTCAAGCATCTGGCTAAAGGCAGGCTCAATTTCCTTTATAGTAACGGTCGTTCCATTACGCGTTACCGTCCAATGGGGTTCGGGGCCATCTTTAACCCAAATATCTTCCGCCAATTTTGCATCCAAGGCCGGTTGGCGTAATTCATCCCATTTCTTGAGCATCTCGGGCTGCATGGACTGAATCGCTTTGTTTCTGAGCCCTGAAAGCGCATAAAGATAGTTTCCTAAAGTCCCATCAAATTTTTTTTCATACAAGACAGGAACGCATTGCGAATTCGCTGTTTTGATATGTGGATGCAGCATTAGGAAAGTAGAAAAGAGCCGCTCAATAATGAAAGGCATGAAAGTGAGTGATTTATTGCGTTGGTAATCCGCGCTTTGATAAATCAGAGAAAATATGGTGGGATTGGTTTCTTTAAATTTCTCAATCTTCGCGATAATTTTATCGCAGAATGCAATGTACTGCTCCCAGAATGCGCTGTTACCCACAAAATAATTGCAAAAAGCGAATTTCGATTGCGGCATAAATTCGATGCGCTTCAGCTCTTGTTCAGAAAACAATGCATTAGCGATTGCTTGCATGCCCACATGGCCGCAATGCTCTCCTTGCTCCCAGACATTTTTATATATGGCCTCACTGCCGATCATTGGATTAATGAATGCGACGTCGACACCGTGCGCAAAAGCTTTCTCACACAGAACCGAGAATTCACCTACGTCAATCAGGGTCTTTGCCTTAAATTTCCAGGAAATCAGCCCGACTGGTCCCGCATCGGGATTCATCGTCCCGTTCGCCAGCAGTGTTTTGAAAATATTATATTCGAAAAGCGGGTGCCCAAGATTAAAACTGACATCTATAGGTTCTGCAGCTTTATCCAGATAATGCTTGGAAAGATCATCGTAATAACTTTGAAATATCTTGTGCATGGCGTGATGATTCTAAACTACTTGCTGCGCAGCTGAAACTGCAAATGACGTCTGAGTAATACCCTCCCGATGGAGTTTTGCCGCATGTTCATAGGCTGTCTCCAGAACGCGCGTAGTCGCCACACTATCAAATAACGGAAAATCCATACGCCCGTTCGTCAGATGTTCGCGCAAGGCCATACGTTTTGCCTTGTCACGCGCAATGGATAGCGCCAGCGCTTCATACGCAGCGAGATCCTCTGTCACCAGTTCAGGTAGTCCTACCGCATGTAAAAGGCTCGCAGCCACGCGGCCAAAGAAATGCTTGCCTGCCAGCGTCACTAGCGGCACGCCGCACCATAGCGCATCGCTCGCTGTAGTATGCGCGTTGCAAGGTGCGGTATCGAGAAACAGGTCGGCATATGTATGACGCGCAAGATGTTCGTCAGGGGGCATGCGCGGGGCAATCACAATCCGCGCCGGATCGACTCCCAGTGCCTTTGCCTGCAGCTTCAGATTGGTGGATGCTTCGGGATTGGTTTCATACAGCCAGAGCACGCTGCCCTTCACTTCTTTCAGCAACCTCATCCATAGCGCAAACATGTCAGCGGTGATTTTGAACGACTGATTAAAACCACAAAACACCAAGCCTTCAGCGGGCAAACCATATTCGCTGCGTGGCTTGGCATTTTGAGCCAGAGGACGTCGCCGATCATTGATTTGATAGGAATGCGGCAGGCGTATGAGATTTTCGCAAAAATCTTTCTGTGTATATTCAGGCGCCACCACGCTATCTGCCACAAAATAATCGATAAAGGACGCACCGGTCGTGGCCGGATAGCCCAGATAATGCATCTGTATGGGTGCAGGGCGCTGCGCGAGTATGCCCAAGCGGTGATCAAGCGTGTAGCCCTTGAGATCGACCAGTATATCCACTTCGTCGGCAAGAATTACCCTGGCGGCAGCCGTATCGCCCATGTCGCGAATATCGCGGAATATATCTACCGCATTTATGATACGGGTGCGTTCGGCACTGGCATCGTCAAGGCCATGTGAATAAGCGTAAATCTCGAAGCGGTTGCGGTCATGGCGTTCGAACAGTTCGCTGATAAGGTATGCAGTGGCATGACGATTAAAATCAGCAGAAACATAGCCGATACGTAATTTGCCATCTTTGCGTTTGGCCGCAGGCAACGGGCGCAGACTGTTGTAAGGCAGTCCTTGCGGGTAAAGTTTTGCCGTATAACGCCTGGCATTCTCCAGCGTGAGCTCCGGCACATAAAGTGCGGCGACAAATGGCTCCGTGCAACCGCCGTTCTTTATAGCCTGCTGCAGGCGCGCAGTAGTCTGAGGCAGATGATCCCAACGACACAGCAGATGCAACATACTGGTCAGCTCGCCCAGCGCCTTGAGATTGCCCGGATCGAGGGTAAGCACTTTTTCATACGCGGCAATCGATCCGATAAAATCTTTCATCTGATGCAGTATCTGCCCAAGATTCAGCCAGGACACAAGATGCCCGGGCTCTGACTCAGCCGCACGAAGATAGGCTTCTGCTGCCCGCAGGGAATTGCCGTTACTTTTGTAACTGTTACCCAGCGTGTTGAGCGCGTCCGCATAACCCGGTTTCAGGCGCAGTGCTTCCTGCAGCGCTTCCTGCGCCTCTTGTGTGCGCCCCAGCGCATGGAGTGCTGCGCCAAGATTGGCATATATCTCAGGTATGGCAGTGTGAATAGTCAGCGCCTGGCGATAGGCTTTCACCGCCCGGTCAAAATTTCCCTGTGTGTAGAACGCATTGCCATTGCGAAAATATTCTTTCACTTTTTCCAAAGCGTTGTCAGACATTTTCGCCCAAGCTTTCTTATCACTGGGTTAAGATACATGGTGCACCCGGCGGGACTTGAACCCACAACCTTCGCCTTCGGAGGGCGGCACTCTATCCAATTGAGCTACGGGTGCGCTCAGGGCTAGGGATTAGCCCAAATACGCCGTGCTGTCATGCGTTTTCGCGCTCACAGCCTAAGCAGGAGCGCTGGTGAGGTGGCGGAAAATATCTTCCAGATCGGACTCATGCGTAGCCAGATCGCGAATCATAATGCCCGAAGCGCGCACTTTGCTGAGAATTTCTTCCATATTGGCCTGGCTGGGCCGGTAACGCAGCGACACATCACCTTCGGATGTAAGTTGTGCGCCAAGGGACTCCAATGCCAAAGGCAACGCGCGTAAAGGGGCGGCAAGCTTGAGGGTCAGCTGCTTTGAATCGAGCCGGCGCATGAGGCTGCGTTTGTCTTCACAGGCAATCACTTCGCCGTGGTTGATGATGGCAATGGTGTCGCAGAGCTCCTCGGCCTCTTCGAGGTAATGGGTGGTAAGCAGCACCGTGGTTCCCGCCGCATTGAGTTTACGCACATAGGCCCAGAGCTGCGAGCGTAATTCCACGTCAACACCGGCGGTCGGCTCATCCAGTATCAGTACGGATGGCGTGTGCACCAGCGCCTTGGCGATGAGCAGGCGGCGGCGCATGCCACCGGAAAGCCTGCGTGAATTGACGTCAGCCTTATCGGTAAGCCCCATGGCTTCGATAATTTCATCGGTGCGGCGTTTGGCTTTAGGCACGCCGTAATATCCGGCATGAATCTCCAGTGCTTCGCGCACGGTAAAAAACGTATCAAGCACGAGTTCCTGCGGCACCACACCGATGGCGCGACGCGCTTCACGCATTTGCTTCTCAATGTCATAGCCGCAAATGCTGACTATGCCGCTGGTCTTCACGGTTAACCCCGCCATGATGTTGATCAGGGTCGACTTACCCGCACCATTGGGCCCAAGCAGACCAAAGAATGCGCCTTGGGGAATTTCAAGATCGATACCCTTCAAGGCTTCTTTGGGCTTGCGTGTTTTGCCTTCAGAATAGGTTTTTCTGAGCTGGCGGATAGAAAGTGCAGACGTCATAGGTCAATGGGGATCAATATTCAAAGGAAAGGGCGCAATTGGCAAAATTGCCTTTATTGTAGGTAATGGAATAGTTTTGTGTTGCGCCTGAACTGCCTTGATTGTCGTAGCAGCTGGTAGGGCCTGGAACTGCTCCTAAAGTACCTGCTACACCCACCTGGCCACCACTATAGCCGCCACCGCCCGCCGCCGCATACACCCCGCCCTGATCAACATAGTAAGCAATTACTTTGCCGCTTTGGGGTAATCCGTCGTCAATTTTTTTATCAATCGTGTAGGCTTGAATCACTGTAAGTGTCGGCGATGAGGTCATAACTCCTGAGGACAGGCTGGTGACAGCAGAAAGTCCGTAATAATTCTGATTATTCGTCTCATAAACATAGAAATAATTTCCACGTCCCAGTCTCGCTTCTGGCATATAAAGTCCGATGGTTGAGGGCTGGCTGTTGGGCTGTAGCGTCTGAGTGGCGGTAAAAAAAGACTGATCCAGCAGATTCAGGGAGAGCCCATTGGCCGTCGTCAGATCTACCCAGAAAAGCCCTGTTTCCCCGCCTCCCTGAAGCAGGCTGCCAGGGCCGCCATTGCCATCAATAAGGCCGTTGCCATCGCCCCTACCCACAGCTCCGTTACGTATGCTAAGACCGTTTGCCGAGGCCAGTGCTGCCTGTATGTCACCAGGTATACCGCCGAATTTTTGATCAAACGTATTGGCGGCCTCACGAAATCTGTCGACCTGCGCAATCGTAGCAGTGATTTCACCCGCCGCGATAAGCTGGCTGCTGACGAGGACACCGCCTGCGATGAGACCAATCAAGACAAGCACGATTGACATTTCAAGCAAAGTAAAGCCTTGTTTCATACTGCCCTCAGCGATGATCTTCCCTGACAACTAACAGATAACAGCGGTCTAAAAAACAATAAGTTTGTATTTGATACGAAAAACACGGGAAATGAAAGCAAGACAGTTATTTATCCATCCTTTACTCTTTCCGTCGCACTCACGTAAGCCCCTTCTACAGAGTCGTTTTGCAATACACAGCCTGCTGGTATTTTGCGCTGTCTTCGCGGCTTTATGGGCAGTAGGCATTGGACACAGTATTTTTCCCTATCTTTCCAATAACACCGATGAAGCAGTGTACCTGCTGCAGGCTAAAGCGTTGCTTCAAGGCAAATTATGGCTGCCGCGAACGCCGCTCAGTGACTTTTTCCTTTCCTGGTTTGAAAAATATTATGGCGATAAGATCGTTTTTAAATACACGCCAGTACATGCCTTTATCTTAGCTGCGGCAAAATATCTGAGCGGAAATTTTTCATCTGCGCCGGCCGGCATCGCTGTCGTAACGATACTTTGTATGTATTCTTTCTGTCGCGAACTGGGCCTGCCGCGCAAGACGGCGTTGCTTGCCAGTGTTTTTGTCCTATTGTCGCCCGCTTTTCTGATTCTGAGTGCTACGTATCTGCCTTATTGCAGCTCCCTCGCTCTGACACTTGCGTTTGCCACGCTTTTGCTGCGCGGCATGCGGCTGGGTTCGCCTGTGCTATTATGTCTGGCAGGTATAATACAGGGCCTCACCTTCTTCTGCCGGCCGTATGATACCGTTCTGTTTTCAGCCGTCTGGTGCATTTTTTATCTGCCCTGGAGAACATCCATGCGCTCCACACTTTCCCACTGCGGCTGGGCGCTTGCCGGATTGGTTCCCATATTAATAATGGCGTTTTTCTTCAACGCAGAGACTACTGGTCATCCGCTGATATTTCCTTTCCAGCAATATGCGTTTGATACATTTGGTTTTGGTATCAAGCGTGTGTTTATGGGCGTGGGCATTCTCTATTTCGATCTGAATGCCGCCTTGGATGCCACCGCCAAATCTTTCTGGCAGCTTGGGCTATGGGTGTTTGGCAGTCTGATATCCGTGATCGTAGTAGTGGGCTTTCTTGCAAAAACTCGCCTGCGCCGGCGTGAACGGGCTCTGTGTGCCATGCTGGCGGTTTATCCTCTGGGCTATTTCTTTTTCTGGGGGCCTTTTAACATGATGAGCTGGGGTGCGCTCTATTACCTCGGGCCAAATTATTATCTGCCTTGCCTTGTCCCGTTTGCCATTTTTGCTGCACGCGGGTTTCGCTTATTGATGCGCCGCAGGAACACCGCCTTCATCACTGCATTCTTGCTGATGATTGTCATGCCTGTGCTGACCTGCTGCCTTCTTGCCGATATTCTGCGCAGCAACGCCGAATTCACTGCGAAATCTGAACAGATCTACCGTCCCCTTGCCGAGCGCAACGCGCTTGCACAAAGAAACGACATCATCTTTGTCACACCCATCTATGGCCCATACCTGCTGCATCCATTTAAAATGCTGTCCAATGACGGGGTGCCGCAAGGCCCGGTTATTTATGCCGTTAACCGCAGCATGGAAAATTTTAAACTTTTCGATGCGTATCCGCAGCGTCAGTTTTTCCGCTTTGATTCCTACGGTACTTACAGTGAAAACCCGCTTATTGTGCCTAAGACCAGGCTGGTGCCCTTGCGGCTGCAAAAAGATACGGCACAGCTTTTATCAGTCAATATTACCACACCTCCATCGGCCAAATGGGTAAGAATTTGTGCGGCAAGCTCCGCTAAGGATCAGCATTGTCTCTTTGATGAAGCGGCGAAGACAGACAAACTTTATCGTTTAAGCATTCAAGTGACGGCAAAAACTATCCGATTGCTTGATGCCAGCCCAGCCGTTGACGCATCACGCACTGCCTCTGTTAATCGTCTGACACTTTCGGCCGATTCCCCTTTCACCCTTCGGGCAGAATTCTATACTTCTTCCGTACTGTCAGAGCGCAACGAGGCCCACATGGCTGCCTATGAATATCGCTATCTTCTGCGCAATAGCCAAGGCCAATTGCAAGCGATAGATCCACCGGAGCAATGGTCTCATGAGCCTACCAGCAAGACCTGGCATATGAGCCATTTAGGATGGCTGTGCCAACAGAAACCTACTCTGACTTCAGGCGCGATGTAGGCACCTGTCGTTCGCCGCTGGCGCCGCTTTGGCCCTCTTCATGATATTCGGCATCCTGATTGACATTCCATACATCATACACGGTTTGGCCTGCCAGAATATTTTTTGCGGCAAGCAATGCCGTCATCATCGAATGATCCTGATTGTTATATTTGTGCATACCGTTGCGGCCAACGATTTGCAGGTTGGGGCAGGACGTGTGCATCCACTCGCGTATGACATCAATATGTACACGATATTCGTGATCGTAAATCGGATACGCTTTGGGCTGGCGCACGACGCAACCGCGCAGTATATCCTGCTCTGGCACCAGACCGATGGATACGATTTCCTTTTTTGCCAGCGCAATAAGTGTTTCCTCACTGCTTTGCCAAAGCGCATCGCCATCAAAGCAGAAATACTCCATGCCGTAGCAGGTGAGTGCCGTATCCGTCACCATCTCCGGCGACCAGGCCTTGAAATTCTGGATACGGCCGACTTTTACTTCCGGCGCATGAATATAAAGCCAGTTATCGTCAAAATGGTGGTGATCTTTTAATACCAACGCGACCATGAGAAAATCGCGGTAGCGCAGTTTCATGGCTGCATCACGCACAGCGGGCGGAACGTTGTCAATCGCCATAATCAATTCTCTAAGCGGCATGGAGCTGATCACATTTTTGGCATAGACTTCCTTGTCCGCTGAAACACCGTAGCGTAGTCGCCATGCTCGCCGCGCCGGGTCGTACGCGAGTGATTTAACCGGCGCATCAAGCACCACCTCGCCTTTATAGTCGCGGATACGTTGAGTGGCCGCCTCCCACATCATTCCGGGTCCCTTGCGCGGATAAAGAAATTCCTCAATCAAGGTTTTGATCGTGTTTTTCTTAGGTACGATAAAACGAAATGCACTCCGCAGCGCATTGGTGATAACCGCAGAGAGTGATAAGCCCTTTATACGCTGTGCGGCCCAGTCTGCCGAGATCTCGGTGCAGGGAATGCCCCATACTTTCTCGGTATAGGTTTTAAAAAAGATCCTGAAAAGCCGTGCGCCGAATTGATTGCTCACCCATTGTTCGAAATTCTGCGGCGAGCGCGTCGGCGCAAGGCGGGCGCGCAGGTAAGACAGGCCGCACAGAAAAGATTCTCTGAGGCCGAGATTCGACAGGGTTTTAAAAATGCTGAACGGATAAGGATAGAATTTCCCGCGGTAATAGATACGCGATTTTCGAGAGCGCACCAGCAGGTCATTGCCCAATATTTCTTTCCATAAATCATTCACTTCGGCGGATTTGGAAAAAAACCGGTGGCCGCCGATATCAAAACGGAAGCCTTGCCATTGCACCGTGCGCGAAATGCCGCCGACATAGCGCGTATCCGCCTCAAGTACCATCACTTCAGTATTTTTTTGTGAAAGATAGTAGGCCGCCGTAAGTCCTGCGGGGCCGCCTCCAATGCACACCACCTCAACCATAGGTTTCTTGTAGACAATCACACGCAAGAATCAATGCCTATTTAGGACAAGTTAGTAAGACATTCGGAAGGATGAGATGCGGGTCGGTTAATTGTGCTTGCGTGCACGTTCGAGCTTGGCGAGTTCCACCGCAGCTCGCAACTCTATATCCTGGATAATCGACATCAGTCTTGGATCGTCTACGCGCTGTTTTTGTACCGCGACAACTTTGCCAAGCGTCGTCAGCAGATGTTCAGGTATACTGCCCGAAAGTAATGCGAGACGAAGCGTTTCGAGCGCTTCAATCGTGCCGCTGCTTTCCTGCATAGCCTTGCGTTTTTGCAATTCGTCATCGGGAATTTCCTGAAGCGAGAGCAGCGCATCCATGGATGACACGGGCTGGATGTCTGATGTCGCAGGTGCAGGCCCCACACTTTCGGTCTCATTCGTCGATAAAAGTCCGAGAAAATCACCCTCGGTGCCACTGGAAGAGGACGCCGCTTTTTTCTTGTTTGCGGCACCTGATTTCTGGGTAGGCGAATATTCGTTAATCTTCATCGTGACGCCCTGTTAAGGATGCATGTAATCACACACTCATCCCACTATATCTTGTGTTAAAGCCTAACATACCCCACCAACAATAGCAACTCATTGGTGATGCTGAAAAAATCACTAGGAAAATACTGCCGGGTGAGGCTGCAGAGCTTGCTCTTTGCCCAAAACGATTCTTCCGTCTAAACCGTCTAAGTTATTAAAATACATATAATATTGCGGCAAGACAGCCTTGGCACAAAAATCGCATATATATAAAGCAAAATTATAAATGGGAGCGAGCACCATGCAAAACGACCTTATCCCCCACCAATCACCCCATCACGCCCACCCGGCTGTGGTGAAAAAATCCCTGGCAAATATGGCCGGCAAATCCACGCTTCGTGAATCCACCTCGTTTTTCTCCGAAGGCGCCAGCTATGCGCTGCCTGTACGCGGCAGCCTCGACAAGCTCATCGCTCCCCATGCATTTTACCCTTCCATAGCGGACGGACTGGATATCGTGCTTTCCAAATGCGTACTGCCTGCCGCCATGTTGGTGGTGATGATGATGGCGTTCTTGGCATTCTCTTCCGCTGCCCATGCCGAATCGCGCCTTAAAGACATCGCCGCGTTCGAAGGCGTGCGTGACAACTTGCTCATGGGTTACGGTCTGGTGGTCGGCTTAAACGGCACCGGCGACAAACTCAAAAACAACGAATTCACCTCGCAAAGCTTGATTGCCTTCCTTGAACGCCAGGGCGTCAATACCCGCGGCACGGAGCTCAAAAGCAAGAATATTGCCGCCGTAACAGTGACCGCAACGCTGCCGCCTTTTTCGCGCTCGGGCGGCAAAATTAATGTCACGGTCAGTGCGATGGGTGACGCAAAATCACTGCAGGGCGGCATGCTGCTGGCTACCTCGCTCTACGGCGCTGACGGCGAAGTCTATGCCGTTGCACAAGGCCCCATCAGCATCTCCGGTTTTGAAGCCAGCGGCGGTTCTACTACCGTCACCAAAGGCGTGCCAACCAACGGATTTGTGGCGGACGGCGCCATCATCGAACGTGAAATCGACTTCTCGCTCAACAAAATGGCCTCGCTTAATATCGGCCTGCGCAATCCCGATATCTCGACCGCCAAACACATCACTGAAGCTATCAACAAGCATCTGGGCGTAGATGCTGCAGAGATGGTTGACCCCGGCACGGTGCATCTGCGCGTACCCATCGATTACAAGGACAATGTCGCCAAATTGCTGGCAGAGATTGAGCATTTATCGGTGCAGACTGATCAGGTGGCCAAGGTCGTCATCGATGAAGCATCGGGCACCATCGTCATGGGCGAGAATGTGCGCATTGATACCGTTGCGGTGGCGCAGGGCAATCTCGTGGTAAGGGTCGAAGAAACGCCGCAAGTCTCGCAGGCCGCACCGCTGGCACCCGGCGGCGAAACCGTGGTCACGCCGGTTACGGCCGTCTCCGTCGAAGAAGGCAAAGGCAAAGTCGCTATCATGCAGCACGGAGCGACACTGCGTGAGCTGATTTCGGGCCTCAACGCACTGGGCGTCGGCCCGCGCGATCTCATCACCATCCTGCAGACTATCAAAGCAGCCGGCGCATTGCAGGCGGAGATCCTCGCGAAATGAGCAGCAATCCTTTTCTGATATCGCCCGCCGCAACCAACGCCCCATACGGGCTTGATAGCGGCGACGGCAGCACCGGGACCATCAACGGCACCGGCAGCCAGCAGGTGGATGCGGTATCCAAGGATTTTGAGGCCGTCTTCCTGTCGCAGATGATGCAGCAAATGTTTGCCGGGGACGATATCACTAATTTCTTCGGCGGCGGCTCAACCGGCGAAATTTACAAAAGCTATCTTCTAAATGAATATGGAAAATCAATGGCTCAGGCGGGTGGCATAGGAATTGCTTCTGTAGTGAAGCAAGAACTACTCAAAACCCAGGAGGTCTCGCTATGAGAGCCGCAACCGCACGCAACGCCACCGCCAGCCGCGAAACACCGGCAACCGTCCGCGACGTGATCAGCGCCAAAATGGCATTGATTGAGCTGCTGGTGGAAGAAACTTCCTATATGAACACCATGCAGATTCGCAAGGTGGCAGACCTGCAGGAGCGCAAACTCAAACTCACCTCCCTGCTTGAGCGCTATACGCGCTATCTGCATAACCATCCGGAAGTGATGGCGCAGGTAACCCCGCAGGATAAAGGCGAGCTTGAGAAGATTTCGCAGCGCTTCCATCAGGTGATGAAAATCAATTATGAGACGTTGCTGGTCGCGCGCGCCGTCAATAACTCCATCGTCAAATGCGTTACCCAGGCCACGATCAAAAAAGGTCATAATTCGACCTACAATGCTCACGGCGCTATTGGCAACAGCGGGCGGCACATGCCGATATCCGTAACGCTTAACCAGACGATATAACGCGTCTTCGCGAGGACTGAATTATGGGTCTACTTAACGCACTTACCAACGCTGTCTCCGGCCTCAATGTCAACCAGAAGAACCTGGACATATTGTCGCAGAACATCAGCAACGCCAATACGCCCAACTATTCGGCAGAGGTGGTCAACCAGGAAGCCAATTTCATCAACGGCCAGCCCGAAGGCGTGCTTACCGCCAGCGTGACGCGCGAGGTCAATGAATTCCTCAATGGCGAGGTGCAGAGCCAGACATCGACCAACAGCTCAGCGTCCACTATCCAGAATTATTACAGCCAGATTGAGAACCTGCTCGGACAGCCTGGCAGCAACGACAGCATCGACACCGCGGTCACGTCGTTCTTCACCGCTTTACAGAGTCTGGCGAACACACCAAGCGTCGCGGGTGAAACCACGGTAGCAAATGACGCCTCGAGTCTTGCCACCCAAATATCAGGGCTCGCCAATTCGCTGCAGGGCCTAAGGCTGCAGGCGGATCAGTCGATCACCAGTGCGGTCAGCAGCGTCAATACCGATCTGCAAAACCTTTATTCCATCAATAACGGACTGGAACTGGCAAGTGCCACCAACCAGGATAACAGCGGCTTGCTCGACCAGCGCGATGCAGCGCTTACCGATCTCGCGCAATACATTGATATTAAGCCCAGCTTCCAGTCAAACGGCGAAGTAACCATCAACACCACCGCTGGCGTGAACCTGCTCAGCACAAACCTTTTTCAGCTGAGCTATACGGGCGCAAGTTCCGCCCAGACATTTATCAATGGCGGCTCGCTTTCCGCCCTTACGGTCAGCCAGTTAAACAGTGCCGGTCAGGCGGTGGGCAGCCCCACCGTGCTTGCGACCAGCGGCCCCTCCACCGGCGTCACCACGTCGCTTACCGGCGGCCAGATACAGGGATTGCTCACCATGCGTGATCAGGTCGTGCCTGATATTCTCGATCAGCTCGACCAATTGGCAAACACTCTAACTACTCAGGTGAATGCGGTGCAGAATCAGGGCGTGAGCTACCCGCCGTCTAATTCCTACACCGGCTCGCTGCTGGTCAGCGGCAATACGACCTCTCAATATTCCGGCAATCTGCGCATCGCCGTGCTGGGCAGTAACGGCGCAGCGCTGGCTTCGCCGTATGCCGATGAGACCAATGGCCTTGCGCCGCTGACGCTTAATCTTTCTCAGCTCAACTACGGCAACGGCAATGGCGTCTTGTCAGTGGACAATATCATCAGCGCCATCAATCAGAATTACGGCCCACCGCAGAACAAACTGGAACTCGGCAGCCTCAATAACGTGCAGCTGTCCATTGCTTCAAACACGGTGCCTGACAGCAATGGCAATCTGAATGTCGGTTTCAACCTTAATAATATCAGCAGCAAGAGTGCCAATTTTTATGTCACCGGCGTCACGGTGCTTGATAGTTCCAACAACCCAATCTCAACCACTTCGACCGCACCTAGTGTCGCCATAAGCAGCATGCAGGCGACGAATACCAATACGATCACCATCACCACAAGCGGAACCAACACCCTCACGGACGGCGAGCAGATTTATCTGCCTTCCACCGGCCTGCCTGCATCGGTCGGCGGTGTAGCTTCTTCTACTTTTGGCAATCAGCTTTATACGGTGAGCAACGTTTCAGGCAATACATTCCAAATCACCGTGGCAGGTGTATCGACGACGGCCGATTCAGCCAGTCATGCCGTGACGGCGACAGTGCTGCCGCCTTACGCCACGGTCGGTTCGGGCAATACGGTGAATACGCAAAGTAACGGTATCATCACTGCTAACATCGGCTCTGACCCCAGCTCGTTTTACACCGTGCAGGCCACCGTCGTTTCCACCGATGCCAACGGCAATCCGGTCACATCCACGGTCGATTATCAGGTCAATAATAACCAGACCAATGTCGACAATAATCTCATAGGCGCCGCCTCTATTGCAAGCGGCGGCGGCACTATCGTGGTGCCCACCACCAATCAGGCGCTCGCCACCGCATCGCTGGTGGATGCCAACGGCAATCCGCTGACGACCACCAACGGCAGTTACGGCACCCAGCAGGGCTATCTTAAAATCACTGCCGGCAACAGCACCGAGACCATTGCCATTGATGAACTTAACAGCCAGCAGTTGGGCCAACCCGATGCCAGACCGCCTGTCGCCGCCACCAATCAGGGATTTTCACAATATTTCGGGCTCAATAACTTCTTCAACGTCAACGGCCAGACTACCACGGGCAGCACACTGGCAAACAGCGCCCTTAATATGTCGGTGGCAAGCAACATCCTTACTAATCCATCCTCTATCAGCAGCGCCTCACTGGCACTGGGCGAACAGCCCACCGCCGCCGGGGCGGCGCCTAATTTCACCTATCGGGTCAGTTCCGGCGACACCAGCAACCTGCAGAATCTGGCAGGGCTTGCCACCTCCACGATCAGCTTTGCCAGCCTGGGCGGTCAGCCGGCCAGCAGCACCACGCTGTCGCAATATGCCGGCCAGATCATCGCCAATACCTCTACCAATTCCACCCAGGCCACCAATACAGCCACCAATGCACAAACATTGCTCAGCGGGTTTTCGCAACGTGCCCAGGCGGTATCCGGCGTCAATCTTGACCAGGAACTGGCCAATACTGTGGTTTACCAGAATGCTTACTCCGCTTCGGCGCGAGTGATTTCCGTGATTGACCAGCTTTTCACCCAGCTTATAGGCATCTTCCAGTAAGGAGACGATTATGACGGTTACTACTGTCGGCACGTATAGCTCCCTGCAAACCCTTCTGCAAAACATGGCGCAGACGCAGGATTCGCTTAACACTGACGAGGTCGAAATATCGAGTGGTAAAGTGTCGCAGACATTCGATGGTCTGGGTGCGAATACCGAAGAGTTTACGTCGCTGACTGCGCAGGCCACAAGGCTTGCAAGCTACCAGCAGAGCAATACCACTTACCTGAGCCAGCTGCAGACCACCAATACGGTGATGGGCAATATTCAGCAGCTGGCCACCAGCATTCAAACCCTGATTAGCTCCCAGAGCAATAGCGCCACGGGCACCACATCGTTCCAACAGCAATTACAGGCAGATGAAGCCTCGCTTGCCAGCGCGCTCAATACCTCTTTTTCTGGCCAGTATCTCTTCGGCGGCACCAATACCAATACCGCCCCCGTGGCAAGCCCCTTGCCCACACCGGCAATGATCGGCACGCCCGACATCTCCTACTATCAGGGCAGCGCACAGGACACCACCGTGCGCATCGCCGACGGCCAGACGCTCACCAACGGCGTGCGTGCTGACAATACAGCGTTCCAGCAGGTTTTCGCGGGCATCAGCCAGGCATTGCAGTCTACTGGTTCTCTTTCATTGCAAAGTTTCCAGGCCACCAGCAATGGCACCATCACCGTTACGACGTCGGGCACAAATACACTGACAGACGGCGATCAGATCACTCTTAATGCACCTACAAGTCCGGTCACGGTTGGCAGCGTTCCTTCATCCACTTTTGCGGATGGGCAGGTCTACACCGTAAGCAACGTTTCTGGTAACACCTTCCAGATAAGTGTGGCCGGCGTAACGGCCACCACGCCACCTGCTGCAGCGCTCAGCGCCACAGGCGCTACCGCCGTGGGCACGCCCAATTTTCAGAATGCGGAGACACTGGTCAGCAACGGCGTGAAAGGTATCATCGCGCTGCAGGCAACGGTCAATGCCAATATCGTCACGGTGCAGGGCGTCAACACCCAGAACCAGACGCTGCAGACCTATTATAACGGATTGGCGCAAAATATCTCCACCTCCGATCCCGTAGCGCTCTCTAGCCAGGTAGCGCAGGACCAGACGGTGCTGGAAGCCACTTACGAGACGTATGCCCGTATCAGCTCACTCACTCTGGCCAGCTACCTGACTTCCTAACAGAAATTTCTTCGCATTTTGCTAGTGTTTTTCAATTCTGACTACCTTATAATGGACCACGAAAGGATCGCCACGATATGATGGGAGCCTCTTTGACTCGATTAGAGAGCAGTGCATTTATGACGACCGATGAGCCCGAGGTGATTGATACGCGCTTCGGAAAAATAACGCTGCACAAGAATAATCCTATCGTGTTTCCGCGCGGCCTGCTCGGCATGCCGGACAAATTTCATTTCTTCCTCACTGAATTCCCCAGCGAAAAACTGCGCCGCTTCAAACTGCTGCAATGCCTGGATGACTATAATCTTTCCTTTATCACCCTGCCGCTTTCGCTGCAGAATGGCATCATCGCCAGCGAGGATTTATCCGCCGCTTCGCGCGAGCTCGATATCAAAGTCGAAAATTTGGCGCTGCTTCTCATTGTTTCCGTGCACCGTACGCCGCAGAAAGTCTCGCTTTCCGTCAATGCGCGCGCACCGCTGCTTATCGATTCCTCTGCCCGTCTGGCCGCGCAGTACGTCTTCCAGTCGGAAAAATATAAAGTCCAGCATTACATTACTCCGTGAACGCTTCTACCACCCGCCCCGCATTCCTTGCGCGCTTCCAATGCCTGGGTGCGGAGTGTGAGGATACTTGCTGCCAGGGCTGGGACATGCAGCTCAATAATTTCATGCTCGATCGCTATGCTAAAGAAGCGCCACAGCTGCTTGCGTCAGTGACCGGCGAGGAGGATGACCATCACATCATGAAGCGAGATGCCACGAGCGATTTCTGCGTCAAATTCGAAGGCGGCCTCTGCGGCATTCAAAGTAAACTGGGCGAGGAATTTTTAGGTGACGCCTGTTATTTTTATCCGCGTGTGGTGCGCAAGTTAGGCACGACAACCACTTTCACCGCCGCGCTCTCCTGCCCCGAAATTACGCGCCTTACGCTTTTCGAAGAGGGCGCATTTGCGCAAGATATTCACCAAGAAGCGGGGCGCATACCCGAGCGATTGCAGAACTACCTGCCTGACCCGCTTACTGCTGATCAGGCATGGAAACTGCATCGTATATTTCTGGAGTATGCTCTTACACCCGATGTTACCGCCGAGCGCAGCCTGATGCGTATCTTTTCAGCCATGGAGTCGCTCATGCGTATCCCGGTCGCCAGCTGGTTGGAGTCTGCACCCTTCTATCTCGATCAGGCGGACGCCACACTTCCGGCGCCTGAGCCCCGCGATACGGATACAGTGTATCTTCTGCAGGCGCTCTGCGGTCTGGTGGCCGCTGCAAAGAAGCTGCGCAACACACGCCTGATGAAAACCATAGCAGAAATGGAGCGCGCATTACATGTGCGTATTCCCTGGGACACGCTTGCCATCGCCACTTTTCCTGACAGCTCACATGCAATGCTAACCTTACATGCGCGCTGGCAGCAGGAGTGGAAAACGCATTTTTCCGTGCTTCTTAAGCGCTATCTGGCGGCGCAATTATCGCAAGCGCTTTTTCCTTTTGCCGGGTTTGGACAGACACCAAGCCAACGCATCGCCATCATCGGCATACGTCTTGCCACCGTGAAGCTTGCCATCATGAGCGCCTGCACCGAAGCCGGAGGAGTAGCCGCCGAAAAAGAAGTCATACGCGTGGTACAAAGTCTCTCGCGCCTACTCGATCATCTCGCCGAACCCGAATTCTCACTTAAAATCTACCAGGAGACCGGCTGGTTGCAGAAGCGCAGGTTGCGAGCATTGCTGGGAGATGCATAACGCATGTCAGGGCATTTTAGCATCTGGATAGTCACGCCAGCAGGCTATCTGCATAGCCGCGCTTTTGAAGAAGTGTCGTTGTCGCTGCGTGCCGCATTTCGCACGCTCGGGTTTGACGCTCCCATTGTCACCGATCCAGCGCAAGTGAAAGATTATGCCATTGTGCTGGGGGCTAACTTGCTTCCCCATATTCCCAGAGAAAGCCTGCCAGCGAAACTGATTCTCTATAATCTCGAGCAAGTCCAGCAAGACTCGCCGTGGCTCAAGCAGGAATATGTGGGTCTGCTGCGCCGCTATCCGGTGTGGGATTACAGCGCGCGCAATATCGCAAACCTCAAGCAGCATTTCGGTGTAACAAACGTCACGCTTTGCGGTATTGGCTATATGCCCGAACTCAGCTGTATTGCACCGGCAGCGGAAGATATCGATGTCGCTTTTATCGGCTCCCTCAATCCCCGCCGTAAGGCGGTGCTTGAAAAGATCGCCGCTGCGGGCAAACAAGTTACAGCGGGATATAACTTATATGGTAAAGAGCGCGACGCGCTTATCGCCCGTTCAAAACTGGTGCTGAATTTGCATTTCTACGATGCCCAGATATTTGAAATCGTGCGCGTTTCCTATTTGCTTGCCAACCGCAAATGTGTCGTCTCCGAAACCGGCAATGACCCTGCGCTGGAAGATCCGCTGCGACTGGGAATCGCATTTTCACCTTATGAGAATTTGGCAGATACCTGCCTGATTATGCTTGCGCAGTCCGATGGGCGCGTCGCTATCGCTCAAAAAGGCTTTGAACTTTTCAGCGCGATGTCACAGGTGCCGATGCTCAAACGGGCTCTGGCTTGCTTGCCGCTTTAGACCGAGAAGGCTTTGGGCGCGATGCCCTGACGGTGCAGTTCTGCCGCCTGGCTATACGCAGCTTCGAGTGCGCGCGCAGTGGCAGTGGCATCAAAGAGCGCAAAGCGCATGCGGCCATTTTCCAGATGCTGGCGCAACTGCTGCAGCCTTGTTTTGTCACATGCAAGGGCAAGGGCAAGTGCTTCATAGGCCGCAAGATCGCCTGCCACCAAGTCAGGCAGCCCCACTGCATGAAGCAGGCCCGCCGCCACGCGGCTAACAAAACTTTCGCCTGCGAGCGTTATCACCGGCACACCGCACCACAGCGCATCGCTTGAGGTAGTATGGCCGCAGACCGGCGACGTATCTAAAAACAGATCGGCATGGCGGTACCGTTGCAGATGTTCCTCTTGCGGCGCCGTTTTGGCAACAATAAGCCGCGCCGCATCGACGCCGTATGCCTGCGCCTCCTGACGTAAATTGGCGGTGGCGCCCGCATCAGCCTCCGAGAGCCAGAGCACACTGCCCGCAACCGCCTGCAGCAAGCGCATCCAGACCGCAAACACGTCACGCGTGATTTTGTAGGCATTGTTAAAATCACAGAACACGAATCCTTGCGCGGGCAATCCATACGCCTCCCGAGATAATGCCCGTGTCGGCAGAGGACGTTTGCGATCATTGATCTGGTAGGAATGCGGCAGGCGGATAAGCTGCTCGGCAAAAAAGCTGTCTGCTCCCTTGGGCGACGTCACGTGATCGGTCAGGAAATAATCGATAAACACGGCGCCCGTCGTGCCGGGGAATCCAAGATAATGCATCGCGATGGGCGCAGGACGCTCCGCCATAATGCTCAAGCGATGATCAAGTGTGTAACCCTTGAGATCGATTAGTAGATCGACTTTATCTTTTTTGATAAGTGAAACGACATTCTGATCATCCATCCTATGTAAATCGTGAAACGCATCCACTGCCGCCCGAATGCGTAAACGCGGCTCTTTTACATGATCTTCCCTGCCATGGGAATATGCAAAAATTTCGAATCGGCTTCTGTCATGCTGTTCGAATAATTCGCTGATGAGGCGCGCAGTGGCATGGTCCTGGAAATCAGCAGAAAGGTAACCGATGCGTAACTTGCCATCACCGCGAGCATCTGCCGGCAGAGTAAAAGCGGGGTCGTAGTGCTTGCCCGCCGCATAGGCTCCGATAGAATAGCGTCTGGCATTTTTCAGCTGCAGCTGCGGTGATGGCACCATGGTGGCGACGGTGAACGGTCCCATGGGCCGCCTTTCCTCTGCAATCCACTGCTGCATTCGCCTGCGCCCCTCCTCTGCCTTATCCCATTTACACATGCGGTACGACAAAAACGTGAGTTCGCAGAGCGCTTCGACACATTCAGGATCAATGGTGAGCGCATATTCATACGCCTTGATAGCTTCTTCAAAATTCTTTTCAAAATACGTTCTGCCGATATTGACGGCGGCGGGAACATGTTTGGGATCGGCAGCCAGCGTAAGACGATAGGCTGCGATGGCTTTGCCATTCTGCGCGGTATCTTTATAGCAGGTGCCCAGCGTCACGAGTGCCGGCGTGTAGTCCGGTTTGATGCGCAGACAGGTCAAAAGCGCTTCTTGCGCTTCCGTGTAACGGCGCAGTGACGAGAGCACCACTCCTAAATTGGTAAGCGCTTCGGGCATGGCAGGATAGAGCTTGAGCACTTTGCGAAACGCGGTGACCGCACCAAGCGAATCTCCTTTTGCCTGCAGCAGACGTCCTTCCTGAAACCATTTCTTGGCCGACTTCGCCCCGCTTTCGTTTACCACCACCTTGGGCGTTCTTGCCGGCTGCATAAGTTCAATCTTGATTAGATGCTCATACGCTTTTACAGCAAGCTGGGAATGTCCGGCCGCTTCCAGCATGCGGCCGAGATCCGCGCAAGCTTCCTTAAAGACCGGGTCGTATTGCAGTGCCGTGTTAAGGCTGACAATAGCCTCCGCGACATTACCATTATAATATTCCACCCATGACTTCAGATGCCAGGCAACGGCGTTTTGAGGTTCGTCCTTAAGTAAGGCCTCTACCAAAGGTGCTGCCTCTTGCGCCCGCTTCTCTTTAATATGTGCCGCGATGATATCGGTCCTGGATTTGGCAGGGGCCTGGGAGGAAAAAGACATATTAACTTACTGTAATATATTAATAATTATAGCCGAACTTGCCTTGAAAAATAAATCGTGCTAGCAATTTACCAGCGTTGCGTTTCTCTATATAATGAATGCTGAAGAATAACAATAAGGGCCCCGTCCCACGCCTGCTTTGAAATTTGCGCATTTTTTTGTCGCGCTGTTAACCTTTCTTTAATCAGTTGGGGGTATAACAGTAGTTAAGTAGTCTGAGAATCCGAAAGGGTTTTGAGGCTATATATATCTGGGCAAGTAGCCCTTTGTTCTTAACATCCAAGTAGGAGTACTCAATCATGTCTATTAGTTCAATCAACAGCAATCTTGCAGCCGAACTTGCACAGATTAACATCAGCACGGCTACAACTAACACTGACAACGACGTCGCTGCATTATCGAGCGGTAACCGCATCGTCAATGCATCAACCGACGTGTCGGCACTTGCCGCCGGTACCGGTCTGCAAAGCCAGGTGAACATTCTGAATGCGTCTATTTCCGACGCTTCACAGGGTTCAAGCCTTCTGCAGGTGGCGGACGGCGCGCTTTCGCAGATTCAGAGCATTCTGCAGCGTCAGCAAGCCATTGCAGCTTCTGCTGCTTCTGGTTCGCTCAGCACCACGCAGCTTGGCTTCCTTAACCAGGAATTCACGGCTCTTACTTCGGAAATCAGCAACATCTCTGGACAGACCAATTTCAACGGCGTGAATTTGATTGCCTCGGGTGGTTCTACGCTGACCTTCCAGGTGGGCACGGCTTCTTCGGATACGCTCACTGTGAAGATCTCTGGCGCAGACACCGGCACGCTGTCCATCAGCAGCTCGTCTGTGAGCTCCACCTCAGCCGCCGGCTCTGCCGCAACTGCGGTGCAGTCTGCACTTGATACAGTGACCGGCATACGCGCCACTGTGGGTGCCGATGAAGAGTCCTTCAACTTCGCCACGACCGCTCTTAGCAGCGCGGCACAGAACGAAGGTGCTGCCGCAAGCAGCCTGCTTGATACCGACGTTGCTGCAACCTCGACCACGTTCGCTACGAACCAGGTCCAGTTGCAAGCGGGTATCGCTGTATTGGCCCAGGCCAACCAGCTCCAGCAGAACCTGCTCAAGCTCTTAGCGTAATCTGAGTAATCATCTGTCGTGGGGGCGGTAACCCCGCCCTCACGATGGTGATAAGCATGGAGATTCGACTATGGAAATAAATATTCCAGTGTCGGGAGTACCTCAGTTTAACGCTACACCAGCTATCAAGACGGCAACGACTGATTCTACTCCCGTTCAAGTATCCGAACCTGCGCCGCAGGAACAGGTACAATTTCCTGCGGTGGCCGGAGCAACCGATCCGACAGCATCGACGCAAGAAAGCCCGCAAGAGCTGCAGTCACAAGCTACTTTGCAGGCGGCTTTATCGTTTAAGAATGTCTACGCCGTAAGCGATAAAGAATTTTCGATCTTTAAGGATGCGACGGGAACATATATCACACGTTACGTAAGTCTGCGTGACGGCACTGTGACGTATGAGCCCCAGCCACAATATGTAAAGCCGCACCAGACGGCTTCTAACGGAGCGCAACTGTCTATCGATGCGTGAAGAGTGTTGGCATAGTTATTGCTTATATATGTTTGGCGGAATGCTGATGATGAGAGACAATTCTTCAGTAAACTGCTAGAATACAAAAGGAATATATGACAATATCACCGATATCATTAGGCAATGTCTTCACCAACGGCAGCGGTGCAACCGTGCTGGGAGGGCTCTCTTCAGGACTGAACACACAAGCCGTTATTAACGGTATTGTTGCAGCTCAGTCCTCGCAGATCACTCCGTTGCAGGATCAGGTTACGGTCAATAACAATCAAGCAAGCGCGCTCAATACGCTGCAGCAGCTGCTGACTTCCATTCAAACAGCAGCTGCTACCCTTGCCACACCGCAGAGTCCGGATCCCACCAATAACATCTGGGCAGTTAATACCAGCAACTTCACTTCCAATACTTCGCAGGACGCCTCCAATTATATTACTGCCGATGTGGCGTCGGGCACTGCGGCTGGCACTTACACCATTTCCAATATCACAAGTATAGCAAGCAATACCACGCAGCTGATGACCACTCAGTTTAGTTCTGCCAGCAGCTCTGTCACTGTGGCTTCAGGCGCGAATGGCACAAGCGGAGGCGGATACTTTAACGCCGGAACCATCCAGATCACCGGGCCGGGTGGTACAGGCACCGTCACACTTAACAGCGGCGACACCCTCACCCAAGTAGCTGCCGATTTCAACGCTGCGACAAGTCAGACCGGCATTCAGGCCACCGTGCTGCAAACTTCTGCGGGCGTATATCAGCTGAGTTTCTCATCCACCACGACCGGAACGGGCTCATTGTTCGATTTTACCAACACTGCAGCAAGCACCGTAGGCACTGAATCCAATAATTCTCTGGGTGAAGTTTCGTTCCAGACCATGGTGAGCGGCCCGACCGGCAATGAAGGCCAGAATGCCAGTTTCACTTATGACGGAGCGACCATCACCCGCTCCACTAATACTATTTCCGATCTCATTCCGGGTGTTACTCTTAACCTGCTGCAAAACACTTCCTCGCAATCGGGTGCAAGTTTCACCCTGCAGATTGCGCCCGATAGCTCGACTATCGAGTCAGGCATCACCGCTTTTGCTAATGCCTATAACAGTTTTCTCACGTTTTACGCGCAGCAGACGCAACTTAACAGCTCGGGAACACCTGCTTCCTCGGCAGTGCTTTATTCCGATACGACACTGCGCACCATCTATAACCAGCTGACAGAGGAAGCCGCTACCCTCGTACAGGGCCTTTCAACCAGCGCGCCCAATACACTCTCGGCGATTGGCATCAGTTTTGCCAATACTCCCGCCACCAGCACCACGCCCCAGGTCGATAACACGCTGTCGATTGACAGCGCTAGTTTACTTTCGTCGCTGCAGAGTAATTTTAGCGCCGTGGAAAATATCTTTGGATCCAATCTTACCGCCACCGCCTCAGGCGGTGGAACCTTGTCTGACATTGCATTGTTTCAGAGTCCTACCACTGCGGGCGTGACCAGCTTTACGCTCAATGTTAATCAATCCGGTACGTCTACCGCAACGTATATCGATCCTACCAGCGGACAGTCGACCACTATCAACCTCACCTCGAGCTCCCTCAACGGCAGCGGTCTATTGCTAAGTGTGCCGGCGGGTGATGGGGCACTTTCCGGCATGCAGCTTATTTATGGCAGCGCTGCGAATGCCAGCGGCGTTACGGTAAACCTGTCGCAGGGTGTTGCCGACCAAATGAATAATGCCATCACCCAGGCACTCACGCCTGATACGGGTTTGCTGGCCACCGATCAGACGGCGCTTCAGACTAAAAACACCAGTATCAACACGCAGATTACCACTATCACCAGTCAGGTGGCGACCACGCGCCAGCAACTGCTGCAAAAATTCGCCGCCCTCGAAGCCGCTATCAATTCTGCCAACAGCTCTCTCGATTTACTCAATGCACAGCAGTTAGCGGGTAGTTCAAGTTAATAGTCACGGAGGTTAGCCGGTTATGGTATCCAAGCAATCGCACTATCAAGCCTATTCTCTTGCCACACGCACGGTACCCAAAACACGCCAAGTGGTCATGCTTTATGATGGCGCTATCCGTTTTCTCAAGCAGGCCATTATTGCCCTTGAGGAAAAGCGCATTGAAGACCGTTTTAACCTGCTGCTTAAAGCATCCAAGATCATCAATGGTTTGCAGGGCAGCATTGATTTTGAAAAAGGCGGCGATGTAGCCAATACCCTGTTTCGTTATTATACCGACATGTCCATACGTATTTTGTCGGTCAACCTGAAGCCTCAGGAGAGCAAGAAGAATTGCGAATCGATTATCGAAGAGCTCAAGCAGATGCGCGATGTATGGGATAATATTGATCGTACGCTCGACACCACCGGCACGGATGTGCCGCCGGCCAGTCAGCCGCTTAACGTACCTGTGGCTGCTGAAGTAAACGTTACGCTTTCGGCGTAATTCTTTGCGTTGTATTAGACGAGCAGGGCTTTGATATAGGGCAGGCTCCGCTCTTGAAAAAGACATTGGATTGAGCGCTTCAGTAGTGCATGCAGATGCATAAAACATGCTAAAAAACACGTTCGCTGGCAGGTGAGCGACTGATTGCTCGTGTGCGGAGCAACCGATTTGATGACCCAGCCATTTTTCCGGGCGGGCACCAATGAACTGTGCCTTATCAGCCCGAAACTTATCGCAGCAACATAGGCTTTATAACTGATTATAAAAGACATTCTACGGCGCAGCCGATAGCAAAATAAATTACGGTTTTGCAACTTTTTTGCTTGTCCATACCTCGCCCGGCATTTTTTTCCGTGTGCCGTAATTGGCAGGGTTTGCTCCTAGGTTTAAACCCCTAGCCGCCCCATAACTACCAATAATAATCTCTATAAAACAACATATTAATTTATTGACCGGTCTTGGCACGGCCCTTGCTTATTAATAGGCGGTTCAACCATACAAGTACTTAAATGACCGCCGACCTGAGTATCAATCTTCCGATTTCTGCCACGCCCGCTCCCCCGCAGGCCGCTCCTTCGTCGGCAGCGCAGGATACCAATACGTCCGCAACCGATGCCAGCGATAACACCAATTCGCAGAATACGGCAAGCACACAGCAGGGTTCGGCCGCGCAAACGGATAACTCCGCTTCAACAAATACCGACAACAGCAACGACAATTCGCATTTCAGCAAATTGCTCGACAATCACCAGCAGGACAATTCACAGCAGACCTCCACCGGCAGTTCTGCCGCGACGGGTGCATCAGCTGCCGCCAATACCGATCAGACGCAGGGTGCAACATCGCAAGGCGCGAAACAGACTTCTAAGGGCAATAGTTCTTCTGATGACATCAGCGCACTTGCTGCGTTTGTGCTGATTCAATTCCAGGCCCTCGCCGCTCAAACCACCAGCAATAGCTCCGGCGGCACCGACAGCGATGATGCCGCAAACGCCGCGATCGATGCAACGAATGCCGGCACCAATACCCAGCCGGCGACACAGCCTTCGTCACAACCCGCAGCTCTGACTCCGCAGGAACAGAAATTACTACAGCAGTTGCAACAGCTGCTTCAGTCGGCTCTGGCTGGAAACAGCAATAGCCAGACCGGCGGCACCGACACGACCTCTGCTGTTGATGCTTCGGACAGTTCTTCTGCAGGCAACAACACGCAGACAAACACATCTACCGACGATAACAGCACAGTATTGAGCCAGATTCTTTCACAGCTTGCTTCGCTGCTTGGCGCTTCCGGACAGACCGCGGCACAGATTGCTGCGACCGCCACTTCGGCAAACACCGATCAGACACAGAGCGTCGGCAACAATGGCACCGCCGCATTGCTCACCAAATTAAATAAACTGCTTCAGCAGACCCTCGCGGGTTCCGGCACATCGTCTGCTGCTGCAAGTGATGCGACTAAAACCCAGGATGCGTCCGCCGCTACGGGCGATGCGACATTCTCTTCATTGCTCAACAACACTTCGCAGTCGGCAGCTAATAACGCATTTGCATTGCAGACGGCTCTTTCGCGCATCACCGATATGCTGGCAAGCGCCACCACCGGCGACAAGCAGAATGATTCCGGCAACAACACCAATAACCAGGCAAATACCAATGCTGCGACCAACGCCTCTGCCCTTGTCGCCCCTTCGACAAGCCAGCAGGCTTCCAGCAGCGAATTCGTGAAGCTGGTGTCAAACGCTGCCGCCACCACTACACAATCACCTGCGGATCAAGTGCTGGTGCAGATAAAAAATGCTGCCATCACCGGCGCAAGCCAAATCAAAATCCAGCTTACTCCGACCGATCTGGGTCGTGTCGTCGTGCAGATGAACACCGGCGCGGATGGCAAGACCGGCATCACCATTACCGCCGACAACCGCCAGACACTCAACATGTTGCAAAATGAGTCGCGTTCGCTGGAATCAGCCCTGCGCGATATCGGTCTTAAAACCAACACCGGCGGCCTTGCCTTCAACCTGAGCGGCCAGCAACAGAATCAACAGAGTCCTGCCAAAAGCGGTGGTTACACGCAAGTAGCCGCCATCGGCGAGGAGGATGACGACATTACCACCAACACAGGCGCCATGCTTTACCGTATGTCGGTCGAGCAGGGACTGGATATTCGCGTTTAAGGAGAATTTTATGAGTTTAAGCACTGATCTTAGCACTATCGTCTCGCCGTTCCCCACTGCCACCAATGGAACCACTACACCGGGTTCCAACTCGACAACGGCAACGACCGGCAGCACAGCTTCCAGCGGCAGCAGCGCCAGCAGCACAACTGGACTCGCTTCCGATTTCAACACTTTCCTTAACCTGCTGACCACCCAGCTGCAGAACCAGGACCCCACTGATCCGGTGGATTCCAACCAGTTCACCCAACAGCTTGTCGAATTCGCCGGCGTGCAGCAACAGGTGCAGACCAACACGTTGCTGCAGTCACTGCTCACCCAGGCGCAGGGCAGCCAGATCGGAGCCGCTTCCTCTTATATCGGCACGACCGTCGAAGCCACCGGCGATCAGGTGGGCCTGACCAACGGAGCCGGCAATTTCGGTTACACGCTTGCTTCCGCCGCAACAACCGTCAATGTCACCATCAAGGACAGCTCCGGCAATACCGTATTCACCGGCACCGGCAACACCGCCGCCGGCCAGAATCTGGTGCAGTGGGATGGCAAGAACAGCGTTACCGGCGCCACCGAACCCGACGGCACGTATACCGTATCGGTCACCGCTACCGATGCCACCGGCAAGGCTATCACCGCCACGCCGTTTGAAGTCGGCACAGTGACGTCGGCATCCGTCAGCAACGGCACGGTCATGCTCAATCTGGGCAATAATCTGCAGGTAGCGGAGAGCAATGTGTTCAGCGTCACCAACCTCGCAGGTGAATCTGCGGTATCGGCATCTTCCGGATCCTCAACAAGCGGGTCTGGTTCATAACAACAAGGGAATTTCGTAAACATTTTTCACATTTAATTGGTTTTTTCTTAGGAGGTTTTTATGGGTCTATTAGGAGCACTTTTCGCGGGCGTGTCGGGTCTTGACTCACAGTCCAATGCGATCGGCATCATTTCCAACAACATCTCGAACGTCAATACGGTCGGCTATAAACAAGGCGCCGCGTCGTTCGACACCCTCGTTGTTCCCTCAGGCACCACCAGCTTCTCGCCCGGCGGCGTGATCGGCAATACCCAGCAGCTCGTTAACCAGCAGGGTCTTATCGAGGCGACCTCTTCCTCCACCGATGTCGCCATCACCGGCGGCGGTCTGATTGCGGTCAGCACTACGGCAGCCGCAGGCGGCACCCTCTATTATACCCGCGCGGGTGATTTCACGCAGGACGCCGACGGCAATTTCGTCAATTCCAATGGTTATTACCTGCAGGGCCTGCCGATTCTGGCTAGCGGTGCAACCGCACCCGACAGCGCGTTGGAAACCGTCAACGTCAATTCCAACGCCACTGGGACGGCAACAGCCACCAGCAGTGTCAACCTGTCAGCCAACCTCAATTCGCAGCAGGCGGTGCTTCCGGGTTCCAGTGCCGTGGGTACCATGTCGAGCGATTTCGGCACCAGCGCTGCCAATAATGGCATCACCGGATCGACAATTATCGTCGGCAACGACTATGACAGTCTTGCCACCGGCAGCGGACTCGTGCGCGGCGATACACTTGATATTACCAGTGGTGGTTCTGCACCCGACATGTTCACTTACGGTGGATTCACCGTCGGCCGCAGCGTAACCACAGCCAACGATCCCGGTGACGGCGCCAATACGCTGGTAACCGAAAGCGTTGCTGCGGGCAACTTGACAACGAATGGCGCTTCTACTGCTACCACTACCACCGTTGCCATTAACAATATCAATGTAGCAAACTCAGGTCCAGCAAGCGCGACCGGCACCGGTCTGTTCGATGCCACCAGCCCGGATAACACCTTTTCCATCGATGGGCAAGTCGTTACCGTTGCCAGCGGTGATACCCTTTCAACTATTGCCAGCAAAATCGAAGCCGCAGTGGCCGGTTCCACGGCAACCGTCACCGGCAATGCGGACAATATGTCACTTATAGTCAGCATCCCCAGTGCCTCTGCCACCGGCATCAGCGGTCCTGCCGTGACCGACAGCGATCCCACCTTCACGATTGCCGGTCCTTTCGCCTCTCCTACAACAAGTCAGGTCGAGCTCACCGTTGCTAACGGCGCGGATTATCAGGTAGGCGGCGCTATCAGCCTTTCCAATATCGGCAGCAGCAATATCGGCGGTCTCACTCCTGCCGAGCTTACAGGACAGTTTACAGTTGCTTCCATTTCAGGCAACACGGTAACTGTACAGCTCGCTTCCTCCTCCGTTTCAACCAGTTCGGCACACAATACCGGTGCGATCACGGTCAGCAACACCACCTACCCGTTCACCGGCAACATCCTGAATGCCACGACAGCGGATGCCGATTTTATCAGCCCCGCCGGATCGAGCACGACAACAGCGGACTTTGCTTCCAACGCTCTGCATTTTAACATCACGGTGGGCAACAACTCGCCGCTGACCTTCACTTACAATGCAGACCCTGATGCTTCGGATGGCCAGTTCAACAGCCTTAACACGCTTGCCGCCGCCATCAATGCTGGTTCCGGCAACCAACTGACCGCCACCGTGCAAAGTGGCAGGCTGTATGTGAGCGCCGCAAATGCCAATGAAAGCGTGACGTTCTCCAACGGCAACGCCGCCGGCACCACCGGCAGCAGCCCGTTGTCCGGCATCAACTGGGTGCAGGAACTTGATCTGCAGAACCAGCCTACCGCTGCGACGGGTGTCAACTACTTCAATACGCTCAATGGTCTTGCTGCGCAGATCAATTCGGATGACCC